>NZ_JBFAPV010000020.1:0-140974 GCF_040676925.1 Nonomuraea sp. NPDC049486
GCCGGCGCGCTGGCCGCCCTGGCCATGCCCCGGCGTGCTGAGGCGGCCTCCGCCTCCCTCGGGCGCCGAGCGTTCCAGCAGCCGCTCGACCTGCACGGTCAGCGAATCGTACCCCTCGGACGTGACCCACTCGCCGGCCCACGGCTCGCGCACGTACACCACGCGCAGCGCCAGCCCGCGCCGCCCGGCGTCCGCCGCCGCCCAGTCCAGCGCCAGGGCAGCGCTGTCGGATCCGTCCACGCCCGCGACGACGTGTCTGCCCATGTCCAGCCTCCTCGAGTACGGGAGCGCGGGTGAGCACCCGTGCCTCCTCCCGCCCGCTTCCCGCCGGGGTGTCCGCTTCCATGCTCACCCGACGGCAGCTACCCGGGCAGGGCCGCACGTCACCCCGCCGCCAGGACCTTCGACCTTCAACCGGGCAAACGTTTCACCCAGTGCGGGGAACGTACGAGGCCGACGACGAGCAGCGTGAGCGGCCCGCGACCGCCGGCACCCATCGGAGGTTGACCGGTTCGTCCTGCGCGTACGCCCGTGCGAGCGGGCGCTGTCGTGCCAGGTTCAGCAGGGGGCCGCCGCGCCCGCCGCCACCGGCTGACGCGCGGTGGGCTGTGGGGTCGTCGGTTGCGGGGTGCCGATGACGGCCACGGGGCAGGGCGGCCAGCGTAGGCAGGCGAGCAGTACCGCGCCCAGCCGGCCGTCGCCCGCGTGGTGCGCGGCCGAGCCGAGCACCAGGAGGGCCGCCGCCCGGGCCTCGTGCCACAGGACCACCTCCGGGCGGCCCCTGATGGTCCGCCCGGTCACGGCCACGTCCGGATAGGCGGCACGCGCCCGCAGGACGGCCCGCTCCAGGACCGCTTCCGCGTGTTCGCCGGTGCCGTGCCCGCCCGTGGGGCGCGCGTACGGGGCGAACGCGCGGGCTCGTGGCTCCCAGGCGTGCACGACGACCAGCCGCGCCCCCGCTCGCCGGGCCTCGCCCGCGGCCCACATCAGGGCCGCGTCGCCGCCGCCCCTGCCGTCAACGCCCACCACGATCTGTTCCATGCCTCCATGGTCGGCGACCCCGCGGTGGTGCCGGCAGGGCCGTTCCTCCCGACTTCATGGGTCTTTGGTCAGCGGGTGAGCGAAGTCGGTGTTGTCGATCACGACGTCGGCGCGGGCGATCGGGTCGGCCTCGCGCTGGTAGACGCGCTGGGCGACCAGGTAACGGTCACGGTGGATCGCCTCGGCGCCGGAGCCTGCCCAGTCCTGGTCGCGGGCGGCGCCGCGGGCGACCGACAGCTCCTCGTCGATGTGCATCCAGACGCGGTAGTCCCAGTACGCGTCGATCTCCGGGCGGAAGGCGAACACGCCGTCCACGATGAGCACGCTGTCCGGGGAGAGCGGCGTGACGACCGCCGAGTGGTCCACCTGGGTGAGGGGGTCGATCGAGCACAGGGCGCAGGCGCCGGCCCGCGGGGAGCGGCACGGGTCCAGCAGCAGGCGTCTGGCGGACTCGTAGTCGTAGGCGTTGCGGTAGTAACCCTCGCCGGACTCCCTGTCGTAGAGGTGGCGGTCCTTCCACGGCTGCTTGAAGTCGTCCAGCGTGGCGCGCAGCGCCGGGCGTCCGGCGGCGGCGACGGAGGCGGCCAGCTCGTGGCCGAAACTGGTCTTGCCCGAGGCGGTCAGGCCGTCGATCCCCACCAGGAGACGGCCGTCGCCCAGGGCCAGCACCCGCCGGGCGATCTCGCCGACCAGGGCGGCTCGTTCGGGGGACGCCGGGCCGGGGCAGGGCTGCTGCCACGTGGAGACGGAGTGATCGATCTGCGACACGGCCCCAACCTATCCAACCGCCTGTCGCGTACACGGGCAGGATGCCCCCGGGCCCTCAGGAGGCCGGGACGGGGAAGGAGGCCGCGAGGGTTTCGCCCCACTCGCGGGCCCGGTCCAGCTCGCCGTCCACGAGAGGCCCCTTCGTCCCGATGACGTAGAAGCTGTGGGCGGGCGCGGCGCTCCTGACGCCGAGGCGGCGCAGCCGTCTGGCGGCGCCGCGGGCGGCCGACCCCGGCAGGCGGGGCTTGGCGACGCGGGTGTCGAAGGCGGCCGCGGCCAGCCGGGCGGAGCCGGTACGCAGGCCGGACAGCCATTCGCGGATGCCGTCGCCCCGGGACACCAGCCCGTCCGGGGCGTCCTGGGCGGCGGACTGGCGGGTGGTGGCGCGGGTCATGGCGAAGGCGTGCGTGGGCCCGCCGACCACGAGGAGGGTCACGTCCTCGCCGACGGCGGCGGGCGCGGAGCCGACCTCGACCACGTCGGCCCGCATCCGCCCGGCCAGTCCTTCCGCGACGGCCTCGGCGATCCGCCGGGTGTTTCCGTACATCGACTCGTAGACGACGAGCGCGCGCATGCCGCGCCTCCTGATCAGGGAAGGATGGGTTCGAGGTGGAACATGCCGGTGACGAGCTCGCCCGGCTCGCCGGACGGCTTGACGCGCCCGGCGACGGCGGCGAGCACGTCACCGGCGGTGATCAGCCCGACGATCCCGCCGGCGTGGACCACGGGCACCGCGTCGCACCCGGCGTCCAGCATGACGGCGGCGACCCGGTGCAACGGATCCCCGGGTTCGACCCGCGGCCGGCGGCGGCCGGTCAGCAGCGAGCCGACCTGGCGGCCGGACTGCTCCTGAGGCCCGCAGGACCAGGTCGCCGCGAGTTCCTCGCGGGTCAGCACGCCGAGCACGTGCCGCCCCTCGACGACCGGCAGGTGGCGGACGCCGGCGCGGCGCATCAGCTCCCACGCCATGAGAGGCGACTCCCCCGGCTCGACGGCGACCAGCACGCGGCTCATCACCTGTTCGGCGGTCAGCTCCGCGACCGGCCTCGCCTGCGCGGCAGGCTCGCCGGCGGGACGCGCGCCTTCCTTCGGCACGGCACGCGGGGCGGTTGTGGTGGCACGGATGGCGGTCGGAGCGGTCATGATGTCTCCTCCGTTCGGGGACGGACGACGGCGACAGGGCAGATGACGTGGTGCAGCACGCCGTGGCTGACGGAGCCGAGGACGGCCGCGGCCAGCCCGCCGCGCCCGCGCGAGCCGACGACGACCAGGTCCGCCTGCTTGGAGGCCTCGATCAGCAGCGAGACGGGGTGCTCGCAGGCGTGCCCGTCGGTGATCCGCACGTCGAGGTTCTTCTCCCGCCACGGAACGACGCGCTCACGCGCCGCGCGGGCCTCCTCCTGCATGACGTCCTCGATGAGCGAGTTGTAGGCGACCGCGTACGGGGAGTACGCCGGCATGGTCCAGCCGTAGGCGACGTACAGTTCGGCGTCGCGGCGGCGGGCCTGCTCGATGGCGTACTCCATGGCGGCCTCCGCGTGCTCGGAGCCGTCGTAGCCGACGACGATCCGCCCGTGCGTGATCGGGGAGGTGCCGCGGACGACGACCACGGGCCCGGCGGCGTGACCGGCGACGGCGATGCTGACCGAGCCCATGACCAGGCCCTGGAACCCGCCGAGCCCCCGGCTGCCGATGACGACGCTGTCGGCGGAGGCCGACTCGGCGATGAGCGCCGGGGCGACCTCCCCGGTGAGCAGCTCGGTCGTCACCTCGACGCCGCCCGCGAGGGCGCGGGCCCGGTCCGCGGCGGCCTCCAGGGTGCCCGCGCAGTATTCGGACTCGCCATGGCCGTGCCGCCACTGCTCGCAGATGTGGACGATGCGCAGGTCCAGCCCTCTGCGCCGGGCGTCGGCGGCGGCCCATTCCACCGCCGCGGTCGCCGGTGCCGATCCGTCGATGCCCACCACGATCTGCCGAGCCATCACGACGCCTCCTTCACCCGTTCTGCCGTTCTCACCTCCAGTTTTTCCGATCGGGGGCGGCGGTGCCCGGGGAGGAGGACCCCGATCGGATGGCCTTTAGTCCCGAATTTGTGCTGCGTTCACCTTCTGGTGGTGGGCGTCCAGCCGGGGGTGCGGGTGACCGGCTCGCGGCTGCGGTAGACGATGTACGGGCGGGTCAGGTAGCCGATGGGCGCGGTGAGCATGTGCACCAGCCGGGTGAACGGCCAGATGGCGAAGAGCACCAGCGCGCTGAAGGCGTGCAGCTGGAACAGCGGCGGCGCCCCGGCCATCAGCTCCGCCCGCGGCTGGAGGGCGAAGACCGACCGGAACCACGGCGAGACCGTGACCCGGTAGTCGTAGCCGCCGCCCAGCACGTTCGCGGCCACGGTGGCGGCCAGCCCGAGCACGATCACCAGGGCCAGGACGGCGTACATGAGCTTGTCGTTGCGGGTCGTCGCGGTGAACACGGGCCCGACGGTGCGCCGCCGGTAGATGAGGATGGCCAGGCCGGCGAGCGTGCACACGCCCGCGATGGTGCCGAGCACGACCGCGACCACGTGGTACATGCTCTCGGTGACGCCCACCGCCTCGGTCCACGACTTGGGGATCACCAGCCCGCCCACGTGCCCGAGGATGACGACCAGGATGCCGAAGTGGAACATCGGGCTGCCGATGCGCAGCAGCCGCGACTCGTACAGCTGTGAGGAGCGCGTGGTCCAGCCGAACTTGTCGTAGCGGTAGCGCCAGACGTGGCCGAGCACGAAGACGGTCAGCGCCACGTACGGGGCCACGACCCACAGCAGCAGGTCGAGCGCGTTCATCGGAATCCTCCATCGGTGGGGAACGACGGTGTCGGCCCCGCCTCGGGGCCGGAGCCGTTCACCGGGTAAGGCGGCAGGCCGACCTCCTCGGCCGGCGGCCCCTCGGCGGCCAGCTTGGCGGCGGCGGCGCGCTCGCGGGCGGTGGCGGGCGGCAGCGTGGCCAGCACCGCGGCGACCACGTGCGCGTACGGGGAACGCTCCGACTCCAGCGCCCGCAGCAGCAGGTCCAGGCCCGGCCGGTGCTCGCGCAGCAGCCGGGAGGCCTGGGCGGTGCCGCCGCGCGCGGACAGCTCGCACACCACCGCCAGATGGTCGGGCAGCTCCCCCTCGGCGGGCTCGAACCCGGCCTCGCGGAAGGCGTGCTTGAACCGCAGCAGCGCCATCCCGCGCTTCCTGGTGTCGCCGTAGGTGTAGTAGGTCAGATACGGGCAGCAGCGGCGCTTCAGGTCGAAGGTGGCCACGTAGTGCTCGGCCAGGTCCTGCGGCGGTGTGGCGGCGGCGTGGTCGAGGAAGGCGCGCAGCCGCCGCGCCGGCTCGCCCGCGGGCAGCGTCCCGACCGTTTCCGTCAGCAGCGGCAGCGCCTCGGCCAGCCGCTCGTCGGGGTAGCTGAGCAGCACCGACGCGGTGAGGTGGACGGCGCGGTCCATCACTGGCCCTCCTTGTCGCGCCGGGGGAACAGGCCCTCGGGGGTGCCCTTGCCGTCCCAGTTCAAGAGGTTGACCCGGCCGCGCAGGTCCTCGCTCCGCTCCAGCTCGTCCCCGCTCTGCCGCTCGCGCAGCGCGTGGAAGTTCTCGACCGCGATCGGCGCGGGCGTGCCGGACGCCTCGCCGAACGGCCCGCCCATGCCGGGGCCGCCCTCGTAGTCGAGGCTGCACCCGGTGGCGAGCTCCTCCAGGTCGGCGGCCTGCTCGGCGTGCGCCTTGGGGATGACGTACCGCTCGCCGTAGGGGGCCAGGGCCAGCAGCCGGTGCATGGACTCGATCTGGGCGCCGGTCATGCCGACCGCCTCGGCGATGCTCTCGTCGGGCTCCTGGCCGAGGTTGAGCCGGCGCATGTACGAGCGCATCGCCGCCAGGCGGCGCAGCACCAGCCTGACCGGCGCGGGGTCGCCCGCGGTGAACAGCTCGGCCAGGTAGCCGATGGGGATGCGCAGCGACTCGATCGCGCCGAACAGGTTGCCGGCCTCCTCGCCGTCGTGCCCCGTCTCGGACAGCACGTCGACGACCGGCGACAGCGGCGGGATGTACCAGACCATCGGCATCGTGCGGTACTCGGGATGCAGCGGCAGCGCGACCCCGTACTCGAAGATGAGCTGGTGGATGGGCGAGCGCCGGGCCGCCTCCAGCCAGTCCTCCGGGATGCCCGAGACGCGGGCGCCGGCGATCACCTCCGGGTCGTTCGGGTCGAGCAGCACGCTCTTCTGCGCCTCGTACAGGTCCTTCTCGTCCGGCGTCCGAGCCGCCTCTGCGACCCGGTCGGCGTCGTACAGGATGAGCCCGATGTAACGCAGCCGCCCCACGCACGTCTCGGAGCAGACGGTCGGGATGCCGACCTCGACCCGGGGGAAGCAGAACGTGCACTTCTCCGCCTTGCCGGTGCGGTGGTTGAAGTACACCTTCTTGTACGGGCAGCCGGTCACGCACATCCGCCAGCCGCGGCAGCGGTCCTGGTCGACCAGGACGATCCCGTCCTCGGAGCGCTTGTACATCGCGCCCGACGGGCACGAGGCCACGCAGGAGGGGTTCAGGCAGTGCTCGCAGATGCGCGGCAGGTAGAACATGAACGCCCGCTCGAACTCCAGCTTGACCTGGTCCGACACCTTGCGCAGCACCGGGTCGGCCTTGGTCAGCTCGGGGCCGCCGCCCAGGTCGTCGTCCCAGTTCGCGGACCACGTGATCTTGGTGGGCTCGCCGGAGATGAGCGACTTGGGGCGGGCGACCGGGGTGTCCTCCGTCGCGGGGGCGGAGAACAGCCGGTCGTAGTCGTACGTCCAGGGCTCGTAGTAGTCCTGGATGGACGGCATCAGCGGGTTCGCGAAGATCGTCAGCAGCTTGCGCAGCCGCCCGCCGGCCTTCAGCTTGAGCCGGCCGCGCGAGTTCAGCTCCCACCCGCCCTGCCATTTCTTCTGGTCCTGGTAGGTGCGGGGGTAGCCCTGTCCCGGCCGGGTCTCGACGTTGTTGAACCAGACGTACTCGGTGCCGGCCCGGTTCGTCCACGCCTGCTTGCACGTGACCGAACAGGTATGGCAGCCGATGCACTTGTCCAGGTTCATCACCATGGCCAGCTGGCCCATGACCTTCATCAGTAGTCCACCTCCTGGGAGCGCCGCCGGATCACGGTCACCTCGTCGCGCTGGTTGCCGGTGGGGCCGAGGTAGTTGAACGCGAACGACAGCTGGGCGTAGCCGCCGATGAGGTGGGTGGGTTTGACCAGCAGCCGGGTGAGCGAGTTGTGGATGCCGCCGCGCCGGCCGGACGTCTCACTCTTGGGCACGTCCACCACCCGCTCCTGCGCGTGGTACATGTACACGGTCCCCTCGGGCATCCGGTGGGAGACGACGGCGCGCGCCACGACCACGCCGTTGCGGTTGACCGCCTCGATCCAGTCGTTGTCCGCGATGCCGGCCTTGGCCGCGTCGGCGGGGCTCATCCAGATGTTCGGCCCGCCGCGCGACAGCGTCAGCATGAGCAGGTTGTCCTGATACTCGGAGTGGATGGACCACTTGGAGTGCGGCGTCAGATACCGCACCGTGATCCCCTCCGCCGTCGAGTCGCCGATCCCGGGCTCGCCGAACATGGCCGTCATGTTCAGCGGCGGCCGGTAGACCGGCAGCGCCTCACCCGCCTCCTGCATCCAGTCGTGGTCCAGGTAGAAGTGCTGCCGCCCGGTGAGGGTGTGCCAGGGCTTGCGATGCTCGACGTTGATCGTGAACGCCGAGTAGCGGCGGCCGCCGCTCTCGCTGCCCGACCACTCCGGCGAGGTGATCACCGGGACGGGACGCGCCTGCGTGTCGGCGAACGTGATGTGCCGGTGCTCCTCGGCCAGCCCGTCGAAGGAGGTGCCTGTGCGCCGCGACAGCGTGGCGAACCCCTGCGCGGCCAGCCGCCCGTTGGTGGTGCCCGACAAGGCCAGGATGGCCTCGCACAGGTCCACGTCCCGCGCCAGCGACGGCCGGCCGTCCGCGGTGGACCCGTTGACCCGCCGCAGCCGGTCGATCTCGCCGCTCAGGTCGTAGGTGATGCCCTTGGTGGTGGCGCCCAGCCGCTCGGCGAGCGGGCCGAGGGAGGCCATCTTCGCGGCGATGGCCGCGTAGTCCCGCTCCACTTCGACGATCTTCGGGAAGTCCAGGCCCGGCGTCGGCGTATCGCCGGTCCGCCGCCAGTCGCGCACCCGCCCGTGCGGGGTGGCCAGCTCGTCGGGGGTGTCGTGGATCAGCGGCATCGCCACCAGGTCGGTCCGCGTGCCCAGGTGCTCGGCGGCCAGCGTGCTGAAGGCGCGGGCGATGGTGTGGAAGGCGGTGAAGTCGCTGCGGGTCTGCCACGGCGGGTCGATCGCCGGGTTGAACGAGTGCACGAACGGATGCATGTCCGTCGAGGACAGGTCGTGCTTCTCGTACCAGGTCGCGGCCGGCAGCACGATGTCGGAGAACAGCGTGGTCGAGGTCATCCGGAAGTCGAGCGACAGCAGCAGGTCGAGCTTGCCCCGCGGCGCCTCCTCCCGCCAGGCGACGCCCTCGGGCCGCTGGCCGGGCCCCGCCTCCCGCGCGCGCAGCGAGGCGTCGGTGCCGAGCAGGTGGCGCAGGAAGTACTCGTCGCCCTTCGCCGAGGAGCCCAGCAGGTTGGCCCGCCACACGGTCAGCACCCGCGGCCAGTTCTCCGGCGCGTCCGGGTCCTCGCAGGCGAACCCCAGCTCACCGGAGGCCACCTTCTCCGCGATGTACGGGCCGGGCTCCTGCCCGGCGGCCCGCGCCTCGTCCGCCAGGTCGAGCGGGTTGCGGCCGAACGTGGGGTACGACGGCATCCAGCCCAGCCGCGCCGACTGCGACAGCAGGTCGGCCGTGGTCTTGCCGGCGAACACGCCGTCGCCCAGCGGCGAGGACACCACGTCCGCCTTGTAGGTGTCGTAACGCCACTGGTCGGTGTGCAGATACCAGTACGCGGTGCCGATCATCTGGCGCGGCGGCCTCGACCAGTCGCCGCCCGAGGCCAGATGCGCCCACCCGGTGACCGGCCGGCACTTCTCCTGGCCGACGTAGTGGGCCCAGCCGCCGCCGTTGACGCCCTGGCAGCCGGTGAGCGTCACCAGCGCCAGGAACGCCCGGTAGATCGTGTCGGAATGGAACCAGTGGTTCGCCCCGGCCCCCATGATGATCATCGACCGGCCGCCGGACTCGTCGGCGTTGCGGGCGAACTCGCGGGCGATCCGCGTCGCCTTCGCCGCCGGCACCGACGTGATCGCCTCCTGCCAGGCCGGCGTGTACGGCTCGCCCGCGTCGTCGTACCCCTGCGGCCAGCGGCCCGGCAGCCCGCCGCGGCGCACCCCGTACTGGGCCAGCAGCAGGTCGAACACCGTCGTCACCAGGTGGTCGCCGACGCGCCGCACCGGCACGCCGCGCTCCAGCACGCCGCTCTCGGCCCCGTCGAAACGGGGCAGGCCCACCGGGACCGACTCGCCCGTGTCGAGCATGGTCAGCGCCGGCGACACCTCGCCCAGGTCCAGGTTCCACCGGCCCTGGCCCTGCTCGGAGAAGCGGAACCCGAGGGAGCCGTTCGGGACGGCGACCTCACCCGCGTCCGCGTCCCAGACCGCCGTGCTGAACGCCGCCTCCTTACCTTCCTGCCCGAGATCGGCGGCCGTGAGGAACTTGTCCGGCACGTACTGGCCGGGCTCGCGCTCGCGCAGCCGCACCAGGAACGGCAGATCGGTGTAGCGGCGCACGTAGTCGGCGAAGTACGGGGTGGCGGAGTCGACGAAGAACTCCTTGAGGATCACGTGCCCCATCGCCATCGCCAGCGCCCCGTCGGTGCCCGGATGCGGGGCCAGCCACTCGTCGGCGAACTTCGCGGCGTCGCTGTAGTCCGGCGACATCACCACGACCTTCTGCCCGCGGTAGCGCGCCTCGGTCATGTAGTGCGCGTCCGGGGTGCGGGTGACGGGCACGTTCGAGCCCCACAGCATCAGGTACGACGCGTCCCACCAGTCGGCCGACTCCGGCACGTCCGTCTGGTCGCCGAACACCTGCGGCGAGGCCACCGGCAGGTCGGCGTACCAGTCGTAGAACGACAGCATCGCCCCGCCGATCAGCGAGACGAACCGGGAACCGACCGCGTGCGAGGCCATCGACATGGCCGGGATCGGAGAGAACCCGGCCACCCGGTCCGGCCCGTACGTCTTGATCGTGTGCACGTGCGCGGCCGCGATCATCTCGGTCGCCTCGTCCCAGGAGACCCGCACCAGCCCGCCCTTGCCGCGCGCCGACTGGTAGCGGCGGCGCTTGCCCGGATCGGTGGTGATCTCCGCCCAGGCCGCGACCGGGTCGCCCAGCCGCGCCTT
Source organism: Nonomuraea sp. NPDC049486 (assembly GCF_040676925.1). Lineage (NCBI taxonomy): Bacteria > Bacillati > Actinomycetota > Actinomycetes > Streptosporangiales > Streptosporangiaceae > Nonomuraea > Nonomuraea sp. NPDC049486. The sequence continues at coordinate 10,187 of NZ_JBFAPV010000020.1, forward strand.
CGCCTCCCGGTACATCGACACCAGCACGCCGCGCGCGTACGGGAAACGCACCCGGGTCGGCGAGTAGGTGTACCAGGAGAAGGCGGCCCCGCGCGGGCAGCCGCGCGGCTCGTACTCCGGCCGGTCCCCGCCCACGCTCGGGTAGTCGGTCTGCTGCGCCTCCCAGGTGATCACGCCGTCCTTGACGTACACCTTCCACGAGCAGGAACCGGTGCAGTTCACGCCGTGCGTCGACCGCACGACCTTGTCGTGACTCCACCGGTCACGGTAGAACGCGTCGGCCTGACGGCCGCCGATCTGGTGCAGTGTTCGCAGGTCAGGGGACATCGTGCCGGGGTGCAGATAACGTCCCAGCCGGAGCAGGGCATCGGTGAGAGGCCCGTCCATGCCCGACATGTGGCTCTCTTTCTGTTAGGGGTGCGCGCGAGGGCGCAGAATGAACCAGCAGTAGACGAAGGCGCCGAAAGCCATGGCGGCCAGCAGCATCAACCCGATCGAGTACGAGCCCGTCGCCTGAAAGATCAGCCCCATCACGATCGGCGGCAGGAACCCGCCGAGGCCGCCGGCCGCGCCCACCACACCGGTGGCGCTGCCGACCATCGCGACCGGGACGGCCCGGCCCAGGATGGCGAACACCGCGCCGTTGCCCAGCCCGAGCGCCGCCGCCATCGCCAGGAACCCGACCGTGGCCACCGGCATCCCGGGCGCGAACGAGACCACGATCGCGCACGCGAACACCACCGCCAGCACGTACGCCAGCACGGACTCGCCGCCGACCCGGTCCGACAGCCAGCCGCCCACCGGGCGGGCGAGCGTGGCCAGCACCACGAACCCCGCCGCGCGGGCCGCCGCGTCCGCCACCGTCAGCCCGTACACGCTCTGCAGATACAGCGGCAGGTAGACACCGAACGCGACGAAACCACCGAAGGTGAGCGCGTACATCCCCGCCAGCTCCACCGTGACCCGCATCCGGGCGGCGGCGGTGAACCTCTTGAGGAACGGCTCCGCGGCCGGCTTCACGCCGGGGGCGTCCCGCCCCACCAGCAGGAAGACCACGCCCGTCACCGCGAGCGCCGCCGCGACCACGTAGAAGGGGGCGCGCCGGCCGAACTCGTCGGCCAGCCACGGGGTGGCGAACCCGGAGATGGCGGTGCCGATGTTGCCCATGCCGAAGACGCCCAGCGCCAGGCCACGCCGCTCCGGCGGGAACCAGGCGTTGACGAACGGGACGCCGATCGCGAACGTCGCACCGGTCAGGCCCAGCAGCAACCCGCCGACCAGCAGCAGCGAGTACGTCTCCACGAAGGCGAGGAAGACGACGGGGATCACGCCGATCAGCGTCGTCACGCCGAACACCAGCCGGCCGCCGTAACGGTCGGTCAGCGCGCCGAGCACGATGCGGCCCAGCGACCCGACGATCACCGGGACGGCCACCAGCACCGACACCGCGGTGGCGCTCAGCCCCAGGGACCGCTGGTAGACGGGGCCGAGCGGGCTCAGCAGGGCCCAGGCCCAGAAGTTCACCGCGAACGCGATCGTGGCCAGGATCAGCGCGGTCACACGGCTCGCCGTGGACGTGACCGCGGCGGGGGACGGTGCGGCAGGCATGGCGGGGACCACCTCCGGTCGGACGCTAGGGCCACCCCAGTCTTCTGGACTGCACCATGCCCACTTAAGGGTCTTTAGTCCCATCAATAAGGATCAAACAACGATCATCTTCGTGGCCCGCCCCCCGGCGCGCGAGGGATCCGCGGGGCGGGGGCCGGCCGGCCGCACGCGGGGCGCCGGCCGACAGCGAGCGTCCTGATTTTTTTCCTGACATAGTTGAAAACTGTGCTTTTCACAGTCTGTCAGGACGAATTTCGCATCCACCCCAAGAAACGGCGGACCAGAATCACCAGATAAAGCACCCAACCCGCAGCGATCACCACCAGCGCGGCCACCGGTTCCCACAATGCCCCCGAAGCCAACTCCCCCATCGCCCGGCGAACCACCGCCACCGTGATCGGCACCGTATAAAGGGCGAAAAACGCCAACCCCAGCACCCGCCCCACAACCACGAACCACGCGTACACCCGCACACTCCGCCGCGCCCCACCACCCCGCCCACGCAGATACGCCTGCGCGTCCGCCATCAAATTCTTGTTCCCCGTCGCGTTCGCGAAGACGTAGTACACATCCGTACGCATGAAGAACAGGAACTGCCAGACCACCTGCGCCAGACAGATCACCATCACCAGCCGCGCCGGCGCCGACTCGGTCACGTACAGCACGCACGCCGACCCGCAGATCAGCACCCAGTCCACCCGCATCCCCGCCAGATGAGCGCGATAGCGCGCCCGCCGCGGCACCCCCCACACCCCGGTGATCCGCGTCTGCACCACCAGGAACTGCAACCGCGTACCCAGCGACAACTCCGCCCGCACGCCCAGCGACCGCGCGGCGGCCACATGCCCCAGCTCGTGCAGCAGCACCAGCGCCCACGACCCCGCCGCGAACGCCAGCGTGAACGACAGACTGCCCGGCCACACCAGCGACGACACCCCCGGCCGCACCCTCGGCTCGGCCACCGCGGCGGCCACCGCACACCCCGTGAGCAGCACCAGCACGACGTCGGCCGGACGGGAGAAGAACCAGGCCACCTGCCGCGGCCGGATCCGGTCCCACACGTTCGGCCGCCGCTCCGGCCGTCTCATCAACCCCGCGTCCGCCAAGCCGCCGACGAAGGCGGCCACGTCCACGTCCACCCCCCGCTCGGCCCGCACCCGCTCGCGCGCCTGCGCCACCGTCCGCGTGCCGTCGAGCGCCGACACCACCGCCGCCGCCACCGCCGGCACGTGCACGAACGTCTCCCCGTTGCCGATCACGTAGTCGTCCGGCCCGTCAGCCACCACCGTCAGGAACGACAGATCGGTGTTCACCCGCAGACCCCGCACCGGTCATACCGGTGGAACTCCCTCGTCGTGGTCGTCAACGTCAGCAGATCGAGCCACACGCTCCGGCCCTCCACCGCCGGCGTGCCCGCACCCGTCAGATAGCGGAGCACCTCCGAGGCCAGCATCCCGGCCACGATCTGGCACAACGGCCCGAACGACGGGATCACCCGCCCCGGGTTGTCCCCGGTGGGCAACTCCGTCCGGCCGTAACGGGCGGCCAGCGAACGCTCCTGACACGACAGGCAACCCGTCTTGCCGGGCACGACGAGCGGCCCCACCAGCCCCACGTGCTGGTTGAACCCGCCCGTCACGAACGGCACCCCCGCCTCCACACACGCCCGGTTCACCCAGCGCGCGATGTGCGGCTGCGGCGTGTCCACCGTGCTGACCACCAGATCGGCGGCCACCACCACGTCCCGCGGCCCGCCGATGCGCCGCTCGACGGTGTCCACCCGCACACCGGGACGGTGCGCCCGCAACCGCCGCGCCGCCGCCACCGTCTTGAGCTCACCCACGTCCCCGGCCGTGTACAGGTACTGGCGATGCAGATTGCTCGCCTCCACCCGGTCGTCGTCGACCAGCGTCAACCGCCCCACCCCGCTGGTCGCCAGCTGCAGCGCGACGGCGCCCCCGATCGCCCCCGCGCCGAGCACCGCCACATGCGTACGCCGCAGCTCGCCGAGCACGGCCGTCACCTCGGCGGCCGGCCGGAACATCGACAGGAAGAGCGCGAACCGGGAGAGCCCCGCATCGGCCGCCAGCGCGTCGAGATCGTCGGCGGTGACCAGGATGCGCGCCTCCAGCAGCCGCGCCACGGCCGCGTCGATCTCGGCCGGAGGCACCTCGCCGAGCAGCGCGTACAGATCGGCCCGCTCCACCGGCTCACGGGCGCACAGCCGGATCAGCCGGCGCAACGGCGCCGCCGCCGGGTCGAGGACCAGGCCCGTCGGCGGGAAATCCCCCAGCCGCACCCGCTCACGCAAATCATCAATGAAAAGGGGAAAAGCCGGATTCACCTGAATCCTGGGCATGAAGAAGACTCCCGTAAGCACGAAGGCGGGGCCCTCGCAAAGAGGGCCCCGCGACAGTTCAGCAGCTGTTGCTGTTACCTGTGGTCTCGACTTCTTCGACCTTCCTGATCTCGATCGTCATGCGCGATCCCTTCATAGATCGTGTTGGCCGATGTGATCGTAAGAAGAATCATCGGCACCAGGGAGGCCCAATGACGTTCTGTGCGGCAATTGATGCCCTAAGTCGCGGAAACCTAGAATTCTCAATAACTTCGCGCACTGGTCGCGGATGGTGTTGTTCTGACGTTTGTGATATCGGGGTTGCTTCCGGCCCAGCGCCTTTACAAAGTAGATCACGACAGGGTCGCCATCCCGGAGCGCGACATGTCGCCACTGTTTGGTGTATCAATGTAATGATTGACCAGAGCGCCAAGCTCCCCACGAGGAGCCCGTAGGAGCCCCCGTGAAGTTCACCGTCGAGTACCCGATCAGCGCGCCCGGCTACGACCCCGCCCTCGTCCGCCCCGGCGGGATGCGCCGCGTCGTGCGGGCGGCGGAGGAGGCGGGTTTCGCCGCCGTCGGGTTCACCGAGCACCCGGCGCCGTCGAAGAAGTGGCTCGACGCCGGCGGGCACGAGGCCCTCGACCCGATCGCCGCGCTGAGCTACTGCGCCGCCGTGTCGGAGCGGATCCGGCTGATGACCCATCTGCTCGTGCTCCCGTACCACAACCCGTTCCTGCTGGCCAAGAGCCTGACCACGGTCGACCTGCTGTCCGAGGGGCGGCTGACCGTGGTCGCCGGGGCCGGTTACCTGCGCTCGGAGTTCCTGGCGATGGGCGTGGACATGGCCGGGCGCAACGCCCGCTTCGACGAGTCGATCGAGGTGCTGCGGGGCGTGTGGGGGAACGTGCCGTTCGACCACAGGGGGCCGCTGTTCGAAGGCCGTGACGTGGCCGCCCTTCCGGCTCCGCTCACGCCGGGCGGGCCGCCCATCTGGATCGGCGGCAACAGCGCGCTGGCCCGCCGCCGGGCCGCTCGCAACCAGGGCTGGAGCCCGTTCATGACGGACGGGGAGCTCGCCCGTACCGCCCGCACCGCGGCGATCACCACGGTGGAGCAACTCGCCCGGCACGTCGAGGAGGTGTGTGAGCTGGCCGGCAGGGCCGTCGAGGTGCAGGTGCGCACGCCGGCGCACCGCTACATGATCGACGGCGGTTCCGCCGAGGAGCACCGCGACCACCTGGGCCGCCTGGCGGAGGCCGGCGTCACCTCGTTCGTGGTGCGGCCACCGGGCGCGAGCGTGGCGGCCGCGGTCGAGGCGCTGCACGGCTACGCCGAAACGTTCCGGCGGGGCTAGGGTCCGTCAGGCATGTCCGATGACCACCCAGGGTGCCCGGGCGGACACGTACGGCCACTGCCCGTGAGGACGGTCCAGCCGTGCGCGGACACGAGAAGGGGATCGGCGCCGTCCGGGTGCGAGCTCTCGGCGACCGCGAGACCTGAGGTGTCCAGGGGGAACCGGTACGGCTCCGGTCCGGTGTTCAGCAGGGTGAGCAGCCTGCCTGCACCCGTGCTCTCCAGGGCCACGGCCGTGTTGGTCAGATGGGGCACGGCCGTGCGGGCCCGGGCCAGCCACGGGTGGCGGCGTCGCAGCCCGATGAGCCGCTGGTGCAGCCGGTAGACCGGCCACCCCGCCGGATCGAGCTCCGCGGGACCGGCGGGGAAGGCGGGCCTGACGGCGTCGTCGCCGCCCGGCCGGTCCTCCTTCAGCCCGCGGAAGCCCTGCTCGTCGCCGTAGTAGACGCTCGGGACCCCGCCCACGGTGAAGAGCACGGCGAGCGCGTGGCCCAGGTGGCGCTCGTCGGCCAGGCGGGTGGCCAGCCTGGTCACGTCGTGGTTGCCGACGAACGTGAGCGGCTCGAACGACTCCAGCAGGGCGTCGTGCCGGTCCACCGCCCAGGCCAGCTCGTAGAAGTTGCCGTCGTTCAGCGAGCTCCAGATCGCCTTCCACAGCTCGTACTGGGTGACCGAGTCCAGCCCGCTCTCCGCCACGTAGCCCGCGAAGTCGCCGTGGATCACCTCGCCGGCGAACCAGGCCGCGGGGTGGCGCGGGCGCACCCGGGCGAGCGCCTCGCGCCAGAAAGCGGCGGGCATCGCGTACGCGGCGTCCAGCCGCCATCCGGACGCCCCGCGGCTCAGCCAGTGGTCCATGACGCGGACCACGTGGTCGAGGACCTCGGGGTGGTCGTGGTTGAGGGTGACGAGCCCGGAATGGCCCTCGAACGTGGCGTGACCGCCGCCTTCGGGCACGAACCAGTGCGCGAAGCGCGGGTCGCCGAACTTCGGATGGCCCCGGCCCACGTGGTTGAACACCCCGTCCAGGACGATCAGCAGGCCGCGCTCGCGGGCCGCGCGCACCAGCCGGTCGAAGTCCGCCTCGTCGCCGAGCCTCGGGTCCACGCGGAAATGGTCCAGCGTGTCGTACCCGTGCGTCTCGGACGCGAAGATCGGCCCGAGCTGCAGGACCGAGCAGCCCAGCTCGGCGGCGTAGTCGAGCCACCCCTCCAGCCGTCGCAGGCGATGGCGCACCGGCGTGCCGGGCGGCGGAGCCGCGGGCTCCGCGCCGGTGAAGCCGAGCGGGTACACGTGCCACCAGACACCGTCTCTCACCATGACGGAACGGTCCTTCCCGCGTCGCCGCCCGCTACTCAGCCGTCGAGCAGCCGCCACGCGGTGAGGGCGAGCCTGGCCCGGGTCAGCCCGGCGGGGTCGCCGAGCTCGATGCCCAGAGTCCTGCCGAGCGCTTCGAGGCGGCGCGCGACGCTGCTGTGGTGCAGGTGGAGAAGGTCGGCGGCCTGGCGCAGGGAGCCGGTGGCGCAGTAGGCGTCGAGCGTCTCCAGGTCCTCGGGACTGCCGGCCAGGAGGGTGATCGCGGCCACGTCGGGGTTGCCGCGCAGGGAGTCCGCGGGGATCTCGGCCAGGAGCGCCAGCGCGCCCAGGTCGTCGTGGTGGACGACCGGCCGGCGCGGCGTGGCGAAGCGCAGGGCGGTGCGGGCGTGCGCCCAGGACCGGTCGGGGCTTTCGGCCGTGCCGACGCCCGCCCGCACGCCCGCCGGGAAGCGGGCCAGGTCGACGGTGGTGGCCAGGATGACGCCCACGTCGGCGAGGGGCGCGGCCTTCACCGGGCGGGCCGGGCAGATCAGGCCGCCGACCTGGTCGAGCGGAAGCCGCGACCGCACGGCGACGGCGCGGACGGGCAGGTCGGCGGCGAAGCCCAGCAGGCGCAGCGCCCGCGCCCTGGCCGCCTCGTCGCTGTCGGAGCTGATCACCAGCTCGACGAGCGCGGGATCGGCCATGGTGGTGCGGGCCGGGCCGTACTTCTCGACGACCGTCGCGGCGGCGATGGCCAGCCGGTCCAGCACCACCTCGTCGAGCGACTTCGGCGGGCCGGGGCGCTCCAGCCAGACCGTGCCGATCTCCTCGTCGTCGAGGGTGATCGGCGCCGAACTGGACGCCGGGGCGACCGGGCCGCGCGCCGGCATGCCGTCGTCCGCGACGCGGATGACCCGTCCCGTGCCGTGGAGCCGGATGCCCGCCACGCACCCGGCCAGGCCGGCCGAGGCCCGGGCCAGCGCGGGCAGGTCCACCCGGCGGCGCATCAGCGTGTCGTAGAACATGACGACCCGGAGCGCGCCTTCGACCTGCGTGTCCAGCTGCGACAGCCGTTCGGCCAGTGCCTCCATGATTCCCAGGGTATGCGCCGATCGGCGCGCGGGCGGGCGTCGTGCCCGACATCTGGCGGGTCCGCCCGCTGACCGGCGACGATCCGGCGGACAGTACGATCAGCTGGTGACCGAGATAACCGAGACCTCGCCCGGCTGGCTCGCTCCCGAGGAGCTCGAGTCGGTGCGCGGCCGCATGCCGATCCTGTACGTCGACGCGGTGCCGGTGCGGGTGGACGACACGGGCGCCGTGACCCGCGTCGGGCTGCTGCTCCGCATCGCCGCGGACGGGACCGTCAGCAGGGCCCTGGTCTCCGGGCGGGTGCTCTACCACGAGCGTGTCCGCGACGCCCTCCTGCGTCACCTGGAGAAGGACCTCGGCCCGGTCGCCCTGCCCAGCCTGCCCGTGTCGCCGGTGCCGTTCACGGTCGCCGAATACTTCCCGACGCCCGGCGTGACGCCCTACCACGACCCGCGCCAGCACGCCGTCTCGCTGGCCTACATCGTGCCGGTCCGCGGCGACTGCCGCCCCCGGCAGGACGCGCTCGACCTCGTGTGGTTCACGCCGGAGGAGGCGGCCTCGCCGATGGTGCAGCAGGAGATGACGGGTGGCCAGGGTGTGCTGCTCAAGCAGGCGCTCGCGCACGTGGGCCGGCTGACCTGAGTCACTGGTGCCCAGAACGGCCTGACTTCCGCGGCTGGTTGCGCTCGCGAACCAGTGATGTGCGCGTCTCCCCCGCCACGTAGGCGGCACCCGTGTCGCCCGGGCAGCACCGGTGACGCCGCCGCGGCGCACCCGCCGCAGGTCGTGCGGGCTCGTCGCTTCCCAGCACCTCCCGTACACCCACTCCCCTCCCCCAGCGCGCGGCTTCGGACGGCTTGGCCGTACGAGCCCCCGGCTTGACCTGGAGTGCGCTCCATTCCGTAACGTCGCGGACATGACCACAGCGCAACAGAGCATCGGATCCGGCTTCGGCGCCCGCAGCACCGCGCGCGAGGTGCTGCGCGGCATCGACCTGACCGGGAAGCTGGCGATCGTCACGGGCGGCTACTCGGGGCTCGGCCTGGAGACCACGCGGGCGCTCGCGGAGGCGGGCGCCCGGGTCGTGGTGCCCGCCAGGCGGCCCGAGCACGCCGCGGAGGCGGTCGCCGGGGTCGCCGGGGTCGAGGTGGACGCGCTCGACCTGGCCGACCTCGGCAGCGTACGCGACTTCGCCGAGCGCTTCCTCGGCTCCGGCCGGGACGTGCACATCATGATCAACAGCGCGGCGGTGATGGCCGCCCCCGAGACGCGGGTCGGGCCCGGCTGGGAGCTGCAGTTCGCCACCAACCACCTGGGCCACTACGCGCTGGCCAACCGGCTCTGGCCGGCGATCCGGCGCGGCGGCGGACGGGTGGTGTCCGTGTCGTCGAACGCCCACCGCATGACCGGCATCCGCTGGGACGACGTGCATCTCACCACCGGTTATGAGAAGTGGCTGGCGTACGGGCAGGCCAAGACCGCCAACGTGCTGTTCGCCGTCCACCTGGACAGGCTCGCGGCTCCGTACGGGGTGCGCGCCTTCGCCCTGCACCCGGGCGGCATCCTCACCCCGCTCCAGCGGCACCTGCCCAAGGCGGAGATGGTGGCGGCCGGCTGGATCGACGAGGACGGCAACCAGGTCGCCGACAGCTTCAAGACCCCGGAGCAGGGGGCGTCCACCCAGGTGTGGGCGGCCACCTCGCCTCGGCTCGACGGCCTGGGCGGCCTCTACCTGGAGGACTGCGACGTCGCCCCCCGGTCGGACGGAACCGCCCCGGGCCCGGGCGTCCGCCCCCACGCGACGGACCCCGACGAGGCCGCCCGCCTGTGGCACCTCTCAGCGGAACTCACCGGCGTGAACGCCTTCTCTCAGAGATAGACGATCGCGAACGAGTGACCGGCCACTCCCGTCCGGACACTCACCCGCGCCCGCCCTCAGACTTCCGTACCGGACCCCCGCAAGATCTGGCCAGCCCGCCCTTGGCACCCGCCGCAGGCTATGACCGGCCAGATCCCGGTCGGCACTCGCCGCACGCCAGGCCTATTGCTCTGACCAGCCAATTCCGTCCCGGAAGGTTCGTACTGGGTTACGTGAGGGGGTGGTGCGGCGGTAGGCGCCCGGGGCGAGACCGTACTCGCGCTTGAACGCGTGCGCGAGGGCGTGCTCGGAACCGTAGCCGACCTGGGCGGCGATGGCCGTGAGCGGCTCGTCGGTGTCGCGGAGCAGGCGGGCCGCGCTGGTGAGACGCCACCAGGTGAGATAGGCCAGCGGCGGCCGCCCCACCAGTGCGGCGAACCTCCTGGCGAACGCCGCCCTGGAGAGCCCGCCCTGCCTGCCCAGCGCCTCGACGGTCCACGGCCTGGCCAGGTCGCCGTGGACGGCGCGCAGGGCCGCGTCCACGGCGGGATCACGCAGGGCCCCCGCCCAGCCGCCGGACTGCTCGGCCAGCCAGGCCCGCAGGATGTAGAGCAGCAACAGGTCGAGCAGCGCAGGCAGAGCGGCATCACCACCGGGCGCGCCACCCCCGAGGGCAGGCACCCGGCCATCCTCCTGGCCGGACAGCACCGGCAGGCCGTCACCGTCGACGCCCCGCGCCTGGCTGGACAGCAGAGGCAGGGCGTCGCCCTCGGTGGTCGGCGCCCGGTCGAGTTCCTGGGCGAGCAGTTCGACGACCGCTTGCAGCGACGGATCGCGGCCCACCTTCGCGGGCAGGTGGACGATCTCGGGCAGTTCGGTGAGCAGCGGGTGCACCCGGTCCTGGTCCATCGGGTAGCCGCCGCACAGCAGGACGACGGTCCCGCCGGGCGGCGCGGCGGGGGCGGAGGCCAGCCCGTGTGCGGCGGCCGTGGGCAGGAACACCACGTCGCCCACCGCGAGCGGCACCGGATCCGCCTCGCGGGGCAGCAGCAGGCACGAGCCCTGCAGCACGACGTGGAACCCGGCGCAGCCCTCCCCCGCTGGGAAGTCCGCGGCGAAGGGCACCTTCCCAACGAGGCGGCTGGAGTGCGGGCGGCCCACCCGCGCGGCCGTGACCGCGTCCGACAGCACATCCATGCCGGGAGCATAACGGGAGACGCTCCCGCAAAAGCGGAGCAACCTGGAGCATCAGCCGTCTTTCCGGTTCCAGCGAGCGACCGCCCACGGCCACGACGTAGACATGAACAGCTCCATGCGGCCGGTGACGCAGGCGCCCGCCCCCGAGCAAGTCCCGAACACACTCGTCCTAACCTGGAGAACACGGGAGCCGTCAGGGAAGGAACTCGCCTGATACACGTACTTTTCCCTGTTTTCCCAGATCAGAGGGACCGATCCTGATCTCGCGATCGTTCACTGGAGAAAGCGAGACCTGCGATGACCACCGACCTGAGCCTGGACACCGACCGCACCGACCGGCTGGTGGACCGGTTGTTCGAGGGCACCGTCGGCGCCCTGGAGCTCTATTCGGTCTATCTGGGCACCGAACTGGGCCTGTACCGGGTGCTGCACGAGCAGGGCCCGCTCACGCCGGTCGAGCTCGCCCACGACGCCGGCATCGCGCCCCGGTACGCCCGCGAGTGGCTGGAGCAGCAGGCCGTGGCCGGGCTGCTGGACGTGGAGGAGCCGCCCGGCGGCGAGCGCCGTTTCGCCCTGCCGCCCGAGCACGCCCGCGTGCTGGTGCACGCCGACGACCCGGCGTACGTCGCCCCGTTCGGGCATCTGCTGGCCGGCATCGGCGGCGTGCTGGACCTGGTCGCGCACGCGTACCGCACCGGCACGGGCGTCCCCTACTCCTCGTACGGGCGCGCGTTCCGGCACGGGCAGGGCCACATCAACCGGCCCGCGTTCACCCACGACCTGACCGGCGAGTGGCTTCAGGCCATGCCCGACGTGGTCGAGCGGCTGCACGCGGCGCCCCGCCCGCGCATCGCCGACGTCGGCTGCGGCCAGGGCTGGTCCACGCTCGCGCTGGCCCGCGCGTTCCCGAACGCCCGGGTGGACGGCGTGGACCTGGACGACGCCTCCGTCGCCGACGCGCGGGCCAACGCCGCTGAGGCCGGGCTCGACGGCCGGATCAGAGTGCTGCATGCCGACGTGGCCCGGCTGCCCGAGACCGGCCCGTACGACCTGGTCGTCATCCTGGAGGCGCTGCACGACATGGCGCAGCCGGTGGAGGCGCTGCGCGCGATGCGCGACGCCCTCGCCCGCGGCGGCGCGGTCCTGGTCGGCGACGAGCGGGTGGCGGACACGTTCACCGCGCCGGGCGACCAGGTGGAGCGCCTGATGTACGGGTGGAGCGTCACGCACTGCCTGCCCACCCAGCTCGTGGACCGGCCGACGGCCGCGACCGGCACGGTGATCCGCGCGGGCGCGGTGCGGGAGCACGCGGCCGCCGCCGGCTTCGGCCGCTGCACCGTGCTGCCGGTGGAGCACGACTTCTTCCGCTTCTACCGGCTGGACGCCTGACCGTCGCGCCAGGAACTCGGCCTCCACCTCGTCCGCCCGCGCCCGGGCGAACAGGGTGCCGGAACCCGGTGGGTCAACCGGTTATCGGCCGCTCCAGTGGGCGGGACGGTCGAGGGCGGGCGGCAGCCTGGTGGCGGTGTCGCCCTGGGCGGAGCCGATCTGGGACCGGGTGAGGAAGAGGCTGCCGGTGAGGTCGGCGCCGCTGAGGTCGGCGGCGCGCAGGTCGGCCCCGATCAGGTCGGCCTGCCGCAGGTCGGCGCCCTTGAGCTGGGCGCCGATGAGGTAGGCGCCGCGCAGGTCGGCGCCACGCAGGTCGGCGCCCTTGAGGTTGGCGCCCATGAGGTCGGCGCCCCTGCGCTTCTTGCCGCGCAGCCCGGCCCGGGCCAGCTCGCTGGCGCGCAGCAGCAGCGGGTTGACCCGCTCGCGGCAGGCGGCCACGTCGGCGGCGAGGATCTCCTCCGGGGTGGCGCGGGTGAGCCGCCCGGTCTCGTCCAGGAGCGCGCGCAGGTCGGCGTGCAGGGGGCGGGCGGCGGGGAGCGCGAGCGCCTCGGTGAGGTACCACAGCAGCTCGTGGAGCTGCCGCACCACGGGGAAGACGGCGAACATCTCACGGGCGGACCCGGGCCGCCGCCGCCAGTCGCGACCCTCGTACACGACCTGGGTGACCTTCTGGCCGGCGCCGAAGCAGTCGTAGGCCACGCAGCCGGGGAAGCCCTCGCGGCGCAGGTCGCGGTGGATGCCGCAGCGGAAGTCGTCGCGGAGGTTGCGGCACGGCTCGCCGGCCGCCTTGTCGACGGCGAAGTCGGCGGAGCGGGAGAAGGGCAGCGCCACGCAGCACAGCCCGGAGCAGCTCGCGCAGTCGGCTTTCAGTTCGTGCACGCGCGTCGTCGCCCCCGGGTCAGTCGTCCAGATAGCGCAGGATCGCCAGCACCCTCCGGCTGTAGGCGGGGGTGGCCGGCAGCTCCAGCTTGTCGAAGATGGCTTGGATATGTTTCTCGACCGTGCTCAATGATACGTGCAGGCCTTCGGCGATCGCCCCGTTGGCGTAGCCCTGTGCCAGGCGGTGCAGGACCTCGCGCTCGCGGCCGGTGAGCCGGCGCAGCGGGTCGGCGCGGCTGGTGCGGGCCAGGAGCTGGCGGACCACCTCGGGGTCGATGACGGTGCCGCCGGCGTGCACCCGTTCCAGCGAGTCGAGGAACTCGGCCACCTCCGACACCCGGTCCTTGAGCAGGTAGCCCAGCCGGTCGCCGGACCCGGCGAGCAGCTGGGCGGCGTAGGTCTTGTCGACGTACTGCGACAGCACCAGCACGCCCACCTCGGGCCAGCTCTCGCGGATGCGCAGCGCAGCGCGCAGGCCGTCGTCGGTGTGGGTCGGCGGCATGCGCACGTCGACCACGGCCACGTCGGGCCGGTCGGCGGCGACGGCCTCGACCAGGGCGGGCGCGTCGCCGACCGCGGCCACGACCTCGTGGCCGGCGTCCTGGAGCAGGCGGGCCAGCCCTTCGCGCAGCAGCACGGCGTCGTCAGCCAGGATCAGCCGCACGCCCCCTCCTTGGGCAGAACCGCGGTCACCCGGGTGCCGCCGCCCGCGGGGCTCGCCACCTCGAACGTGCCGTCGAGGGCGAGCACCCGGCGGGCCAGCCCGGACAGGCCGCCGCCGGAGGGGTCGGCCCCGCCCTGGCCGTCGTCGGAGATGTCCACGCGCACCGCCTTCCCGTCCTCGCCGAGCACGACCAGGATGTCACGGGCGCGGGCGTGCTTGACCGCGTTGGTGATCGCCTCCCGGGCGACGAAGTAGAGCGCGGTCTCCACCTGCGGCGCCGGCCGGTCGCCGAGCCCGTAGTGCACGGTCACGGGTACGGGCGAGCGCTCGGCCACACCGGCCAGCGCGGCGCGCAGTCCCAGCTCGTCGAGCGCGGTCGGGTAGACGCGCCAGGCGACGCTGCGCAGCTCGTCGAGCAGCCGGCGGGACTCGGCGTAGGCCTGGTCGACCAGGGCGGGGGCGTCGGCGGGGCTGTGGCGGGCGCGGCCGAGCAGCATGGCCAGGGCGACGCCGCGCTGCTGCACGCCGTCGTGCAGGTCGCGCTCGATGCGGCGCCGCTCGTCGTCGACGGCGCGGACGATGCCGGACCGGGTCGTGGTCAGCTCGGCGATGCGCCGCCTCATCTGTTCCTGGACCCCGGGGCCGAGGAAGCGGGCGGCCAGGCGGCGCTCGGCGGCCACCGTCGCCCAGCAGCAGAGCGCGGTCAGGGCCAGCAGGACGGCGGCGCAGACCAGGCCGATGATCAGGCTGTCGGTGGTGAGGTTGATGCCGGGGAAGCGCAGCACCACCGGGGTGGCCGACCCGGTCACCACGGCCCATCCGGCGCCGCCCAGGAACAGCGCGCCGACGAAGCCGAGCGCCAGTGTCAGGTAGCCGCCGGCCAGGCCGGTGACCGCGCGGGCCGCGAGGTAGCCGGTGCCCGCCGTGCCGGCCTCGGCGTCGTACCCGAGCAGGGCCCGCAGCCGGGCGCGTTCCAGCGCCACCAGCCGCGGCGCCCAGCGGGCGCGGGCGGGCCAGGCCAGCGCGAGGAGCAGCAGCTCGGCTCCCCCGGTGACCGCCCCGGCCAGCACCCCGGCGAGCCTGCGCAGCATGACGTCCACGGCTGCGCAGTCTAGGCGTCGCGCCGGCGCAGCACCGCGTAGCCCGCGGCCACGGCCAGCGCGGTCCAGGCGGCGAGCCAGGCCAGGCCCTCGCCCGGCGGGTAAGGGAGCGGCCCGCCGGTGAGGTTGTCGGTGCTTCCCAGGAACGCCATCCCGGCGAACGTCGGGAGCCGCAGCGACACCTCCACCGCGGCGGGGACGCCCGTCATCACCAGCAGCAGCGGCAGCCCGAGCGTCGCCATGAACAGCGCCGCGAGCGACCCCGCCGAGCCGCGCAGCGCCGCGCTCACCCCCACCGCCAGCACCCCGACCAGCGCGTGGAAGACGCCGAGCCGCAGCAGGTCGGCCGCGGTCTCGGCGGGCGCGAGCGCGGGCGCCGAGCGGAACACCGGCGCGAGCAGCACCAGGTAGGTGGCCAGCGCGGCGGCCGCCCCGGTCAGCACTCCGGCGGCGAACAGCACGGGCGCCACCACGAGCGACTTGGCCGCGAGCATCCGCCCGCGCACCGGCACGGCCTGCAGGGTGGGCCTGATGGTGCCGGAGGCGTACTCGGTGGTGACGGCCAGCACGGCCAGCGCGATGGCCGCGTACTGGGAGAACAGGATCACCGACACGACGGGCTCGGTCGCCTGGACGTGCTCGCTCTCCATCGCCGCCGCGCCGCCCAGCGTGATCGCGCCGAGCACGCTGACCACGACGCCCGCGGCCAGGCAGAGCCAGGTGGAGCGGATCGACCGGAGTTTGACCCATTCGGCCGCCATCGCGTCCCTCATCGGGTCACCCCGTACTCAACGCTGCCGGCCGTGAGCTCCTGGAAGGCCTGTTCCAGCGAGGGTTCGCGAGGGCTCAGCCCGTGCAGCCGCACGCCCGCCTCGTGGGCGAGGTCGCCGACCCGTTCCACGGTCGCGCCGGTCACGACCAGCTCGTTCTCGCCGCGCCGGACGGCCGTCAGGCCGGCGGCGGTCAGGCGGTCGGCCAGGTCGCCCGCGTGCGGGCTGCGGACCAGCACCTCGGTGGCCGCCAGCAGCCGCGACAGCGGCGCGTCCGCGAGCAGTCGTCCCTTGCCGATCACCACGAGGTGGTCGGCGGTGAGCTGCATCTCGCTCATCAGGTGGCTGGAGACGAACACGGTGCGGCCCTCGGCGGCGAGCGACCGCATCAGCTCGCGTACCCAGCGCACCCCGTCCGGGTCCAGCCCGTTGACGGGCTCGTCGAACATCAGCACCTCGGGGTCGCCGAGCAGCGCCGCCGCTATCCCCAGGCGCTGGCTCATGCCCAGCGAGTACGTGCCGGCCCGCTTGCCGGCCACCGTGGCCAGCCCGACCCGTTCGAGCACCCGCGTGACGCGCGCGGCGGGGATGCCGTTGGCGCGGGCCAGGGCCAGCAGGTGGGCCCTGCCGCTGCGTCCGGGGTGCGCGGCGCGGGCGTCGAGCAGCGCGCCGACCGTGCGCAGCGGCCTGTCCAGCCGGTGGTACGGGGTGCCGCCGACGAGCGCGGTGCCGGAGGTGGGCCGGTCGAGTCCGAGGATCATGCGCATCGTGGTGGACTTGCCCGCGCCGTTCGGGCCGAGGAAGCCGGTGACGGCGCCGGGCTTCACCTGGAGGGTGAGGCCGTCGACGGCGGTGCGCTCGCCGTACCGCTTGGTGAGCCGGTCAAGAGTGATCATGTGTTCTCACGCTAGGCGGGCGCGGGTGCCGCGACCATGGGGCCGCCCGTCGACTCGTATGGCGGATTCCCGTATTGCACAGATCAGTCCAAAACGCTACCGTACGGAACATGGCACGACCGAGGACCTTCGAGGAGGAGCAGGCCGTCGAGGCGGCCATGCGGGCGTTCTGGGAGTCCGGCTACGAGGCGACCTCGACACAGGACCTGTGCGCGGCGACCGGGCTGGGCCGCAGCAGCGTCTACAACGCCTTCGAGAGCAAGCGCGAGCTTTTCCTGAAGGCGCTGCGGCGCTACATGGAGCGCAAGGACGCCGAGCTGGCCGAGCTGCTGGACAGCGAGCTGCCGATCAGGGAGAAGGTGCGCACCCTGCTGTGGTACGCGGTCGACAGCCCCGAGGGCGAGCCGCCGGGCTGCATGGTGGTCAACACCCTGGTGGAGCTGGGGCCACGCGACCCAGAGCTGGCCGAGCCGGCCAGGCGCCACCAGGAGGAGCGGGTGGCCAGGCTGCGTGACGCGTTCGCGGCGGCGCGCGCCGAGGGCGAGCTGGGCCCCGACCGGGATCCCTGCGCGCTCGCGCACTTCCTCATGGCCACGGTCGGCGGCATGCGGGTGGCCGCTCGCGGCGGCGGCGACCGGGCGGCGCTGGAGGCGATCGCCACGACCGCGCTGCGGGCCTTCTGAGCTTTTCCCGCCCTTGTTTTGTACTGATCTATCTAAAATTGGAGTGATCATTGTGCCGCTAGCCGTCTACATCCTGGGCGTGGCCATCTTCGCCCAGGGGACGTCGGAGCTGATGCTCGCCGGGCTGCTGCCGGAGATGGCCGCCGACCTGGGCGTGTCCGTGCCGGAGGCGGGCCTGCTGATCTCCGGGTTCGCGCTGGGGATGCTGGTGGGCGCCCCGGTGCTGGCCGTGCTGACCCTGCGCTGGCCGCGCCGCGACGCGCTGCTGGCGTTCATGGCGGTGTTCGCCGTCACCCACGTGGTGGGGGCGCTGACCTCCTCCTATGGGGTGCTGCTCGCGACCCGCGTGGCGGGGGCTTTCGTGTACGCCGGATTCTGGGCGGTGGCGGCCGTGACGGCGATCGGCCTGGTGCCGGTCAGCGCCCGGGGGCGGG
The DNA here is from genome assembly GCF_040676925.1 of Nonomuraea sp. NPDC049486. Classification (NCBI taxonomy): domain Bacteria; kingdom Bacillati; phylum Actinomycetota; class Actinomycetes; order Streptosporangiales; family Streptosporangiaceae; genus Nonomuraea; species Nonomuraea sp. NPDC049486. Next base: position 27,747 of record NZ_JBFAPV010000020.1, read on the forward strand.
CGATGAGCGTGGTGGCGGGCGGGCTCACCGTGGCGACCCTGGTCGGCCTGCCGGCGGGCACCCTCGTGGGGCAGAGCCTGGGCTGGCGTGCCGTCTTCTGGGCCGTGGCCGCGCTGTCGGCGCTCGCCGCGGCCGGCGTGCTCGCCACCGTCCCGGCCGCCCGCCCGGAGCCGCCGGCGGGCGGGGAACTGCCGCTGCGCGCCCAGGTGCGCGCGCTCGCCCGGCCGCAGGTGTGGCTTGCCTGCGCCACCACCGCCGTCTCCACCGCCGCCCTGCTGGTCGTCTTCGCCTACCTCGCCGCGCTGCTCGTCGACACCACGGGCCTGGCGCCGGCCTGGGTCGCGGGCGTGCTCGCCCTGTACGGGCTGGGCTCGCTGATCGGGATCACGCTCGGCGGCCGGGTGGCCGACTCCCGGCCGTTCGCCCTGCTGTTCACCGGACTGTCCGGAGTGACGCTGGTGTCGGCCGGGATCGCGCTGGGCGCGGAGGCGGCGTGGGCGGTGGTGCCGCTGGCGTTCCTGCTGGGCGGGTTCGGCTTCGCCGTCAACCCTGCGCTCAACACCCGCGTGTTCGCGCTGGCCGCGGGCGCGCCGGCGCTGGCGGCGGCGGTGAACGTGGCGGCCTTCAACACCGGCATCACCGTGGGCCCCTGGCTGGGCGGGCTGGCGCTGGAGGCGGGGTTCGGGTACGGGTCGATCGGCTGGATCGGCGCGGCCCTCGGCCTCGCTGCCCTGGGCACGGTGGCGCTGGCGCGGGTGACGCGGGCGCCGGAGGTTCAGGCGGCGCCGGTCGAGCCGGTCGGCCGCGCCTGATAGACGCACACCGAGAACGGCCGGTGCGCCGTGGTCTCCACCCGCTCGCTCACCTGGGACAGCGGGCTCGCGTGCACGAAGCGGTGCAGCCGCCTCGCCTCCGGCCACGGATGCACCAGCACCAGCACGCCGCCGGGACCGAGCAGCCCGGCCAGCTGCTCGCTGGCCCGCTTCAGCCGGTCGCGGCGGCCCAGGTAGTAGAGCGTCTCCGCGCAGAACACCAGGTCGTAGCGGTGCTCGGAGGTGAAGGTGAGGATGTCGGCGGCCAGCAGCCTGGTCCGGCCGGACGCCTTCTCCACCCGCTCGGCCGCCCTGGACAGCGCCCGCTCCGAGATGTCGAGCCCGGTGATGTCGGCGTCGGGATAGGCCTCGGTCAACAGCTTCGTGAAGACGCCCTCGCTGCACCCGACCTCCAGGATCCGCCCGTAGGGGCGGTCGGGGATCTGCGCGAGGGTGGCCGCGTACTTGGCCTGCTCGTACGCGTCCGTGCCCATGTGCCAGGGGTCGGGGTTGCGGTGCCACCAGTCGAAGTAGCGGCGCAGGAGGGCTCCCTGACCGCGGGAGCCCAGCAGGGAGAGCGTCCGGAAGAAGGTCCGGTGCATGAGATCCCCGACGTCCTTGACACCCGCCATGCGGCCCCCTTCGGGTCGGAACTCCGGCCGTTTCATCCTGCATGATGAGATCGCCGCGCGAGCGGCGGCGACGCGGCCCCTCTCTCCGGCTCCGGCGAGAAGGGCCGCCGCGTCCGCTGAGCCGCTGGTCGGAGAGACGAAAATGTCGGTGCCGGTTGGAAGGATGAAGCTCATGACCGACACCGCGCCCCACACCGTCCTGGCCGACCGGGCCGCCTATGCCGAGGCCGTGCGGCGGGCCCTCGACGCCAACGCCGCCTATTACGGCACCGGCGAGTCGGAGCTCGACGACGACGACTACGACCGGTTGTTCCGCGGCATCCAGGCCTACGAGGCCGCCCACCCCGGCGAGGTGCTCCCCCACTCCCCCACCGGCAAGGTGGCCGGCGGCGCGGTGACCGGCGACGTGCCCCACACGGTGCCGATGCTCAGCCTCGACAACGTGTTCTCCGCCGAGCAGCTCGCCAAGTGGGTGGCCGGGCTGGAGCGGCGGCTGGGCCGCCCGGTGGCGGCCTTCAGCGTGGAGCCCAAGCTCGACGGCCTGGCCGTGTCGGCGCGCTACCACCGGGGCGGGCTCGTGCAGCTCGTCACCCGCGGCGACGGCGCGGCCGGTGAGGACGTCTCCCACAACATCGGCGCCGTCACCGGGCTGCCGCGGCGGCTGTCCAGGCCGGTCACCGTGGAGATCCGCGGCGAGGTGCTGATGACGGCCGAGCAGTTCGAGGCCGCGTGCGCCAAGCGGCAGGCGCACGACGGCACGACCTTCGCCAACCCGCGCAGCGCCGCCGCCGGCACGCTGCGCGCCAAGGACCGGCCCTACGTGTGCGAGCTGACGTTCTTCGGCTACAGCGCGCTGCCGCTGCCGCCCGATGACGACTCCGAGCTGGCGGCGAGCCTGCGCGAGCTGCCGCACAGCGAGATCATGGAGCTGGTGGCCGAGCTGGGCGTGGCCACGACGGCGGCGACCCCGGTGGCCGGCATCGTGGCGACGACGGTGGAGCGCATCCAGGAGCGCATCGGCGAGGTGGCGGCGGCGCGGGCGACGCTGCCGTTCGGCATCGACGGCATCGTGATCAAGGCCGACAGCGCCGCCGACCAGGCGGCGGCGGGTTTCGGCACGCGCGCGCCGCGCTGGGCGACCGCCTACAAGCTGCCCGCCACCGAGAAGATCACCAAGCTGGTCGGGGTCGAGTGGGGCGTCGGCCGCACCGGCGTCATCGCGCCCCGGGGCGTGCTGGAGCCGGTCGAGCTCGACGGCAGCACCGTCACCTACGCCACCCTCCACAACCCCGCCGACATCGCCCGCCGCGGCCTCAGGCTGGGCGACCAGGTCATGGTCCACAAGGCGGGCGACGTCATCCCCCGGATCGAGGCGCCGGTGGTCCACCTGCGCACGGGCGAGGAGACGGAGATCGTCTTCCCCGAGTCGTGCCCCAACTGCGCGGGCGAGATCGACCGGTCGCAGGAGCGCTGGCGGTGCGTGCGGGGCCGCGCCTGCCGCGCACTGGCGTCCATCCTCTACGCGGCGGGGCGCGACCAGCTCGACATCGAGACGCTCGCGGAGAACCGCATCGTCCAGCTGCTCGACGCGGGCCTGATCATCGACTTCGCCGACCTGTTCACGCTGACCCGCGACCAGATACTCGGGCTCGACCGGATGGGCGAGACCAGCGCCGACAAGCTGCTGGCCGCCCTCGACCAGGCCCGCGCCAGGCCGCTGAGCAGGGTGTTCTGCGCGCTGGGCGTGCGCGGCACGGGCCGGTCGATGTCACGCCGCATCGCCCGCCACTTCCGCACGATGGACGCGATCCTCGCCGCCGACGCCGAGGCCGTGCAGCAGGTGGAGGGCATGGGGCCGGAGAAGGCCACGCTCCTGGTCGCCGAGCTGGCCGAGCTGCGCCCGCTGATCGCCAAGCTGGCCGCCGCGGGGGTCAACATGACCGAGCCGGGCCAGGCTCCGGACCCCGCCGGGCCGGCCCCGGCCGGCGAGACTGCCGAGCTTCCCCTCACGGGCAAGACCGTGGTGGTCACGGGCGCCATGACAGGCGAGCTGGCAGCCCTGACGCGCAACCAGATGAACGAGCTGATCGAACGGGCGGGCGGCAAGTCGTCGTCGAGCGTCTCGGCCAGGACCAGCCTGCTGGTGGCGGGCGAGAAGGCGGGCTCCAAGCGGGCCAAGGCGGAGTCCCTCGGCATCACCGTCATCACCCCCGACGACTTCGTCACGCTGGTCGCCGGCCACCTGACTCCGGCGACCTGAACGGATCCCGAAGACGACGTCCTGGGGTCCGGTGCCGTCACTCGCCGTGAATCGGCGGCGTGGCGTGCTTCAGGCCGCCGAGCGGGGATCTGCCCGGCCTGTAATGAGTTCTCATGTCTGGCGTGGCGTTTCCTCCGAAGCCAACTTGGCTACGTATAGTGACGGATCGATACCACTTCGTGATCAAGGGGAGATCATGAAAACTTCGCTCATCGCCGCGGGTGGCCTGCTGTTCGCTTCGGCCGCCTTCGCTACCGCCATGGCCGTTCCGGCCGCTGCCACCGTCTCGTACCCGCCGTGCACGTTCGACGCGGAGTACGACGGCGCCTGGATCAAGACGCACGGCGACGACGTCGCGCTCGGCACGCGTGACGTCGAGGTGTGCAAGCGGTTCTGGGGCTTCCACCACGACCACGGCTTCGAGCCATTCGGCGAGGACTGATACGGGCTCCTGATAATGACGACCGGCGCCGGCACGGATCTTCCGTGCCGGCGCCGGCGCTTGTCGCGGATATCCTCGACGCGTAGAGAGATCCCCGAGGAGCCGCACGTTGGTCGTCTACGCCGGGCAAGGTGATCCACGCCGGTCGATGGCGCTGCTGTGGCGGGCCGGGCCCGCCCAGGAGGCCCGTCCCGGCCCCAAGCCCGGGCTGAGCGTCGACGAGATCGTCGACGCCGCCATCGCCATCGCCGACGCCGAGGGCATGGCCGCGGTGTCCATGCGGCGGGTCGGCGAGCGGCTGGGCCGCAGCGGCATGGCGCTCTACACGTACGTGCCGGGCAAGGGCGAACTCGTCGACCTCATGTACGACCGGGCGCTGGCCGCGTTGCCCGCGGCCTACGACCTGTCGGACGGCTGGCGGGCGGCGGTGTCGGCGTGGGCCCGCGAGGTGCGTGCCTTCTACCTGCGCCACCCGTGGGCGTTGCGGCTCTCGCAGGCCCGGCCGGTGCTCGGGCCGAACGAGTTCACGCTGCTGGAGTCGCTGGCGGGGATCCTGCACGAGACCGGCCTGCCGCCGGAGGTGCTGCGCGGCGCCGTGTCGCTGCTCACCGACTTCGTCCGCGGGTCGGCCGCCACCGTGGCCGAGACCCGGCGGGCCGGGGCCGAGACGGGCGTGTCCGACGAGGAGTGGTGGCGGGCCAGGGGCGCGATCCTGGCGGAGGTCGCACCCGGCTTCGCCGGCCGCTATCCGATGCTGTCGCGGGTCGAGGCCGGGCCGCCGCGGCCGGGCGAGGAGCCCGTCGCCTATCTGGAGCGCAAGTCGAGCCAGGCGTTCGAGACGGGGCTCGCCCTGGTCCTCGACGGCCTGGAGGCCGCCAGGTCACGCCGCCCATAGCTCACCGCTCCCCCGCCGGCACCGGCACGGGCCGCGACGCCGCCGCCGGCCGCAACGCGCCGGCCAGCAGGCCCATCACGGCGGTGAGTGCGGCGAACACCCAGAACACGGCGGGGAAGGACGCGGCGTCCGCCAGCCAGCCGGTCGCCCCCGGCGCGGCCAGCCCGGCCAGGTACGTCATCGTGGCGGCCCCGGCCACGCCGGTGGCCGTGTCCTTGCCCGCGTTGCCGGCGGCGGCGAACACGAGCGGGATGACGACCGCCATGCCCACCCCGAACAGCGCGAACCCCGTGACGGTGACGGCCGGGACGCGCCCGGCCGCGATCACCACTGTGCCGAGTGTGGCCAGCACGGCGGCCCACCGCACGGTACGGACCGGGCCGAACCTGCCGATGACCGCGTCCGCGCGGAACCGGGCGAGCACCATGAAACCGGCGAAGACCGCGTACGCGACGGCGCCCACGGCCTCGCTCGAACCGGTGACCGCGATGGTGTAGACGGCGGCCCACTGCATGCTGGACAGTTCGACCACCGCGGCGCACACCCCGACCAGGCCGATGACGAACACGGCCTTCGACGGGAGGGCGAAGTGCGGCGGCGCGTGCCCGCCCGAGGCGGGCCGCCCGCCGGGAACCCCTCGGAGCGCCGGTACGGTGGCGGCCATCAGCAGTGCGGCCACCATGACGTGGTGGGCGCGGGCGTCGAGCCCGGCGTGCGCGGCCGCCACGCCGACGCCGGCCCCGGCGAAGTTGCCGACGCTCCACATGCCGTGCAGACCCGCCATCACCGAACGGCCGACCCGCCGCTCCACCTCGACGCCCTGCGCGTTCATGACCACGTCGACGGCGCCGGCGGTGGCGCCGAGCAGGAACATCACCAGGCACAGCCAGCCGAACCCGGGCGCGAACGCGGGCAGCACCAGCGCCGCGCAGTTGAGCGGGAGCAGCACCCGCAGCACGGTCCGCGCGCCGAAGTGGTGGGCTAACCGGCCGGTCGTGGGCATCGTCAGGAACGCCCCGACCGGCGGGCAGAGCAGGGCCAGCCCGAGCATGGCGGGCTCCAGGCCGAGGTTGTCCTGGATCCACGGCGTGCGGGTGACCAGGCTGCCCGTGACCGCTCCGTGCAAGGCGAAGGCAGCGGCGATGGCGCGATGATGGGGATGTCTCATGGGTAGTAAATTATCAGGCAGGGTTCCTGATGAAAAGAGGAAAGATGCGTACGGCGACCCCGAGCACCGCTCGCGCGATCAACGACCGGCTGGCCCTGGACCTCCTGCTGGAGCAGGGCCCGCTGACGGCGCCGCAGCTCAAGACGCTGACCGGGCTGTCGCGGCCCACCGTGTCGGACCTCATCGAGCGGCTCCAGGCCGGCGGGCTGGTCGAGGCGCACGGCATGACCGGCGGCGACCGGCGCGGCCCGAACGCCAAGCTCTACCGGATCGTCGCCGGACGCGCGCACGTGGCGGGCGTCGGCGTGCGCCGCGACGCCATCCACGCGGTCGTCACCGACCTGGCGGGCACGACCGTCGGCACCCGCACCCGCGAGGCGGGCGGCGACCTGGCCGAGCAGGTCGCCGCGGCGGTCACCGAGGCGGCGGCCGGCCGGGCCGTCGACGCGGTGGCCGTCGGCGTGCCCGGCGTGGTGGACCCGCGGACCGGCGACATGCTGGAGGCGAGCATGCTCCCCGGCTGGCGGCCCGGCCTGCTGGGCGACCTGCGCGCACGGCTGGCCGCGCCGGTCGTGCTGGAGAACGAGGTCAACCTGGCCGCGCTGGCCGAGCACCGCGAGGGGGCGGCGGCCGGGCGGGACGACTTCGTCATGCTCTGGCTCGACGAGGGGATCGGCGCGGCCGTCGTGCTCGGCGGCAGGCCGCGGCAGGGGGCGTCGGGCGGCGCGGGCGAGATCGGCTTCCTCGACTCCTCGGCCGGCTCGATCTGCGACCTGCTCACCAGGCAGGAGGTCTCCCGGCTGGACCTCGGCGAGCTGGCCCGCCGGGTGGTGCTGGCGGCGTTCCCCGGGGTCGCGGTGCTGGACCCCGGCCTGGTCGTGCTGGCCGGCGACACCGGGCGCGAGGGCGGCGCGGAGCTGGCAGCCCGGGTCGCGGACGGGCTCGCGGCGGTGGCACCCGTCCCGACCGAGGTGCGGGTGACGGAGGTCGAGGGCGACCCGGTGGTCAAGGGGGCGGTGGTGACGGCCCTGACGACGGCCCGCGACGCGATCTTCGGCGCGCCGTGAGTCCTAAGCCGTCGGCGGAAAGCCTGGCCGGGTAACGGGCGGCGTGATCCGCTGAGGAGATGAAGGCCGCTTACGACGAGATCGCCGACTGGTACGCAGAGGAGTTCCTCGGCGCCGGTGACCCGCTGGGCATCGAGGGGGTGCTGCGCGGGCTGCTGGGCGAGGGCGCGGGCCCGTGCCTGGAGATCGGGTGCGGCACCGGCGTGCACGCCCGGGTGGTGCGCGAACTGGGGTGGGCGCCGTTCGGGGTGGACCTGTCGGAGCGGATGCTCCGCCACGCCCGGGGCCGCCTGCCGACGCTGCGGGCGGACGCGGCGCGGCTGCCGTTCGCGGACGGCCGCCTGCCCGCCGTGATCGCGGTGATGGTGCACACCGACATGCCCCGCTACCCCCAGGTGCTGCGCGAGGCGGCCAGGGTGCTGCGTCCCGGCGGGCTGTTCGTGCACGTGGGGGTGCATCCGTGCTTCTGCGGCGGGTTCGCCGACCGCAGCGACCCGGGGGCGCTGGTGATCCGGCCCGGATACCGCGACAGCCACTGGACCAAGGAGTCGTGGACCGACAAGGGCGTGCGCGCCAAGGTGGGCGCCAGCCACTGGCCGCTGTCCGGCCTGCTCAACGACTTCCTGGCGGCGGGGCTGACGCCGGAGCGGTTCGAGGAGAGCGGCGGGCCCGTCCCGCTGGTGCTGGCGGTACGGGCCCGCAAGGCTCAGCCGTAGAGCCGTTCCAGCCAGGCCCGCCAGGCCGGGCCCTGGCCCGAGGCGTCGCCGAACACGTGGTGGGAGGCGATCATCGGGCCGTGGAAGCCCTGCATGAACCGGTAGAGCGCGTCGGGTGCGCGGATGCCCAGCGTCTGGTCGCCGCGGTGGTAGACGACGCCCTCCACCCCGGCCGCGTCCAGCCGGACCTTGTCGCCCGGCGTGGCGTGCCCGAGTTCCGCGTACAGGATCTCCCAGGCGCGCGGCCAGTCGGTCACCGGCGGGCCGAACTCCACGACCGGGGTCGCGTGGCGGCCGCGGAAGTGCGTCAGATACTCCACGAGCGTGGCGAAGAACAGGGACAGGCCGCCGGACATGGCCTCGAACTCGTCGGCCCAGTCGTCGCCTGGCAGGAAGCCGCTGGTGACCATGCGCACCATGGTGCTGCCCTGGCCGCGGCCCTCGACGAGGAACTCGTAGGCGACGAAGCGCCCGTCAGCGGCGATGTCGCTGGTGTGGGCGAAGTGGCGCGGCTCCTCCGCCGCGGTCACCCTGGACGGCTCCATCTCGCCGCCGCCGAAGGCGGTGCGCACCACCCCGCCGGCCACCTGGCTGCGGCCCAGGTACCACGAGTCGATGCCGGGGCCGGTCGAGATGGCCGCCCACACCTCCTCCGGGGTCGCCTCGACGACGGCCTCCTGGGGCAGCTCGAACTCGCGTCCCACCTCAGCGCTCCTCCTTCACCGCGGGGTGCACGGCGACGACGAGCCGGTGCTCGCGACCGCCCGCGGCCTGCTCGTCGTGATACTTGCTCACCAGATGGGTGACGGCGTCGGCCAGCTCCTCGGCGAACGCCGCCCGGTCGGCGGCCGAGGCGAAGCGAACCTCTCCGTCGATGGCGAACGTGGCCACCCGCTTGCCCGCCGTGGCGGCGCCGGTGATCAGCGTGCCCACGTCGCGTACCAGCTTGGCGGCCACGGCCAGCAGCCAGCGGGCCGACAGCCGGTCGGGGGCGCGCTCGGGGTCGGGCTGCACGGCGGCCAGCGCCACCGGGGAGATCACGAAGGACGCGGCCTTGGCCTGCATCACCCGCTCGGTCACGTTGCCCTTCTTGCGTTCCTCGACCAGCTCGACCAGGCCGTGCTTCTCCAGCGTGCGCAGATGGTAGTTGACCTTCTGCCTGGCCAGGCCGACCTTGGCGGCGAGCGAGGTCGCCGAGCCCGGCTCGACCAGCTCGGCCAGCAGCCTGGAGCGCATGGGATCGAGCGACGCCTCGGCCGCCGCGGGATCCTCGATCACCGTCACTTCGTACATGGGCCCAACATCGCACCGAAAAAAATAATTGTCAACTATTGGGTCAGCGCACCGCGGCCGCCCTGTCCTCCAGATAGCGGCGCTCGGGCAGGCTGGTGGTGCGGCGGGCGGCCTCACGGTAGGCGTCCGCGGCCGCCTCCGGCTCACCCGCGCGTTCGAGCAGGTGGGCGCGGACGGAGTGGAGCCGGTGATGGCCCGCCAGCCGCCCGTCATGGGCCAGCTCGTCGAGCCGCGCCAGCCCGGTCCGCGGGCCGTGCACCATCGCGGCGGCGACCGCCTGGTTGAGCGCGACGACGGGATTGTCGTCCAGCTCCGCGAGCACCCCGTACAGGGCCAGGATCTGCCGCCAGTCGGTGTCGGCGGCAGCGGGCGCCTCGTCGTGCACGGCCGCGATCGCGGCCTGCACCTGGTAGGGGCCGAGGGGCGCGCCGGTCAGCGCGCCGGTGACGAGCTCGACGCCCTCGGCGACGAGCCTGCGGTCCCACAGGGCGCGGTCCTGCTCGTCGAGGGGGACGAGCCGGCCCGCCTCGTCGGTGCGGGCCGGGCGGCGCGCCTCGGTCAGCAGCATGAGCGCCAGCAGGCCCGTGACCTCGCCGTCGCCGGGCAGCAGCCGGTGCAGCTCCCTGGCCAGCCGGATCGCCTCGGCGGTCAGCTCGGGCCGGTGCAGGTCGGGGCCCGAGGTGGCGGCGTAGCCCTCGTTGAAGATCAGGTAGAGCACGTGCAGGACCACGCGCAGCCGCCCCGCGCGCTCCGGCTCGGGCGGCGGCGCGAACGGCACGCCGGCGGCCCTGATGCGCTGTTTGGCCCGGCTGATGCGCTGCGCCATGGTCGCCTCGGGCACCAGGAAGGCGGCGGCGATCTCGGCGGTGGTCAGGCCGCCGACGGCGCGCAGGGTGAGCGCGAGCTGGGAGGGCTGTGACAGCGCCGGGTGGCAGCACAGGAAGAGCAGGGTGAGCGTGTCGTCGCCGCCGGGCGCCCGCTCCTCGCCGGGAGCCGGGGCGACCAGTTCGTCGGCGGGCGTGCGGGCGGCGGCGTTCTCCTCCCTGCGGCGGCGGGCGGACTCGCTGCGCACCTGGTCGGTCAGACGGCGGGTGGCCACGGTGAGCAGCCAGGCGCGCGGGTTGTCCGGCAGGCCCTGCGCCGGCCACTGCACGGCCGCGTCGATCAGCGCCTCCTGGACGGCGTCCTCGCAGGCGTCGAACTGCCCGTGGCGGCGCACGAGCACGCCGAGAACCTGGGGGACGAGCTCGCGCAGCAGGTCGTCGGCCACAGCCGTGCTCACGCGGTGACCTCGTTGATGATCGGCCGCACCTCCATCGCGCACAGGCGGGCGTCCGGCCAGCGGGCGGCGATGTCGGTGGCCCGCTCGACGCTGTCGCACTCGACGATGAGGTAGCCGGCCAGGAACTCCTTGCTTTCAAGGAAGGGCCCGTCGGTGACCGCGGGCACGCCGTCGCGCACCACGACCGTCTTCGACTCGGCGGGCCCGGCCAGGGCCTGGCCGCCGACCAGCTCACCGGTCGCGGCCAGCTCCTTCATCAGCGTGTCGACCTCGGCCATGACCTGGTCACGCGCGCGGGCGATCGCCTCCTGGGACGCGGGGTTGCCGTAGATCAGCAGTAGGTACTTCATCGGCGTTCCTCATGCACGCTGACAACCCTAACGCGGCGCCCTACTCCAAGGACTTGAGCTCTTCCAGGTACTCGGCGAGCGGCTGCAGCCCGGCCTCGGCGCGGCGCTCCTCCACCCCGGCCTCGTCCTCGATAGGGGTGCGCGGCCGCCACTGGCCGTCCTGGGTCGGCTCCCACTGGGTGCCGTAGCGCTGCGGCTTGCCCTCGGCGACGCGCACCCGGTCCTCCAGGTAGGCGAGGTTGCCCGGGGAGGCGTCGCCCTTCGCGACCGCCTCGCGCAGCAGGGCCAGAGCCCGGCGCTGCAGGTCGAGGGCGCGGTCGGCGTGCTGGACGAGTGCCCAGGCGGCGTCCTCGCCGTCCTCCCCCACCAGCTCGTAGCCGGGCCAGCCGTGTTCGTCCAGGATCTGGCGCATGCGCTCGGTGTTGGCGCGTTCGATCCGGTCCCAGTCGGCCTGATCGGCGTCGGGGGTCCTGACCTCCTGGTCCAGCCGCAGCATCTCCAGCAGCTCCGCGCGCAGCCGCGGGTCGGCGGGGGCGGCGTCTCCGCAGGCCGTGGTCAGCAGCAGGGCGGTGATGAGGCACGTCAGTAACGTCCGCATGCCCGACCGTACCGCGCGGCTGATCGCCGACCAACGCGGAACGGAGCTTTCCGCGTCGTCTCGTACGGTGAAGGCGTGATCGAGATGACGTGGAGCCAGGTGAGCGCGCGGCGGCTGGCCCGGGCGGGGCTGGACGGAACGGCGGCGGGCGGCGGCCGGCCGGCCGGGGTGGTGGCGGCGATGTGCGGGGCGCACGCCCAGGTGATGTCGGCGGCCGAGGTGTCGGTGGCGCTGCGCATGGATGACGCCACGCGGGCCGACGTGCGCGAGGCGCTGTGGGGCGCGCGCAGCCTGGTCAAGACGCACGGGCCGCGCGGCACCGTGCACCTGCTGCCCACGCGGGACCTGCCCCTGTGGGTGGGGGCGATGTCCTCCATCCCGGCCGGGACGAACGCGTTCTCCGAAGGGGTGCGGATGACGGCGGAGCAGACCGAGCGGGTGGTGGCCGCCATCCGGGAGGTGGTGGCGGGGCGGACGCTGACGATCGACGAGCTGAGCGAGGCGGTGATCGAGGTGGCCGGGCCGTGGGCGGGCGACCTCGTGATGCCGGCGTTCCAGACCATGTGGCCGCGCTGGCGGCAGGCGATGGCGCTGGCGGCGCACCGGGGCGCGTTCGTGTTCGGGCCGGTCAGGGGCCGGAAGGTGACCTACACCGCGCCGCCGGGCGAGCTCCGGCCGGTGGACGGGCGGGCCGAGCTGGTCAGGGCCTACCTGACCGCGTACGGGCCGGCCACGCCCGAGCACTTCGCCCAGTGGGCGGGCGGGCCGAAGCGGTGGGCCGTGGCGGCGTTCGAGCTGGTCGAGCTGGAGGAGGTGCGGCTGGACGGCCGGTCGGCGTGGGTGCTCGCGGGCGACACCGGGGTGCCGGACGAGCCGCCGCGCGGGGTCCGGCTGCTGCCGTACTTCGACGCGTACGTGGTCGCGGGCCGGCCGCGCGAGCTGCTGTACGAGGGCGCCGCCGCGCGGCGGGCGCTGGCGGGCGGGCAGGCGGGCAACTATCCGGTGCTGCTCGTGGACGGGCAGGTCGCCGGGGTGTGGCACCAGCGGCGCTCGGGCAAGCGGATCGACGTCACCGTGGAACCGCTGGCCGAGCTGTCCGCCGCCGCGCTGCGTGAGCTGGACGAGCAGGTGGCGCGGATCGGCGGCATCCTGGAGGGGACGCCGCGGCTGACGGTGGGCCCCGTCGGCGTGGGAGCTCACGCCTAGGCCGAGACTTGGTGAGAATTTGGGCTTGCGCCCACTGGCCAGGCGGTAGGTCTGAGGAGAAGACTCGTGCGAGGAGTTGCACCATGTATGGCGAGTCGCCGTCTCAGACCCGTCCCGCCGCGCGGCGATGCGCGCGCCGGTCGGTTCCTGTCGTCCCCGGACGCCGGCCGGTCCCGGCCGTGGCCGGGCGGCGGTCAGGCACGGCCGCGCCCGGATGCCGCCGGCCCCACCGCACCTTAACCCGCCTGCCCGGATTCCGGCCGGCCGTCCGCCCGCCCGGTTTCCGCCCCGCGATTCACCTGGCCGCACGCGGATCGCCGAACCGCCTGTCCGAATGCGGGTTCCCGATCCAACCGGCCGACTGCGAATCGCCCGTCCGCCTGGCCGGATGCGGCTTGCCGGCCCGCCTATCCGGTTGCCGGTCGACGATCCACCTGCGTGGATGCCGATCCACCGCGGAACTGCAGCGTCACGGGTCGCACTCGTTCGAACCGGACCCCAGCCGCGCGCCCGTCTCACACAAGTGGGGGGCGACGTCGCGGAGGGCATGGGGAGCCGTCTTCCGGCCTTCGGCCGCCTGGGAGGCCGTCCACCAGCCCGGTGATGATCAGGGGGAAGGACCGGTGCAGCCCGCCGGCCACGAGAGCCTGCGGCAGGGATGGCAGCACCTCGGCGGAGTCCGCCGCCCGCGCGACCGCTTACAAGCCGGTCCCCCGCAGATCCCCCCGCATCCCCCACCGATCAGGCACCACCGCCCAGCCACGCGTCGATGCCCTCCAGCATCTCCGCCTTCAGCTCCGGCCCGGCGAACGACGCCACGACACCCGCCCTGGCCAGCGCCGCCAGCTCGGCGTCCGGCCACCGGAACGTGTCGCGCACGCGGGCGTACTCGTCCGCCAGTGACGTCTCCCCGTCGGTGTTGAGCGTCACCACCAGCCCCGCCTCGCGCAGCAGCGGCAGCGGATGCGCCGCCAGCGACGGCACCAGCCCGAGCAGCACGTTCGACGTCGGGCACACCTCCAGCGCGATCCCCCGCCCGCGCACCTCCCGCACCAGCTCCGGATCCTCCAGCACGCGGATGCCGTGCCCGATCCGCCCGGCGTGGCCGAGGGTGAGCGCCTCCCGGATGCTGCCGGGCCCGCCGAACTCGCCCGCGTGGTGCACCAGGCGCAGCCCCGCGTCCCTGGCCGCGTCGCACACCCCGGCGAACGGGGCCAGCGGGTAGCTCTCGTCGCCGGCCAGCCCGATGCCCACCACATCCTCGTACCGCTGCGCGAGCTTCAACGTCCGCCACATGCGCTCGACCGGGCGGCGGCGGGAGTGGTCGAGGAGCAGGCGGCACTCGATCCCGTACCGCCGCCCCTCGGCCAGCCCGTCGAGCACCGCCTCCAGCAGCATCTCCGGCGCGCCCACCCGCTCGCCGTGGGAGGCCGCGGTGAAGGTCACCTCGGCGTAGCGCACGCCCTGGGCGGCCTCGTCGGCGCAGAACTCCACCGCGATCCGCCGGAAGTCGCCGGGGGTGCGCAGCAGCTCGCGCACCCGCGCCCGCCGGTCGGCGAATTCGCGGAAGCTCCGGAACGGCGTGTCTCCGGGGGGCGTGCCGCCCAGGTCGCGGATGGTCTCGGGCCGTACGGTGCTTTCGAGGTGGACGTGCAGGTGGGCCTTGGGCAGTGCCCGGATGTCTCTCACCCGGGCACTCTAGGGACCCGCCGGTCCCGGACGCATTCCGATATTTCAGGACCGCCGGGTGACGCGGATCTTCGACTGCTTGTGCGGGAGCTGCTCCCAGTCCTCCATGAAGACGGCGTCGAGCCCGTGGCGGGCGGCCAGCGCGACGAGCGTCTCGGTGCGGTAGTAGAAGTCCTCCCGCAGCACGTGGTGCTCCTTGCCCTCGGTGCGGTCGAAGGTGAAGTCGAACCAGGCGTGCGGCTTCATGACCCGCCCGACGTGCGCGAAGCACTCGTCGATCACCTCGATCGGCGAGTGGGAGAAGACGCTGTGGGCGTGCACGACGTCGAAGTGCTCGTCGGGCAGGAAGGCGAAGCGCAGGTCGCGGACCGGGGTGAGGTGGGGCAGCTTGTCGCGCAGCCCGTGCGCGACCAGGGTGTCCTGGGCGGCCATGAGGATGTCGGGCGAGATGTCGAGGCCGTAGTAGTTGCCGGTGTCCAGGTAGTCGACGAACAACCTGCCGGCGCGCAGGTTGCCGCAGCCGATCTCCAGCATCCGGCACTCCGGTTTGAGCCCGTGCTCGACCAGGTAGTCGAACTGCATCTGGCCCATCGCCAGCCAGCGCCGGTGGGAGTGGGACCCGACGGCGCCCTCGGGGCTGCGCGCGGCGTCGTCCTTCATGACGGCGCGGTAGTAGGAGACGTGGTCGCGGGTGCGCAGCCGCAGCCAGGTGTCGCGGCTCAGTCTCCGCAGGTGCGGCATGATCTTCCGCGGATTCTTGAGCGCGTAACCTGCCTGGTGGACGAGGCTCGAACGGGTGCGTGTCACAAGGGTCACCACCGAACGGGTGTGTGGACGTGGGCCTGGTGCTGGGAATGTAAAACAGCGTCGGGAGTTTGTGATCCGGCGACACGGAAATCTTGATCTCCGCATGGCTTTTCCTGGCCGGTACCCGCCGATCTGATGGTCATCCATGAGGAGTTCGATGCTGCGCGTCAGTTACGCGAGCGCCGCCGCCCCTGGCCGGGCGAACGAGGACTACGTGCTGGCAGGCCCGTCGTGGGTGGTGGTGCTCGACGGCGCGACGCCGGCGCCGGGGGTGGAGCCCGGGTGCCGCCACGGGGTGCCGTGGCTGGTGCGCACCCTCGCCGGCGCGCTCGCGGCGGGCATCGAGGGCGGCGGACCGCTGCCGGAGGTGCTGGCGGCGGCGATCACCGCCACCATGAAGGCCCACGGCGGCTCCTGCGACCTGGGCAACCCCCATTCGCCGTCGGCCACGGCGGCGCTCGCCCGGCGCCGCGACGACCGGCTGGAGTACCTCGTGCTGTGCGACTCGGCGGTGGCGCTGTGGCGGCGCGACGGCTCGGTGACGGTCGTCCGCGACGACCGGCTCGACCACCTGCCGGGCGGGCGCCCGTACTCGCTGGAGCTGGTGACCTCGCTGCGCAACCGCCCGGGCGGCTTCTGGGTGGCGGGCGCCTGCCCGGAGGCCGCCGGGCAGGCGCTGGCGGGCGCGGTGCCGGTGACCGAGCTGCGCGGGGCGGCGCTGTTCACCGACGGCGCGACGAGACTGGCCGACTGGTACGGGCGAGCCTGGGAGAGCCTGGTGGCCGGCGCCGCCGAGCCGGAGAAGCTGCTGGCCGAGACTCGCGAGCAGGAGCGGGCCAGAGGCGTGCCGCACGGCAAGCTCCACGACGACGCGACCGCCGCCTGGGTGTCCTTTCCGCCCGGGTGATGGCAGTCACAACCATTCCAGGGCGTTGGGTAGCTTGGAGTGGAGATTTCCGTCTTCATCAGCCAGGGAGCCGATGCCCGCACCCCGCGACCGCCGCCCAACCGTCCACCGCCGAGCGAGGAGAGTGTCGTGACCCAGACCGCAGAGGTTATCGAACTGGACGACAGCGCAGCCGATGCTGTCGCGACCGTGGGCGCCGACTCCGTCAAGACGTATCTGAAGGAGATCGGGCGGGTGCCCCTGCTCAACGCCGAGCAGGAGATCGAGCTGGCCAAGCGGATCGAGGCCGGCCTGTTCGCCAGGGAGCGGCTCGACACCGAGCCCGACCTCGACGACGAGCTCCGCGCCGACCTGACGTGGATCGCCGACGACGGCGAGCTCGCCAAGCGGCGCATGCTGGAGGCCAACCTGAGGCTCGTGGTGTCGATCGCCAAGCGCTACACGGGCCGCGGCATGCTCTTCCTCGACCTCATCCAGGAGGGCAACCTCGGTCTGATCCGGACGATCGAGAAGTTCGACTACCGGCTCGGCTACAAGTTCTCCACCTACGCCACCTGGTGGATCAAGCAGGCGATCACCCGCGCCATGGCCGACCAGGCGCGCACGATCCGCATCCCGGTCCACATGGTGGAGCTGATCAACAAGGTGGCGCGGGCGCAGCGCCGGCTGCAGAGCGAGCTCGGCCGCGAGCCCACCCCCGAGGAGATCGCCGAGGAGACGGAGCTGACCCCGGGCCGGGTGGTCGAGGTGCAGAGCTACGGCCGCGAGCCGATCTCCCTCGACACGCCGCTGGGCGACGACGGCGACAGCCAGTTCGGCGACCTGATCGAGGACACCGAGGCGGTCTCCCCCGCCGACGCGGTCTCCTTCACGCTGCTGCAACACCAGCTGCGCGCGCTGCTGGACGAGCTGTCGGAGCGCGAGGCGGGCGTGATCTCGATGCGGTACGGGCTGGTCAACGGCAGCCCGATGACGCTCGACGAGATCGGCCGCGTCTACGGGGTGACGCGCGAGCGCATCCGCCAGATCGAGGCCAAGACCATGTCCAAGCTGCGTCACCCGTCGCGGGCCATGGCCCTGCGCGACTACCTGGGGTGACCCGCCCGGCGGCCCTGACCGGGCCGCCGGGTGCGCCTCATCGCTTGAAGGACGCCTCCGCGTCGAGCAGCTCGTCGAGGGAGTCGCGCAGGTAACCGGTGAGCTCCCACGCGTCCGGCACCATCACCCGGTCGGTGACCACGCCGAAGTCGACCGACCCGTCGTAGGAGAAGGCGGTGATGTTGACCCCGCCGCTCATGTCGGTGATCACCGAGACCGGGTAGAAGGAGAGCAGCCGCGCGCCGCACACGTACAGCGGGAACTGCGGGCCCGGCACGTTCGAGACCATCACGTTGATCGGCGGCGCCGTCTGGCCGAGCAGCCCGAACGCCGACCGGGAGGCCAACCCCATGAGGGCGGCCGGCATCGACTCGCTGAACTCGCGCAGCCACCGCGCCGGCGCCAGCCCGAACCGGTCCTTGATCCGGCACATCACGTCGCGCACGTCACGCAGCCGCTCCACCGGGTCGTCCACGTGCGCGGCCAGCGGCGCGGGCACGAGCGTGACCTGGTTGCCCGCCTGCTCGTCACCGAGCTCGCGGAGCGAGAACGGCACCCCGGCCACCAGCGGCCGGTCGGGCGCTCCGCCGTGCGCGGCCATCCAGCGACGCAGCGCGCCCGCGCACACGGCCATGACCACGTCGTTGACCGTCACCTCGAACCGCTTGCGCACCGCCTTGATCTCGGCCAGCGGCAGCGACACGAACGCGAAGCGCCGATGCTGGGAGACGGGACCGCTGAACGGCGTCCAGGGCGCCGGCGACGCCGGCAGGTCGGGCACCTGTCCCACCCCGGCGGCCTTGCGGGCCAGCCCGGACAGCGTGTGGCTGCCGGGCAGGGAGGACAGGACCGGGATCTCGTCCATGTGCGGCACCGCCTGCGCGATGAACCGCACCGCGTGCGCCGGGTTCAGCGCCATCCTGGCCAGGCCGCGCAGCAGCATCTCGGCGGCCCCGGGCGGCGGCTCGTCCCGCTCGGGCGCGTGCGGGGGCGGCGGCGCGGGCGTGGGCGCCAGGTCGAGCAGCGCGGCCAGCACGTCCGCGCCGCCGACGCCGTCCACGGCCGCGTGGTGGATCTTCGTGTAGAGGCCGGTGCGGCCGCCGGCCAGCCCGTGGATCAGGTAGATCTCCCACAACGGCCGCGACCGGTCCAGAGCGCGCGCGTGCAGCCTCGACACCTGCTCGGCGAGCTGCCGGTCGTCGCCGCCCGGCGGCAGGCCGATCTCGCGTACGTGGTAGTCGAGGTCGAGATCGTCCTCCTGCTCCCAGTACGGGTGGTCCAGGCCGAGCGGCACCGGGGCCAGCTTGCGGCGCAGCGCGGGCACGTACGGGAGCCGCGCCTGCAGCAGGTCCTGCAGGTCGGCACGGTTGAGCTCGCCGTCCAGGATGGCCAGTCCGGCGATGTTGGCCACGTTGGTCGCGGTCTCGAAGTGGAGAAACTGCGCGTCCAGGGCGGAAAGCTGTGGCATGGGTTCACCTCTGCCCTGACCCAACCATCTATGTCCCGCCGCGGGCAAGCCGGGGTCCCGTGGGTGGCTCGGTTGACGGCTTCGCGCGAGAGCATGATGGCATCATGACTTTTCCTCTCGCATCAGTGCGCGCGGCCTATCCGGCGCTGGCCGACGGGTACGCCTACCTCGACGGCGCGGCGGGCACCCAGGTGCCGCAGCCGGTCATCGACGCCATCGCCGGCGCCTACCGTCAGGGCATCGGCAACGTGGGCGGCGCCTTCCCCGCCAGCCACCGGTCGGACGCGATCGTGGCGGGCTGCCGGGCGGCGGTGGCCGACCTGGTGGGCGGTCACCCTGACGGGGTCGTCCTGGGGCCGAACATGACGACGCTCACGTACCGGCTGGCCGGAGCGCTGGCCAAGGAGTGGGGGCCGGGCGACGAGGTGGTGCTGTCGCGGCTCGACCACGACGCCAACGTGCGGCCGTGGGTGCACACCGGGGCGACGGTGCGGTGGGCGGAGGTGGACCCGGTCACCGGGGAGCTGCCGGTGGAGCAGTACGCGGACCTGATCGGGCCGCGCACCCGGCTGGTGGCGGTGACGGCGGCGAGCAACGTGCTCGGCACCCGCCCCGACGTGGCCGCGATCTGCGCGCTGGCGCACGAGGCGGGCGCGCTCACGTACGTGGACGGGGTGCACGCGACCGCGCACGGGCCGGTGGACATGAAGGCGCTGGGCGCCGACTTCTACGCCACGAGCGCCTACAAGTGGTCGGGGCCGCACATCGGCGCGGTGATCGCCGACCCGGCGCTGCTGGAGACGGTCCGGCCGGACAAACTGGCGTCCTCGTCCGACGAGGTGCCCGAACGGTTCGAGCGGGGCACGGCCGCCTTCGCCGACCTGGCCGGGGTGACCGCGGCCGTGGACCACCTGGCGGCGATGGTGCCGGGCACGGGGACGCGGCGCGAGCGGCTGCTGGCCTCGATGGCCGCGGCGGAGGAGCACGAGCTGGAGCTGTTCGGCCACCTGCTGGCGGGCCTGGAGTCGATGCCGCACGTCACGGTGTACGGCAAGCCGGCCCGGCGCACGGCCACCGCCTACTTCACGGTCGCGGGCAAGACGCCGCGCGAGGTGGCCGAGCACCTGGCGGCGCGCCGGGTGAACGTGTGGAACGGCCACAACTACGCCTGGGAGCTGACGGCCGTGCTCGGCATCCGCGACGCGGGCAGCGCGGTGCGGGCGGGCCTGGTGCACTACAACGACCGGTCGGACGTGGACCGCCTGCTCGACGCGCTCCTGTGAACGGACGGCGCCGCCATTAAGATCGGGCGGGTGAGCCTGCCCGCCGTGCCCGAGGTGGCGGCGCCGAACGTCGAGCCCGCCCGCGACCCGTACCACGTCTATCTCGACTCGCTGACCAGCTCCGAGTCGCGCCGGACGATGCGCGGCTGCCTCGACCGGCTGGCCCGGCTGCTCACCGGCGACGAGAACGCGACCGGGGCGGGCCAGCCGTGGCACCTGCTGCGCTACGAGCACACGGTGCGCATCCGCACGATGCTGGTCGAGCGGGGCTGGTCGGCCGCGTACGTCAACAAGCACCTGGTCGCGCTGCGGCGGGTGCTGAAGGAGGCGTGGCGGCTCGGGCAGACCGGCGCGGAGGACTACGCGCGGGCCGCCGACCTGGCTCCGGTGCGGCAGACCCGGCTGCCGGTGGGGCAGCACGTGCCGCCGGAGGTGGTGGGCGCGGCGCTGTCGGCCTGCGACGACTCGGCGGCCGGGAAGCGCGACGCGGCGCTGATCGCGGTGCTCTACTCGACGGGCTGCCGCCGGGCCGAGGTCTGCGGGCTGGCGCTCGCCGACTACGACCCGGGCGCGCGGTCGCTGCGGGTGCGCGGCAAGCGCGACAAGGAGCGCCTCGTCTACCTCACGCCGGACGCGCTCGGGCTGGTGGAGCGCTGGCTGGCGGTACGGGGACGCGCGGCGGGCGCGTTGTTCAGCCCGATCAGCAAGGCGGGCCGGCTGCGGTGCCGCGACGGCCGGCCGGTGCCGCTGACCGGCCAGGGCGTCGCCGACATCCTGGCCCGGCGGCTGGCCTCGGCGGGCGCCTCCCCCCGGACCGCGCACGACTTCCGGCGCACGTTCATCGGCGAGCTCCTGGACGCGGGCGTGGACCTGGCCACGGCGCAGGCGCTGGTGGGCCACTCGTCGCCGGCGACCACGGCACGTTACGACCGCCGTCCCGAGAAGACCCGCCGCGACGCGGTCGACCGTCTCCGCCTGCCGCCCCCGCGCCCGCTGGCCTGACGGCCGGGCCGGGCGCGGACCCTCCCGGCCTGCGGGGATCCGGCTCGTCCGGGGCCCGCGGGTATAGCGTGAACGGCATGATCACGCTCGACCTCACCGGCAGGACCGCGCTCGTGACCGGCTCCACGCAGGGCATCGGGGCGGCGATCGCGCGCCGGCTCGCCGACGCCGGAGCCCGCGTCGGGATCAACGGCCGCCGTGCCGAGACCGTCGGCGACGCCGTGGCGGCCCTGGCCGCGGACGCGGGCGCCGGCCGGTTCTTCGCCGCGCCGGGCGACCTGGCGACCGAGGACGGCGCGGCGGCGGTCACCGGGGTCGTGCCCTCGGCCGACATCCTGGTCAACAACCTCGGTGTCTTCGGCGCCACGCCGGCCCTGGAGATCACCGACGCCGAGTGGCGGCGCTACTGGGAGGTCAACGTCCTGGCCGGCGTGCGGCTCATCCGCCATTACCTGCCGGGGATGGTCGAGCGCGGCTGGGGCCGGGTGCTCAACATCGCCAGCGACTCGGCGATCGTGATCCCCGAGGAGATGATCCACTACGGCGCGAGCAAGACCGCGCTGCTCGCGGTCTCCCGCGGCTTCGCCAAGCACGCCGCGGGCAGCGGCGTCACCGTGAACGCGGTCATCGCCGGCCCGACCCGCACCGGTGGCGTCGAGGAGTTCGTCTACCAGCTCGTGGACCGGTCGTTGCCCTGGGAGGAGGCGCAGCGCGCGTTCATGCGCGAGCACCGGCCGCTGTCGCTGCTCCAGAGGCTGATCGAGCCCGAGGAGATCGCCAACGTGGTGGCCTATCTGGCCTCTCCCCTGGCCTCGGCCACCACGGGGGCGGCGGTCCGGGTGGACGGCGGCTACGTCGACTCCATCATTCCCTGACCCCTCCGCGAATCGGCGATATCGATAAATTGTTAGCACTGTTCCGTATCGGCGGAAACTGTGCGATGCTATCGCTGATATCAACGCCGCGGAGGAGTCATGGACGCGAAACTGAAGATCCCGGTCCTCATGGCGGCCGTCGCGACCGTGATCGGGCTGACCGGGTGCGCCCCGGCCCCGGCGCGGTCGGAGCAGGCGGTCGCGCGGCCGGGCGAGCGGACCGAGCTCGTCACCGGCCTGAGCGCCCCCTGGGGCCTGGCCTTCCTCCCTGACGCATCCGCGCTGGTCTCCGAACGGCTGACGGGACGGATCCTGCGCGTCCCCGCCGCAGGCGGCTCCGCCGCCGTGGTCGGTGTGGTGCCCGATGTGGCGGCCGGCGCCGAGGGCGGCCTGCTCGGCCTGGCGGTGTCACCCGGTTTCGCGCACGACCGGACGATCTTCGCGTACGTCTCCGGGGTGCGAACCAACCGCGTCGTCGCGCTGGAGGTCGGCGAGGACTTCCGATCGCTGCGGCGGGCCCGCGTCGTCCTCGACGGCATCGGCACCGCGGACCGCCACCACGGTGGCCGGCTGCGGATCGGCCCGGACGGCCACCTGTGGATCGGCACCGGTGACGCGTTCGACCCGGAGAAGGCCGCCGACGACGCGTCGCTGAACGGCAAGATCCTCCGCGTCGGGCTCGACGGTTCGATCCCCGGCGACAACCCGTCCGGGACCGCGATCTACTCCTCCGGGCACCGCAACGTCCAGGGCATCGCCTTCGGCCCCGGCGGGACGGCCTACGCCTCCGAGCTCGGCCACCGCACCTGGGACGAGGTCAACGTGCTGCGGCCGGGGCTGGACTACGGGTGGCCCGAGACCGAGGGCGTCGAGGGCGACACCGGTGAGCCGCCGATCTTCACGCTCCACCCCGACGAGGCGTCGCCGTCGGGCGTCGCCTACGCGCACGGCTCCCTCTGGATGGGGGCACTGGGCGGGCAGCGGCTGTGGCAGCTGCCCGTCGACGGGGGCAAGGCCGCCGGCGAACCGATCGGGCACTACGCGGGCGAGTACGGCCGCATCCGCACGGTCGAGGTCGCCCCCGACGGGGCGCTGTGGATCGTGACGTCCAACACCGACCGGGCGACCTGGGGCGGGACCGACCCGCGCCCGGGAGACGATCGGATCATCCGGGTCGAGCTCATCCCCGCCGGCTGACGCCGCGCTCCCGCCTGAACGCGCCGGGGGTGCTCGCGTACCACTGCTTGAAGGCCAGGTGGAAGCCGACCGCGGACCCGTAACCCACGCGCCGGGCGATGGTCTCGTGGGACAGGGACGTGGTGGCGAGGAGGCGAGCGGCCTCCTGCATGCGGCGGGCCGTCAGGTGCCGCATCGGCGGCTCCCCCATCAGCTCGCGGAACGTGGCCGCGAACGCCGATCTGGACAGCCCCGCCTCCGCCGCCAGCCCGGTGAGCGTCCACGGCTCGGCGAAACGGGTGTGCACGGCCAGCAGGGCGGGCGCGATCGCCGGGTGGCGCAGGGCCGGCAGCACCGGTACGTCGCCGAGCGAGGTCAGGGCGGCGCGCAGGGCCAGCACGTACGCCAGCTCGAAGCCGCGCAGCGCCACCAGCGCGAGTCCCGGCTCCGCCTGGTCACACTCCCCTGCCAGGTGCGCGAGCGTGTCGCCGAGCAGGGGCTGGCCGGCCACCGCGGCCGACGGCAGCACCAGCACCGGCGGCAGCGACCGGTACAGCGGGGCGGCGGCGGAGGCGTCGTAGTGCAGGCCGCCGCAGAGCAGGGTGGTGGCCGGCCCCGGCCCGTCGATGCGGACGGTGCCGATGGCGCCGGGTTCCCGCGCGGGGAGCAGCCGGGCCAGGGGGATCGTCGCGCGGCCCGGGGCGTCGGCGAGCGTGTGGGCGGTGCCGTGCGGGAACACGGCCAGGTCGCCCGCTTCGAGGCGCACCGTCCGCTCCGGCAGTTCGACCAGGCAGGCGCCTTCCTGGACGTAGTGCAGCAGCGCGCAGTCCTCCCGCTCGCCCGCCACGCCCCACGGGGCGCGGGCGGTCCAGCGGCTGTGGAAGACGCCGCGCAGGCGCAGCGGGGCGAGCAGCTCGCTCAGCAGGTCGTCTTCCACGGACGTTCCTTAAATATCAGGAGATGATGCTTTATGGAGCGTATCGGAGCGTCTGCCGTTGACTTGCGTGCATGAGATTCCTGGTGTTCGGCGCCGCGGGCGCCCAAGGCGGCGCGGTCGCGCGCCGGCTGGTGGAGAGCGGGTACGAGGTGCGCGGGTTCACGCGTACGGGGAAGGTCCCGGAGGGGGTGACGCCGTTCCGCGGCGACCTGGGCGACGCCGGGCGGGTGAAGGAGGCGTTCACCGGCGTGACGCACGCGTCGGTGGTGCTGCCGTTGGTGTTCGAGGCGGAGACGGTCGCGGCGTTCACGCGCAACGTGATCGAGGGGGCGCGGGCGGCCGGGGTACGGCGGCTGGTGTTCAACACCGGCAACCGGCTGCCGGACGGCGAGACCGGGGTGGCGGCGTTCGACACGCGGCGGGCGGCGGTGCGGGCGCTGCGGGAGTCCGGGCTGCCGGTCGTGGTGCTCCGCCCGGCGCTTTACCTGGAGAACCTGCTGGCGCCCGGAGTGCTGGGTTCTCCGCTGCCGGACAACCACCCGGGGGACGGGGTGCTGCGTTACCCGCTGCCCGCTGATCTGCCCGTCGCCTGGCTGGGGCATGCCGGCCTGGGCGCGCTCACGGTCGCGGCGCTCACCGGGGACGGGCTCGCGGAGAGCGTGGTGGACGCGGGCGGCCCCGCCGCGGTGACCGGGCCGGAGCTGGCGGCGGCGTTCGGGCTCCGGTACGAGGAGCAGGACGTGGCCGTGTTCGAGGCGGGCCTGGCGCGGGCGGTCGGCGCGGCGACGGCGGCGGAGGTGGCCGCGACCTACCGGTGGATCGCCTCCGCGGCCCCGGCGGATCTGTTCGGGCCGGGGCCGTCGCTCGGCGTCACGCTCATGACCCCGGCGGCGTGGGCGGCGGCCCTGTGATCGCGGCCGAGATCGTCCGCCATCACCAGGTCATCGAGCGGTGGCTGGCGGGGACGGCGGCGCGGGACGAGTTCGCCCGGTTCGCCGGCGCTCACGGGCCCGCCTTCACGATGGTGACGCCGGACGGCCGGGCGCTGGCGCGCGAGCGGGTGCTGGCCGAGGTCGAGGCCGCGTACGGGACCGCGCCGGGGCTGGTCATCGAGATCCGCGACATCCGTGTGGTGGCCGGTGAAGGATCGTTGGTCGTGGCCTCGTACGAGGAATGGCAGGGCGGGCGGGGCCGGCGGTCGTCCGCCGTGCTCCGGGCGGACGGCGGCGCGCCCGTGTGGCTGCGTCTGCACGAGACGTGAATCGGCTGACCGGCTCCCGGGTCACAGGCGCAGCAGGGTGTAGGCGTGCCGGGCGGCGCGGACGGCCTCCGGCTCCTGCTCGGCGAGGGGGACGCCGAGGGACAGGGCCTGCCAGTTGCGGCGGGCGAGGATGCGGTGGACGGTCAGGACCTGGCCGGCCACCAGCGACGCGGTCAGCTCGTCGACGGTCTCCGCGAGCGCCTCGGCGAGCGCCGCCTCGTCCTGGGCCGTGTGGTGGGACAGGCGGGCGGCCAGGCCGGGCGTGGTGAACACCATCCGGTGGAACCCCATGACCTCCGGGTCGTCGTTGAGCCCGGTGACCGGGTCGCGGCGGGCGAGGCCGTCGAGGAAGTGGCGGCGCAGCGCCTCCAGCGGCCCCTCGCCGGGCGCCCGGGCACGCACCACGCGGGCGCCCTCGCCCTGGTGGTCGGCGATCCGGTGCAGGACCAGGTCCTCCTTCGTCGGGAAGTACTTGAACAGCGTCGGCTTGGACACCTGGGCGGCGGCGGCGATCTCGGTGACCGGCACCTCGTCGAAGCCGCGCTCCAGGAAGAGCCGGATGGCCGCGGCGGAGATCGTCTCCCGCACCCGCCGCCGCTGGAGCTCGCGCAGTCCCGTCATGAGCACACCCTAGCAAAGCGTTAACCTGGTCAATATCTTAACCGAGTTAACGCTTAGGAGGTGCGATGACGGCGCTCGACGAGGAGAGACGCCACGCCGAGCGGTGCCGGGCGGGGCTGCGCGGGATGCTGGACGCCGCCAGGGAGAACGTGATCGTCGGCGAGACCGTGGCCGGCGACCGCTACAGCGCCGAACGGCTGGGCCGCCACCTCAAGAGCCTGGCCGAGGAGCTCGGCGAGGAGCCGGACGGGCCGCCGTTCTTCGGCAGGCTCGACTTCGGCGCGGGCTCGGAGGACCACGCGGGCCGCACGTACCACATCGGCCGGCGGCACGTCGGCGGCGAGCGCGGCGGCCCCCCGCTGGTGATCGACTGGCGGGCGCCGGTGTCGCGGGCGTTCTACCGGGCGGGCACCCGCGACCCGCTGGGGGTGGCGGTGCGCCGCCGGTTCGGCTGGGCCGGGACCGTCCTGACCGGGTACGAGGACGAACGGCTCGGCCAGGGCGAGGAGGAGCGGGCCGGGCGCATCCTGACCGCCGAGATCGAGCGCCCACGGGTCGGCCCGATGCGCGACATCGTCGCCACCATCCAGCCCGAGCAGGACGACCTCGTACGGGCAGGCCTGGAGGAGTCGATCTGCGTGCAGGGCGCGCCCGGCACCGGCAAGACCGCGGTCGGCCTGCACCGGGCGGCCTACCTGCTGTACGCGCACCGGCAGCGGCTGCGCCGCGGCGGCGTGCTGGTGCTGGGGCCGAACCGGGCGTTCCTCGGCTACGTCTCGGCCGTGCTGCCCGCGCTGGGCGAGGTGGACGTCGAGCAGACGACCCTGGACGAGCTGCTCGCCACCGTGCCCGTGCGCGCCGAGGACACCCCGGAAGCGGCCGCGGTCAAGCACGACGCGCGGATGGCGCGGGTGCTGCGCGAGGCGCTCTACGGGCGGATCCGCAAGCCGGTCGAGCCGCTGGCGGTGCCCGACGGCTCGGCCCGGTGGCGGGTGGGCGAGGACGAGCTGCGCCGCGTGGTCGACGGCACCCGCCGTGACGGGCTCCCGTACGCGACGGCGCGCGAGCGGGTGCGCGCCCGGGTCGTCGAGCTCGTGCGGAGGCAGGCCGAGGCGCGCGGGCGGTCCGCGACGGCGGCGTGGCTGCGCGGTGTCGGCCGGGCGGTCACGCCGTTCCTGGACGTGGTGTGGCCGGCCGTCCGGCCGGAGGAGGTGCTGTACGAGGTCCTGTCCGGCCGGGCCCCCGCCCCGTCGCTCACCGGCGCAGAGCGCGAGGCGATCGTGTGGGCCCGGCCGCCGCGCGGGTTCAGGGGCGCCCGGTGGTCCGCGGCCGACCTGGTGCTGCTGGACGAGCTCGCGGGGCTGATCGAGCGGCCGCGCGGCTACGGGCACGTGATCGTGGACGAGGCGCAGGACCTGTCCCCGATGCAGTGCCGGGCGGTGGCGCGGCGCAGCGGGCACGGTTCGCTGACGGTCCTGGGCGACCTGGCGCAGGGCACCACGCCGTGGGCGGCGGCCTCCTGGCCGGAGCGCATGGCCCTGCTGGGCAAGCCGGAGGCGCGGGTGGTCGCGCTGACGGCGGGTTTCCGGGTGCCCGCGGAGGTGGTCGAGGTGGCCAACCGGCTGCTGGGGACGCTCAAGGCGGACGTGCCCGTCACCCGCGCGCACCGCGCCGGCGGCAGGCTGCGCGTGCGCGCCGCCGGCGACCTGGCCGCCGGCCTGGTGGCGGCGGTGCGGGAGGCGCTGGGGTTCGAGGGGTCGGTGGGGGTGATCGCCGCCGATCCGGCCGCCGGGGCGCTGGAGGAGGCGCTGCGGGCGGCCGGGCTTGAGCCGGACGAGCGGCTCGCCGTCCTGCCCGCCTCGCTGGCGAAGGGGCTGGAGTTCGACCACGCGGTGGTGTGCGAGCCCGGTGACATCGCCCGCTCGGGCGAGCGCGGCGCCAATCTCCTGTACGTGGCGCTGACCAGGGCGGTGTCCCGGCTGGACATCGTGCACGCGGGGCCGTTGCCGGTGGAGCTGGACCTCGGAGGCGGCGCGGGTATGTGATGGGCTGACCTGCCCCTCCAAGAGAGGCCGCGATGACCTCGCCAGACCCGCACCCCGACGAGCCGCGCCCGGGTGAGCTGCGCGGTCCCGCGGCCGAGGTGCTGTCGGCCGCCGGGTTCGCCTGTGCCGCCGTCGCCCTGCTCTACCTGCCGATCGCGTTCGGCCTGGCGGGGATCCTGCTGGGCATCGCCGGTCACGCCCGCGGCGAGGCGCTCGGCAGGTG
This sequence comes from Nonomuraea sp. NPDC049486, assembly GCF_040676925.1. Lineage (NCBI taxonomy): Bacteria > Bacillati > Actinomycetota > Actinomycetes > Streptosporangiales > Streptosporangiaceae > Nonomuraea > Nonomuraea sp. NPDC049486. The sequence goes on from NZ_JBFAPV010000020.1 coordinate 55,860, forward strand.
GGCGGCGGTCGGCGCGGCCGCCGCCATGGCCGCGGGGACCGCGCTGGGCGCCCTGCTGGCGGCGTGAGATCCTGAGCGGATGCTGCCGCCCATCGACGAGCTCCGGGACCTGGTCACCGCCCGGCTGCGGGCCTTCGACCGGCGAGAGGTTCCGCCCGCCGACGGGATCCGCCGGGCCGCCGTGACCGTGTGCGTGCTGGAGGACGAGCGGCGCGACCCGTACACGATCGTGATCAGGCGGGCGCCGCACGGCCGGAACCCGGGGCAGTGGGCGCTGCCCGGCGGGCGGCTGGACGACGGCGAGACGCCCGTCGAGGCGGCGCTGCGGGAGCTGCAGGAGGAGACCTCGGTCGGCGGCGTGACCGTGGCGGGGCTGCTCGACGACTTCGTGACCGACTCCGGGTTCGTCATCACGCCGGTGGTGGCCTTCGGCGGCTCGCAGCGGCCGGTGGCCGATCCGCGCGAGGTGGCGTCGGTGCACGACGTGCCGCTGGAGTGGCTGCTGGCGCCCGGGGTGCCGCGCTGGCGGGGCGAGCTGCTGCAGCTGCCGCTGGGGCCGTCGATCGTGATCCACGCGCCGACGGGGGCGATTTTGTGGCAGTTCGCGGAGGTCGCGCTCCGTGGCCGTGAGCAGCGGGTGTTCGACGTGGCGCAACCGCACTGGACCAGAACGTGACCGAATCTTGGGCCCGGATGGAATACCTCCAGCCGGATGTCCGTTAGCATCGAATGGCCGATGTGGTCTGTGTCCCCCGGGCCGCAAATTACCGCCTTCACGGAATACCGTTCGGCTGGAGCCGTGTTGTGCATCTCGCCGAGGAGGCGACCGCCACATCGGCCTTAACGCGTCCTCGTGCCCCGTCCCCGGACGGGGCACGACGCGTTTAGGGTGAGTGGCCGGACCGACACGATCGCCTCCTGGAGCGCCAAGTTGCTTTATCACGTGGTCAAGTTCGCCGCGGTGCCGCTCACCCACGCCATGTGCAGGCCGCACCTGTCGGGCGCGGCGCACGTGCCGCGGACCGGCCCGGCCATCCTGGCGGCCAACCATCTGTCGGTGATCGACTCGTTCCTGCTGCCCGCGCTGCTCCCCCGGCACGTCACGTTCGCCGCGAAGAACGAGTACTTCTCCGGCAACCCCGTCTCCAGCTGGTTCATGCGGCTGGGTGGCAGCCTGCCGACCGACCGTGAGAGCGCCAGAGCCGCGCAGGAGATGCTCGACGCCGCCGCCGGGCTGCTGGAGCGCGGCGAGCTGTTCGGCATCCACCCGGAGGGCACCCGCTCCCCCGACGGCCGCCTCTACCGCGGCAAGGTCGGCGTCGCCTGGCTGGCGCTCAAGACCGGCGCCCCCGTGCTTCCCGTGGCGCTCAGCGGCACCGACAAGGTGATGCCGTTCGGCGCCCGGGTTCCCCGCCCGGCCACCGTCGGCATCAGGATCGGCGAGCCGCTGCGGTTCGACGGCGACCATCGCGACGCCCGGGAGCGGCGCCGCGTGACCGACGAGGTCATGGCCGCCATCCAGCGGCTTTCCGGGCAGGAGTACGTCCCGGAGTACGCGTCCGGTCACAAGCCGTCCCATGGCACGTCGTGATGCCGCCCCGCTAAGCTCGGTCCCCTGTCGACGGTCAGGGGGCTGACAGTGGCGCGTACGCGCACCATCGTGATCGTGTCCGTCGCCACCGTGGTGGCGGTGGGGGCCGCCGCCGGTGGCGCCTACTACGTGCTGCACACCCGCGGCACACCCGCCGAGACGGCGCAGCGCTTCGCCGCCGCGTGGCAGTCCGGCGACCAGGCGCGGATGAGCGCCGAGCTGGCCGTGCCGCGCGAGCTCGGCCTCTACGGCCGGCTCCGCGAGGGCCTCGGCGTCGAGTCCACCAAGGTGACGCTGGGGCAGCCGCGCGAGAGCGACGACCGCGCCACCGTCCCCTACACCGCCACCCACCGGCTGAAGAACCTCGGCGACTGGACGTACGAGGGAGAGCTCGTGCTCAAGGTGGCCGACCGCCACTGGAAGGTCGACTGGGCCCCCGCCGCGGTGCATCCGAAGCTGACCTCGGAGGCGGAGTTCACGCTCAAGGCGAAGTGGCCCGAGCGGGCCAAGATCGTCGACGCCGACGGCAACCGCATCGACACCGGCGAGGTCGGCGGCTCGGTCCAGCAGCTCGTCGGCTTCCTCGACAAGGCCACGAAGGACGACGTGCGGCGGCTCGGCTCCGCCTACAAGACCGGGCAGGCGGTCGGGCGGGGCGGGCTGCAGCAGACGTTCGAGAAGCGGCTCGCCGGCACGCCGACGACCGAGATCAGGGCGGGCGAGACCACCCTGGAGACGATCGAGGGCGAGGACGGCGAGTCCCTGACCACCTCGCTCGACCCCCAGGTGCAGGACGCCGCCGTCACGGCGGTCAAGGACCTCGACAAGCCCGCCTCGCTGGTGGCGATCAGGCCGGGCACGGGAGAGATTCTGGGCGTGGTCAACAACCGGGGCGGGTTCAACCGGGCCATCGACGGCCGCTACCCGCCGGGCTCGACGTTCAAGGCGGTCACCGCGGCCGGGCTGCTGGCCGCGGGGCTGAAGCCGGGCGACACCGTGACCTGCCCGAAGTACGTGACCGTGGGCGGGCTGCGCATCCGCAACTCCGAGGAGGCCGCGTACGGCAAGGTGTCGTTCTCCGACTCGTTCGCCTACTCGTGCAACACCTCGTTCGCGCCGCTGGCCAAGCAGCGGCTCGGCGCCGACAAGCTGCTGAAGACCGCCGAGCTGGTCGGCTTCAACACGGCGCCGGCCATCGGCCTGCCCGCCACCGAGCCCAGCTTCCCCAGGGCAGAGTCCGACGCCGAGCTGGCGGCCGAGTCCTTCGGCCAGGGCCGCATCACGGCCAGCCCGCTGTCGATGGCGTCCGTGGCCGCGGCCCTCGCCGACGGCACCTGGCGGCCGCCCACGCTGGTGCCGGAGGCGGAGCAGAAGGTCAAGCCCCGCCCGCTGCCCGACGGGGTGACGGAGGACCTGCACGCGATGATGGCGGCCGTCGTCACCAAGGGCACCGCCAAGGCCGCCGGCCTGCCCGCCGGCACCCACGGCAAGACGGGGACCGCCGAGTACGGCACGGGGCCCGAGCTCGACTCCCACGCGTGGTTCATCGGGTTCAGGGACGACGTGGCGTTCGCGGTGGTGGTGGAGGGCGGTGGCGGCGGCGGCAAGGTCGCCGCGCCGGTGGCCGCCGACTTCCTGCGCGCCCTGCCGTCCTCCCGCTGACCCCGGCCCATTCAGGCGAGGCCCGCGGGACGGGCGGGGTCAGGCGGCGGTCAGGGCGAGGGCGGCCGAGGCCCCCTCGCGCAGGACGAGGATCAGGAGCGTGGCGACGAGCGTGGCGATCAGGAACCAGCTGATCACGATGATGACGGTCGAGCGGCTGGGCGCGTGCCCGCCCGCCGACCTCTCCTCACTGCGGCGCGCGCGCTCGTTGAACGACTCCAGCCGTGCGACGAGTCGCGGATCGTCGTCGACGAGGTGCTGCTCGATCTGGGCCAGCATCCGCTCTTCGTCCTGCGACCAGGCCATGGGTGCACCTCCGGAACGCAAGCTCTGTGCCGCATTCCTGCCCAACCATGAAGATCATTAGCCGTGGGCCGACCTGCCAATTGCGATCTCTTTTGGTTTGCGATCACTGTCGAACCTCTGTTCTAATCATGGCATGCGCTGGGACAACCTGCGTCTGACCGACGCCGGGCCGGACGATCCGGCCGCGCCGCTGTTCGCCCGCGGCGCGGTGGCCCGCACCTTCGACACCCCCGGCTTCCGGGGCATGACCTTCTACGAGATCCAGGCGCGTTCGATCATCAACCGGGTGCCGGCGGCCAGCCGGGTGCCGTTCGACTACACGATCAACCCTTACCGGGGTTGCGGCCACCGGTGCGTCTACTGCTTCGCTCGGAAGACCCACGAGTATCTCGACCTCGACGCGGGGGCCGACTTCGACTCGAAGATCGTGGTGAAGGTCAACGCCGCCGAGCTGGTCCGCAAGGAGCTCGCCGCGCCGCGCTGGCGCGGGCAGCACATCGCGATGGGCACCAACGTCGACTGCTACCAGCGCGCCGAGGGCCGCTACGAGCTGATGCGCGGCATCCTGGCGGCGCTGCGCGACGCGGCCAACCCGTTCTCGGTCCTCACCAAGGGCACGCTGATCCTGCGCGACCTCGACCTGCTCACCGAGGCGGCCGACCGCGCCGACGTGGGCGCGAGCTTCTCGGTCGGCTTCCTCGACCCCGACGTGTGGCGCTCGGTCGAGCCGGGCACCCCCGACCCGCGCCGCCGCCTGGAGGCGTGCGCGACGCTCAACGCCCACGGCATCGGCTGCGGTGTCCTGATGGCCCCGGTGCTGCCCTACCTCACCGACTCCCCCGCCCAGTTGGAGCGGACGGTCAGGGAGATCGCCGCCGCCGGCGCCACCCATCTCACCCCCATCGTGCTGCACCTGCGCCCCGGCGCCCGGCAGTGGTGGCTGGCCTGGCTCTCCCGCGAGCACCCGCGCCTCGTGCCGCGCTATCTGGAGCTGTACGGTCGCGGCGCCTACGCGCCCAGGGCCTACCAGGAGCGCGTCACGACCCAGATCAGGGAGCTCGCCACCCGCTTCGGCATCGGCCGCGCCACCCAGGCCAGGGCCCGCCGCCTCCCGCCGCCGCCACCGCCTTCTCCCCAGCAGCTCACCCTGCTGTGACCCCTGGGCAGCGGGATGGGTGGGGCCTGAGCTTTTCGCGTTCTGGACTCGTACCAAATTGATGGTATGTCGCGTTTTGGTGGAGTAGGGGTATTACGGGGTTAGTGCGTTATATGAGGCGCACTGTCCGTACAGGGGGGACACCATGTCTGACATGAAGAAGAAACCCAGCGCGAAGTCCGGCAAGGCGAAGAAGCAGGCCCTCAAGGCGAACCGGCAGGACAAGGAGATGAAGAAGGAGGCCGCGAAGCCTGAAGAGGCGTAACGACTGGGCACTGGCGAGGCAGCCGGGCCGTCCACATCCCGGCTGCCCTGTCAGATTCGTCTGAAAAGTGTTGACTTCGCAAGCAACGTTATCCCGCCATATGGCGTCTAAAGATCATAGAAGTGGATAGCGCCACGGGGATGAACGGCGCAAACCACTCGAACTCGGTAAGGGCCGACGGGGGGCGACTCCTACCGCCGGCCTCGCCGATCCATCACGTTGTCAACCGGCGGGGGGACGTTCCAGGTGCGGACATGGGCGCGTAAGGGCAAGTCAGCGGCGGCCCGGGTGTACAGGGGTTACAACCGGCGCAGGGCGCGCAAGGCGCCCCCGCCGTCGACGCGGGAGATCAAGATCCTCCTGCTCCACGCCAACGGCATGGGCGGCACCATCAGGACCGTCTTCAACCTCGCCGGCCAGCTGGCCGAACGGCACGACGTGGAGATCGTGTCGATCCTGCGGGAGGACGAGGAGCCGTTCTTCCCGCTGGACCCGCGGGTGCGGGTGCGCTATCTGGACGACCGGCTGACGCCCGGCTCCGACCCGGTGCGGGCCATGCTGTCGAAGCTGCCGAGCAGGCTGATCCCGCAGGACGAGACCGCCTACCACCGGTTCACCCTGTGGACGGACCTGAAGCTGGCCCGGTTCATCCGCTCGGTCGGCACGGGCGTGCTCATGGCGACCAGGCCGGGGCTCAACCTGGCGGTGGCCCAGTTAGCTCAGCCCAGCGTGATCACGATCGGGCAGGAGCACGTGGCGCTCAAGGTCAAGGACCAGGGCCTGCAGGAGCTGATCAAGTGGCGCTACCGCCGCCTGGACGCGCTCGTCACGCTCACCAAGGCCGATCTGAGCGACTACCGGGCCGCGCTGCCCAAGCCGCCGAAGAAGCTGGTGCGCATCCCGAACGCGGTCCCGCCGATGAACGGCGACCTCGCCAAGGGCGACGCCAAGGTGGCGGTCGCGATGGGCAGGATGACCAAGCTGAAGGGGTTCCACCGGCTGATCAAGGCCTGGGAACAGGTGGCGGCCGCGCACCCCGACTGGACGCTGCGCATCTTCGGCGCCGGCCCGCAGGAGGACAACCTGCGCGAGCAGATCGCCGAGGCCGGCCTGGAGGGCAAGGTGGAGCTGCCGGGCAAGACCGCCGACATCGGCGCCGAGCTGGAGAAGGCGTCCATCCACGTGATGAGCTCCCGCCACGAGGGCTTCTCGCTGACGATCCTGGAGGCGATGGCCAAGGGGGTCGCGATCGTCTCGTTCAACAGCCCGCACGGCCCCAAGGAGATGATCACCGACGGGGTCGACGGGCTGCTGGTCAAGCCTCGCACCGAAGACAACCTGGCGGCCGCCATCATGCGGGTGATCGAGGACGAGCCGCTCCGCCGCCACCTGGCCGCCGGCGGCCTGGAGACCGCCAAGCGCTACGACATCGCCGCCATCGGCGCCCAGTGGGAGGAGCTGATGGACGACCTGCTGGCCCGGCGCACCCGCGTCAGGCTTCCGGCCCCGACAGCTCCACCGGTTCGGCGATGACGTCGACCAGCGCGCCGTTGCGGTAGACGGTGATCGGCAGCGGCCGCCCGATCGCGTCGGCGAACATCAGCCGCTGCAGGCTCTGCGCGTCGCCCACCGGGTTGCGGCCCGCGCTGAGCACCAGATCGCCGGCGCGCAGCCCGGCCCGGCCGGCGGGCGAGCCGGCGATCACCTCCACCACGCGCAGCGCGCCGTCCTGGCCGGTGCGCCGCCGCAGCGCCTCGGGCAGCGGCGCCGGCGAGGTGACCAGCCCCAGGAACGCCCGCCGCACCCGCCCGTCGCGGATGAGCGCGGCGACGATGGCCCGCGTGGTGGCGTTGACCGGCACGGCCAGCCCCACGCCCACGCCGGCCACGGCGGTGTTCACGCCGACCACCCGCGCCCGGGAGTCGGCCAGCGCGCCGCCGGAGTTGCCGGGGTTGAGCGCCGCGTCGGTCTGGATCACGTCCTCGATGAGCCGTACGGCCGAGCCGCTGCGGGCGGGCAGCGACCGGCCCAGCCCCGACACCACGCCCGCCGTCACCGATCCGGTGAGCCCGAGCGGGTTGCCGACGGCGACCACGAGCTGGCCGACGACGAGCTCGTCGGCCTGACCGAGCTCGGCGGGCTCGGGAGCGGGCACCCCGGAGCGGATCACGGCCAGGTCGGACAGCGGGTCGCGGCCGATCACGGTGAACGGGCCGGAACTGCCGTCGGCGTAGGCCACGGTGCCGGACCGGGCGGAGCCGACCACGTGCGCGTTCGTCAGCAGGAACCCGTCGCGGGTGAACACCACGGCGGAGCCGCTCCCCCTCCCGGCGCGGACACTGGCGACCTTGGGCAGCAGCTCGGCCGCCACGGAGGAGACGATCTGCGAGTAGGAGTCCACGGGGAGCCTCCCGACATGACGGCCGGTGATGTGATTACATCATTACCCATCACGTCAAGCTACGCTCAAAGGGCGATCCAGTCGGTCACCACGTTGGTGCCGCTGCTGGGGCTGCACTGCAGCCGGAACGCCTGCGACGGCGCGGGCCTGAACACGAAGCAGCCCGACTCGTCGATCGCCGACTCCACCACCGCGCCGGTGACCAGGTGCGTGTAGGCGGTGCCCGGCCGGGCCGGGACCACCTGCCCCATCAGCGCCTCCCTGCCGACCTCCAGCTCGATCGTGACCTCGCCGGTGGCGAAGATGAGCGCCCGCAGCGGCACGTGCTCCGCGCCCCGCGTCGGCGACAGCTCCTCCCGCTCCGCCGCCGAGTCGTAGGTCAGCGACGCCAGTTCGGCGTCGACGTCGTGCCAGGTGAAGATCGCCTTTCCGGCCGCCACGAACTCGGGCGGCACCTCGCGGGCCGCCTCATCGGCCCGTCTGAGCGCGGCGAGCAACCTGTCTTCGTCCTTCCACCACGGCGTGGCCATGCCTCTCGCCCTCTTCCTGCGTCTCACGTTCGGACCTGATCAGGGCGGCCACCGCCGGAGAGCGGCGCAGCTTGGCCAGGCACCGCGCCCGCGTCGGCCCGATCGCGCCGACGGGCATCGACAGCTTGTCGCTGATCTCCGCGTACGAGGCGGGCGGCACCCGCATCAGCATGGCCAGCAGCTCCCTGCAGCGCGCTTCGAGCTGCCGGAAACCGGCCATGAGCGCCGCGTTCCGCTCCGCGTCGAGCAGATCCTGATCCAGCGCCGCCGCCCGCTCGTCCACCAGCGCCTCCTGGTCGACCTGCTGGCTGAGCCGCTGCTGCCGTTCGGCGCCGTGAGCGAGCCTGAGGCACTCGCGCCGGGTGGCGGTGGCCAGCCAGCCGGGCAGCGCCGCGGGCTCACGCAGCCTCGGCAGCTGTTCGACCAGTGACAGCCACACCGTCTGGCCCACGTCGTCGGCGTCGGCCCGGCTCAGCCGGAAGGCCTTGCAGATCGACCAGACCAGGGGCGCGTAACGTTCGACGATCTCGTCCCACGCGTCCTTCTCACCGGCCCTCGCCCTCATCACCAGGGCGACGACCGATGGATCGTCTCGCATGTCCGTGTGCTCCTTTCCGGGCCCGGCCCACCCCGTCAGGGTGAACGCGAATGCGCGGTGCGTCCAGGCGTGACGCTGCAACGGACGATGCGAGCAGTAAAGGGGCATGACGTCTCTTCGCTACTCGGTGACGGCGGTCACCCTGACGGAGCGGCCGGACCGCGCTCTGATACACCGGCCGCTCCTGGAGAAAAATCACCCGTATCAAATCGGGACCACCGGACTCCTACAGGCGTAAGCACCCGCCCGCCAGGCGAGGGGCGGACACCGGGAGCACCGGCGCGGGCACAGGGGCCCCGCGACCGGTGATCCGCGGGCCGGAGCGCGCCATCAGGCCTGCCCGCACGGGAACAACGCCCTGCCCACTCCCTGCAGATCCTGCGCCGAGGCGAGCACGGCCGCCCTGGCGTCCTGCGCCGACTCCCCCGTACGCGCCATCCGGTCCGCGATCAGCCCCGCGACCAGCGGCGCCGCGAACGAGGTGCCGTCCCAGCGGGCCATGCCGGCGAAGTTCTGCACGGCCGGCCGCTTCGGCGGCTCCTGGTAGGTGTACTCCCCGGTGGCGTAGGCGTTGACGTGGCCCTCGCCGAGCGCGTACACGTCCACCCACGGACCGTAGTTGCTGAACCAGGCGCGGTGCGTCTGGTCGGGTCCGAGCGCGCCGACCGACACGGCCCAGTCGTAGGCGGCCGGGTAGAACGGCCGGTCGGTGGCGTCGTTGCCGGCCGCGGCGACCAGCACGACGTCCGGATGGTCCTGCTGGAACAGCTCGAACCCGATCGACGACCAGTTGTCGCGGGTGTACGTGCCGGCCGAGAGGTTGATCACGTCGGGCGCCGGCGACTGGGCCACCAGGTCCTCCAGCTTGCCGACCATCACGTCCTCCAGCTCGGCGCCGGAGGTGGAGAAGTGGTCGGCGACGGACACGCGCGCCGTGGGCGCCTGGCACTTGGCCACCCCGGCCACGAACGTGCCGTGCCCGCGGAAGGCGGGGATGATCGGCAGCCCGCTGATCGGCGAGGGCGGGCCCAGCGGCTCGGGGTCGCCGCTGACGCCGCCCAGCCAGGGGTACACGGCGGGGTCGAGCTGCAGCCAGCCGGTGTCGCACACGCCGATGGTCACCTCCCGCGCCTCCTCGCCGGCCTCGCACGGCGGCGGCCACGGCACCCCCGGATCACCCGGCGGCACCTCGGGCTCGGTGCCGGGGCACAGCCGGGAGATGTGCATGACGTGCACCGGCGAGGCGATGGGCGCGCGCTCCCGCGTGGCCTCGCCCGCGTGGCCGGGCCGCCGGTCGAGCGGGCGCGCGCCGGTGCCGAGCCGCTGCTCGATGCGGGCCAGCGCCTCGGGTACGGTCATCGTGCCGCCCTCGATCCCCTCCAGCGACAGCACCGACAGCTCGCCCCGGCCGCGCCGGTCGAGCTGCCTCAGCCCGGCCGGCAGCGCCTCGGCGATCCGTCCGACGTCCCCGCGTCGTGCCAGCAGACGGCCCGCCTCATAGAGGTAGTCGACCTCCCCGGCCGGCGTGTAGGCCACCGTCACCTCGATCCCCCGTGAGGCGAAGGCGTCCTTGATGATCCGGAACTGAGCGTCGAACACCGCGTCCATGTATGGCCTCTCCCCAGGCGTCGCATAGGTGGCTCTGGCGGTCGGTTTCCCCCTCCTATATCGGCGCGGGCTTGCGGGTGATACACGTGATCCTCCAGAGTCGAAGAATGCCGGCGGATTCCGAACTCCCCCGAACGGACGCGGCCGGTCTGCCGCCGCTGGCCCTGTCGCGCCCGCACGAGGCTCTCGGCAAGGCCCGTGACCTGCTCGCCACCGGGCCGCCGCCGCTGGAGGCGTCCTTCGCCCGCCAGGCCGTCGGGATCGTGCTGCGCGAGTTCGGCGACATCGAGGCGGCGGTGCGGGAGCTGGAGACGGCCCGCCGGTTGGCCCGCCGGTCCGGGTCGGCCGAGCGGGAGGCCGACGTGCGGGCGACGCTGGGCGTCGCGCTCGCCTTCGCGGGCCGTACGACCGCCGCGCGCAACACCCTCAACGCGGCCGTCCGCCAGTCCACCGGCCATCTGCGCGGGCGCATCCTGCTGCGCCGGGGCGGCGTGCTGGCCACCCTGGGCCATCACCGCGACGCCCTGGCCGACCTGAACAGCGCCGTCACCGCGCTGCGGGCGGCCGGCGACCCGATCTGGGAGGCGCGGGCCCGCACCGAGCGCGCCACCTGCGACCTCGCGCTCGGCGGCCTGAGCAGGGCCGCCACCGACCTGAGCAGGGCGGAGGAGCTGTTCAACGCGACCGGCCAGGAGCTGGAGTCGGCCGACGCGATCGTGCACCGCGGCGTGCTCGCGCTGCGCATCGGCGACCTGCCCGCCGCGCTCCACTGCTTCGACCAGGCCGCCGAACGGTTCGGCAAGCTCGGACTCCCCGACCCCACGCTGTCCGTCCAGCGCTGCGCGGCCCTGCTCGCCGCCGGCCTGCCCCGGGACGCGCTGGACGAGGCGCACACCGCGCTGGACCAGCTCGAACGCAGCCACGGCCAGGCCACCAAGAAGGCCGAACTGGAGCTGGCCGCCGCGGGCTGCGCGCTGGCCGCCGGACAGAGCGACGCCGCGCTGCGCCACGCCACCCGCGCCGCGGACCTCTTCGACCACCAGCGCCGCCGCTGGTGGCGCGCACACGCCCGCCTGGTCAAACTACGCGCCCAGGTAGCCGCGACACCCCCCACCGCCGACCCCCGACGGTCAGCCGCCAGTACGGAGCGGCACCACGCGGCCGACGCGGAGCCGCGACGCGGAGCCGGCACGAACCCGCAACGCGTAGCTGGCACAGAGCTGCAACGCGCGGCCGGCGCGGACCCGCACCGCACGGCAGATCACCGGCCAGCGGGCGCGGACACGCACCGCGCGACCGATCACCACCCAGCCGTCACAGACCCGCGACGCGGAGGCGGGGGGGACGGGGTGGAGTTGTTGCGGGAGGCCGCGCGGTGCGCTCGTGAGCTGGCCGCGTTGTCCTCGCCCGATGTGCCGCTGGCTCATCTGATCGCCGGGCGGCTGGCGCTCGCGTTAGGGCGCACCGCCGTGGCGCGCACGCATCTGGCCGCCGCCGCGCGCGGGCGCCGCCACGGCCCGGCGCTGTCGCGGGCCGTCGCCTGGCTGGCCGAGGCGCTGCGCGCCGAGGCCGAGCACGACCCGGCCCGGCTGATGCGGGCCTGCAGACGCGGCCTGGACGTGCTCGACCAGCACCGGGCCACGCTCGGCTCCAGCGAGCTGCGCGCCCAGGCCAGCGCCCACGGCGCCGAGCTGGCCGCGCTCGGCCAGCGCCACGCCCTGCGGCTGGACCGTCCCCGCCTGCTGCTGGCCTGGAGCGAACGCTGGCGGGCCACCGCGCTCGCCGTCCCCTCCGTACGACCGCCCGACGACGAGCGCCTGCAGGCCGACCTGGCCGCGATCCGCGCCGTCACCGACCGGCTGGCGCAGGCCCGCGCCCAAGGGCTGCCCACCGCGCACCTCGCGGCCGAGCAGCTGCGGCTGGAGCGCGCCGCGCGCTCCCGCGCCCTGCACGCCCCCGGCCAGGACGCGGACGCCACGACCGGTTGCGACGTGCCGGCGTTGCTCGCCGAGCTGGGCGGGGACCGCCTGCTGGAGCTGGTCGACGTGGACGGCCGGCTGCACGTGCTGGTCTGCGGCTCCGGCACGGTGCGCCGCTTCCCCGCGGGGGACACCGAGGAGGCCGCGCGCCACATCGACCTCGCCCGCTTCGGCCTGTCCAGGCTGGCGCACGGCCGATCCACGCTCAGCCCGGCCGACCTGCTCGCCCAGGTGGAGAAGAGCGGCCGCGCGCTGCAGGAGGCGCTGCTCGGCGACGCCGCGCACCACCTCGGCGACGGCGAGGTGGTGATCGTCCCGCCGGGCCGGCTGCACGCGGTGCCCTGGGCCCTGCTGCCGGCCCTGCGCGAGCGCACGGTGAGCGTCGCCCCCTCGGCGGGCACCTGGCTGCGCGCCCGCCGCGCCGGCTCGCCCTCCACCGGCCGGGTGGTGCTGGTACGCGGTCCCGGCCTGCGCTCAGACGGCGCCGAGATACGCCACATCGCCCCCGAGTACCCCGGCCGGGTCGTGCTCGGCGACGGAACGGCCACCGTGGCCGGGATCCTGCGCGCGATGGACGGCGCCCGGCTCGCCCACGTGGCCGCGCACGGCACCTTCCGCGCCGACAGCCCGCTCTTCTCCGCCCTGAGGGTGGACGACGGGCCGCTGACCGTCTACGACCTGGAGCGGCTGCGGCGCGCGCCCCGCCAGGTGGTGCTGTCGAGCTGCGACTCCGGACTGACCGCGCCCACCGGCGCCGACGAGCTGCTCGGCCTGGCCAGCTCCCTCATCCAGCTCGGCACGACCGGCATCGTCGCCAGCGTGGTCCTGGTCAACGACAACGCCGCGGTGCCGCTCATGGTGGAGCTGCACCGCCGGCTCTCGCGGGGCGCCTGCCTGCCGGCCGCGCTGTGCGAGGCCCGCCGCGCGGCGGCCACCGACCCGGTCGCCACCGCCACCGGCTGGTCCTTCGTCGCCCTCGGCGCCTGCTGACCCGCCCGGCGCGCCGCTCAGCCCAGGGTGCGGGCGAGCAGCACGCCGCCCGCCGCCGCCGCCAGCCCCAGGGCCACGCTCGCCACCGCGTTGGCCACCGCGTGCCGCCCCGCACCCCGCTCGGCCAGCCGCACGGTCTCGTAGCCCAGCGTCGAGTACGTGGTCAGCGCCCCGCAGAACCCGGTGCCCAGCAGCGCCGTCCAGCCGGGACCCACCGGCAGCGCCGCCAGGAACCCCAGCAGCGCCGACCCGGCCACGTTGACCAGCAAGGTCCCCCAGGGGAACATCGAGCCCTGCCTCGCCCGTACCGCCTGATCGACCGCGTAGCGCAGCGGCGCGCCCACGGCGGCGCCCAGCACCACCAGCAGAGCCGTCATCGCCGCACCAGCGCCCGCGTGATCCTCATGCCCGCCCAGGTCGCCGCCACGGCGGCCACCATCGTCCCCGCCAGATAGGCCGCCGCCACCGCCGTCGTCCCGGCCGCCAGCAGGCCGTGCGCCTGCACCGCGTACGTGGAGAACGTGGTGAACCCGCCCAGCACCCCGGTCCCCAGGAACGGCCGCGCCAGCCGATGCGCGACCCGCCCTTCCGAGACCACCACCATGAGCACCCCGATCAGCGCGCACCCGGCCGCGTTCACCCCGAACGTCGCCCACGGGAACCCGCCCGGCGCCGCGGGCAGCAGCTCTTCGACGGCGAGGCGCGCCAGCGCCCCGGTCGCGCCGCCCGCCGCGATCGCAGCGACATACTCCTTGCCCAACAGCCTCACACTCCTCACCGTGTCGGAACGCGCCGGCGTGGGAACCTCTCCAGAGAAGTCCGACGCAGCACCACGGAGCCCTGTTTGAGTCTCAAGGACGCCGTCGCCATCTTCGCCGGAGCGGTCATCGTCGTCGCCCTCGCCAACGGCACCGACACCACGGCCCCCGCCACCGCGGCCAGCCCGCTCGGCAACACCAGCGGAACTCTACCCGGCCTCGCGCCCATCACCTCCCACCAGGACAAGGACCGCGCCCGCGCCATCATCGCCAGGCTCAAGGTCAAGGGCCGCGGCCCCAGCACCGGCTACCACCGCGGGCGCTACGGCGAGAACTGGGCCGACACCGCCACCGGCGTGCCCTACGCGCGCAACGGCTGCCGCACCCGCGACGACCTGCTGGCCCGCGACGGCCGCAACGTCCGCTACCGCGAGGGGTCCACCTGCGAGGTGATCGCCATGGACCTGGACGACCCGTACACCGGCCAGCGTATCGGCTGGTCCAAGAGGGACGCGGGCGCGGTCCAGGTCGACCACGTGGTGCCGCTCGCCTACGCCTGGCGGATGGGCGCCTCACGGTGGGGCGGAGGCAAGCGCGTCGACTTCGCCAACGACCCGCTCAACCTGCTGCCGGTCAAGGGCGCCGCCAACGAGCAGAAGGACGCCTCAGGACCGGCGAGCTGGCTGCCGCCGCAGCGCCGCGTGCGCTGCGCGTACGTGACGCGCTTCGCCCAGGTGGCCGTCAAGTACGCCGTGCCCGTCACCCGCGCCGACAAGAAGGCGATGCTCGCCCAGTGTCGCTGAGGGGGCCGTTATCGGGGGTCGGCCCAGGTGAAGCCGTTGCCGAAGGTGAGCTCGGCCAGCACCTTCTGACCGGCCACGTTGGGGTGGAAGTAGTCCCACCGGCTCACCTGCTTGAGCGTGAACGGGTAGGAGAACACCGCGCCCCGGTCGGTGCGGCACCACAGGCGCGCGGCGCACACCTCGGCGGCCTCCCGGTTGTAGTCGATGACCCGTTCGCGCACGTGGGTCCGCCGCAGCACGTCGGCCTTCGCGGTGGAGGTGGGCCTGGCCAGCATCGACGGGCAGATCCGCCCGACCCGCCACACCCCGCGCGCCACGGCCTGGTCCTTGGCCACCCGCCACAGCCGGTGCACGTCGGGGATGCTCGCGACCAGCACCCGCACCCCCGACACGCCCGCCCGCAGCTCGTTGAGCGCCTGCTCCAGCCGCTGACGGTAGACCGACACCGGCGTCATCTGCCGCTCCGAGGCGGTGCACGCGTCCTGCGCCCCGATCAGCACGGTCACGTAGTCGGCCCGCGCCGCCACCGCCTTGCGCACCTGCCCGAGCAGGTCGGCGCTGGTGGAGCCGGGCACCGCGTAGTTCTTCGGCGCGAGCCCCGGGCCGAGCGCCGCCAGCCGCCCGTAGTGGCTGTCCACGGCGGCGTTCCGGCCGGACGACCAGGACCGGGACCGGCATGAGATGAAGAACCCGCAACTGTTGTAACCGGACGAGATCGAGTCGCCGAGCGCCGCCATCACCCGCGGCACGGGCTCCCCGGGCGTCGTCGCACGAGCCACACCCGGCGCCACCAGCACCCCCGCCACCGCCAGCACCGGCACCACCTTGATGATCATGCACTCACGGTAGGCAGATGATCACCACGCGTCCATCACCTGGGGGTCACGCCTGCCATGTCAGGACCAACTCGCTATCGGCGCTTGACGAAGGGACCGTAACCGGCCGTTCACGGGGGTCCAAGTCGAACACGTTCAGTTCCCGCATAGAGTGTCTCAAGTGAGTGTCGCGCTCGGAACAACCCGCCCGCTACCGGTTCGCACGACCCCTGTACGCGACCCCGGTAACCTGATCGTCAGCCTGCCCATGACGGCGCCCTACGCGTGGATCAGGCACGGCGAAGGGCTCGTCGGCTGGGGCGAGGCGGCGCGCGCCGACGTCCCGCCGGGTCCCGGCCGGTTCGCCTGGGCGCGCGAGTGGCTGGCGACCGTCTTCGACGGCGCGCTCGTCGACGACTCGGTGCGCTCCCCCGGCAGCGGCCCGGTCGCCTTCGGCACCTTCACCTTCGACGAGAACTCTCCCGGCTCCACCCTGGTCGTCCCCCAGGCGGTGCTGGCCCGTAAGGACGGGCGGGCCTGGCTGACCACGATCGGCGACCAGCACCTGGAGACGTTCACCCCGCTCGCCGACCCGGGCCGGATCAGCTACGGCGACGGCAGCCTCACCGCCCCCGAGTGGGAGCACGTGGTGGCCCGCGCCGCCCGCCGCATCCGCCAGGGCGAGCTGGAGAAGGTCGTGCTCGCCCGCGACCTGCTGGCCACCGCCGAGCAGCCGATCGACATCCGGCTCCTGCTGCTGCGCCTGGCCCGCCGCTACCCCGAGTGCTACGCGTTCTCGGTGGCCGGGCTGGTCGGCGCCACCCCCGAGCTGCTGATCCGGCGCACCGGCCAGGAGATCGAGTCCCTGGTGCTGGCCGGCACCACGCCGCGCGGCACCGGCCCGGCCGACGACCTGGCCCGCGGCGAGGCGCTGCTCGCCTCCGCCAAGGACCGCCACGAGCACGAATGCGCGATCTCCTCGGTCCGCCAGGCGCTCGCTCCGCTCTGCTCCTCGCTGCGCACGCCCGACGAGCCGGAGCTGCTCGTGCTGCCCAACGTGCAACACCTGGCCAGTCACGTGACGGGCCGGCTGGCCGACGGCGCCTCCGTGCTGGACGTGGTGGCCGCCATGCACCCGACGGCGGCCGTCGGCGGCACCCCGACGGCCACGGCCATCGAGGTCATCCGCGAGCTGGAGGGCATGGACCGGGCCGGTTACGCGGGCCCTGTCGGCTGGATCGACGCCCACGGCGACGGCGAGTGGGGCATCGCGCTGCGCTCCGGCATCGTCGAGGGCCGCCGCGCCCGCCTGTTCGCCGGCGGCGGCATCATGGGCGACTCCGACCCGGCGGCCGAGCTGGCCGAGGCCCAGGCGAAGTTCCGCGTCATGCAGTACGCCCTCGAAGGCTGACCGGGCCGCTCAGCCCGGCAGGTGCACCGGCTCGCCGGGCGTCACGCGCGCCCGCCCCGCCGTCAGCGTCGCCAGCCAGTCGGTGAACCCCGCCACCTCGTCCTCGCCCACGGCCACCGCGAACTCCACCGCCTGCCCGTAGGTCACCTCGCGCACCGGATGGCGTGAGGCCCGCAGGTCGTTCTCCACCCTGCCCGCCTGGTCGTGCGCCACCGACACCAGCATCAGCCTGGCCGGCACCATCCGCACCGGCTCGGCCCGGTCGAGCGTCTCGGTCACCGCCGACCCGTACGCGCGCACCAGCCCGCCCGCGCCGAGCAGCGTGCCACCGAAATAGCGCGTGACCACCGCGACCACGCGGTCGAACCCGCGTCCCACCAGCGCCTGCACCATCGGTGTGCCGGCCGTGCCGCCGGGCTCGCCGTCGTCGTCGCCCTTGCGCTCCTGCCCGACCACGTACGCCGTGCAGTTGTGGGTGGCCGACGGATGCAGCCGCCGCCGCTCGGCGATGAACTCCGCCGCCCGCGCCGTCGTCCCGGCCGGGGCGATCGCGCAGATGAAGCGCGAGCGCCTGGCCTCGGTCTCGTGCTCGATGGGGCTTTTCAGGGTGAGGTACGAGGACACGCCTCCCAGGCTAGGGCCCGCGGTTGCCACCCTTGAACCGTATGGTGTACGGTACAGCGTACTGAAGTTGACTGGAGGCTCACGCTTGACCGACATCCGCCCGTACCGTCTGGAAACCCCGCAGGCCGACCTCGACGACCTGCACGCCCGCCTCGACCGGGTGCGCTGGCCCGACGAGGTGCCCGGGCAGGGCTGGCGCCTCGGCGTCCCGCTCGCCCATCTGAAGGACCTCGTCACCCGCTGGCGCCACCACGACTGGGCGGCCGCCTGCGCGGAGCTCAACCGCCACGACCAGTTCGTCACCGAGATCGACGGCCAGCGGATCCACTTCCTCCACGTGCGAAGCGCCGACCCCGGCGCGCTCCCGCTGCTCGTCACCCACGGCTGGCCCAGCTCACCGTTCGAGTACCTCGACGTCATCGAGCCGCTCAGCCGCGACTTCCACCTCGTCATCCCGTCCCTGCCCGGCTACGGCCTGTCCGGGCCCACCACCGAGCTGGGCTGGGGCTCCACCCGCGTCGCCCGCGCCTGGCTGGAGCTCATGACCCGCCTCGGCTACGAGCGCTTCGGCGTCCAGGGCGGCGACTGGGGCACCTGGATCTCCCGCGAGACCGGCGTCCTGGCCCCCGATCGGGTCGTCGGCATGCACGGCAACGGCATCATCTGCTTCCCGATCGGCGCCCCCGGCGAGCTGGACGACCTCACCGCCGCCGAGCGGGAGCGGCTCGCCTTCCGCGAGCGCTACATGAGCGAGCAGTACGGCTACAAGCTCATCCAGTCGGCCAGGCCGCAGACCTTCGCCTACGGCATGGCCGACTCCCCCGTCGCCCTGCTCGCCTGGTTCGCCGGCGTCTACCACGAGTGGAGCGACGGCGGGATCGACCCCGACCACGTGCTCACCACCACGACGCTCTACTGGCTGACCAACACCGCCGGCTCGGCCGCCCGCTCGTTCGTCGAGACGCCCGACACCGAGCAGGACACCTCCGTGGAGTGGGAGCTCAAGCCGGCCACCGTGCCGACCTCCGTCTCCGTCTTCCCGAAGGACATCCTGCGGCCGATCCGCCGCTTCGCCGAGCGCGACAACACCATCGTCGGCTGGGTCGAGCACGACCGCGGCGGCACCTTCGCCGCCCTGGAGCGGCCGGACGCGTTCGTCGCCGACGTGCGGGAGTTCTTCGCCACGTTGCGCCGGCCGGGCGCCTTTACCATGTAGATTTCAGTCGCGTTCGAGTTCGTGGGCCAGTTCCTTCAGCTCCGCCTCCCCGGCCATCATCGAGGTCAGCTTCTCCCTGGTGATGTCCGCCTTGGCGAACTCCCCCAGGCTCGTCCCACGGTTGAGCAGGAGGAACCGGTCCCCCACGGGGTAGGCGTGGTGCGGGTTGTGGGTGATGAACACCACCCCCAGCCCGCGGTCACGGGCCCTGGCGATGTAGCGCAGCACCACCCCGGCCTGCTTCACGCCGAGGGCGGAGGTCGGCTCGTCGAGGATGAGCACGCGCGCGCCGAAGTACACCGCGCGCGCGATCGCCACCGACTGCCGCTCGCCGCCGGACAGGGTGCCGACCGGCTGGTCCACGTCCCGGACGTCGATCCCCATCGCCCGCAGCTCGTCCCGCGCCACCCGCCTGGCCTTGGCCACGTCGAAGCCCAGGCCCTTGCGGGGCTCGGAGCCGAGGAAGAAGTTCCGCCACACCGACATCAGCGGGATCATCGCCAGGTCCTGGTAGACGGTGGCGATGCCGCGGTCGAGCGCGTCGCGGGGGCTGCCGAACCGGGTCTCGGCGCCGTCCACCAGCAGCGACCCGGCGTCGTGCTGGTGGACCCCGGCCAGGATCTTGATGAGCGTGGACTTGCCGGCGCCGTTGTCGCCGAGCACGCAGGTGACGTGGCCGGCCTCCACCGACATCGACACCTCGCGCAACGCCAGCACCGAGCCGAACGACTTGCCGATGCCCTTCGTCTGGAGGATCAATGCTTCACCTCCTCGGCGTAGCGGCGGACCAGGCGGTTGGCGAGCGTGGCCAACAGCAGCATCGCGCCCAGGAAGAACATGAACCAGTCGGCGTCCCAGCCCAGGAAGACGATGCCCTTGTCGGCCATGCCGAAGATCACCGCCCCTATCGCCGCCCCGATCGCGGACCCGTACCCGCCCGTGAGCAGGCAGCCGCCGATCACCGCCGCGATGATGTAGATGAACTCCTGCCCGATGCCGACGTTGGCCTGCACGGACGTGTAGCGCAGCGCCAGGATCGAGCCGACCAGCCAGGCCGCGAACGCCGTCGTCATGAACAGCGCGATCTTCGTACGGGCGGCCGGCACCCCGACCGCGCGGGCGGCCTGCTCGCCACCGCCCACCGCGAAGATCCAGTTGCCCTGCCGGGAGCGCATGAGCACCCAGGTGGCGACCGCGGTGACCAGCAGCCACCACAGGATCGCCACCCGGAACGAGGCGCCGCCGATCTGGATCGTGCCCGCGAAGACCGTGTGCGCGCTGTCGAACCCCCAGGCCGTGCGCAGGCCGCTGACCTGCACGGTGCCGGTGAGCGCCTTGGTGACGCCCAGGTTCACGCCCTGCAGCATGAGGAACGTGCCGAGCGTCACGATGAAGCTCGGCAGCCTGGTCCTGGTCACGATCAGCCCGTTGAACAGGCCGACGGCCAGCGCCACGACCAGGCCGACGAGCATGGCCGCCCAGACGTTCATGCCGTAGCGCGTGGCGAGCGTGACCAGGATGAGCCCGGTCGTGCCGGTCATCACGCCCGCCGACAGGTCGAACTCGCCGCCGATCATCAGCAGCGCGATCGCCACCGCCATGATGCCGAGCGTGGCCGCCGGGTCGAGCCAGTTGGCGATGCCGGGCAGGGACCGGAACACCGCCGACTGGCTCGCGAAGAACGCGAACACCACGACCGCCCCGACGACCGCGCCCAGCTCGGGCCGGATCAGCAGGCGGCGCAGCGGCCCGACCTCGGCGACGCGCTCGTCCGCGCGGCCCGCGGTGGCCGTCATCGCGTGCCCGCCTCCGCGAGCTTGGCCACCTGCTCGGCGTTCTCCTTGGTGACGAACCCGGGCCCGGTGTTCACCGGCAGGCCGCCGCCGACGGTGTTCAGGTTGTTCTTGTACAGGTGGAGGAAGGTGATCGGGAGGTAGCCCTGCAGGTACTGCTGCTGGTCCACGGCGAACATGATCTCGTCGGCCTGGATGGCGGCGACCACGTCGGCCGACAGGTCGAAGGTGGCGAGCTTGGCCTGCGAGCCCGAGTCCTTGATCGCGTCCCTGGCGGCCACCGCGACGGCCGGGTTGAGCGCGAGCACGCCGTTGACCGCCTGGTCCGACTGGAGCTTGGCAGTGACCTTCGAGGTGACGTCGGCCAGGTTGCTCACGTCCACCTGGAGCCGCTCGACCGTGCCGCCGAGCGTCTCCTCGGCGCCCTTGCAGCGCTGGTCGAGCCCGATGTTGCCGGCCTCGTGGATCACGCACAGCAGCTTGGTCACCCCGGCGCCCTTGAGCTGCTCGCCCGCGCCGCGCCCGGCCACGTCCTCCGACTGGCCGACGTGCGTGACCGCGCCGAACTCCTTGGACGAGTCCGCCCCCGAGTTGATCGTCACCACCGGGATCTTCGCGGCCACCGCCTTGCCCACGGCCTCGCGCAGCGCGTCGGGGTTGGCCATGGACACCACGATGCCGTCCGCCTTGCCGGACACCGCCTGGTCGATGAGCTGCGACTGCTTGGCGGGGTCGCCGTCGCCCTGGTACGTGACGGTCACGCCGTACTCCTGCCCGGCGGCCTCGGCTCCGTTCTTGACCACGTCCCAGAAGGAGTCTCCGGGGGCGCCGTGGGTGATCACCGCGTAGGTGCCGCCACCGCCGGCGGGGGGCGCCGAGCCGGGTTCGTTCTGCGTATTCTGCTCGGCCGGCGCGGAGCAGGCGGTCAGCGCCAGAGCGCTCACCAGGGCCAGCACGACAGGGGTTCGTCTCATGGAACACCTCCAGAGCGTTGGGCTCGCCCCCGGTTCTACCCCAATATCAACTCTATGTATAGACATGCGGACTAACTGAGCTAGAACGGAATTCTTCGTTCCGATAAGCTCCGAGGCATGACCACCGCACCCATGAGCGGCCGCAAGGCCCAGGCCGCGAGGAACGACGAGCTGATCCTCGCGGCCGCCCGCGCCGTCTTCACCGCCGACCCCAACGCCCCCATCGCCGCCGTGGCCGAGCGCGCCGGCGTCGGCATCAGCGCTCTCTACCGGCGTTACCCCAGCAAGGAGGCGCTGCTGCAGAAGCTCTGCGGCGACGGGCTCAAGCGGTACATCGAGGTGGCGCAGCGGGCGGTGGACGACGACGAGGGCGACCCGTGGGAGGTGTTCGCGGCGTACCTGCGCGGCATCGTGGACGCCGACAGCAGCTCGCTGACGATCAGGCTCGCGGGGACGTTCCAGCCGACGGAGGAGCTCTTCGCCGACTCGGCGCGGGCCTCCCGGCTGGCGGTGGAGGCGCACCGGCGGGCCGTCGAGGCCGGGGTGCTCCGGCCCGACGTGACGCCCGCCGACATCGCGCTCCTGTTCGAGCAGCTCGCCTCGGTCAAGCTCGGCGACGAGCGGCGCACCGCCGAGCTCCGCCACCGCTACCTGGCGCTCGTCATCGACTCGCTCCGTCTCCCTCCGGCCCGCCGCGCGCTGCCCGGCCCCGCCCCCGACGACGAGGAGCTCGGACGACGCTGGATCCCCGGGACCTGACGTCCCCGGGCCGTCAGGAGTCGGCGAGCTGGGTGGAGAGGACGAGGGTCCGGCGGGCGCGGGCCACGATCGGCGCGTCGACGAAGCGGCCGTCCGGCAGGGCGAAAGCGCCCGCGCCCGCGGCGTCGGCCGCCTGCACGATCTCGGCGGCCCGCGCCGTCTCCTCCGGCGTCGGCCGGAAGGCGGCCCTGATCACCGGGATCTGCCGCGGGTGGATGGCCGTGCGCCCGAACATGCCGAGCGCTCGCCCCTCCGCGCACGACGCGGCCAGCCCGGCCTCGTCCCGTACGTCCGGATACACCGCCATGGGCACCGGCGGCAGCCCCGCCGCGGCGGCGGCCAGCACCGCCCGCAGCCGGAGGTGGTCCAGCGCCGGCCCGCCCGTGATGGCCAGCTCGGCCGCCAGGTCCTGCTCGCCGAGCGCGATGCCGTCGACGCACGGGTGGGCGGCGACGGCCCGCGCCTCCAGGATCCCGGCCGCCGACTCCAGCAGCGCGTACGCCCGCACGCCCAGCCGCTCCACCAGGTCGAGCGCGGTCGCCGACTCCACCTTGGGCAGTCGCACGGCGTCGGCCGACCGGCCCAGCTCGTCCAGGTCGTCCAGCCCGCGCTGGGTGGTCAGGTCGTTGACCCGCACGTGCACCGGCGGCCCTCCCGGAGGGCGGGAGCGCAGGTATCCGGCCGCGTTCGCGCGGGCCTCGTCCTTGCGGGCGGGCGCGACCGCGTCCTCCAGGTCGATGATGACCACGTCGGCGCCGGAGTCGGCCGCCTTGGCGAACCGCTCGGGCCGGTCGCCCGGCACGTACAGCCAGGTGACGGGGATCCTCACGCGATCACCCCGGCCTCGCGCAGCCGGGCGATCTCCCCGGCCGGGTACGCGAGCTCGCCGAGCACGGCGTCGGTGTCGCGCCCGAGACCGCGGCCCGGCCAGCGCACCTCGCCCGGCGTGGCGGACAGCCGGAACAGCACGTTCTGCACGGTGACCGCGCCCAGCTCCTCGTCCGGCACCTCGACGAACGTGTCCAGGGCCGCGTACTGCGGGTCCTCGGCTATGTCGGCGACGTCGTAGACGGGCGCGACCGCGGCCTGCGCCTCCTCGAAGCGGGCGACGACCTCGGCGGCGTCGCGGGCGGCGATCCAGGAGGCGACGGCCTCGTCCAGCTCCTCGACGTGCGCGACGCGCCCGGCGCCGCTGGCGAACCAGGGCTGCTCGACCAGATCAGGCCGCCCGACCAGGGTCATCACCCGCTCGGCGATCGGCTGGGCGCTGGTGGAGATGGCCAGCCAGCGTCCGTCGCGGGTGCGGTAGGTGTTGCGCGGCGCGTTGCTGGAGGACCGGTTGCCGGTGCGCCGCGGCACCACGCCGAGCGCCTTGTAGGCGGTCATCTGCGGGCCGAGCAGGGCGAGGATGGGCTCGATGATGGCCAGGTCGACGACCTGGCCGCGCCCGGTGTGCTCACGGGCACGCAACGCCACCATGATCGCGTACGCCATGGCGAGGCCCGCGATGCCGTCGGCGAGCGCGAGCGGCGGCAGCGTCGGCGGCCCGTCGGGCTCCCCGGTCATCGCCGCGAACCCGCTCATGGCCTCGGCCAGGGTGCCGAACCCGGGCCGCGCGGCCATCGGCCCGAACTGCCCGAACCCGGTCATCCGCGCCACGATCAGCCGGGGGTTGCGCTCCAGCAGCACCTCGGGCCCGAGCCCCCACCGCTCCAGCGTGCCGGGCCTGAAGTTCTCCACGAGCACGTCGCAGCCGTCGGCGAGGCGGCGCAGGATCTCCTGCCCCTCGGCCCGCGACAGGTCGACGGCGGCGGCGCGCTTGTTGCGCGAGAGCGTCTTCCACCACAGCCCCACCCCGTCGGCCGAGGCGCCGTGACCGCGCGCCGGGTCGCCGCGCCTCGGATGCTCGATCTTGATCACGTCGGCGCCGAAGTCGCCCAGCATCATCGCGGCGGTGGGCCCGGCGAACAGCGTGGCGGCGTCGATGACCCGCAGTCCCGCGAGGCTTGTCATGGGTATGTAACTTATAAGAAATATGTCATAGGTCAACCGAGATTCAAGAGACACTTGACCCATGACCGCCGACCATCGGCCGCCGATGAGCAAGGCCGACTACGTCTACAGCGTGCTGCTGGAGGAGATCCGCACCGCCCGCATCCCCGGCGGCACCGCGCTGCGCGCCGGCGCGGTCGCCCGCCGGCTCGGCGTCTCCGTCACTCCGGTACGGGAGGCGCTGCGCAGGCTGGAGAAGGACCGCCTGATCAGCTACGAGGCGCACCACGGCGCGACGGTGGTCGAGCTGGGCGACGACGCGCTGGAGGAGTTCTACGGGCTGCGCGCGGTGGTCGAGGGCCTGGGCGCGCGGCTGGCGGCGGCCCGGATCACCGCGGGCGAGCTGGCCTGGCTGCGTGATCTGCACGCGTCGATGGCCCGTGACGCGGAGGCGGGCCGCCACGACCGGCTGGGCGAGCGGAGCAGGGACTTCCACCTGCGCATCACCGACATCGGCGGCCCGGCGTTCCTCGGCCAGCAGGCCAGGGCGGTGCGCAACAGCTTCCCCGTCCCGGCCGCCGCCTCCCAGTGGCTCGACCCCGGACAGGCGCGGCGGCACCTCGACGCGCACGCCGGCGTGCTGGCGGCGCTGGAGCGGGGCGACGGCGAGGCGGCCGAGCGCGTCATGGCCGGCCATGTCCGCGAGGCCGGCGAGTACCGCAGGAACGCCTGACAGGATGGAAACGTGATCAACGGCATTCTGTTCGACCTGGACGGCACCCTCCTCGACCACCGCACCGCGGCCGACACGGCGATCGGCGCCTGGGTGGCGGAGCGGGCTCCCGGCCACCCCAGGCTCGGCGACGCGCCCGCGCTCTGGGCGGCGCTGGAGGAGCCCCACCTGGCGGCCTGGCACGCGGGCGAGTGCTCCTGGCAGGAGCAGCGGCGCCGCCGCGTCCGCGCGCTCTGCGCCGAGCTCGCCATCGAGGTGCCCGCCGACCTCGACGCGGCCTTCGCCGGGTTCGCCGAGCACTACCGGCGCGGCTGGGTGGCCTTCCCCGACGCGGCGCGGACGCTGGCGGCGCTCGGCGGGTTCCGGCTCGGGGTGCTGACCAACGGCGCCCAGGAGATCCAGGAGGAGAAGGTGCGCGCGATCGGCCTGGACGGGCTGGCCGGCCCGGTGCTGACGGGCGAGGTGCTGGGCGGCTGCTACAAGCCGGCGGCGGCCTGCTACACGGCGGCCGCCGCCGCGCTCGGGCTGCCGCCCGAGGAGGTCCTGCTGGTCGGCGACGACATCGCCAAGGACGTGACGGGGCCGGCGGTGACGGGCATGCGCTCGGTCTGGCTCGACCGCCTCGGCGTCTCCCCGCCCCCGGACGGCTTCCCCCGCATCACGACCCTGGCCGACCTCCCGCCCCTGGTGCACGCCCCCTGACACCGGGCACGATGCGCCTACCGCTTCTCCACGGCCACCTCCGCGAGGGCGGACGAGGCGAGGTCGAAGCCGCCCACGTGCGCGAGGTAGTCGCCGGGGGCCAGGGGGTCGCCCAGGTAGACGCCGCCTGCCCGGTGGACCAGGAGGGCGCCCGCCGCGACGTCCCACGGCTGGGCGCGGGTGCCGTAGACCGCGTCCGCCCAGCCGGCCGCGACGTGCGCCAGGTTGAGCGCGGCGCTGCCGGGCCTGCGCACGGCCGCGAAGGCGTCCACCAGCCGCCCGTAGCGGCGCAGCCCCTCCTCGCCGTCGACCTCCAGGTCCAGCGGCGACGGGTAGCTGCACAGCAGCATCGCCTCGCGGTCGCGCGCCGCGCCCGCGCTGCGGATCGGCGCCCCGTTGCACCAGGCGCCGTCGGTCGTGGCGGTGAACTCGTCCTCGCGTACGGGGTCGTACACCACTCCTGCCACCAGCTCGCCCCCGACGGCGGCGGCGATCGACACGCAGAAGAACGGCAGGCCGGCCGCGAAGTTGGCGGTGCCGTCGATGGGGTCGACATACCAGACCAGCTCGCCGGAGCCGGTCGTGCCGCCCTCCTCCCCCACGATCGCGCTGCCGGGGAAACGGCCCTCGATCACGCCCCGGATGGTCTCCTCGGCCGCCTTGTCGTGCTCGGTCACCGGGTCGTGGAAGTCGCGCTTCACGGCCACCTCGGGCCTCGAACGGAACGCCTCCCGCAGCCGCGGCCCCACGGCCCTGGCGGCCTCGGCGGCGGTCTCCAGCAGTGTGGTCGTGTCCATGATCCCCCCAAGAGAAACAGTCATCACCGACAACCATGGCAGGTCGGGGTCACCCGGCCCGAACCGCCCTCGTACTCAGGGGAAGAGATATTTGTCAGGACATTCTTACCTCGGATAACCTGATCAGCATGACCGCGAACCTGGCGATCGACCTGGATCGATCCAGCCCCGTGCCGCTCTACTTCCAGGTGGCCGAGCAGATCGCCGAGGCCATCCGGCGGGGTGACCTGGCCCCCGGCTCCCGGCTGGACAACGAGATCCTGCTGGCCGACAAGCTCGGCCTCTCGCGGCCCACGATCCGCCAGGCGATCCAGTATCTCGTGGACAAAGGCCTGCTGGTACGCAAGCGCGGCGTCGGCACCCAGGTGGTCCACGGCCAGGTCAAGCGGTCGGTGGAGCTGACCAGCCTCTACGACGACCTGCGCCGCTCCGGGCAGGAGCCGGCCACCCAGGTGCTGCGGCTGGAGCCCCGCGTGGTCGAGGAGGAGGTCGCCGGCATCCTCGGCGTCGAGCCGGCCACCGAGGTGCTCTACCTGGAGCGGCTGCGGTTCGCCGCCGGTGAGCCGCTGGCGCTGCTGCACAACTGGCTCCCGATCGGGCTGGCCCCGCTGACCCCCGAAGGCCTGCAGAGCCGGGGCCTGTACGAGCTGCTGCGCGGGGCGGGCGTGCGGATGCGGGTGGCCAACCAGCGCATCGGCGCGCGGGCCGCCAGCCAGGCCGAGGCGCGGCTGCTCGCGGAGCGCCGCGGCGCCCCGCTGCTGACCATGGTCCGCACCACCTACGACGACCAGGGCCGCGCCGTCGAGCACGGCTCCCACGTCTACCGCGCCTCCCACTATTCGCTGGAGGTCACGCTCATAGAGCGCTGACCTCGTACGGTTTCGGGATCTATGCCGATTACCCTCAGGGAATCGGGTTCTTCCGGCGAAACACGCCGACCCCCCGCTAGCATCCAGCGTGACAGCGTACGGCGACGCACATGCGCCGTCCGGCCCGCGGCCCGCCGGCCCCTCACACCGGCGAGTCCCCCGGGACGGCGGCGGGACCCCCCTGGCGTCGCGCGACGACGTTCACCGCGAGGGGTCCCATGCACGCATTCCACCTGACGACGAGCGTGCGCGACGACGTCGTGACCGTATCGGTCGGCGGGGAGCTGGACATCGCCTCCAGGGAGCTGCTCCGCGCCCACGTGCTGGAGCTGCTGGACACGATCGCGCGCCCCGCGGAGATCGTCCTGGACCTGGGCGGGCTGGCCTTCATCGACGCGGCGGGCCTGGGCGTGCTCGTCGCCGTCCAGCGGCGCGCACGCCAGTGCGAGGCCGGGCTCACGCTGA
Organism: Nonomuraea sp. NPDC049486; assembly: GCF_040676925.1. Taxonomy (NCBI): domain Bacteria; kingdom Bacillati; phylum Actinomycetota; class Actinomycetes; order Streptosporangiales; family Streptosporangiaceae; genus Nonomuraea; species Nonomuraea sp. NPDC049486. Next base: position 83,657 of record NZ_JBFAPV010000020.1, read on the forward strand.
CGGGCGTGTCGCCCAGGACGTCCGGGCTCATGCGCGTCACCGGTCTGGACGAGCTCTTCGGCACCGCCGGCGCGGAGCGGAACTGACGGCGCGCGCTCAGGCGAGCGCGGCGCGCACCGCCTCCTGCGCGGCGTCCTTCAGCCGCGCGTGGACGAGCGCGTTCGACTCGCGGTCCGTGCGCACCTCCACCACCCGCGGCCCCTCCCCCCGCAGCGCCTTCGGCAGCTCGGAGATGTCCTCCACGAGGGTGTGAGGGGTGCGGGTCGCGGCCGTGACGTAGCCGAGGTCCACCCCGTGCGGGGTGCCGAAGACGCGCTCGAACGGGTCGCGCACGGCCGCCTGCGGCAGCATCGAGAAGATGCCGCCCCCGTCGTTGTTGACCACCACCAGGCACAGGTCCGGGCGCGGCTCGCGGGGGCCGAGCACCAGGCCGTTCTGGTCGTGCAGGAACGACAGGTCGCCGATGAGGCCGTAGGAGGGCCCGTTGTGGCCGAGCGCCGCCCCCATCGCCGTCGACACCAGCCCGTCGATGCCGGACGCGCCCCGGCTGGCCATCACCCTGATGCCGCGCCGCGGCCGCATCGCCTGGTCCAGGTCGCGGATCGGCATCGACGACCCGCAGAACAGCAGCGCCCCGTTCGGCAGCGCGTCGACCAGGTCGCGGGCCAGCCTCGGCTCGCTCAGCCCGGAGGAGTCGAGCACCTCGTCCATCGCCGCCCTGGCCGCCTGGTCGGCCCGCCGCCAGGCGTGCAGCCAGGCGTCGTCGCCGGAGGCCACCGGGATCTCCACCGCCTGGGCCACCTGGGTGGCCGAGCGGGTCGGGTCGGGCCAGCGGTCGAGGTCGGGGGCGACCACGATGTGCTCCGGGGCGCGCGTCAGCCACGACAGCAGCGGGCGCGACAGGCCCGGCCTGCCCAGCGTGACCACCACGTCCGGCGGGTGGGCGTCGGCGAACTCCGGCATGCCGAGCAGGAAGTGGTAGGTGGACACGGCGTGGTCGCCGTAGCGGCCGCCGCCCTGCGGCTCCGACAGCACCGGCCAGCCGGCCATCCCCGCCGCGGCGACGTACCGGCGCACGTTGGGCGCGCCGTCGCCGACCACCAGGACCCCGCGCCTGGTCGGCGGGAGGTGCAGGGCGACCGGCGGCGGCGCGACGCGGACCCGCACCCACGGGCCGTTCGCGTCGCCGCCGAGCGGCTCGCACCAGGAGGTGTCGCCGTCGGGCAGCAGCGGCTCCCTGAACGGCAGGTTGAGGTGGACCGGGCCGGGGTCGCCGGGGCCGAGCGCGCGCTGGTAGGCGCGGCAGGCCAGCGACCGCCAGTAGGCCACCTGGCCGGGCCGGTCCTCGGGCACGCCCAGCTCGGCGAACCAGCGCGTGGCGGTGCCGTACAGCTTGAGCTGGTCGATCGTCTGGTTGGCGCCGGTGCCGCGCAGCTCCGGCGGCCGGTCGGCGGTCAGCACGAGCAGCGGCACGCCGGACTCGGCGGCCTCGATCACCGCCGGGTGGAAGTTGGCCGCGGCCGTGCCCGACGAGCAGATCACCGCCACCGGCCGGTCGGTCCGCTTGGCCAGGCCGAGCGCCAGGAAGGACGCCGACCGCTCGTCGACGCGGACGTGCAGGCGCAGCCTCGACTCGGCGTGCGCGGCCAGCGCCAGCGGCGCCGACCGGGAGCCCGGCGCGATCACGACGTCGGTGAGGCCGCAGCGCACCAGCTCGTCGACCAGGACCGTGGCCAGCGCGGTGGCGGGGTTCACAGTGACGCCTCCTGCATCCGCCGCAGCCACGGCGGAGAATCGATCTCGAATGCCGACAGCCGCCCGGGGTCCACGTCCGGACGGCGCACGGTGAGCACGCCGCCCTCCGGGACCAGCGAATCGGCCACCACGTCGCCCTCCAGCAGGGACATCGTGCCGAGCCCGCACGCGTACGGCAGCTCGGGCAGCGCGGCGGCCAGCGCCAGGCCGGCGGCCAGCCCCACGGACGTCTCCACGGCGCTCGACACGACGGCGGGCAGCCCGCACGCCTCCACCACGCGCAGCGCCGCACGCACCCCGCCCAGCGGCTGGACCTTCACCACCGCGATGTCGGCCGCCCCCGCCGCCCTGACCCGGAGCGGGTCCTCGGCGCGGCGGATGGACTCGTCGGCCGCGATCGGCACGTCGCAGGCCCGCCGCACGGCGGCGAGCTCGTCCAGGGTGGCGCAGGGCTGCTCGGCGTACTCCAGGTCGAACCGGTTCAGCTCCTTGAGCCGGCGCACCGCCTGGGAGACGTCCCAGGCGGCGTTGACGTCCACGCGGAGCCTGCCGGACGGGCCGAGCGCGTCGCGCACCGCCTCCACCCTGGCCAGGTCGTCGGCGAAGCGCTGGCCCGGCTCTGCCACCTTGACCTTGGCCGTGCCGCATCCGGAGCGCCGCACCATCGCGTGCGCCTGCTCGGGGCCGACGGCGGGCACGGTGGTGTTGACCGGGACCGTGTCGCGCACCGGCTCGGGCCAGCCCTCGAACGCGGCCTCGCGCGCGCAGGCCAGCCAGCGGGCGCACTCGCGCGGCCCGTACTCGGGGAACGGCGAGAACTCGCCCCATCCGGTGGGCCCCCGCAACAGGACCCCTTCCCTGACGGTCTGACCACGGAACCTGGTGCGCATCGGAATCCGGAACACCACGGGGGAACGCGTCACGACCCTCCCTGCCGCCTTGCCCGTTCTGACGTCACTAACCTTACGAGCATGTGGAGAAACCCGTCGCATCCGGACCGTCCGCTGAACGCGGTCGTGCGGCCCGCAGGCCCCGAGCTGTACGCGGCGGTCCGCGACGCGCTGTCAGGCGAGGGCCCCGCGGTGCTGCCGCTCACCCCCGGGCAGGCCGGCGCCGCCATCGCCGCGCTGCGGCCCACGCACGTCGACGGCGAGCCGCGCGACGGCGGGCACGGGGTGCCGCCTGACGTGGCGGTGGTCATCGCGACCAGCGGCAGCACGGGCACGCCCAAGGGCGTCATGCTGTCGGCGACGGCGCTGCGCGCCTCGGCGGCGTCCTCCCTGCGGCGGCTGGGGGCGGCCAAGGGCGAGCGGTGGCTGTGCTGCCTGCCCGCTTCGCACGTGTCGGGGCTGCAGGTGCTGGTGCGTTCGCTGCTGGCCGGGAGCGAGCCGATCATGCACGAGCGCTTCGACCCGCGGGCCGTGCTCGGCGCGGGCGCCGACCACGTGTCGCTGGTGCCCACCCAGCTGCACAGGCTGGTCGAGCTGGGAGCCGACCTGTCCGGGTTCCGCACCATCCTGCTGGGGGGCGCGGCTCCGCGTCCCGGCCTGCTCGACGAGGCCCGCGACCTCGGCGCCTCGATCGTGACCACGTACGGGATGAGCGAGACGAGCGGCGGGTGCGTGTACGACGGCCGCCCTCTTTACAATGTAGATCTGAAGATCGGCGAGGACGGGCGCATCCTGGTGTCGGGGCCCGTGCTGTTCTCCGGCTACCGCTCCGGCGAGCCCGGCCCGTTCGACGGCGGCTGGTTCGTCACTTCCGACCTGGGCGAGCTGTCCGGCGGCCGGCTGCGGGTGCTGGGCCGGGCCGACGACGTCATCAATACCGGCGGCGAGAAGGTGGTGGCGGGCGCCGTGGCCACCGTGCTGGGCGGCCATCCCGCGATCGCGGACGTGGCGGTGGTCGGCAGGCCGGATCCCGAGTGGGGCGAGGTGGTCGTGGCCGCCGTGGTGCCCGCCGACCCTGTGAATCCGCCCACACTCCAGCAGTTGCGCGCCTACTGCGACGACCGGCTGCCGCCGTACGCCGCGCCGCGCGACCTGCGCGTGTTGCCCCGGCTTCCGCTGCTGCCCAACGGCAAACCTGATCTGTTGCGGCTGAAGTCCGGAACCTGATGAAGTGCGGATGCGTCATAGTGGGGAGAAGGAGGGAGCCTTGATGAACCAGTCCCGCAAGACGTGGGCGTCCGCGGCAGTGGTGGGCGTCGTCGTCGCCGGCGGCGTCTGGGTCGCGGCGGCCGCCTCGGCGGGCAGGCTCGACCAGGTCAGGCAGTCGACCAGGGCCGTCGTCGAGCAGGTCAGCCCGCCCCCTTCCGAGCCGACCGACATCGTGGTGTCCACCGGGGTCAACCCCGACCCGGAGGACGTCCTCCAATATTGGACCGACGAGCGCCTGGAAGACGCCCAGCCGATGCCCATGCCGGAGGTCGGGGAGTTCGAGATCGGCGAATAGCGCGATCAGGACCCGCGAGGGCGCGCCGCCGTCCGGGCGGCCCGCCCTTTTTCGCGTCACGGGAACAAATCGCGCCGCATGGCGTTATTGATACTGGTGAGTAGAGCGGCCGGAGCCGGGGCCGCGCCACCACACCCGCCTACATTTCGCTTCCACTCCGTTATGGAGGAGGTGTCCTCATGCCCCGAACCGCTGTGGCCCCAGCCGCCACCCTCGAGCAACTGATTGACCGAGGGCGAGCCCAGGGCCGCCTCTCTCTCGCGGAGCTGCGCGACGCTTTCGCCCAGGCCGGCATCACCCCGGCCGAGGGCCGCTCGATCTTGCGCGAGCTCACCGAGTCAGGGGTGAACCTGGCCGCCGAGAACGAGCCGACCACCCCGAAGAAGGCCGCAGGACGGCCTGCGAACAAGCCCGAGGCCAAGCGCTCCACCAGGAAGGCTTCGCGCTCAAAGACTACCGACTCCAAGGCCCCGGAGGCAAAGGCCGCCGAGGTGAAGACGGAGATCGACGCGGAGGGTCCCGACGACGCCGCGCTGGAGCCGGAGGAGGCCGAGCTGGAGACCGAGGCGCTCGACCTCGACGACCACCAGTCCGCCATGGGCGACTCGGTGCACACCTACCTGAAGTCCATCGGCCGCCGCACCCTGCTCACCGCCGCCGAGGAGGTCGACCTGGCCCGCCGGATCGAGGCCGGCCTGTACGCGGAGCACAAGCTGGAGAGTGAGCCGGACCTGTCCCCCGAGGACCGCGAGGAGCTGCTCCTCGTGGCGGAGGACGGCAAGGCGGCCAAGGACCACATGCTGGAGGCCAACCTCCGGCTGGTGGTCTCGGTGGCCAAGAAGTACACCGACCGCGGCATGTCGCTGCTGGACGTCGTCCAGGAGGGCAACCTCGGCCTGATCAGGGCCGTGGAGAAGTTCGACTACACCAAGGGCTTCAAGTTCTCCACCTACGCCATGTGGTGGATCCGCCAGGCGATCCAGCGCGGCTTCGCCGACTCGGCCCGCACCATCCGGCTGCCGGTGCACGTGCTGGAGATGCTCTCCAAGCTGTCGCGCGTCGAGCGTGAGATGCACCAGCGGATGGGCCGCGAGCCCACGCCGGAGGAGCTGGCGGTGGAGCTGGACAGGACGCCCGACCAGATCGAGGAGCTGATGCGGACCAGCCGCCAGCCGATCTCGCTCAACGCGACGATCGGCGAGGACGGCGAGACCACGATCGGCGACCTGATCGAGGACGTCGACTCGCCGGAGGCGTCGGAGATCGTCGACCGGCAGCTCCTCGGCGCCCAGCTGCGGGGCGTGCTGCAGAACCTGTCGCCGCGCGAGGCGAAGATCATGGCGCTGCGGTTCGGCCTGATCGACGGCAAGCCGCACACGCTGGACGAGATCGGCAAGCACCTCGGGCTCACCCGGGAGCGGATCCGCCAGCTGGAGAAGGAGTCGCTGTCGAAGCTGCGCCACCCGAGCAACACCCGCCCGCTGCTCGACTGGGCCAGCTGACCGGGGTCACCGCCGGGCCCGGCCGGGATGAACCCCGCCTGACCGTACCCGGGCCGGCTGACCCGGCGAACGCGACGAGCCCCGGCCTGCGCCGGGGCTCGTCTGCGTCTTGGCGGCCGGGCCGGGCTCACCGCCCGGGGAGGCCGGTCACCTGGCGGAGGGCACGGGACGGGGCACGCGCGGGATGCCCCACATCCTGTTTTCCTCGCGGAGCGTGCGCAGCTGCTCCACCTCCATGGTCCACATGGCGCCCTTGGGCGTCGCCTTGGCCTTGCGCCGGGCGATGCGGTCGTCGTAGGACTTGACCCCGAACGCCGCCCGCTGCCCCGCCTCGGCCGCGCGCAGCGCCTCGGTCAGCTCCTTGTCGAGCGCCCGGCCCGCGGCCCGCAGCTCGATCTCGTCGGCGTCGGCGGCGCGCAGGTCACGCAGCACCTGCTCCGCCTCCCTGGCCCTGCCGAGCAGCTCGGGGTAGCGCTTGGAGATCTCCAGATCCGCGTGGTAGCGGACCTCGGCCTCGCGGCTCACCCGCGGACGGAAAAACGCCATCGACTCTGCCCTTCACGCTGTCGTTCTTATCAGCGACCAGGGTACGCGCTCCGCGCCCCCGCCCCGTAACCGGTCCGGCGCGGCACTCCGGCGCAGCCTCCTTTACATAGTAAGATGATCACCATGCCCGCCAAGCGACCACCGGTCCCCCTGTCCCGCGAGCGCATCATCGAGGCCGCCCTGCACATCGCCGACAGCCAGGGCCTGCGCAGGCTCACCATGCGCAGGCTCGGCGACGCCCTCCAGGTCGAGGCCATGGCCATCTACCACCACCTGCCGCGCGGCAAGGAGGCGCTGATGGACGCCCTGGCCGAACACGTCACCTCCGTCCACGTCGAGCAGGCGGCGACCTGGCAGGAGACCGCCAGGGCGTGGTGCAGGGCCGGCCGCGAGATGCTGCGCGAGCATCCCGGCGTGCTGGCGCTGGCGCTCACCAAGCCGCCCAAGGGCGCCACCGTCATCGCCATCGGGGAGCAGATCGAGCAGCTCGCCGACGGCGGCCTGCCCGGCGCCGAGGAGGCCGTGCGCACGCTGCGGGCCTTCGTCTTCGGCAGCGTCGCGGTCGAGGTGCAGCGCTCGGGCTGGGCCGACCCCGAGGTGGACGAGTGGGTGCGGCGCGACCGCGACGCCGACGCCGACTTCGAACGCGGGCTCGACGCGTTGCTCCGAGGGCTCCAAACCTAGTGTGCGTGTCATGCTTGGCCCGTTATCCTGCATAAGGCACGCTGTGTCGGAGGTCACACTCCAGGGGATCCTCCCTTAACAGTCCAAACGGGCTATGTCGGAACGTGTGACGCACATCGCACACTTGCTGCACACTTACTGGAAAGAGAAACCCGAGCCGCTCCCGACTCCATGATCGGGGGCCATCCACGAGATATCGGAGGCACGCCGATGTGCCCGCACGACCCGGTCTGTCCGTCTGCCGACGCGCCTGACCGCGAAGCCGCCCGCACCCTGGCCTGCCACCCCGAGCAGGGGTGGAGTCTGCTGTGCAACGGGGTCGTCCTGTTCGAGGACACCGGTGAGCTGCTGCCCGGCGGCACCGCGATCGCCCCGCACCGCCCCGACCCGCTGGTCGGGGCAGCCTGAGCGCACCGCCGACCGGTTACCCGAGATAACGGGTCAGCCAGTCGGCGACCACCTCGCCCACCCGGGCGGGTTCCTTCTTCAGGTCGTGCCCCTCTCCCGGGAGCACCACGAGCCGCGTCGCGTCCGCCGCGTCGGGCACGCCGAACGGGTCCCTGTCACCGTTCACCACCAGCACATCGACTCCGGCGCCGCGCAGCTCGTCCGCCCTGGAACGGTCCGGCTTGCCGGGCGGGTGCAGCGGGAACGCCAGGGCCACCACCGCCACCGCCCCGGCCGCCCGCGCGGTCCGGCAGGCGACCCGCGCCCCGTTGCTCCGGCCGCCCTGCACGAGCGGCAGCCCGGGCCACCGGCCGCGCAGCTCGGCCAGCACGGCCAGCCACGCCTCGTCCTGCCGCTCGGCCGATCCGGGCGCCCGCGCCCCCGCCATCCTGAACGCCTGTGTCACCCTGGCCACGGTCACGCCCATGCCGAGGGCCGCCTCGCGGACCGCCAGCAGGTCGGGCGCGTCGACTCCCCCGGCCGACCCGTGCGTCAGCACCAGCAGCAGCCGGCCGCGCTCCTCCTGGTCGACGTCGACACGCGCCGGCCCCCGGGGAGTCATGATCTCCATGGCAGCACCGTACCTGGGGAGGAGCTCAACATAGCTCCCAGGTCTGATGACGGCGCGCCTCCGGACAGGGCAGGATGTCCTCTATGCAACCGGAGAGGGATGTCCGCGACGAACTGCGGGCGACGATCGACGCCCGCCGCGACCTCGGCCCCGACTACGAGCCCGCTCTTGTCGACTCCCTGGCCGACCGGCTCGACGCGACGATAGCGGCCCGGGTCGAAGCCGAGCTCAAGCGGCGCGGCAAGGAGACCAAGCGCAAGAACGACAGCTCCCGCTCCATGGTGCCGATCGCGCTGGGCTCGATGGGCATCGGCGTCCCGCTGACGGCCATCGCCGCCAGCCAGGCGGGCACCGTGGGGCTGATCGTCGCCTGGCTGTCCATCGTCCTGATCAACATCGCCGCCGCCGGCGCCCTGATGCGCCGCCCCTGACGGCCAACCCCGTCCCCCTCTCCCCCAGGCGCCACCCCGGAACTCCGGCGAGCCGAGCGGGCCGAAGGCACGCCTTACGGCGCCCGACCCGTGGGGGTTCCCAAAAAGGGTCTTGACCTGCCGCCAGCGCGCTGATGCGCCGCCTGTTACGGTCAAGGCAAGCCCGGCCACCACGCCCCTGGAACTACGGCGAGCTGAGCGGGCCGAAGGCACGCCTTGCGGCGCCCGACCCGTGGGGGTTCCCGAAAAGGTCTTGACCTGCCGCCGAGAATCGGCCGCCCGCCCCGTCAACCCACAGCGGCGAGCCGCCCACACCCGAAAGGGATCACACGGCTGCCCTCACTCCACAACCCAAGCGGACGAGATCGACCATGACGCGGCCGAGAGGCTTTCAAGCGATCGCCCGCACTCCACACGAGCAGACCGACCACTGACGCGGGCCGAAGGGTTCTCACACGGTCAGCTGCGCACCCTCCACCTCGTCCACCCGTGACCCATCGGGTTCCCATGCGGTCAGCTGCGATCCGCAACCCATGAGAGGGCAGAGCCGGCGCGGCCTGGAGAGGTTCTCAACCGCAGTTCGCCCGCACTACCCGGTGGCCGTCGGCACGCTTCCGGACTCATCGACGGTGGCCTGTGTTCGAAAATCACTGCGGGGCACGCACAACGGTGCCCTGACTCGAAAGCTGTGGGGTCGGCTCAGGTGTCGCGGTCGTAGCGGAGGCGTACTTCGGCCGCCAGGCCTTCGTCCTGGTGCTCCAGCCCGTACGCCCACACCTGCCCGGCGGCGTCGTCGCGGCCGCGCAGGGGAAGCGTGCGGGCCAGCAGCTCGATCGCCAGCGCGCTCACCTGCGCCTCGCCACCCTGCTCGACGGCCTCGGCGAACTCGGCGCAGGCCATCTCCAGGTGCGCGATGCCGAGTTGCACGCGCAACCGCGCCGCGTCCTCACCGGAGGCGGCGTCCTCCAGTGCGTCGAGCAGCACGTCGGCGGCCTCCCCCGGCTCCTCGCGCCCGATCAGCAGGTCGGCGAGCTGTTGCGCGGCGTGCACCCGCACCTCGGCGACGGGTCCGTCCGGCTGAGAACCCTCACGCGACGCTTCCCCGTCGGCCGGGGCGCCGTCCCCGCTCTGGTGGCCCGTCTCGATGGCGGCGCGCAGCTCGGCCTCCGCCTCGTCGTAGTCGCCCACCTCGCCGGCCAGCCGGGCCAGCGCCAGGTGCGCGAGCGGCACGTACGAGGGGGTGCCGACGCCGAGCACGGCCTGCCAGGCCCCGCGCGCCTGGTCCAGCCGCCCTTCACGCTCGAACCCCTGGGCGAGGTGGCAGGCGGCTTGGGCGGCGAACTCGGGATGCCCGGTGGCCAGCGCCGTCCTGGCGGCGGCCCGCGCCCCCTCCACGTCGCCCGCCTGGTCGAGCACCACGGCGAGCCCCACGGCGGCCTGCGCCCGATCGGGGCTGCCGGGCTGCGCGGCGAGCTCGGCGAGTATGGCGGCCGCGCCGTCGAGGTCACCGCCTTCGGCCAGGCGGCGGGCGGTGTCGAGCGGCGGGGTCTCCAGCTCTGAGAACGTCAAGAGAGCTCCTTCGGCGACGAACGCCCCGAGCCTAACGAGTTCTCGCGATCATGTCTGCTCGGTTGACCCCATCGGTCTGGCTGACGCCCGATTGGTCCGAAATGCCCCCCTGGAACGCGAACAGGCCCGGCCGCGCAGGGCCGGGCCTGGACCGCCGTTGTCAGTCCTCGTACGCCTCCAGAGGCGGGCAGGAGCACACCAGGTTGCGGTCGCCGTACGCCTGGTCGATCCGCCGCACCGGCACCCAGTACTTGTCCTCGCGCAGCGACGGCACCGGATAGGCCGCCTCGCTCCGCGAGTACGGGTGACTCCACTCGTCGGCGGTCAGCGCCTCCGCGGTGTGCGGGGCGTTCCGCAGGGGGTTGTCGGCCGGGTCGTACTCGCCGGAGGCCACCTTGGCGATCTCCGCGCGGATGGCGACCATCGCGTCCACGAACCGGTCCAGCTCGGCCAGGTCCTCGCTCTCGGTCGGCTCGATCATGAGCGTCCCGGCGACGGGGAAGGACATGGTGGGCGCGTGGAAGCCGTAGTCGATGAGCCGCTTGGCCACGTCGTCGACGGTGACGCCGGTCTCCTTGGTGATCTGCCGCAGGTCGACGATGCACTCGTGGGCGACCAGCCCGCCCCTGCCGGTGTAGAGGACGGGGTAGTGCGGGGCGAGGCCGCGGGCGAGGTAGTTGGCCGACAGGATGGCCTGCTCGGTGGCTGCGGTGAGGCCGTCGCTGCCCATCATCCTGATGTACGCCCACGAGATCGGCAGGATCCCGGCGGAGCCGTACGGAGCGGCAGAGACGGGCCCGACGGGCGAGCCGTCGCGCAGCGGGTGGCCGGGCAGGTAGGGGGCGAGGTGGGCGCGGACGGCGACCGGGCCGACGCCGGGCCCGCCGCCGCCGTGCGGGATGCAGAACGTCTTGTGCAGGTTGAGATGGGAGACGTCGGCGCCGAACTCGCCGGGCTTGGCCAGGCCGACGAGCGCGTTGAGGTTGGCCCCGTCGACGTACACCTGGCCGCCGGCGTCGTGCACCTTGGCGCAGATCTCCGTGACGGTCTCCTCGTAGACGCCGTGCGTCGACGGGTAGGTGACCATGATGGCGGCCAGCCGGTCGCGGTGCTTGCCGATCTTGGCGTCGAGGTCGGCCAGGTCGACGTTGCCGTCGTCGTCGCAGGCCACGACCACGACCCGCATGCCGGCCATGACGGCGCTGGCGGCGTTGGTGCCGTGGGCGGACGACGGGATGAGGCAGACGTCGCGCCCGGTGTCCCCGTTGGCGCGGTGGTAGGCGCGGATGGCCAGCAGCCCGGCGAACTCGCCCTGGGAGCCGGCGTTCGGCTGGATGGAGACCTTGTCGTAGCCGGTGACCTCGGCGAGCCAGTCCTCCAGCGTGCGGATCAGCTCGCCGTAGCCGAGCGCCTGCGCCTCGGGCGCGTACGGGTGGATGCCGGCGAACTCGGGCCAGGTGATGGGCTCCATCTCGGTGGTCGCGTTCAGCTTCATCGTGCAGGAGCCGAGCGGGATCATCGAACGGTCGAGCGCGATGTCCTTGTCCTGGAGCCTGCGCAGGTAGCGCAGCATCGAGGTCTCGCTGTGGTGGGTGTTGAACACCGGGTGGGTGAGGAAGTCCGACTCGCGCAGCAGGGAGGACGGCAGCGCGTCGTCCACGGCGTCCAGAGCGGCGTCCGTGCGCTCGACGCCGAAGGCCGCCCATACCTTGGCGAGCTCGGCGGCGCCGGTCTTCTCGTCGCAGGCGATGGAGACGTGGTCGGCGTCGGCCTGCCACAGGTTGACGCCGCGCTCGGCGGCCGCGGCGACGATGCCGGCGGCCCGGCCGGGGACGCGGGCCAGCACGGTGTCGAAGAACTCGGCGTGCACGACCTCGACGCCGCCCTCGCGCAGCCCCGCGGCGAGCGCGGCGGCGTGCCGGTGCACCCGCCGGGCGATCCGCCGCAGCCCGTCGGGCCCGTGGTAGACGGCGTACATGCCGGCGATCACGGCGAGCAGGACCTGCGCGGTGCAGATGTTGCTCGTGGCCTTCTCGCGGCGGATGTGCTGCTCGCGGGTCTGCAGGGCCAGCCGGTACGCGGCCGCGCCGTCGGCGTCGACCGACACCCCGACCAGGCGGCCGGGCATCTGGCGCTGCAGTCCCTCGCGTACGGACATGTAGGCGGCGTGCGGCCCGCCGTAGCCGAACGACACGCCGAACCGCTGGGAGGAGCCGACGGCGATGTCGGCGCCGAGCTCGCCCGGGGCGGCCAGGAGCGTGAGCGCCAGCAGGTCGGCGGCGGCCACGACCAGCGCGCCGGCCTCGTGCGCCCGCTCGGCCACGGCGCGGAAGTCGCGCAGCCGCCCGGACGCGCCGGGGTACTGGACCAGCACGCCGAAGCATTCGGGCAGGTCGCCGGTCAGGTCGCTCTCGACGAGCTCGATGCCGAGCGGTTCGGCGCGGGTGGCCAGCACGGCCTTGGTCTGCGGCAGCGTGTCGGCGTCCACCACGAACACCGGGCTCTTGGCCTTGCCGGCGCGGCGTGCCAGCGTCATGCCCTCGGCCGCGGCGGTGGCCTCGTCGAGCAGGGACGCCCCGGCGACGGGCAGGCCGGTGAGGTCGGAGACGACGGTCTGGAAGTTCAGCAGCGCCTCCAGCCGGCCCTGCGAGATCTCCGGCTGGTACGGGGTGTAGGCGGTGTACCAGCCCGGGTTCTCCAGGAGGTTGCGGCGGATGACGGCGGGCGTGACCGTGTCGTGGTAGCCGAGGCCGATCATGGAGGTGAGCACCTGGTTGCGGCCGGCGAGGGCGCGCAGTTCGGCGATGGCCTCGGCCTCGCTCGCGGCGGCCGGCAGTTTGAGCCGGTCCTTGGCCCTGATGGCCTCGGGCACGGCCACCGCGACCAGGTCCGCGACCGATTCGAAGCCGACGGCCTCGAGCATGCGCTGCTGCTCGGCCGCTGAGGGCCCGATGTGCCTGCTGGAGAACGGCGGTGCTGACAGGTCGGTCATGGAGATGCCTCCCGAGGCTGTGGAGACCGGCGCTGGGCGCGGGCGTATGCCGGATCTCCCCCTCTGTCATGGCGACCTGAGAGCTTCACCCCGCTACGGGGCTTGCACCGTCGGTGAAGTGCGCCTGGCGGACGCACCTGCTTTCCAGAGTTGCCTCACCCGAGCGGTACGGGCGCCTGAGAGATTCCGGGGAGGGTTGCTCCTTCGGCGCCCCGGCGGTGCCGGGGACTCTCCCGCACGGGGTCGTCAGCATGTCCTAGATTACAGCCTCGACCCGAATTGGGGTGGTACGGGGCGTCACCCGATGCGGCGCGCGCGCCGCCGCCGGGCCAGTTCGTCAGCGGGATGGTCGGCCGGGACGTCGTCCACGACCGCCGCCCGTTCCCCCGGCAGCTCCGCGAGGGATCCTTCGACCTCGCGCCAGACCCGGCCGAGCGCTATGCCGAACACGCCCTGACCGCCCTGGAGAAGGTCGATGACCTCGTCGGCCGAGGTGCACTCGTAGACGCTGACGCCGTCGCTCATCAGCGTGATCTGCGCGAGGTCGGCGACCCCGCGGTCGCGCAGATGCTGGACGGCGGTGCGGATCTGCTGGAGGGAGACTCCGGTGTCGAGGAGCCGCTTGACGACTTTCAGGACCAGGATGTCGCGGAAGCTGTAGAGGCGCTGGGAGCCGGAGCCGTGCGCGGCTCTTATCGTGGGCTCCACCAGGCCCGTGCGCGCCCAGTAGTCGAGCTGCCTGTAGGTGATGCCGGCCGCCGCGCAGGCTGTCGGCCCGCGGTATCCGATGTCGTCCGGCAGCGTGGCAGGCTGCTCGTCGAAGAGCAATCCTTGTTCTCCGGCACGCTGCCGCGCACTCTCGCGCCGCACCGGATCTTCCTGGCCGGCCGTCTTTCCCTCGCCGCTGCTGACCGCCACGCGGACCTCCGGCTTTCTCTCATCCCGTGGCCTCATCTGGGGGTTCGTAAAAGGTCGACCACGGGTTTCACTTGCACCGTAGGACCGTGACCATGCTCAGTCAACGATCCGGCTCGGCGCGTCGTGAAGCGTAAATGCACTGAAATACCTACCCCGCCCGGCCGAAGTCCTCGGGTGAGATCGTGTCAAGGAACTCCCTGAACTTCTCCACCTCGTCCTCCTGGTCGTCGGGGATGATCACACCGGCCTCCTGGACCACCTCCTCGCTGGCGAAGATGCGGGCTCCGGTGCGGAGCGCCAGCGCGATCGAGTCGGAGGGCCGGGCGCTGACCTCCACGCCGTTGGAGAACACGAGGTCGGCGAAGAAGATGCCGTCACGCAGAGCGACGATGTTGACGGCGCGCAGACCCACGCCGAGCGCGCTCAGCACGTCCCTGAAAAGATCGTGGGTGAGCGGCCGGGGCGGCGGCTCGTCGGCCTGTGCCAGCGCTATGGCCGTCGCTTCGGTCATGCCGATCCAGATCGGCAGGAACCGCTCCCCGTGTGCCTCCTTGAGCAGAACGATCGGCTGATTGGTGGGCATTTCTACCCGAACGCCCACTACCTCCATCTGCAACACGGGCTGCTCCATATTCGACTGGCCGGTGGCCCGGCTCAGGTCATCGCTGGTCCGCTTCTGCATTTCAACGTAACACCCGCCGAGCCCTGAATGTCCCGCAGGCCGCTCATCGGCCCAGAACGCCACGAACCCCCGTACGCAGCAGGGCGGCATGGAGGTCGAGCAGGAGTGCCGACAGCTCCCTGGCCGCTTCGTCGGCCTCACCGATCGCGCCGGGCTTGCGGCGTTTGAGTATGGGCGCGACCGTCTGCTCGACCAGACCGGCCTCCCGCTCCGCCGCGGCCTTGACGGCGCGCAGATGACGGGCGTGCAGGCCGAAGCGGGCCAGCCCGCCCACGGCCCGGGCGATCTTCAGCGCTTCCTCGTCGTAGCGCCGGGCGACCGGCGCCAGCAGCCCGTAGTCCTCCAGCTCGGTCAGCGTCTCCTCGTCGAGCCCCGCGGACTCCAGCAGCTCGGCCCGGGTGAGCTTGACCTCCTGCTTGTCGTGCAGCGCGCGGGGACGGCCGAAGCTCTCGGCCATCTTGTCCTTGATCACGCGCAACGGGAGGTAGTGGTCGCGCTGCTCGGTCAGGATGTAACGCAGCTGCTCGACGTGCAGGTGGGTGAACTTGCGGAAGCCGGACGGGGTGCGCTCCGGCTCGATCAGCCCTTCGCCCTCCAGGAAACGGATCTTGGAGATGGTGACGTCGGGGAACTCGCCCTGCAGCAGGGCGAGCACCTCCCCGATGCTCATGTGCGAGCGTGCCGCCTGTGAGCTCATGTGCCGGCGGGGGTCCGCATCAGGAACAGCAGCCGGAACTTGCCGATCTGCACCTCGTCCCCGGAGTGGAGCGGGACCTCCTCGATGCGCTCCCGGTTGACGTAGGTGCCGTTGAGGCTGCCCACGTCGCGCACCGAGAACTGGCCGCCGCGATGGCGGTAGAACTCGACATGACGGCGCGAGACCGTGATGTCGTCGAGGAAGATGTCGCTCTCCGGGTGGCGGCCGGTGGTGGTCAGCTCCTTGTCGAGCCGGAACCGGCTGCCCTGGTTGGGCCCCCTGGTGACGGTGAGCAGCGCCGCGCCCGGCGGGAGCTGCTCCACCAGCGCCCGCTCGGCCAGCAGCATGTCGCCGGTCTCAGCCTCGTACGCCTCTATTCCCGCGACAGAGATCGTCGATGTCGTGTCCCCGGAGACCTCGGGTCTGGTCAGCTGGGTCCCACAACGGGAACAGAAACGGGCATCCTCGGGGTTGGCATGCCCGCACTGCGTGCAGTAGACGCTCGGCATCGATCGGCTCGGCCTCCTACCGCGAAGTCGCGGCAACGGTGCTCGGGGCGCGCCTCGCTTCGCTCTTCACGTTTTGGCGAATGCCGCAACTTACGCTGATCAGCGGCAAAGGTCAAGGCGGGGCGCTGGACGACAGGTTCGGACGCTGACAAAGTTACAACCGCCCCTACCTGAAGGTCCATGCCGCCGCGCGTCTTAACATTACGATCTTGCGGTCCTTCCAGACAAATCGTGGACAGGATCCGGCCTGTTATGGATCATGTCGCCTGCTCGACCACCTGGGCCCAGCGTTCGAGCAGGATCTGCGCGGTGTCGACGTCCGACGCCTCCGCCCACAGGTCGGTCGCCGGTTCGGTGGCGGCGGGCAGGATGAGCACCCAGCTGCCGTCGTCGCCGACCACCCGCACCCCGTCGGTGGTGTCGATCCGGTGACCGTCGCCGCTCGACTCGGCCGCCTCGATGACCGAGCGCATCACCGCCCCCTTCGCCGCCCACTGCGTCGGGATCGTCCGCTTGAGCAGCTTGGCCTCGGGGATCCTGGCGTCGATCTGGCTGAGCGAGAGCCGGGTGCGGGCCACCAGCCCGAGCAGCCTCATGAACGCGGCCAGCCCGTCGATGGCCGGGCTGAACTCGGGCACCACGAAGCCGCCCCGCCCGTCGCCGGCGAAGATCATGCCGGGGTCGCCGGCGGCCGAGGTGAGCGCGTCGACGGCGGTCGAGGTCCACCGCACCTGCACGCCGTGGAAGCGGCACACCTGCTCGGCGACCCGGGTGGTGGTGACGGGCAGCGCCACCTGCCCGCCCCTGCGCTCGGCGGCCACCAGGTCGAGGACCACCAGCAGTGCCCGCTCCTCGCTGATGAGCTGGCCCTGCTCGTCCACCAGCGCGATGCGCTCCCCCACCGGGTCGAACCTGACGCCGAAGGCCGCGCGTGAGGAGCTCACGAGCTCCGACAGCCGCTGCAGGTCGCGCCGGCGCTCGGCGATCGTCTCGGTGGGCGACAGGTCGTCCAGCACCGCGTTGACGGTGAGCACCTCGATCCCGGCCCGGCCCAGCAACCGCGGCAGCACCAGCGAGGAGGTGCCGCCCGCGCAGTCTGCCACCACCTTCATCCCGCGCACGCCGGTCATGTCGACCCGGCCCAGCAGCTCGTGCGAGTAGTCCTCGACCGCCCTGGCCGGAAAGGTCAGCTCGGCGATCTCGCCGGGGAAGGCGCGGCGGAACTCCTGCCGGGAGAAGACCCGCTCAAGCTTGCGCTGGGCGCCGGGGGGCAGGTCGGCGCCGCGGTCGTCCATGATGACGATGTCGACGCTCTGCGGGTCGCCGGCGGTGGTGCGCAGCGTGATGCCGCCGGCGGCGGTGCCCCTGGCGGTGTGGAAGCGCGCCACCGGCAGCGGCGCCGCCTCGAGGTCGTGGACGTTGATCGCGCTGGCGTTGAGCGCGCCGATCACGGCCCGCTTGAGCGCCCTGGCGGCCAGCGAGGAGTCACGCGAGGTGACGACGTACTCGCCCTTCTTCAGCGTGGTGGCGTACGCGCTGGCCAGCCGGACGCAGAGCTCGGGCGTGATCTCGACGTTGACCAGCCCGCTGACCCCGCGCGGGCCGAACAGGCCGCGCTGGCCGCGCGACTCCCAGATGACGCTGGTGTTGACGACCGCGCCGGCCTCGATGGTCTTGAACGGGTAGATCTTGACCCCGCTGGAGACGTACGCCTCGGCCTCGATGACGCACTCGTCGCCGATGATCGCGTTCTCCTCGATGCGGGCGCCGCTCATCACGTCGGTGGCCTTGCCGATCACGCAGCCGCGCAGGTGGGTGCCGGGGCCGAGGTAGACGTTGTCGTGCACGATCGCGCGGTGCAGGAAGGCGCCCTCGCGCACCACCGCGTTGTTGCCGAGCACCGTGTACTCGCGCAGCTCGGCGCCGGCCTCGACCTTGGCGTACTCGCCGACGAACAGCGGCCCCTTGAGCACGGCGTCCGGCTCGACCGAGGCGGAGCCGGCCACCCAGACGCCGGGCGACACCTCGAAGCCGCCGATGTCGAGCCTGACCTTGCCGGACAGGGCGTCGGCCTGGGCCTTGCGGTAGCTGTCGTGGCTGCCGACGTCCTCCCAGTAGCCGTCGGCCACGTAGCCGTAGATGGGGGCGCCGCGCTCCAGCAGCCTGGGGAAGACGTCGGCCGACCAGTCGGCGGGCTCGCCGGTGGGGACGTCGCCCAGCACCTCGGGCTCCATGACGTAGATGCCGGTGTTGACGGTGTCGGAGAAGACCTGGCCCCAGGTGGGCTTCTCCAGGAAGCGCTGCACCCGCCCGGCCTCGTCGACGATGACGATGCCGAACTCGAGCGGGTTCGGCACCCGCTTGAGCCCGATGGTGACGAGCGCCCCCGTGTCGCGGTGGAAGCGGATCATGTCGGTCAGGTCGATGTCGGTGAGCGCGTCGCCGGAGATGACCAGGAAACGGTCGTCACGCAGCCGGGCGGCGGCGTTCTTCACGCTCCCCGCGGTGCCCAGGGGCACGTCCTCGGTCGCGTACTGCAGGCGCATGCCGAGCTCGTCGCCGTCGCCGAAGTAGTTGCGCACCAGCGCGGCCAGGAACTGCACCGTGACCACGGTCTCGGTGATGCCGTGCCGTTTGAGCAGGCGCAGCACATGTTCCATGATCGGACGGTTGACCACAGGGAGCAGGGGTTTGGGCTGGTTGGCCGTCATCGGCCGCAACCGGGTGCCTTCGCCGCCCGCCATGACAACCGCCTTCACCGCTCACTCCTTCGTGGTCGCGGTCACGAGCCGGCGCACCTGTAGCACGTACAACACGCCTGCCCACCAGTAGAGGCCCGTTCCCCACAGCGCGAACGCCCACCCGACGATGCGGGCCACTTCGGCATACCACCCCGTGTGGGAGGCAAGGAAGAGGAGAGGGAAGGCATACATGAGGTTAAACATGGCGGCCTTGCCCAGGAAATGCACCTGAAGTGCCCGATATCCATGCTTGCGGAGTACAGGGAAGGAACAGGCGACGAAGATTTCCCTGGCCAGGATCACGGCCACCAGCCACCACGGGATGATCTCCCGCACCAGCAGCGCCACGATGGTCGCGAACACGTACAACTTGTCCGCGGCCGGGTCGATCAGCCGCCCGAGCCTGCTGGTCTGGTTGAACGCGCGAGCGATCTTCCCGTCGAGCCAGTCGGTGAACCCGGCCACCGCGAGCACCCCGAGTGCCCACCCGTCGGCCCGCGGCCCCAGAGCCAGCCACAGGAACACGGGCACGCCAAGGAGACGCAGGAAGCTCAGCAGGTTGGGAACCGTCCAGATTCGGTCCTCGGCGGAAGTTTCACTCACGCCCCAGACCCTACTGCGCGAACTTCCGGCCCAGCGGGGCCGCATCCGGCCAAGCTCCCGCCGTCAGGCGCGGACGAAGTCGTGCGTGCGGCCGATCTCCGCGAATCCGAGGCGGGCGTAGAACTCCCTGGGCCAGTCGCCCGCGTCGGCCACCAGGAACACCAGCCCGGCCGCCGCGGTGGCCTCCGCCAGGAGTGAGAGCATCAGCGCGCGGGCGTGCCCCCTGCCCCGGTGCGGGACGGCGGTCACCAGGTCCTCGATCTGCGCCACGCCGTCGTGGACGTACAGGTCGGCGCGGGCGGCGATCTCGCCGCCGGAGCTCCGCACGCCGCGGAACCCGACCCGGCCGGCGCCGCGCAGTCTGGTCTCGGCCCGCCGGGCGAGCTGCTCGATCACCTCGTCGCCGGCGTCCGGCAGCGTCTCGCGCCAGGTCTCGCGCAGCACGGGCAGCAGCACCGCCAGGGAGAGCTCCTCGGCGTGCGGGACGCGGGGCGGGTCGCCGCGGTAGGCCATGAGCACGTTCTCCTCGTGCCGGTAGCCCGCCGCCGCGAACGCGGGCGCGAACTCCCGGCCGAGCCGGTCGTCGTGCACGCACACCATCCGGTGGCCGCGCGCCCCCAGCACCTCCTCCGCCGCCGCGAGCACGGCCCGCGGGTCCTCTCCGTGCCACACGACGAGCTTGTTGTCGTCGTACGAGGCCGCGTAGCGATCGTCGAGCACCCCGAAGCCACCGGGCACCGGCACCACCCGCGGCGCCCGCCGCCGCGCGAACCCGCGCAGGAACTCCCGCGCCCGCTCCCCGCTCTGTAAGCGTTCCCCGGACATCCCGTCGACTCCGTTCCCCATGGCGCTCCGAGAGCGCGTCACCTCGCCCTGAGAGGGCGCGTCAGGAGGCGGCGCGGGCGGCGTCGACGAAGGCGGCGATCAGCGCCGGGTCCTTGACGCCGGGAGCGGTCTCGACGCCGCTGGAGACGTCGACCCCCCAAGGGCGGGCGGCGGCGATCGCCTCGGCGACGTTGGACGGCGCCAGGCCGCCCGCGAGCAGCCACTGCCCCGAAGGGCGGCCGCGGACGGCCGACCAGTCCCACGGCTCGCCGGAGCCCGCCCGGGGCGCGTCGACGATGAGCATGCTCTCGTCGAAGGCGCCGCACCGCAGGTCGGCCCGCGCGTCGACGGCCCTGATCAGGGTGCGGCCGAGGTCCTTGAGCGCGGTGAAGTCGCCGTGCGGGTGGTGGCCGTGGAGCTGGACGGCCCGCACCCCGGCGGCGAGCGCCGCGGCCCGGACCGTGGCGGGGTCCTCGCCGCGGAAGACGCCCACGGTCAGCACCTCCGGCGGCACCAGGGCCCCCAGCTCGGCGGCCCGCTCGGGCGTGATCCGGCGCGAGCTGCTGGTCAGCACGAAGCCGATGGCGTCGGCGCCGGCCTCGACGGCCGCGGCCACGTGGCCGGGATCGGTCAGGCCGCAGATCTTCACGTACACAGGAACGAGATTAGCGGCGGCGGGACGCTCCCGGCGACCACGACCAGATGAGCAGCGCGGTGGCGAGCCCGGACATGACGATCCCGTTGGGCAGGTGGGCGCCGAGCATCTCCCAGGTGAAGTGCTGGCCCATCCCCGCGACGAACAGCGCGAGGCTGGCCAGGGCGGGCCAGCCGGCGCCGCGGCCCGGCCGCCACACGAGCACGGCGAAGACGATCTGCAGGAGCCCGACGAGGTGGACGAGCATCCCGGCCATCACGTGGGGCTCGGCCATCGCCCCGTCGGTGGCGACCGACTGGCCGGCGAGCGAGCCGGCCACGACGAGGCCCGCCGCCTGGGCGATGATCGTCAGCCGCAGCGCGTACAGCAGGCCGGCGTTGACCGGCTTGACGGGGGCCGAGGCGGGCGGGCGCTGGAAGAGATCCGTTTCTGACATGTCCGCAGTCCTTTCGATCGAGGACCAAGGATGCGCGCCGGGCCCGCCGGCGGTCGTCAGCCTGCCGGGCTATCCTGCCCTCCGCCGCGCGGCGGACGTACGGGGCGGAAGGACGCGTCGACGAGGCCGCTGCGGTGCGCGACCACGGCGGCCTGGATGCGGTTGCGCAGGCCGAGCTTCTCCATCGCGGAGGCGACGTGGGTCTTGACCGTGGTGACGCCGACGTACAGCTCCTCGGCGATCTCGGCGTTGGACAGGCCGGTGCCGACCAGGGCGAGCACCTCGATCTCGCGCTCGGTGAGCCCGCGCGGGGCGGCCCCGGCGGACTGCTCCTCGGCGGCCAGGAAGCGTTCGACGACGCGGCGCAGCACCGACGGGGCGAGGAGCTGCTCGCCGGCGTGGGCGCGGCGGACGGCGTCGACCATGCGCGCCGGCTCGTCGTCCTTGACCAGGAAGCCGACGGCGCCGGCGCGGAGCGCGGCGTGCACGTTGGCGTCCTCGGCGAAGGTGGTGAGCACCACGATGCGGCTGGCCGGGCGGGCGGCGAGCACCCGCTTGATCGCCTCCAGGCCGTCGACCCTGGGCATGCGCAGGTCCATGAGGATGACGTCGGGCAGGTGGCGCTCGGCCAGCCGGACGGCCTCGGCGCCGTCGTCGGCCTCGGCGACCACCTCCATGTCGCCGTCGGCCTCCAGCAGCATCCGCACGCCCGCCCGGACGAGCACCTGGTCGTCGGCGACCAGGACACGGATCACGAGACGCTCCTGGCCGCGGGCAGGCTGGCGGCGAGCAGCCAGCCGCCGTCCTCGTCGGGGCCGGCGCTGAGGGTGCCGCCGAGGGCGCGGACCCGCTCCCGCATGCCCGCCAGCCCGCGCCCGGAGGAGGGCAGGCGCTCGATCGTGGTGGGCGGGCGGCCGTTGTGGATCTCGACGCCGACGCCGTGGCGGTCGGCGCTGACCCGGACGCGGACCTCGGTGCCGGGTCCGGCGTGTTTGAGCACGTTCGTGAGCCCTTCCTGGACGATGCGCGCGGCGGAGGCGCGGGCGACGAGCGGGGCGTGGTCGGTGCCCCGGTCGAGTTCGAGATCCACCGCGAGGCCGGCGGCCGTCATCCGCTCGGCGGACTCGCGGATCACGTCGTTGGGGTCGGCGAGCAGGCCGGGCTGCCGGTCGGGGTCGCGTAAGAGGTCGATCAGGCCGCGCAGGTCCTCCAGCACCTGGTGGCCGGTCTCGCGGATGTCGGTGAGCGCGTCGGCGACCGGGCCGTCGGGGGCGGTGTAGCGGGCGGCGCCGGCCCGCAGCACCATCGCGCCGACGTGGTGGGCGACGATGTCGTGCACGTCGCGGGCGATGCGCTCGCGCTCGGCGAGCTGGTCGGCGCGCATCTGGGCGACGGTGAGCCGGGTGGACTCGCGCACCCGCAGCCGCTCGGCCGCGGCGGCGGCCTGCTTGACCCCGAGGTAGCGGCCGATCGCGACCGGGGTGAGGACGAGCGCGCACACGACGGCGGCGCGGAAGAACGTGGTCTCGGTGTCCGGGCCGACGACGGCGACCCCGGCCAGCAGGCAGGTCGCCAGGTAGGCGGCGGCCGTCCACCCCCAGGAGGCGACCCGCATGGCGAACACGCCGAGGGCGATGAGGAGCAGCACCAGACTGGTGTTGACCACCTGGGGGAGGTAGGTGTCGGCGAGGACGACCAGGATGCAGTGGAACAGGAAGACGAGCCCCGGCATGCGCCTGGCCACGCCGAGAGCCAGCCCGGCGGCGACCGCGAGCACGCCCGTCATCCAGGCCGGCTGGGGCCCCGAGTGCCAGCTCGTCCAGGTGCTCAGCATGGTGTAGGCCAGGCCGCCGGCGGCGAGCAGCACGTCGGGGGTGACGTCGCGGTGCTCCAGCTCGCCCACCGGGCCGCGCAGGTAGCCGCCGACCACGGCCGGGAAGATCGCGACGCCCGCGCAGTAGAGCCCGGTCCTGAGCGAGAAGGCGGCGCCGGGGTCGACCAGGTTGACGGCGGTGGCGACGCCCGCCGCGGCCATGGCCACCGCGATGGAGCGCCAGCGCTCCCGGTAGGCGGTGAGCCCGACGGCGACCAGCAGCAGCATCTGGGCGGTGTTCGAGCTGTAGGCCCCCATCTGGTCGGTGAGGACGAGGGCGCCCGCGAGCCACAGCGCGGCCACGAGCGGCCGGCGCCGCACCAGCCCGAGGGGGACACCGACCAGCAGCGCCAGGGGGACGATCGTGTACTGCGGTGCGAGCTCCCCGAGCCGCGCCTGACCGGACATCAGCAGGTCCAGGCTGACGCCCGCGGCGGCGAGGAGCAGGTCGAACGGCACACCGCGCCAACGCCAGCTCATGGCACCCAAGGTATCGAGCGGGGCCTTCCGGACAGTCCTCCCGGCGGAGGATGCCTCCTCCTCCAAGTGGCCGATTCTTCGTCCCCCAGGCGGAGACGCGCATGGGATCCGGACCCTTACCTTTGAGTCATGTCCAACGACACCACGCTGCTTCTGCGCCAGTTCCTGCGTTCGCCCGCCACGATAGGGGCGCTGGTGCCCAGTTCGCAGCGGCTGGCCGCGGCGGTGTGCGCGCCGGTGCCCGAGCGCGGCGAGCCGACCGTGGTGGAGCTGGGGCCGGGCACGGGCCCGTTCACCGCCGAGATCCAGCGCAGGCTGGGCGGTCGCGGCCATCATCTGGCGGTGGAGCTCAACGAGACGATGGCCGCGCTGCTGGCCGAGCGCTTCCCCGCCGTGGACGTGGTGAACGGCGACGCCGCCAAGCTGTCCGCGCTGCTGGCCGAGCGCAATCTTGGACAGGCGGACGTGGTGGTCAGCGGGCTGCCGTGGGCGGCGTTCCCGAAAGGGCTGCAGCTGACGCTGATGGGCGCGGTGACGTCGGTGATGAGCCACGCGGGCGCGTTCACCACCTTCTCGTACGTGCACGCGATCCCGCTGAGCCGGGCGCGGCGCTTCCGGACGCTGCTGGCCGAGCGGTTCGAGGAGGTGGTGGCCGGGCGGACGGTGTGGCGCAACGCCCCTCCGGCGTTCGTCTTCCACGCGCGCAGGCCTCGCCCGCGAACAGAGCTTTCTTCTACCATGGACTGATGGATTTCACTCTCCCGGAGAGCGCGCTCGCGGTTCAGCGTGGCATCGCCGACATCTGCGCCCGCTACGACCTCGACTACTGGCAGCGGTGCGAGAGCGAGAAGCGCTGGCCGCAGGAGGTGTGGGAAGAGCTCGGCAAGGGCGGCTGGCTGGGCCTGGCGGTGCCCGAGCGCTTCGGCGGCGGCGGGCAGGGCCTGCTGGAGCTGGCCGTGGCGACCGAGACGATCTCGGCGTCCGGCGCGGCGGGCGGATCGGCCTTCACGTACGTGCTCACGCCCGGTTTCGGGGCGCTGACCCTGACCCGCCACGGCACCGACCGGCAGCGGGAGGAGCTGCTGCCGCGGCTGGCCACCGGCGAGCTGGAGACGTGCTTCGCGCTGACCGAGCCCGACGCGGGCTCCAACTCGCTGGCGATCACCACGTCGGCCCGCCGCGAAGGCGACGAGTTCGTGATCAACGGCCAGAAGATCTGGATCACCGGCGTGCAGCGGGCCGCCTGGATGCTGCTGGTCACCCGGACGGTGCCGGCGGCCGAGGCCAGGCCGCGGTCCCACGGGCTGACGGTGTTCCTGGTGAACGTGCCGGAGGCGGTCGCCGCCGGGCGGCTGTCGTTCCAGCCGATCCCCAAGATGGGCGCCAACACGACACCGTCCAACATGGTGTTCATCGACGACCTGCGGGTGCCGGCCGCGAACGTGGTCGGCGAGGTCGACCAGGGCGCGGCGGTGCTGTGGGACATACTCAACCCCGAGCGCGTCCTGCTGGCGGCCTCCGCGCTGGGCGGCGCCGAGGTGGCGCTGCGGGTGGCCGTGCAGTACGCCAAGGAGCGCGAGGTGTTCGGCCGGCCGATCGGCGCCAACCAGGCGGTGGCGTTCCCGCTCGCCCAGGTGAAGGCGAAGATCGAGCTGGCCCGGCTGATGATCTACAAGGCGGCGTGGTCGTTCGACCGGCGTCTGCCGTGCGGCACCGAGGCCAACATCGCCAAGCTGACCGCCTCCCAGGCCGCCTGGGAGGCCGCCGACGCCGCTTTCCAGACGCACGGCGGCATGGCGTACTCGCTGGAGTATCCGGTGGCCCGGCTGCTCGCCGACGCCCGGATCGGGAGGGTGGCACCCGTGACCGAGGAGCTTCTGCTCAACTACCTCGCGACGCAGGTGCTCGGCCTCCCGCGCGGTTTCTGACCGCCACCCGGCGCTGACCGCGGCGGGCCGCTGCTTCGTCCCCCGAGGCGGCGTTCTCGGCCCCGGCCGACAGGCTCGCCGTGCGGTCTGCCATGCGTTCCATGCCTTGGCGACTACCCCGGCCACGGCGCCGAAACCCCCCTCAGGTGAAGCGGGGCGGACGCTTCTCGCGCAGCGCGCGGAGCCCTTCGGCGGCGTCGGGGCCGGTGAAACCGAGGAACTCCATGGCGAGCGAGGCGTCGAACGCGGGCCCGGCCATCCGCAGCCAGTTGTTGAGCGCGTACTTGGTGAGCCTGATGGCCTCCTGCGAGCCCGCGGCGAGCTTGACCGCGATCTCCATGGCGGTGTCGTGCACGGCGTCGTCGTCGACGCAGAGGCTGACCAGGCCCATCTTCTCGGCCTGCTCGCCGGTGACGGGCTCGCACAGCAGCAGGTGGTACTTGGCCTTGGCCATGCCGCACAGCAGCGGCCAGATGATGGCGGCGTGGTCGCCCGCGGCGACGCCGAGCCGGGTGTGGCCGTCGATGATGCGGGCGGTGCGGCCCGCGACCGAGATGTCGGCGAGCAGGGCGACGGCCAGCCCGGCGCCCACGGCCGGCCCCTGGATGGCCGAGACTACGGGCTTGGCGCAGTTGAGCACGTTGTAGACGATGTCGCGGGCCTCGGCGAAGACGCGCAGCCGGGTGTCGTGGTCGCGGGTCATCTCCTCGATCATGGACAGGTCGCCGCCGGCGGAGAACGCCTCGCCCTCGCCCCGGATGACCACGGCCCTGACGGAGTCGTCGCGGTCGGCGTCGCGCCAGATCTCGGCCAGCTCGCGGTGGCCGGTGCGGTCGACGGCGTTGAGCCTGCGCGGCTCGCTGATGGTGATCCGCAGCACGCCGTCGGCGGGGGTGTCGGTCTTGAGCCGCTCGTAGGTCACAGCGACTCCTTGAGCCGGGCGGCGATGTACTCGCGGGCCTCGGCCGCCTGGTCGAACAGCCGCGGCAGGGCGAAGAAGCTGTGGACCGCGCCGTCGAAGCGGCGCAGCTCGACCGGCACGCCCTCCTCGGCGAGCCGGGCGGCGTAGCGTTCGCCCTCGTCGCGCAGCACGTCGCACTCGGCGGTCACCACGGTGGCCGGGGGCAGCCCGGCGCATGAGGCCAGCCGCAGCGGCGACAGGCGCGGGTCGCCGGGGTCGGCCCCGGCGGCGTACTGGCGCAGGAACCAGGCCGACTCGGCGGCGTCCAGGCCGTAGCCCTCGGCGAACTCGCGGTAGCTGAGGGTGTCCATCAGCGCGTCGAGCATCGGGTAGACCAGCACCTGGTGGGCCAGGCGGAGCCCGGCGTCGCGGGCCTGCCAGGCCGCCACCGCGGCGAGGTTGCCGCCGGCGCTGTCGCCGATCACCGCCACCTTGCCGTCGCACTGGTAGAAGGCGGGCCGGGCGAAGACGTCGCGCACGACGGTCCAGGCGTCGTCGGCGGCGGCCGGGAACGGGTGCTCGGGCGCGAGCCGGTAGTCGACCGAGACGACCACGGCGCCGGTGCGAATGGCCAGGTCGCGGCCGAGTGCGTCGTTGCGCTTGACGCTGCCGAAGACGAACCCGCCGCCGTGGAAGTAGACGACGACGGGCAGCGGCTCGTCACCGCGGTCGGCGCGGTAGATGCGGATGGGCACGCCCTCGGCCGTCTCGTCGCGGACCGAGGGCAGCTGCGTGAGCGGCCCGCGCTGGGCCGCGAGGCCGTCGACGGCGCGCATCTCCCGGATCCGCTCCAGATCGAGCGTGGCCGGGTCGACGCCCAGGTCAGACGGGTAGGCGGCGATGTACGCGCGTGCCTGGGGATGCAGCGACATGATCGAAGCCTAGCGGGCCGCCTCCACGAGCGCATCGAACAGGCCGTTGCCCTTCCCGCCGTCGCCGGTCTCGCGCTCCGGGTGCCACTGCACGCCCACGCCGAACCGGTGGCCCTGCAGCTCGATGCCCTCCACGATCTGGTCGTCCGCCCAGGCCACGGCCAGCAGCCCGGTGCCGAGCCGGCGCACCGACTGGGTGTGCGGGGCGACGGCCTTCACGTGGTCGCCGACGGCCTTGCCGAGCTTGCTCGACACGCTCACCTGGATGCGGTGCGGGGCGCCCGGCTCGTTGTGCCGCTCGCTCTCCAGCATCTCGGGCAGCCACGGGATGAGGCTGCCGCCCTGGGCCACGTTGAGCACGTGCATGCCGCGGGCGATGCCCAGGACGGGGATGTCGGCCTGCACGGCGGCCCTGGCCAGGGCCAGCTCGAACCGGTCGCGGTGCGGCTGCGGCTCGGGGGCGCGCGGGTCCTGCTCGTCGCCGTAGGCGGCCGCGCCCACCTCGGTGCCGCCGGTCAGCACGACGCCGCGCAGCCCGCTGACGTAGGCGGCGATGGCGTGGGAGTTGATCGGCGGCAGCACGACCGGCGCGCCGCCGGCCCTTTCGATCGCTCTGGCGTACGAGGGCGGGGAGAGCACGGCCTCCCGTACGTAGTCATCCCAGCGGGCGGCTTCGAAGTAGGCGGTGACGCCTATCAGCGGTCGGGACATGCGATCTCCAGGGGAGCGTTGTGCAGGGGTGGCCTGGGGCGCAGGCACATGCCCATCATGGCGCACACCATTTCGGTTATGTCGCTTGTCCCACAAGTCTCCTGGGGGCTGCCCGTCTGGAGCCCGCCGTCCGGTCCCGCGGCGGGGCGGGCGGGTGAGCGGGAGCAGGGCGGCGGGACGGGCAGACCGCCCGGCAATCCGCCCAAATCCCGAAATTTCATTATGAAAGGCAAATACAATTCCTATTCGCGTTCAATACTCGAAATACAGCCCCGGCAAGATGGGGAAAATAATGTGACCGTTACTGAAAGTTCAGATGTGCACCTCATTGGGTGAATCGGTTGTGAGGTTACAGAGGCGGTGTAACACTGGATTTCGAGCGATCGGATGTGCCGGGGCATACCGGACGCTCGTCACCCGGAGCCGCCAGGGAGGTGGGACGACACGACCGGAATAACTTTCCGGCCAATAGGACGGGTTGGGTATATGTCATTGAATCCGCGCCTGGTCAAGGAGAGCTTCTCCATCATCGAGCCGGTGGCCGACAAGGCGGCCGCCTACTTCTACGGCAGGCTGTTCGCGGAGAGCCCGCACCTTCGCGGGATGTTCCCGCCGGCCATGGACGTGCAGCGCGACCGGCTCTTCAGCGCGCTGGCCCGCATCGTGTGGAGCGTCGACAGCCCGGAGAGCATGCGCTCGTTCCTGGGCCAGCTGGGGAGGGACCATCGCAAGTACGGAGTGGTCGCCGAGCACTACACCGCCATCGGCAGCGCCCTGGTCGCCACCGTCCGGCGCTTCGCCGCCGACATCTGGAACGCCGAGATCGAGGCCGCGTGGGTGTCGGCGTACACGGCCGCGGCCAATCTGATGATCGAGGCGGCCGAGGCCGACGCCGGGGTCTCCCCCGCCTGGTGGCTGGCGGAGGTGCTGGACCACGAACGCCCTCACGACGACATCGCGATCCTCACCCTGCGCCCCACCCAGCGGCTGCCGTTCACGCCGGGCCAGTACGTCAACGTGCAGACCTCACGCTGGCCGAGAGTGTGGCGGACGTACTCGATCGCGAACGCGCCGCGCCCGGACAACGCGCTCCGGCTGCACGTGCGCGCGGTGCCCGGCGGCTGGGTGTCCACCACGCTCGTCCGCGACACGCGCATCGGCGACACGGTCATGCTCGGGCCGCCGATGGGCACCATGACGCCGCCCGAGCGCGGCGCGCGGGACCTGCTGTTCGTGGCCGGCGGCACCGGGCTGGCACCGCTGAAGGCGATCATCGAGCAGGTGATCGCCTCCGGCTGCCGCCCTTCCATGCACCTGCTGTTCGGCGCGCGCACCTCGGCCGAGCTGTACGACCTTCAGGACCTGATCCGGCTGGAGTCCTCGTTCCCGTGGCTGCGGGTGCTGCCCGTGGTGTCGGACGAGCCGGGCTACGAGGGGATGCGCGGCCGCCTGCCGGACGTGACCCGCCGCTTCCACTCCTGGGCCGAGCACGAGGTGTACGTGTGCGGGCCGCCCTCCATGGTCACCGAGACCGTACGCAACCTGCAGGCCGACGGGGTGCCACCGGCGCGCATCCACCGGGACGTGGTGCACGGCGAGCGGTGATCAGCGGAACGCCGCCGCGGTCTCGTCGTCGGCCGGCCAGAACGTCTCGATGGCCAGCTCGGAGACCGTCACCTCCACGGGCGTGCCGAAGGTCGCGATCGTGGTGAACATGGACAGCACGCGGTCGCCGTGCCTGATCCGCAGCGGCAGGAGGATGTCGCCGGGGCCGGGCACGTGCGCCACGTTCAGGTCCACCCCCGGATACCGGTAGGCGGCCAGCTCGTCGTGCAGCTCGGCCAGCCGCCCGTCGCCGGACATCTCGGCCTGCCTGCGCAGCCGGTGCAGCAGGTGGGCGCGGACCTCGGCCAGGTTCAGCAGCCGCCCGCCCATCGCCTCCGGGTGCAGCGACAGCCGCATCACGTTGACCGGTTCCTCCAGCAGCTCGGCCGGGACCCCCGCCATGAACATCCCGGCCGCCGGGTTGGCCGCCACCAGGTTCCAGGCGGCGTCCACGACCAGCGCCGGGTACGGCTCGTGCCCGGCCAGGATCGTGTCGAGCGCCTGCCGTACGACGTGCATCTCGGGCGCGCGCACCGCGCGCTCGGCGAACACCGGCGCGAACCCGGCCGCGATCAGCAGCCTGTTGCGGTGCCGCAGCGGCACCTCCAGCTCCTCCGCCAGCTTCATCACCATCTCCCTGCTGGGCCGGGCGCGCCCGGTCTCCAGGAAGCTGATGTGCCGGGCGGAGACGTCCGCCTCGATCGCCAGGTCGAGCTGGCTGACCCGGCGCCGCTGCCGCCACGATCGCAACAGATCACCAAAAGCCTCTTCTTGTACAGCTACAGCTCCCATGTCCCGATACGTTAGCGACAAAGGGGGAAGTGCCACGATTACCTGGCAGGTAATCGTGCGGCAAATCTCCCAGTACTCGGCGAGCCGGTCACCCGCGTGGCACGATGGCGGCATAGCGACCATGGGAGCGATGCCATGACAGACGCAGTGCTCGCGATCGGCACCCGCAAGGGCCTGTTCCTCGCCCGCTCCACCGCCGCAGGCGCGTTCCGCGTCGAGCCGATCGCGTTCTCCACCGTCGGGATCCACTCCGTGGCGATCGACACCGGGGGCGCGGCTCCCCGCCTGCTGGCCGGCATCGAGTACGGGCACTTCGGCCCCTCGGTCATGTACTCCGACGACCTCGGCGGGACCTGGCGGGAGGCCGAGAGCCCGCCGATCGCCTTCCCCGAGAAGACCGGGACCACGCTCACCCGCGTCTGGCAGCTCACGCCCTCCCCGTCGGAGCCCGGCGTGGTGTGGGCCGGCGTGGAGCCGGGCGCGCTGTTCAGGTCGGAAGACGGCGGCGTCACCTTCAGCCTGGTGGAAGGCCTGTGGGAGCACCCGCACCGGCCGCGCTGGCAGCCGGGCGGCGGCGGGCTGTGCCTGCACACGATCATCCCGCACCCGTCCGACCCGCGCGTGCTCGGCGTGGCGATCTCCACCGGCGGCTTCTACCGCACCACCGACGGCGGCCTGTCGTGGGAGGCGGCCAACCAGGGCATCCGCGCCCCGTTCCTGCCCGAAGGTCAGCAGTATCCGGAGTTCGGCCAGTGCGTGCACAAGGTGGCGATGGAAGCGGGCCGGCCGGACCGGCTGTTCCTGCAGCACCACTTCGGCGTCTACCGCAGCGACGACTTCGGCGGCTCCTGGCACGACATCGGTTCGGCGCTCCCCTCCGACTTCGGCTTCCCCGTCGTCACGCACCCGTCGCGCCCCGGCACGCTGTACGTGCTGCCGCTGCACGCCGACATGGACCGCACCCCGGTCGGCCACCGCTACCGCGTCTACCGCAGCACCGACGCCGGCGGGTCGTGGGAGCCGCTGGAGCGCGGCCTGCCCGAGGGGCCGGTGCACGCGAGCGTGCTGCGCGACGCGATGGCCGCCACGGAGGCGGGCCTGTTCTTCGGCACCCGCGGCGGCGAGGTCTACTGGTCGGCCGACGACGGCGCGAGCTGGTCGCTGGTGGCCTCCCACCTGCCTGACGTGCTGACCGTGCGGGCGGCGGTGCTCTGAGCCATGGCCCGTCCCGTGATGCTGGTCGTGTTCGTGCTCCCCGCCGCCCTGCGCAGGTGGGTGAGCGGCCGTACGGAAGTGAAGGTGTTCGCGGTCGGGCCCGACCGCGACTCGCCGCCCACCCTGGGCGCGGCGCTCGACGTGCTGCGCCGCACCCACCCGCTGCTGGAGGAGCGGATCAGGGACGAGTACGGGCGGATCCGCCGCCACATCAACATGGTCGTGTGCGGCGAGAACGCCCGCGGCCTCGGCAGCCTCGACTGCACGCTGCCGCCGGGCGCGGAGGTGTACGTCATGCCCGCCCTGGCCTGACCCGCTCGATCAGGGGCAGACGCGGCCGTTGGCCTCGAACGCCGCGTGCGTCAGCGGCATCAGCCCGGCCCACAGCGACTCCATCTTCTCGGCCACCATCTCGATCTCCCGCTGCGGGAACGACGGGAAGGCGGAGTCGTCGCGCCGCACCCGGAGCGAGAGGAAGTTCATCAGGGCGCGGGCGTTGCAGGTGGCGTACATCGAGGAGTAGAGGCCGACCGGCAGGACGGTCCGGGCTACCTCGCGGGCGACCCCGGCCTCCAGCATCTCCAGGTAGGCGCGGTAGGCCTGCCGGTAGCTCTCCGTCGTCGCCTCGGTCACCACCTTGTGCTGCTCGGGGGTGCCCTCGCGGAACACGTACTTGCCGGGCTTGCCTTCCTGCACCAGCTTGCGGTCGGGGCCGGGCACGTAGAAGACCGGCACGAGCTGACGGTATCGGCCCGACTCCTCGTTGTAGGAGAAGGTGCGGTGCCGCATGAACTCGCGGAAGACGAAGATCGGCGCGCTGACGTAGAAGGTCATGGACGAGTGCTCGAACGGCGTGCCGTGCCTGTCGCGCATGAGGAAGTTGATGAGGCCCTTGGACCGCTCGGGGTCGGCTTCGAGCTCGGCGAGCGAGCTCTCCCCCTTCGTGGAGACCCGCGCCGCCCAGAGCACGTCGGCGTCCGACGCGGCGGACTTGACGAGCTCCACGTCCATGTCGCCGCGGAACGTGATCTCAGGTTCGGCGCTGCCCATGGGAACCCCCCGGTCGGTTCAGTGGTGATGACGGCATCCAAGCAAACCACAGGCGAGGGCCGGGCTCACAGGCGGTAGACGCGGCGGGCGTTCCCCGCGCCGATCATGTGGGCGATCCTGGCGGCGTCGGCGGCGCTCCACTCCCCCGCGTCCAGCCGGGCCTTCAGCGCCGCGCCGAGCGCGCGCCGGAAGTAGACCGCCCCCAGGTGACACGTCTCGGCCAGCTCGCGGCAGCCGGACCCGTACAGCTGCTTGTGGAACGGGGCCAGCTCCAGCAGCTCGGCCAGCACCCGGGGCGACCCGGCGCCGGTGTGGGCCAGGGCGAGCCCGACGTCCACGTACACGTGCGGGAAGGCGTGCGCCAGATAGGCGGCCTGGCGCTGGTACGGATAGCAGGTGAGCAGGACGACCGGCACCCCGGCCGGCTGCAGCGCCCGGATGAAGCCGGTGAGCAGGGCCGGGTCGGCGAGGTGCGGCCCGGCGTCGCAGGCGCCGAGGCCGGCGTGGATCTGCAGCGGCAGCCCGCGCTCCCTGGCCACGTCGGCGGCCGACCAGAGCAGGTGGCGGGCCAGCGCGGGCTCGGCGAGCGGCTGCTTGGGGTCGGCGAGCCGCCGGTTGGCGGCGGCGAGCACCGCGCCCCGGCTGGGCCTCGCGGGGTCGAGGCCGAGGCCGCACAGACCGGCCACCACGGTCTTCAGAGCGACCGCGCGGGCGGCGCGGGCGGACAGCTCGTCGCCGAGGCTGTCGAGGTAGTCGACGGCGACGCCCGCCATCTCGGCGACGTCCTGCTCGATCTGCTCGATCCTGACGACCTCGCCGGCGGCGGCCTCGCCGCCGGACCCCATCTCGGCCGCCGTCAGCAGGTCGGCGCCCTCGGGGCCGGTGTCGACGAGGAAGGCCGACACGCCGGACGCCCGCAGCAGGAGCCGGTTGACCTCGGCCGCGCCCAGCTCGGCGCGGCGGGACAGGTAGATGGGCGGCGGCGCGTGCGGCTCCAGGCCGAGCACGGGCGCGCACCAGCGCCGCACGGCCGCGCCGAGCGGGGTGTCGAAATGGGTGGTGCCGGGCGGGGCCGGGCTGCCGCCCTCGTTGAGCAGCAGCTCGAACCGCCCGCGGGTCAGCTCGTCGCGGCGCACCCCGTGGCAGGCGTGGTCGACGAGCGGGGCGAGCAGGGCGTCACGCACCGTGTCGGGCAGGTCTACGGGGAGCATGCGGGAGACTCTAGGCGGTCCCCGCACGCGCCCGCGGACGTTTTACCCACTCACCGGCGGCACAGGCGCAGCACGTTCCTGATCACCTTGGCCCCGGCGCCGTCCTCGGCGGTGAGGATCGACTCCGGGTGGAACTGCACGCCGAAGCGGCGCCGGTCGGGGTCCTCGATCGCCATGACGTTGCCGTCGGGGGTGACCGCGGTCGGGGTGAAGCCGACGACGCCGGGCCGCTTGGCGTGCAGCGAGTGGTAGCGGGCGGCGGTGAACTCCTCGGGCAGCCCGTCGAGCAGCACGCCGGCGCCGAGCCGGGAGACCTGCCCGCGCTTGCCGTGCTCGGGGTAGTCGAGCAGTTCGAGCGTGCCGCCGGCGTGCTCGACCATCGCCTGCAGGCCGAGGCAGACGCCGAACACCGGCAGGTCTCGTGCGTAGATCTGGTCGATGAGCGCGGCCGTGCCGAAGTCGGCGGGCCAGCCGGGGCCGGGCGAGAGCACCACCAGGTCGGGGCCGATCTCGTCGAGCATCTCCGTCGGGAAGCCGTGGCGCAGCGTCACCACGTCGGCGCCCTCCTGGCGGAAGTAGTCGGCGAGCGTGTTGACGAAGGAGTCCTCGTAGTCGACGAGCAGCACCTTCATGCCCAGCCCCGGCTGCTCCCTGGCCGGGGTCTCGGCCACGGTGTCGGGCGCGCCGACCGCGGCGAGCGCGCCGAGCAGGGCGCTGGCCTTCAGCTCGGTCTCGCGCTCCTCGGCCTCGGGGTCGGAGTCGAACAGCAGGGTGGCGCCGGCCCGCACGGTGGCCAGGCCGTCCTTGATCTGGGCGGTGCGCAGGGTGAGGCCGGTGTTCATGGAGCCGTCGAAGCCGATGAACCCGATGGCGCCGCCGTACCAGCGGCGGGTGGTGGCCTCGTGGTCCTCGATGAACTGCATGGCCCAGGTCTTGGGCGCGCCGGTGACGGTGACGGCCCACATGTGGGTGAGGAAGGCGTCCAGCGCGTCGAACTCGGGGCGCAGCCGGCCCTCGATGTGGTCCACGGTGTGGATGAGCCGCGAGTAGAGCTCGATCTGGCGGCGGCCGATGACCTTGACGGTGCCGGGGACGCAGATGCGCGACTTGTCGTTGCGGTCGACGTCGGTGCACATGGTCAGCTCCGACTCCTCCTTGACGCTGGTCAGGAGGGTGCGGATGGCCTCGGCGTCGCCGACCGGGTCGGCGCCGCGGGCGATGGTGCCGGAGATCGGGCAGGTCTCGACCCGGTCGCCGCTGACGCGCACGTACATCTCGGGCGAGGCGCCGACGAGGTGCTCGCCCTCGCCGAGGCTGATGATGAACTCGTACGGCGCGGGGTTGCTCTTGCGCAGCCCGCGGTAGAAGCCGGACGGGTCGGCGCAGGTGGCGTGGAAGACCTGGCCGGGCACCACCTCGAACAGGTCGCCGCGCTTGAACCGCTCCTTGGCCGCGGCCACGACCTCTGAGTACTGGCCCCTGGGCGGGTTGGGCGGCACCTCGGCGGGGGCGACCTGCGGGCGGGCCTCGCCGGTGCGCTCCAGGCCGCGGGTGCTCCGGCCGTCGACGGTGAACTCGTAGCGGCGCTCGAAGCAGGTCTCGCGCTGGCGGTCGATGACCACGAGCCGGTCGGGCAGGTGGAGGACGAGGTCGCGCTGGTCGGCGGGGCGGTCGAGCCGGTGCTTGATCGGCTCGAACTGGAAGGCGAGGTCGTAGCCGAACGCGCCGTAGAGCCCGAGGTGCGGGTCGGCGCCCTTGAAGGTCGCGATGACCTCGCGGATGGCGGTGAAGACGGTGGGCCGGCGGCTGCGCATCTCCTCCGGCAGCAGGTCCTCCGACTCCGGGACGTGCACCTGCACGAAGTCGGCGGTGGGCTCGCCGACCGGCTTGCCCGCGGCGAGCAGGCAGGAGGCGACGGCGGGCAGCACGACCCGGCCGCGCTCGTTGAGCGCCCTGGCCGAGATGGTGCGGCCCTTGGCGACCAGCTCCACGCAGGGGTCGACGTAGCCGAAGGCCCATCGGCTGTAACGGCCGGGGTAGTCCATGCCCGAGGAGAACGCGCCGCCGCGCCGCTCTCCCAGAGCCGTCACGATCTCTTCGAGCGCGTCCTCGGACACCTCGCGCACCTCGAGCTCGACGTCGATGCCCTTGGCGGTGGTATATCCGCTCGTCTCCACTGCTGCCCCTTCGCGCACTTCGATCAACGAGCCCCGGGGCGAACACGACAAAGGCCGCCGAACCGGGGCGGCCTGCCAGAGGGTATGCGAAATCTTCGCGCCGCCTAGGAGCGGCGCCACCACTGAAGCTCGGCGTGAGTTCGCATGAGGCAAGGCTACTCCGGGCTGTCAAGATCGCGCAACGCGACGCGCAGGTGGCACGAAGGATCTACGGCGCATAGGTTGGATCGTCATGGACAGCCCCCTCGCGTGGCGGCCGGTCACCGCCGTCTCCGCGGTCCTCGTGACGCTGCTGCTGGCACTGAGCCCCCGCTACGGCTACCACCGTGACGAACTGTACTTCCGGGCACTCGCGGACTACCCGGACTGGGGGTACGTGGACCAGCCGCCGTTCACGCCGATGGCCGCCAGGCTGTCCATGGCGCTGTTCGGCGACTCGCCGACCGCGCTGCGGGTGCTGCCCGCGCTGGCGGCGGCGCTGCTGGTGGTGCTGACGGCGCTGATCGCCCGCGAGCTGGGCGGGGGCGGCGCGGCGCAGACCCTGACCGCGGCCGGCACCGCGACGGGCGCCTACACGCTGATCGCCGGGCACACACTGCTCACCGCGAGCTTCGACCTGCCGATCTGGGCGGCGGCCATCCTGTTCATGCTGAAGGCGCTGCTGCGCGACGAACGCTGGTGGCTCGCGGCCGGCGCGGTGATCGGCGCCGCCACGTACAACAAGCTTCTGATCGTGATGCTGGTGCTGGGGCTCGCGGCCGGGCTGCTGGCCGCGGGGCCGCGGCGGCTGCTGGCGAGCAAGTGGCTGTGGGCGGGGGCGCTGGTCGCGGCCGTGCTGGCGCTGCCGAACTTCGTCTACCAGCTCACCCACGACTGGCCGCAGCTGAAGATGGCGGCGGGGCTGAGCGAGGGCGACGGCGACACGATGCGGCTGCTGTTCACGCCGATGCAGCTGCTGCTGTTCGGGCCGGTGGTGGCGGTGATCGCCGGCTTCGGGTTCGTGCGGCTGTGGCGTGACCGGCGGGTGCGGGCGCTGGCCGTCGCCTATCCGGCGGCCGCGGTGGTGACGGTGATCAGCGGCGGCCGGTTCGACTACACGGCGGGGCTGGTCCTGCTGCTGTTCGCCGCGGGCTGCGTGACGGCGGAGTCGGCGGGGCGGGAGAAGATCAAGTCGGCGGGCCTGTCGCTGGCGGTCAACGGGCTCGGCAACGCGGTGATCACACTGCCGCTGGTGCCGCTGACCATGCTGGCGAGCACGCCGGTGCCCCTGATCAACGAGGTGGCGCGCGAGTCGATCGGCTGGCCGGCGTTCAACGCGGCCGTCACCGGGGTCCTCGACTCGCTGCCGCCGGACGAGCGCCGGCGCGCCGTCGTGGTCACGGGCAACTACGGGGAGCACGGCTCGCTCGTGCAGGGCGGCCTGACGCGGGTCTACTCCGGCCACAACCAGCTCTGGGAGTACGGGCCGCCGCCGGACGACGGGGACCCGGCGATCATCGTGAACGTCGGCAGGATGCGGCGCGACCTGCAGTACTCCTCCTGTGAGGTGCGTGCCAGGGTCGACAACGGGCTGGGGCTGGACAACGAGGAGCAGGACATGCCGGTGTTCCTGTGTCAGGGGCTGCGGCAGCCGTGGACGGCGACCTGGCATCGGTGGCAGCAGTTCGACTGACCACATCACATTTTGTGACATACCGCGCATTGTCAGGATTTTCTCTTGCAATCCCGACAAGGTCTCTTCACTCTTCTCCACAGAGCCGTAAAGATCAGCTCTTTCCCGCTGGTGTGAAGGAGAGCCGGTGCCCAACACCCCCCGCTGGCGCGCGCTCCTGACAGGAGCCGTCGCCGCATTAGCCATGATCGTCCCGAACGGAGTGGCCCAAGCGGCGCCCCCTCCGGACAAAATCAACAAGTCGGTCCAGGCTCAGCTGGACAGCGAAGACAAGGCCACCTTCTGGGTGCGGATGAAGGACGACGCCGACCTGAGCGGCGCCCGCCGGGCCACCGGCAAGCAGGACAAGGCCGAGCGGGTCTACGAGGCCAAGACCGAGAAGGCCGCCGCCTCGCAGGCCGGTCTGCGCAAGCTGCTGGACCAGCACCGCGCCGAGTACACCCCGTTCTGGATCGTCAACGCCGTCAAGGTGACGGCCGGGTCGAAGCTGGCGGCGGAGATCGCCGGGCTGCCCGAGGTGGAGCGGATCGAGCCGGTCCGCACGCTGACGCTGCCCAAGCCGGAGCCGGCCAAGGCCGAGGCGCGGGTGAACGCGGTCGAGTGGAACATCGACCGGGTCAACGCCCCGCGCGTGTGGGAGGAGCTGGGCAACCGCGGCGAGGGCATCGTGGTGGCCAACATCGACACCGGCGTCCAGTTCGACCACCCCGACCTGCGGGACGCGTACCGGGGCAGGAACCCGGACGGCACGGTCACCCACGACTACAACTGGTTCGACCCCGCGGGGGTCTGCCCGACGGCGGTGCCGTGCGACAACAACGGCCACGGCACCCACACGATGGGCACCATGGTCGGCGCGAACGGCATCGGCATGGCCCCGGGCGCGCGCTGGATCGCGGCCAAGGGCTGTGAGGTCAACACCTGCACCGACGCCTCGCTGCTGGCCTCCGGCCAGTGGGTGCTGGCGCCGACCGACGCGAACGGCGAGAACCCGCGCCCCGACCTGGCCCCCGACATCGTCAACAACTCCTGGGGCGGCGACGGCTTCGACCCCTGGTACAAGGAGACGGTCGAGGCGTGGGTCGCGGCGGGCATCTTCCCGGCGTTCTCCAACGGCAACGAGGGCCCGTCCTGCCAGAGCAGCGGCTCGCCCGGCCAGTACGAGATCAGCTACAGCGCCGGCGGGTTCGACGTGAACAACGCGCTGTACGTGAACTCCAGCAAGGGCGCGGGCGAGAACGGCGAGATCAAGCCGAACATCGCCGCCCCGGCCGTGAGCGTGCGCTCCTCCGTGCCCGGCGGCTACGCGGCCGGCACCGGCACCTCGATGGCCTCGCCGCACGTGGCGGCCACGGTCGCGCTCATGTGGTCGGCCTCGCCGGGGCTGCACGGCGACATCGCCGCCACCCGGCCGCTGCTCGACAGCACGGCCGTGGACGTCGCCGACACCAGCTGCGGCGGCACGGCCGCCGACAACAACGTGTGGGGCGAGGGCCGGCTCGACGCCTACGCCGCGGTGCGGGCCACGCCTCAGGACAGCCTCGGCGGGCTGACCGGCGCGGTCACCGCGGGCGGGCAGCCGGTGGCCGGCGTGACGGTCACGATCGACGGCCCGACCGACCGCACGCTGGTGACGGGCGACGACGGCGCGTTCTCGTTCGTCCGCCTGCTGCCCGGCGAGTACCAGGTGACGGCCGCGAAGTTCGGTTACGAGAGCGGCACCGCGACCGCGACCGTCACCGGCGACCAGACCACCACCGTGGACCTGACCATGACCGCGGTCGCGGCGGGCACGGTGTCCGGCACGGTCACGACCGCGGGCGCGCCGGAGCCGGACGCCCGGGTGACGGCCTCGGGCACGCCGCTCAGCGCGGTGACCGACGCCTCCGGCCGGTACGAGCTGACACTGCCGCGCGGCGAGTACGAACTGGTCGTCACCCCGGTGTCGCGCTGCTCCGCGGGCGCCACCGTGTCCGTGACGGTCGACGGCGACGTGACCAGGGACGTCGAGCTGCCGCTGCGCGGTGACAACTTCGGCTACACCTGCCGCGCGGGCGCCGAGCCGTACGTCGCGGGCACCGAGAAGCTGGCGCTGACCGGCGACGACGAGGCGGTCCAGGTGACGCTGCCGTTCCCCGTCCCGTTCTACGGCACCGGCCAGAGCCGGGCCTGGGTCGTCACCAACGGGTTCCTCACCTTCGCCGAGGCCCGGCTGACCACGCCGAGCAACAGCCGCCTGCCGAGCACGGGCACCCCGAACAACGCCGTCTACCCGCTCTGGGACGACTTCATCGTGGACGCGGAGAGCGGCGTGTACACGGGCGTGGTCGGGACGGCTCCGCACAGGCGGTTCGTGGTGGAGTGGCGCGACGTGAAGTTCTACGCCGACCAGAACCTGCGCGTGTCGTTCGCGGCCCTGCTGGGCGAGGACGGCTCGATCGGCTTCCGCTACAAGGACATGGAGACCGATCGGGAGCGGGGCGCGTTCGGCACCGTCGGCGTGGAGAACGCCGCCGGCAACGACGCGCTGCTCTACCTGTACGAGGAGCCCGCCCTGGCCGCCGGCCAGAGCGTGACCATCACGGCGAGCAGGCACGGCCTGGTGACCGGCGTGGTGTCCGACGCCAACGACGGCGACCCGCTGCCCGGCGCGACGGTGCGGATCGGGGACGTGGCGACGTTCACCACCGGCGCCGACGGCTCCTTCTACGGCCAGGTGCTGGCCGGCGACTACGACGTGGAGGTGTCCAAGGAGCACTACGGCACGTTCACCCGGGCCGTGACGGTGGCCCCGGCCACGGTGCAGCGGATCGACACGGCGCTGGTGACCGGGCGGGTGGCCGCCTCGGCCGCCGAGCTGACCGTGGTGATGCCGCAGGGCCAGAGCAGGACGCGCACGATGGAGCTGACGAACCTCGGCTCGCCGACCCCGTACACGATCACCACGGATCCGGCGGGCGGCTGGCTCGGCGTCACCCCGGCCTCGGGCACCCTGGCCACGGGCCAGAAGGCGACGCTCAGGGTGACGGTGTCGAGCGACGGCGTGCAGCCGGGCTCGACCCGGGCCGGGAAGCTCCTGATCAGGTCGGCCAGCGGGCGGCAGCCGGTGATCGAGATCACGGTGACCGTCGTGGTGCCGAGGCACCAGGTGGCGGTGGACGTGGGCGCCACCCGGGGGTCCACGGACGCCGCCGGTGACGCCTGGACGCCGGACCGGCGCTACAGCGCGGGCTCGCACGGGTACGTCGCCACCTCCTCCGCAACCCACAGCACGAACAAGACGATCAAGGGCACCGAGGACCAGGCGCTGTTCAGGACCGCCCGCGAGCGGATGCTGGAGTACCGCTTCGACGCCGTGCCCAACGGCGTCTACACGGTCGAGCTGGACTTCGCCGAGATCCGCAACATGGCCATGGGGCGGCGGGTGTTCGACGTGCTGGTCGAGGGCCAGCTCGCCATCCCGGCCCTGGACCTGGCCCTGGAGGCGGGCACGTACACGGCGGTGAGCAGGCAGTACACGGTGCGGGTCACCGACGGCCAGCTCAACGTCAGGTTCGCGGCCCGGGACGGGGCGACGATCGTCAACGCGATCCGCGTCTCGGAGCGGCCGGACAAGACCGCGCCGTAACGGCCGCGCGGGGGCGACGCCCGCCGCCGCCCCCGCGCACGCCGGTCCGTCCGGCCGGATCGGCCGGGCTCCGGGCTACCGCCTGCGCGGCCACGTATGTTACTGGTAGGTAATGCGACGCGTACGTGTCCACCGTGACATCCCCGTGCGGATGCCCGACGGCGTCACCCTGCTGGCCGACCGCTACGTCCCCGCCGGGGCGGAGCGGGCGCCGGTCGTCCTCATCCGCTCCCCGTACGGCCGCCGCGGCCTGTTCGGGCTGCTGTACGGGCGCGGGTTCGCCTGGCACGGCTTCCAGGTGGTGATGCAGAGCTGCCGGGGCGGCTTCGGCTCCGGCGGCGATCTCGACCCGCTCGGCCACGAGCACGACGACGGCCTGGCGACGATCGCGTGGATGCGCGAACAGCCCTGGTACGGGGGCTCGTTCGCCATGTTCGGCCCCTCTTACCTGGGGTTCACCCAGTGGGCCGTGGCCCCGTACGCCGGCCCTGACCTGAAGGCGATGGCCACCCAGATCACCGCCTCCCAGTTCAGGGACGCCGCGTACGTGGGCGGCGCGTTCGCGCTGGAGTCGGCGCTGAGCTGGACCACGCTCACCGAGCACATGGGCCGCCGCTTCGGCGGCGCGGCCGGGCTGACCGCGCCGCGGGTGACGCGGCGGGCCGTGCTGTCGGGGCGGCCGGTGGGCGAGCTGGACCTGGCGTCGGCGGGCCGGCCGCTCCGCTTCTACCGCGACCTGCTGGCGCACCACGCCGACCCGGCGCCGTACTGGACCCGGCGCGACCACTCCCCCAAGGTCGGCGAGGTGGACGCGGCGGTCACCATGCTCGGCGGCTGGTACGACGTGTTCCTGCCGTGGCAGCTCAAGGACTACGCGGCGTTGCGGGCGGCGGGCCGGCGGCCGTACCTGACGATCGGCCCCTGGTACCACATCGACGCCCGCCACATCGGCCCGTCGATGGCCGAGTCGCTCGCCTGGTTCCGCGCCCACCTGCTGGGCGACGTCTCCGGGCTGCGCGACCAGCCGGTGCGGCTGTACGTGACGGGGGCCGAGGAATGGCGCGAGTACCCGGACTGGCCGGTGCCCGGCCTGCGGCGGCGGCGCTGGCACCTGCAGCACGGCTTCGGGCTGGGCACGGACGGGCCGCTGGAGTCGGAGCCGGACCGGTTCCGCTACCACCCGGACCATCCGACGCCGGTGATCGGCGGCCCGGTGCTGCTGGCCGACTCCCGGCCGCGCGACCAGCGCCGCCTGGAGGCCCGGCGCGACGTGCTCGTCTACAGCTCGCCCCCGCTGGAGTCCGACCTGGAGATGATCGGCCCGGTCAGCGCGGAGCTGTACGTCCGCTCCAGCACCCCGTACGCGGACGTGGTCGTCCGGGTGTGCGACGTGCACCCGGACGGGCGGTCGATGAACGTGTGCGAGGGCGTGCGCCGCCTCGGCCCGCTGGACGCCGATACGCTGGGGGACGTGCGCAGGGTACGGGTGGAGCTGTGGCCGATCGGCCACCGGTTCAGGCGGGGCCACCGCGTCCGCGTGCACGTCGCCGCGGGCGCCTATCCGACGATCGCCCGTAACCCCGGCACCGGCGATCCTCTCACCCATTCCGGCGGGCCGATGGTGCCGAGCGACGTCGAGGTCTTCCACTCCCCCGATCACCCGTCCGCCGTGATCATGCCGCTGTGCGCGCCGCCCGGCTGATGTCGCTCGTGCTGCTGCTGCAGGGCCGCGGCGGCATGACGGCGGCGGAGCTGGCCCGCGAGCTGGAGGTGTCGGAGCGCACCGTCCACCGCGACGTGCTGGCGCTGTCCTCGGCCGGCATCCCTGTCTACGCCGACCGGGGGCGCGGCGGCGGCTACCGGCTGCTGGAGGGATACCGGACCCGGCTGACCGGGCTGGACCGGGCGGAGGCCGAGGCGCTGTTCCTGTCCGGCGTCCCGGGCGCGCTGCGCGAGATGGGGCTGCAGGAGGTGGCGGCGACGGCCCGGCTGAAGGCCGCCGCCGCGCTCTCCCCCGGGCTGCGCGACGCCCCCGCGACGGCCGCGCAGCGCTTCCACCTGGACGCGCCCGGCTGGTTCGCGCACGACTCCCCACCGCCGCCGCAGCTCGCCCCGCTGGCCAGGGCGGTGTGGGGTGACCGGCGGGTGACCGCCGGATACAAGGGACGCACGCGCACCCTGGAGCCGTACGGGCTGGTGCTCAAGGCGGGCGCCTGGTACCTCGCGGCCCGATCCCCGTCCCCACCATCACCGAAACCAGGACCGGGACCGTCACCTGGGCCGGGGCCGTCATCGGCACAGCCGCAGGGGCAGTCGGCGGGGCAGGCGCGGTTCCTGTTGTTCCGGGTGGACCGGTTCGGTGAGATCACCGTGCGCGACGACGTGTTCGTCCGGGATCCGGGCTTCGACCTGGCCGCGTTCTGGACCGA
The DNA here is from genome assembly GCF_040676925.1 of Nonomuraea sp. NPDC049486. NCBI lineage: Bacteria > Bacillati > Actinomycetota > Actinomycetes > Streptosporangiales > Streptosporangiaceae > Nonomuraea > Nonomuraea sp. NPDC049486. The sequence continues at coordinate 127,278 of NZ_JBFAPV010000020.1, forward strand.
GCAGTCGGCCGCGTTCGGCCACTCGCTGCTGCGGACCTCGATCACGCTGCGGCTCACCGAAGCCGGGCTGCGGATGCTGCGGCACGTCGCCGACCCGGCGGCGCTGCCGGACGCGGTGGCCTCACTTCAGCCCGACGGCACGGTGCGGCTCCGCGTGGAGTCGATCGAGATCGCGTACTCGCAGGTGCTGCGTTTCGGGCCGGAGGCGGAGGTGCTGGAGCCGGCGGAACTACGGTCGATGGTCGCGGAGGCCGCCGCCCGCATGACGGCGCTCTACCGGTAGTCGTCCGGGTTCGGCTGCTTGCCGCCGTCGGTGTCGGCGATGAACCGCCACACGTCGGGGCGGCTGCCGTCCACGTCGGTGAAGCCGTACTCCTTGGCCAGCGTGCCGCTGTCGACGGACTTGCCGGACCAGCGCGCCCGGTCGGGGTCGGTGGCCAGGGCGGCGACGGCGCGACCCGCGTACGCCGGGGTCTCCGAGACCGCGAACGACGGCTCCCGCTTGGCCCCGTCGCGCCAGTTCTCCTCGGTGACGCCGAAGTTCTCCAGCATCGCCTCCGAGCGCAGGAACCCCGGCGTGAGCGCCACCGCCGTGCCGCCGTGCGGGCGCAGTTCGTGCGCCTGGCTGAAGGCGAGCCGGTTCACCGACATCTTGACCAGGTCGTAGTAGAGGTTCTCCCGGTAGCGGGGGGCGTTGAAGTCCCAGGTGCCGTCGGTGACCTCGACGACCAGGCCGCCCTTGTTCCTGATCAGGAGCGGCAGCGCGTGGTGGCTGGTGATGAGGTGGGTGTGCACGCCCAGGCTGAGCATCCTCAGCCCCTTCTCCAGGTCCTGCTCCCAGACCGGGGTGTTCCAGCTCCAGAGCTTGTCGCCGCCCCAGACGTCGTTCACCAGCACGTCGAGCCGGCCCTGCTCGCGGTCGATCCGCTCGACCAGGGCCTTGACCTGGGCCGGATCAAGATGGTCCACCCGCACGGGGATGCCGGTGCCGCCGGCCTTCGTCACCAGTTCCGCCGTCTCCTCGATCGTCTCGGGCCGGTCCATCTCCGAGCGCCGCTCCCGGGTCGTCCTGCCGGTGCAGTAGACCGTCGCGCCGGCGGCGCCGAGTTCGACGGCGATGCCACGTCCTGTTCCGCGGGTCGCGCCCGCCACCAAAGCAATCATGCGACCAGGTTTCCCGGAAAAGAGGACATCCACTGTCATGTTTTCTCGATAGATTCTTCTCATGACGGACGTCCATCCGGCCTGGTTGCCTCCCGAGGCGTTCCGGGCGATCGGATCCCGGCGGGTCCTCGTACACGGGGACGGGCCGCTCGCCGGCACGGTCCGCGACGAGGTCGCGCGGGCCTGCGCCCGGTTCGGCGGGAGCCTGTGCGACGGCGGGGAGGCCGACCTCGTGCTGGCCACGTCCGACCACCTCCCGGCCCACGCGCGCGCGGTCCTTTACGGCGAAGAGGCCGGGGAAACCGGCGCCGCGCCCGGAGGAGACGAGGCGTTTCCGACCGGGCGGCGCGACAGGATGACCGGTACGCCCGACGGCGACGAGAACTTCCTCGTCGGGCGGCGGGGTGGGGTGACCGTGGTGGCCGGCGAGGGGGCGGGGCTGCTGTACGGGCTGTTCCATGTCGTCCGGCTGGGCGAGCGGGCGTTCGGCGCGGACTTCCCGGCCGAGCGTCATCGGCCCGCGATGCGGCGGCGGATGCTCGACCACTGGGACAACGTGGACGTGCATCCCGTGATGGGGCAGGTCGAGCGCGGGTACGCGGGCGGTTCGATCTTCTGGGCGGACGGCGGCCCGCGCGGCGACCTGGACCGGGTGCGCGCCTACGGGCGGCTGCTGGCCGCCGCCGGCGTCAACGCGGTCGCGGTGAACAACGTCAACGTGCACGCCACCGAGGCGCGGCTGCTCACCGACCGGCTCGGCGACGTGGCCGCCCTCGCCGGCGCGCTGCGCCCGTACGGGATCAGGGTCCATCTGTCGGTCACCTTCGCCGCGCCCGTCGTCCTCGGCGGGCTGTCCACCGCCGACCCGCTGGACGAGGACGTGCGGGCCTGGTGGGCGGGGGCGACCGCGCGGGTGTACGAGGCGATCCCGGATTTCGGCGGTTACCTGGTCAAGGCCGACTCGGAGGGGCAGCCGGGGCCGTTCGCCTATGGGCGCAGCCACGCCGACGGGGCCAACCTGCTGGCCGGCGCGCTCGCCCCGTACGGCGGGGTGGTGCACTGGCGGGCCTTCGTCTACGACCACCGGCAGGACTGGCGCGACCGTTCCACCGACCGGGCGCGGGCCGCTTACGACCACTTCGCACCGCTCGACGGGGAGTTCGCGGGGAACGCGATCCTCCAGGTCAAGCACGGGCCGATCGACTTCCAGGTGCGCGAGCCGGTCTCGCCGGTGATCGCCGCGATGCCGCGCACCCGGCTGGCGGTGGAGCTGCAGGTGACGCAGGAGTACACCGGCCAGCAGCGGCACGTCTGCTACCTGGCGCCGATGTGGCGCGAGGTGCTCGGTTTCGAGCCGTGGGGTCCCGGCGGCCGGACGGTGGCCGGCGTCGCCGGCGAGCTGGTGGCGGTCTCGAACGCCGGCGACGACCCGTACTGGACCGGGCATCCGCTCGCGCAGGCCAACCTGTACGCGTTCGGGCGGCTGGCCTGGGACCCGGGGCTCGGACCTGCGGAGATCCTCGACGAGTGGATCGGCCTGACCTTCCCGGACACGGCCGACCGCCTGCGGGAGCCGCTGCACGCGATCATGGACGGTTCGTGGGAGACGTACGAGCGCTACACGGCGCCGCTCGGCGTCGGCTTCATGGTCCGGCCCGGTCACCACTACGGCCCCGACGTGGACGGCTACGAGTACACGCCGTGGGGCACGTACCACTTCGCCGACCGCGACGGGGTCGGCGTGGACCGGACGCGCGCCACCGGCACGGGCTGCACCGGCCAGTATCCGGAGCCGTGGTCGGAGGTGTACGAGTCGGCGGAGCGGTGCCCGGACGAGCTGCTGCTCTTCTTCCACCACGTCCCGTACGGTCACGTACTGCACAGCGGGAAGACGGTCATCCAGCACATCTACGACACCCACTTCGCCGGCGCGGAGGAGGTCGCGGAGCTGCGGCCCGTCTGGGACGGGCTGGCCGGGCTGGTGGACCCGGCGCTCCACGCCCGGGTGCGTGAGCTGCTGGACGAGCAGCTCCGTTCCGCCCGGGAGTGGCGCGACCAGATCAACACGTACTTCTTCCGCAAGTCGGGCGTGCCCGACGCGCACGGCCGCCGCATTCACTGACCGGACACGAAGCGCTCGCGGATCTCGGCGATCATCGGCCGGCTGTTGCGCAGCAGCCCCGCCGCGAACGCGGACGCCAGCGCCAGCGGCGCCAGCTCGGTGGCCAGCAGGGTGAGCCCGCCCGCCACGACCAGCAGGCACGCGTTGCCCAGCGTGGCACCCGGGCACCGGGCCAGGAAGTACGAGGCCAGCCGGGCGACGTCCACGGCCCTGAACCGGAACAGCGACGCGATCACCAGCGCGTTGGCGGCCCACAGCGCGGCCGCCACCGCGACGGCGACCAGCAGGGCCGCCCACCACCCCGGCACCCCGGCGGCGGCGAAGTGCGCCAGGTTGACCCCGACCACGGTCATGCCGGCCAGCCACGGCGCCCAGACCTTCAGCACGTCGGCGGCGTTGGCCCGGTAGCCGCGCAGGAACGCGGCCGCCGGTGACAGGTCCGCCAGGCCGGCGCCGCGGTGGCGCAGCGCGTACAGCGCGGCCGACAGCGCCGGGCCGGCCGGCAGCGCGCAGAGCGCGTACAGCGGCAGGTTGCTCGCGTCGCGGTCGAGCAGCACCAGCCCGGCCAGGCCCGGCGCGGTGGCGGCCAGCAGCAGCAGCTCGACGACCAGCATCGTGTAGATCAGGGCGGCGGCGCGCGAGAGCGGACCTTCTCCGAACCGCCGCCCGGCGGTCACCTCGCCCATCGGCTCAGCCGTGCTCCTTCTTGAACCGGTCCGCGGCGGCGTTGACCAGGTCGATGTAGGTGGTCATGTTCTTGGCTTCGAGTTCCTTGACGTAGGCGTCCCACTCGGCCAGGTCGCGCTCGCCGAGGATGAACTTGAGCGTGTTCTGGGTGACGTGGTCCTTCAGCGGCGTCTCCCAGAGGGTCGACCGCTCGCGCTCCTCGTCGGTGAACGGGTGCGGCGGGTCCACCGGCCACTGCTTCCTGGCGTTCATCACGTTCTGGAACTCCAGCTCCTCCTCGGAGAAGGTGGACTGCAGCAGCTTGGTGGTGCCGCCGTAGGCGAACACGCCGTTGCCGAAGCCGAAGTCCTTCTGCAGGTGCTTGGAGGCGCCCGGGTTGAGGCCGACCATGTCGATGTCGTCGGCGAGCTTGTAGGCGCCGGCGGAGTCCTTGGTGTACGTGGTGCCCTCGACGCCCCACTTGGCGAACTCCTGGCCCTCATCGGAGTACCACAGCCAGTCGATGAACTGCATCATGGCCACGAAGTTCGGGTTGTCCTTGGCCTTGCTGGAGATCATGATGCCGTTCTCCAGCCGGGTGCCGATCTTGTAGTCGCCGACCGGGCCCATGGGCACCGGGATCTTGGCGACCTTGGCCCCCTCGACCGTCTTCTCCAGCGGCCCGCGGTAGTCGTTGATCAGGCTCTGCGCGTTGGTGCTGATGACGAAGGACTTGCCGGAGGTGAACTTCTGCTTGGCCTGCTCGTCCTGCTGGGTGAAGCTCTCCGGGTCGATCAGCTTCTCCTGCACCAGCTTGTGCAGGTACTCGATCATCTGCTTGTACTGCGGCATGGCGCCGGTGAAGGCGAACTTGCCGGCCGTGGGGTCCCAGGTCGCGTGCAGGTACTCCCAGCCGCCCCTGGTGCCGTACGCCTGGGCGACGAGCTTGAACAGGTTGCCGCCCGGGGTGGGGTCGCCCCACCGGTCGGTCATCGGGTACTGGTCGGGGTACTCCTCCTTCATCGCCTTCAGCACCGTGTAGAGGTCGTCCCAGGTGGCCGGGACCTCCAGGCCGAGCTTCTCCATGATGTCGGTCCTGACGGCCAGCGTGTAGTCCACCCAGACGCTCTCGTGCATGCCGGGCAGCAGGTAGAAGCGGCCGTCGGCCTGCCTGCGCGTGTTCAGCTCCGGTTCCATCCGCCACCTGGCGACCTTGTCCTTGAAGTGCGGCATCAGGTCGAGGTAGTCGCTGACCGGCAGGATGGCGCCGGAGGAGACGAAGGTGTCCTCCTGCCCGGGGTAGGTCTTCGGGATGATGAGCGGGGCCTGGCCGGAGCCCACGAGCAGGCCGCGCTTCTGCTCGTAGTCGCTGAGCGGCACCTCGACGGGCTTGAGCGTCACGTTCGTCCGCTTGGTGAGCTCTTCCCAGAACAGCCAGTCGTTCTTGTTGGGGTAGAACGAGTGGTTGTTGTAGAGCACGTCGAAGGAGATCGGCTCGGTGGCCTTGAACTGCTGGCCGACGCCGTAGTTCGCCATCGCGCCCGCCCTGTTCGCGGACGTGTCGGCGGCCTTCGGAGCCGTGCCGTCCTCGCCGCAGCCGGCGAGCACGAGCGTGAACGCGCCCAGTCCGATGATCGCCTGACGCCGTGAGATGTCGCGCATGGGGGGACTCCTTTGCCGTGGGGGTGGGGTTGCGGTCTATCCCTTGACCGCGCCGAGCATGACGCCGGAGACGAAGTACCTCTGGACGAAGGGGTAGACCGCCAGGATGGGCAGGACGGTGAGCATGATCGCCACCGACTGGATGTTCGACGCCGCCTGCGTCACGTCGCCGGCCGCGAGGCCGTAGGAATCCGAGGTGGTGGCCCCGGCGATGAGGTTGCGCAGGTAGATGGTGACCGGGAACAGCCGCTGCTCGTGCAGGTAGAGGAACGCGGTGAACCAGGAGTTCCAGAACGAGACCGCGTAGAAGAGCACCATCGTGGCGATGACCGCCTTCGACAGCGGCAGCACGATGCGCCACAGGATGCCGTAGGTGCCGAGGCCGTCGATCGCGGCGGCCTCCTCCAGTTCGGTCGGCAGGTTCTCGAAGAACGCCTTCATGACCAGGAGGTTGAAGACGCTGATGGCGTTGGGCAGGACGATGGCCCAGATGGAGTTCGTCAGCCCGAGGCTGTTGATCAGCACGTAGTTGGGGATCAGGCCGCCGGAGAAGATCATGGTGAAGACGGCGATCCAGATGAGGACCGTGCGGCCCTTGAGGTGCCTCTTCGACAGCACGTACGCGTAACACGTCGTCATCACCATGGCGATGGCCGTGGCGACGACGGTGTAGACCACCGTGTTGCGGTAGTTCGTCCAGAACATCGGGTCCGACATCAGGACTTCGTAGGTCGACAGGTTGAACCCGCGCGGGATCAGGTTGACCTGCCCGGTGACGATGTACCGTTCCTCGCTGAACGAGCGGGCGATGATGTTGACGAACGGATACAGGGTCACGACCACGACGCCGGTGAGGATCACCGCGTTGATCCACCGGAACACGCGGTAGCCGGGGCTGTCGTCCAGCTTCACCACAGGCTCGTCCCTACTGTGCGGCGGGAGATCACGTTGGCCGAGGTGATGAGCACGATCCCGATCAGCGCCTCGAACAGGCCGATCGCGGCGGCGTAGCTGAGGCTGCTGGACTCGACGCCCATGCGGTACAGGTACGTGGTGATCACGTCGGCGGTCGGATAGGTCAGCGGGTTGTACAGCAGCAGGACCTTCTCGAAGCCCACGGCCATGAACGTGCCGATGTTGAGGATCATCAGCGTCACGATCGTGGGGCGGATGCCGGGCAGGGTGACGTGCCAGATCTGCCGCCACCGGCCGGCGCCGTCGATCCGCGCCGCCTCGTACAGCTGGTCGTCGATGGTGGTCAGCGCGGCGAGGTAGAGGATCGTCCCCCAGCCGACCGTCTGCCACATCTCGGACGTGACGTAGATCGTCCGGAACCACTCCGGCTTCTGCAGGAACGGTACGGGCTCCTCGCCGACCACCTTGAGCAGCTGGTTGATCGGGCCGTCGACGGCCGTCATCTGCATGACGATGCCTGCCACGATCACGATGGACAGGAAGTGCGGCAGGTAGGACACCGACTGCAGGAACCGCTTGAGCTTGCGGGTGCGGATCTCGTTCAGCAGCAGCGCCAGCACGATCGGCAGCGGGAAGCAGAACAGCAGCGTCAGGCCGCCGAGGACGAGCGTGTTGGTGAACACCGTCCAGAACGTCGGGTCGTCCAGGAACATGCGCACGTAGCGCAGGCCCACCCACTCCTCGCCGAAGAGGCTGCCGCCCGGCTCGAACTTGCGGAAGGCGATGACGTTGCCGATCATCGGCAGGTACCTGAAGACCAGGAAGAACGCCAGCGGCAGCAGCGCCAGCGTGTACAGCTGCCAGTCGCGGCGCAGCGCCCGCCGCCACGTGGTGCGCGGCGCCGCCGGCGGCTTCCCCCCGTCCGGCCGGGCCCGGCGCGGCTCGCGCGTGTCCGGCGGGACCGTGTCGGTTGCGCTCATCAGACCTCCGGTGCTCCATCCCGGCGGCCCACGCCGGTCATGCCGCGCTCGACGCGGAACGTGGGTCGCAGGCGCCGCTCGCGGGCGACCTCGCGTTCCTCGCCTGTCAGGCGTAACGGGAGCGCCGCCGCCACGTCCGCGCTGGAGCGGGACAGGCGCAGCTCGACGTCGCCGGGCTCGACGATCCGCCTGCCGCGCACGCCGGTGAACGAGGCGAGGTCGGCGTGGACGGTGAAGGTGACGCGGGCGGCCTCGCCGGGCTCCAGCGGCACGCGGGCGTACCCGATGAGGCGGACGACCGGACGGGTGGTCTGGGCGACCGGGTCGTGCAGGTAGAGCTGGACGACCTCGGCGCCGGGCCGCTCCCCGGTGTTGCGGACGGTGACGGCCGCGACCGTCTCGCCGTCGACGGGCCACTCGCCGCCGCTCTCGGCCCCTGTCCACTCGAAGGTCGTGTAGGTCAGGCCGTGCCCGAACGGGAACGCGGGTGTCGGGTCGACCGACGACACGTCGGTGCGCCGTCCCAACGGCGGGGTCAGGTAGGTGGCCGGCAGCCCGCCGTCGTCGCGGGGGACGCTGACCGGCAGCCGCCCGGACGGGTTAACCTCGCCGGTGAGCACCTCGCTGACGGCTCGACCGCCGAGCTGGCCCGGGAAGAAGCCGAACAGCACGGCCGCGGCCGCGTCCGTCTCCGGCCCGAGCGCGTACGGGCGACCGGCGAGCAGCACCAGCACCACCGGGGTGCCCGTGGCGAGCACGGCCCGCACCAGCTCGGCCTGCACGCCCGGCAGGCTCAGGTCGGTCGCGTCGCACCCCTCCCCGGAGGTGCCGCGCCCGAACAGCCCGGCCCGGTCGCCGACGGCGAGCACGCACACGTCGCTCTCCTCGGCGACGGCGACGGCCGCCGCGATGCCTACGGTGTCCTCTCCCCTGACGTCGCAGCCCGCCGCGTACGTGAGCCCGGGGATCCGTTTCGCCAGCTCCTCGCGCAGCGACGGGATCTCCAGCCCGAGCCCCTGCCCGGGATGGTGCGGACCCACGTGGTTGGGAAAGGCGTAACAGCCGAGCATCGCCATCGGATCGTCGGCCACCGGCCCCACCAGAGCGACGCGCCGGCCGGCAGCCAGCGGCAACACCCCGCCGTTCCTCACCAGCACGACAGACTCCCGAGCCAGCCGCAGAGCAAGCCCCCGAGACCCCTCGTCATCAAGCCTCAAACCACCACGACCCCCGACACCCTCCTCCTCCACGCCGTCATCCGCGCGACCCGGAACTTGAGGGTCCGGGATCGGTTGCCAGTCCTCGTCGAGCAGGTCGAGTTCGGCCTTCTGGGTCAGGACGCGGCGGAGTGCGCGGTCGATCAGCGCCTCGCTGACCGCGCCGGACTTGACGGCCTCGACGAGCGGCCCGCCGTAGGTGTCGACGGTGGGGAGTTCGACGTCGATGCCGGCGCGCAGGGCGAGCCCGGCCGCCTCCGCCCCGTCCCCGGCCACCCCATGGAGGCTCTGCAGGAACCGGACGGCGAAGTAGTCGGCGACCACCGTGCCGGTGAAGCCCCACTCATCGCGCAGCAGCCCGGTGAGCAGGCTCTCGTCGGCGGCCACGGGCACGCCGTCGATCTCCGCGTACGAGTTCATGACCGACCTGGCGCCACCCAGGCGCAACGCCATCTCGAACGGCGGCAGCACGACGTCGGACAGTTCGCGCGGCCCCATGTGCGCGGGAGCGAGGTTGCGTCCCCCGCGGGAGGCCGCGTAGCCGGCGAAGTGCTTGAGGGTGGCGACGATCCCGGCGCCCTCCAGGCCGCGCACGTAAGCGGCGCCGATGCTGCCGACCAGGTAAGGGTCCTCGCCGATGGTCTCCTCGGTGCGCCCCCAGCGGTAGTCGCGGGTCACGTCGAGGACCGGCGCGAGGCCCTGGTGCACCCCGGCCGCGCGCATGGAGCGGCCGATCCGCCCGGCCATCTCCTCGATGAGCCCCGGGTCGAAGGAGGCGCCCCAGCTCAGCGGCGCCGGGTACACGGTCGCCCGCCAGGCGGAGAAGCCGGTCAGGCATTCCTCGTGCACCTGGGCCGGGATGCCGAACCGGTTGGCCGCCATGATCTCCCGCTGGGAGGCGTCCAGGGACCGGGCGCCCGCCGCCGGGTCGACCGGGGCGGTGCCGTACGGGCGGGTGAGCTGGCCCAGGCCGTGGCGGATGACCGTGGCCCAGTCGACGACGTTCATGTCGGCCTGGCGCGGGGCGACGCCGTCCCCCGATGGGTCGGCGCCGGCCCAGACGCCGACGAGCTGGGCGATCTTCTCTTCCAGCGTCATGAGCGGGACGAGGGCGTCGGCCCGCTCGGCGGGCGTCAGCCTCCGGTCCCGCCAGGGGGAGTTCGCGCCGGGCGTGGTGTCGGGGGGTGACTGGCCCGTCATGCCATCCTCTCGGCCGGGCGGCATACGGAAACCGCAATGCCGGACTTTGCCGAAAATTTTCGGAGACCCGTTAATATTTCGGCAACTTAGGGCGCGCGTCGAGAGGTGTCAAGAGGGGTGTCGGAGCCCGGCCGCACCAGGAGATGCGCACCTGCGGCAACGTCCAGGGCGGGGCGCGTTTGCCAGAAACTTTCAGAGACCCGTGCGAGGGGTGACGCCCGCCCGCATGATGCCGCCGTACGACGAGTCAGCCGGCGGGAGGAGCGGTGCTGCTCCGTACGACGAGACTCGTGGCGAGCTCGATGCGGGTGCCGGTGGAGCGCGGGTGCGTGAGCTCCTCGTGGACCAGCCGGATCGCCTCGTTGGCCATCTCGTCGAGCGGCTGGCGCACGGTGGTGAGCGGGGGCGTCATCATCTCGCACGGCGGCGAGTCGTCGAAGCCGACGACGGACAGCTCGTGGGGCACGCGGATGCCGCGCTCGGCGGCGGCCTGGTAGACGCCGGCGGCCTGCGGGTCGGATCCGGCGAAGACCGCTGTCGGCCGGTCGGGGCGGTCGAGCAGCTCGCCGCCGTGCAGCCGGCCGCCCGAGATCAGGAAGTCGCCGTAGCGGGTCAGGGCCGGGTCGGGGTCGATGCCGAACGTGCGGTGCGCGGCGAGGTAGCCCTCGTAGCGGTCGAGCGTGCACTGCTTGTCGAGCGGGCCGCCGATGAAGCCGATGCGCCGGTGGCCGAGCTCCAGCAGGTGGGTGGTCGCCTGGACGCCGCCGGCCCAGTTGGTCGCGCCGACGGCCGACAGCCCCAGCTCGCGCTGGCCGACGGGGTCGAGCAGGACCAGCGGGACGTGCAGCAGGTCCTTGATCGCCTCGATCTCCTCCTGGCCGGCCCGCGACAGCACCAGCACGATGCCGTCGGTGCCGCGCTTGCGCAGCATGCCCACCCAGCGCCGCCGGTCGAAGTCGGGGCGGTAGGAGGAGGTGACCACGAGCGAGAAGCCCCAGCGCGCGGCCGCCGCCTCGGCGCCCTCGATGAGGACGTGCGCCCAGGGCGAGCCGAGGCCGTTGATGAGCAGGTCGACGATGCCGGCCCGGGGTCCGCCCGGCGGGCGCGGCGGCTCGTAGCCGTGGGCCCTGGCCGCCTCCAGCACCCGGTCGCGGGTGGTGGGCGAGACGTGCTTGCGGCCGCTCAGGACCTTGGAGACCGTGGGCACGGAGACACCGGCGGTCGCGGCGATGTCGGCGAGCGTGGCGCGTTGCACGGAACCCCCTGGGAGCGCTCGTGGCGCTGTTGACAGCGCCGCGAAGCGGAGCCTACCGTAACGCAACAAGTGACGGCCAAGTTTCCGGCAACTCCTACCGAAACTTTCTGATGCCCGTGCGGCGTCGATGGACCGCTGGTTGGGGAGCGCAATGTCTCGTATGGCCGCGTTCAGGAGTCGCGTCGGCGGGCTGGCGTACGGCGGTGACTACAACCCCGAGCAGTGGGACCCGGCCGTGTGGCGCGAGGACGTGCGGCTGATGCGCGAGGCCGGGGTCAACGTCGTCTCGCTCGGCGTCTTCGCCTGGGCCTCACTGGAACCCGAGCCGGGTACGTACGCGTTCGGCTGGCTCGACGAGGTCATGGACCTGCTGCACGGCAACGGCATCGCGGTCAACCTGGCCACTCCGACTGCCGCGCCGCCAGTGTGGCTGACCCAGTTGCATCCCGAGGTCTTTCCGATCATGGCGGACGGGGAGCCGTTCGGGTTCGGCAGCCGGCTGCACTACGACCCGTCCTCGCCGATCTACCGGCGGTACGCTGCGGCGATCACCACCAAGCTGGCCGAGCGGTACTCGTACCATCCGGCGCTGGCGATGTGGCACATCAGCAACGAGTACGGGCCGACGGCGTACAACCCGGCCAGTTCCGTGGCTTTCCGGGAGTGGCTGCGGCGGAGGTACGGGTCCCTCGACGCGCTGAACGAGGCGTGGACCACCCGGTTCTGGGGGCAGGTCTACACGTCCTGGGAGCAGATCGAGGTGCCGAACATCCCGCGGTCGTGGTCCAATCCGGCGCGGCGGCTCGACTTCAAGCGGTTCACGTCGGACGCGCTGCTGGAGTGTTTCGTCGCCGAGCGGGACATCGTCCGGTCGTTCCGGGACGACATTCCAGTCATGACCAACTTTATGCGCTTTTATCGCCATGCCGACTACTGGCGCTGGGCGCCGGAAGAGGACGCCGTCGCCCTCGACATCTACCCCGACCCGGCGGACCCGTCGTCGCACATCTCGGCCGCCTTCCAGTACGACCTGTTCCGCTCGCTGAAGGGCGGTCAGCCGTGGATGCTGATGGAGCAGGCGGCCTCGGCGGTGAGTCAGTGGAAGCTGAACGTGGTCAAGGAGCCGGGGCGGATGCTGCTCGGGTCACTGCAGGCGCTGTCGCGGGGGGCGGACTCGGTGATGTTCTTTCAGTGGCGGGCCAGCCGGGGCGGCCAGGAGCGTCTCCACTCGGCGATGCTCCCCCACTCCGGGCCGTCGTCCCGTACCTTCCGTGAGGTGGTGGAGCTGGGCCGGGAGCTCCGGTTGCTGTCGGGGGTCGCCGGGACCTCGTCTCGGGCCGACGTGGCTATCTTGTTCGACTGGAACGGGTGGTGGGGGCTGGAGGAGACGTACGGGCTGCCGCGTAATGACTTCAGCTATGCGGACACGGTGATGCGGCACTACACGCCGCTATGGCGGGAGCATGTGCCCGTGGACGTGGTGTCTACCGCTGGCGATCTGTCCCCGTACAAGGTGTTGATCGTCCCTAACGCGTACCTGATCGATGATGTCGGGGTATCGGGTATCCAGGAGTTCGCCCGTAAGGGCGGGACGGTCATCATGTCGTTCTTCTCCGGCGTGGTGGATTCGTGCAACCGGATTCGGCCCAACGGGTATCCGGGGGCGTTCCGTGAGCTGATCGGGGCCAAGATCGACGAGTACTGGCCGGCGCGCCCCGCCGAGACCTTCACCGTCGAGTTCACCGACGGCCGGGTGACCACGTCGACCTGGTGGCGCGAAGACCTCCACCTGGAAACCGGCAAGCCCTTGGCGGTTTACCAGGACGGCCTCCTCTCCGGCCGCGCGGCCGTCGTCGAGAACACCTTCGGCTCCGGCCGGGTGGTGTATTTCGCCACGCTGCTGGAGGAGTCGGCTTTCGGTGAGGTGCTGGTGGATGCCGTCCGGGAGGCGGGCGTGGAGTCGCCGTTCGCCGGAGTTCCCTCGCACGTGGAGTGCACGATCAGAGGGGACAAGTACCTCTTCTTGCTCAACCACAGCGCCGATGAGCCCACCACCGTTCCCCTCACCTTCGCCGGCATCGACCTGCTGACTGGAGCTGAAGTAGCGGAGGAGATCACCCTCGCTCCACTGGGCGCAACGGTCATCGAGATCGGCGGCGGAAAATCAGGGCCGCAGCCCGACGACAGGACGACGAGAATCGCCTCGGGCGCCAGCCTGTGACCGTGGAGGGTGGCACCGACCCGGAACTCGAGATGCTGTTCCATCGTGCTGCCGTCGATTTGTCGTCCCAGACGCTGAACTACGTTGCCGCCATCGTCCGGCGGCACCCAAGAACGCATTCCCTGGCTTTTCAGTCGGCGTTGGCCCAGAACCGATCCATCTCCTCGCAGATGAAGCCAGTCCGCTCCTGGAACACCCAGTGACGTGATCTCAGCGAATTGCCGGCAGGTAGTCGTGCTCGAAACGGGTGAGGACAAGTGCCGCGCGGGCGATGTCGCCGATTCGGCTGGGGCTG
>NZ_JBFAPV010000021.1:0-114812 GCF_040676925.1 Nonomuraea sp. NPDC049486
TTCGAGCGGCTCCTGGATACGCGAGAAAGAGACGCGACGGGGACCAGCGGGTACGGCGGAGGCGTTGCGCGAGGCTGCCAACAGATGTCCTTCCGGAGAACACGGATGGAGTCGAGCTGCGCGCACACCGAAAGCCCCGGCGGAAATCCGGGGCGGCGTGGCAGCGCGAGGGAGCATCATAACGCACTCGGGAAACGAATGTCCACGCGTACTAAAAGCGTCAACCTCGGTGCCGCCCTCAGAATGTCACAGCACGAGGCGGCTCGTCAACTCCGGCGATCGCGCTCCGTCCCACCGGCTCGCGGGCGGCCTCCTGGCTCACCTGCGCGCGGCCTCCACCGGGTCGAGCACCTCGAACGCCGGGCGGCGCGGCACGCTCGGGACCGGCGGCCCGTACCCGAGCCTGATCAGCATCTGCACGTGGCCCAGCGGCCCGGCGCGGTCGCCGGAGTGCTGGGCGGGCCGCAGGTCGAGCGGCTGGCTGAACAGCGACGCCGCCACGCCGCGCGCGGTCGCGGTGAGCAGCACCCGCTGGAGCGCCTGCCCGGCGCGCAGCCAGTCGAGCGGCCCGTCACCCCTGGTGAACAGCGCCGCGAGCTGCGGATCGGCCTCGAAGGCGGCGCTCGGCGCGCCCTCCGCGTGCCGCCCCTCCCCCAGGCGGAAGTCACGCATGGGCAGCGCGCCGTCGCGCGGGCGGGGGCCGACGGCGTGCCGGGGCACGCCGTCGCGGCGGCCGGGAGCCGTCCAGCGGGCGAGCTCGGCGCGGTAGGACTCCTCGGCGGCGAGCGTGGCCTCGGCCGCGCCGATCATGCCGAGCACGCGCCGGGCCGTCCGGCCCTTCAGCAGGACCAGCGTGGCGCCCTCCGCGTGCGCGGCGTGGACCAGCTCCACGAGGACCGCGGTGGGCAGCCGGCGGCCGTCGAAGGGGAAGCGGTTGGTGCGCCGGTGCGGAATCATCTCGTACAGCAGTCGCTCGTCCTGGCCGGGCGGCCCCGCGGGGACGGCGCGCACACGGGCCAGCAGGTCGGGGCGGTGGGCGGGGTCGGGCAGCGTCACGACCTGGGCGTCGTGCCCGGTCATCCGGACCGCCAGCCGGAGGTTGCACAGCGCGGCCCCGCAGCTGACGCCGAGCCCGCGGCCCAGCGGGTCGGTGACCCGGAGCAGCCTGCCGAGGTCGGCCCACAGCTCCATGGTCGCCTCGTCGGCGCAGCGGAAGCGCCATGGCTGGGTGTTGTGCACCGACGGCGCCGCGGCGGCGGCGTTCACCATCCGGCTCACTCCGCCGGGTGTCGCGAACGGGGGCGCGGTCATCGGGACGTCTCCGGTGCGGGGATGACAGGTGACATGGGCCTACGATCCCGCGCCCGGCCGTGGTCTCGTCAGGGACCAAAGGCCCGGGGATCGCCGCCGATGGCCCGTTCTCGGCCTGGCCCCACGGGCTCGCGGGCTACGGGGTCGTTATACGCTGGCGTCATGACCCCGCAGGATCTCGACAACCTCACCCACCTGCGGCGGGCGCGGGATCTGATCGACCGGGAGTACGCGCGTCCGCTCGACGTGCCGACGATGGCCCGTCACGCGCTCATGTCTCCGGCCCACTTCTCCCGGCAGTTCCGGGCCGCCTACGGCGAGACGCCTTACAGCTACCTCATGACCCGCCGCATCGAGCGGGCGATGGCGCTGCTGCGCGCGGGCGCCAGCGTGACCGACGCGTGCATGGCGGTCGGCTGTACCTCGCTCGGCTCGTTCAGCTCGCGGTTCACCGAGCTGCTGGGTGAGACGCCGAGCGCCTACCGCGGCAGGGAGCACCACGCCGTGTCGGCGATGCCGCCGTGCGTGGCGAAGATCCGCACCCGCCCGGCCAGAAACGCTTCGAGCACGATCCGAGAAGCGCGCCGCGAATCCGCCGCCTAGCGTTGCCGGCATGACCATCGCCTTGCAGTACTGCCACATCAGTGTCAACGACGTCGACGAGTCGCTCGCCTTCTACCGCGACGGGCTCGGCCTCGAGGTGCGCAACGACGTCCCGTCCGGCGAGTTCCGCTGGGTCACCCTCGGCAGCCCTGACCAGCCGGGCGTGGAGATCGTGATCTCCACGCCGCACGCCGGCCGGTCCCAGGAGGACGGCGACGCCCTCCAGGAGCTGCTCGTCAAGGGCGCCCTGCCGATGATCATCTTCCGCACCGACGATCTCGACACGACCTTCGAAAGGGTCCGGGCGACCGGCGCGGAGGTGCTCCAGGAGCCCATCGACCAGCCCTGGGGCCCGCGCGACTGCGCGTTCCGCGACCCCTCGGGCAACATGCTGCGGATCTCGCAGGAGCCGAAGGCCTGACCGCGCCCCCGGAGCGGTGGCCGGCCCGAGAGGGTCAGGTGAAGCGGCGGTAGCTGACGGGCCGCCCGTCGGCGGCGACGCTCGCCACCATGACCTCGGACCCCGGCCGGGGCGCGTGGATCATCTGGCCGTTGCCGATGTAGACGCCCACGTGGCCGGCCGGGTGGCCGAAGAAGACCATGTCGCCGGGTTGCGGGGTGCTGACCGGCTTGCCGCTCGCCTGGTATCCGGCGGCGGTCGTGTCGCCGATCTTCACGCCCGCCTGGTTGAGTGTGTAGTAGACGAGCCCGCTGCAGTCGAAGGCGCTCGGCCCGTTGGCCCCCCACACGTACGGCTTGCCGAGGTGCATGCGGGCGGCCTCGACGATGCGGTCGCCGGTGGCGGTGCCCGGCGCGAACGACAGCGGCTGCGGCGGCGCGCCGGAGCCGCCCGCGTACGAGGTGGTCCCGGTGCCCGGACCGGTCGCGGAGTACGGAGTGGTCCCGCCGGGCGGTGTGCCGTCGCCCCCGCTCTGGTACGTCGTCCTCATGAAGTCGTCCGGCAGCGTCGACGGCTCCCACACGACGGTGTGGCCCGGCGCCGGCACGAACGTCTGGTCGCCGGGCGCCTTGATGGCGGCGAAGGTCGACTCGTGGTCGTCCAGGTAGCCCTGGATCTTGGTCATGGCGGTGGTGACGGCGGTGTTGGCCTCCGTCTTGTGCGGCGTGGCGGCGTCGATCGCGTTGCCGACCTCGGTGGCGACGGCGTCGCGGTCGTCGCTGTGGCTGTCGGCGTACTCGACCAGGCGGTTGCAGATCGAGGTGATCTCCGACTCGGCCGTCTCCAGCGCCCCGGCCGCCGTGTCGAGGGAGGCGGCGCTGTCCTCCAGCACGTCGTGGAGCGCGGTCCCCGCCTTGTCGTACTTGCCCATGTACCCGTCGAAGGCGTCGGCCGACGCGCCCTCCCAGGCGGTGTCGACGTCGTTGACCGCGGTGGTGACGCGCCCGGTCTGCTCGCTCACCGTGCCCGCGGCGGACCGCCACCTGGTGGCGATGGCGCGGATGTCCTCGGGGTTGCCGCTGACGCTGCGCAGGATCTCGGCGAGCTCCCCGCTGCGCGAGCCGGGCAGTTGCGAGATCTGGGTGGCCAGGTCCATCAGGCCGCCGCGCCGCTGGCGTTGTTGGCGGTGCGGACGTTCTGCTCCACCTTGTCCAGGGCGCGCTCCACGCCTCTGAGCTTCCTGCCGGCGTGGCCGAGCTCGGTGTCGACCGTGTTCTCGACGTCGTCGACGAGGGTCGCCAGGCCGGAGGAGTCGGTCAGCTTGCCGAAGATCGACGAACTCGTGCCCGTGACCGGATAGTCGTCGCCCAGTTCGGAGAGCCGGCTGGCCGCCTTACGCGCGGCCGACGCGCACTCTTCAAGCGCCTGGAAGTGGAGGCCGAGGTCCGCCACCGACTGCTCCCCCCGCACTTTTCGCCATGATGTCCTTGCCGCAGACCATATTGCCTCAACATCAACAACAAGCGCATCTGTCCTGGAAGATCCGCACGGCCGGAACCGCTCAGTCGCGGAACCCGCCTCCGCCGTTGACACTCCAGACCTTCGGCGGCGATGTCGGCGACGCCGCAACGTATCCGTACATCACTGTACGTTTCTGCTTATCGTAGGGTTCCGGGCTCAGGCGGCGCGACGCCGTGCGGAACCGCGGGCGGCTGCTCGCGGCCGCCCGGCGGGTCTTCGCGGAGCACGGGCACGAGGTGGCGCTGGCGGAGATCGCGCGGGCGGCCGACGTCAGCCGCACGACCCTCTACCGCACCTTCGGCTCCAGGGAGGAGCTCGCGGCGACGGTCTACGAGGACAACATCGTCCGGATCGAGGAACGCGCCGCGGAGCTGCGGGGCAGCGACACCGGGGCCTTGGAGGTGTTCGAGTTCGTGCTCGACATGCAGCTCGCCAGCCGCTCGATCGCGCCGATCCTGCCGCGCTCGGCCGGCCGGTTCGACGATCTCGCCGCCCGTACGGCGGACGCCTTCCGGCCGCTCGTCGAGGACGCCGCCCGTGCGGGCACGGTCCGCGAGGGCGTCGGCCTCACCGAGGTGCTGCTCGCGATCCGGATGGCCGAGGTCTTCGCCGCCGAGGAGGACGCCGGCGTCCGCGCCCGCCACCACGCCCGCGGCCGGGTGGTGCTGCGCCACGGCCTGTTCCCCGACGAGGTCGTCGCCCGGGTGCCCGAGCAGCCGGTCGCCCGCCGAGGTTAACCTGGGCCGATGGAAGATCTTCCGGACGGGTTCGGCGAGGCCGACCTGGTGGCGGCGCTGCGGGCGTTCGGCGTGGCGGCCGAACAGGTCGCGTACGCGCCGGTGGGGTTCGGCGACTACCACTGGACGGTGCTGGACACCGGCGGCCGGCGGTGGTTCGCCACGGTGTCGGACCCGGCGCGCAAGGAGCACGGGCTGCCGGGGCTGAGGCGGGCCATGGAGACCGCGGCGGTGCTGCGCGAGCGTGACGGGCTGGAGTTCGTGGTGGCTCCGGTACGGTCCCGCGGCGGCGATCCGGTGATGGCGGCGGGGCCGCGGTACGCGGTCACCGTCTTCCCTTGGGAAGCGGGCACGTCCGGTCATTTCGGGCAGGAGCAGACGCCCGAGGAGCGCGACCGGCTGCTGGCGCTGCTCGCTGACCTGCACGGCCGCGTCCCGCCGGAGACGACGCCCGTCGCCGTCCTGGACGTGCCGGGGCGCGACCGGCTGGTGGAGTCGCTGGCGGACCCGGGCGCTGACGGGCCGTTCTCGGCGGAGGCGGGCGTGCTGCTCAGGAAGCACGCCGGTGCCGTGCTGGAGCGGCTGGCCGAGTTCGACGAGCTGGCCGGACGGGTGCGCGGGCGCGGGGACGGGCTCGTGGTCACGCACGGTGAGCCGCATCCCGGCAACCTGATCAAGCGCGACGACGGCCGGCTGCTGCTGGTGGACTGGGACACCGTGGGGCTGGCGGTGCCCGAGCGCGACCTGGCCGTGGTCTCTCCCGACCCGGCCGCGCTGGACGCCTACGTGCGGGCCACCGGCAGGCAGGTGGACGTGGCGGCGATCGCGCTCTACCGGCTGCGGTGGGCGCTGGCCGACGTGGCGGACTTCGCCGTACTGCTGTGCGGGCCGCACACGCGCACGCCGGACACCGAGACCGCCAGACACGGGCTCGCCTGGACGGTCGAACGCCTCGCCGAGGGACCATGGTCGCCTTGAGCGGCCACGGCCGTCTCGGACCGTGGTCGCCCTGAGCGACCATGGCCGGGTCCGCGACGCGTGCCGCCCAGCTCGGACCGTGCTCGCCCTGAGCCACCACGGCCGGTCCACAACACGTGCCGCTCAGCTCGGACCCTGATCGCCTTAAGCCACCATGGCCGGTCCACGACGCGTACCGCTCGGCCCGGACCGTGGTCGCCCTGAGGCACCATGGCCGGTCCACAACACGTGCCGCCCGGCCCGGACCGTGATCGCCCTGAGCGGCCACGGCCGGTCCCCAGCGCGTGTCGCCCGGCTGCGGAGCGCCGGGGACGGGTGGGCGCTCGGCTCTGCCGAGGCCGCCTTCCGTGAGGGCCCTACCTCTCTCGGGCCTCTTCCTACGGGAGGTAGGGCGTGAGCTCCCGCTGGTAGGGGAAGCTGCCCGGCTGGTAGCCGCACCAGGGCTCCTCGGCGAACACGTCGCCCGTGCAGGCGTACGCGCGAGAGCGTGAACCGCCGCAGACGGCCCGGAACTCGCAGGCGCCGCAGCGTCCGGAGAGCCGTCCGGGATCGCGCAGCGCGCGGAACAGTGGAGCGTTCCGGTAGATCTCGGTCAGCGGCCGCTCGCGCACGTCGCCGCAGGCCACGGGGAGGAAACCGGACGGGTGCACGCTCCCGGTGTGGGAGACGAACACCAGGCCGCGACCGGCGTTGACGTCGATCGGCGGGCGGCGGGTCCGGCGCTCCCTGATCAGCCCGGCGCGCCGGGCGCGCCGCCGCAGATCCCGGTAGAGCGGGCCGAGCCCGAGCTCGGCGGCATGGTCGGCGCCGTGTTCCGCCAGGATGAGCCGCTGTACGGCGACGCGCCGGAAGTGGTGTGCCTCGGTGGTCTTGACCGGGACCACGGTCCCGAGGTCGTGGACGAAGTGCAGCACGTCCTCGGCCTCCTGCGGGCTCAGCGCCGCGAGAGCCCTGCCCCGGCCGGTGGGCACGAGGAAGAAGACGCTCCACAGCATGGCGCCGTGGTCGCGTACCAGCCGGGCGATGTCCGGCAGCTGGGACAGGTTGCGGCGGGTCACCGTGGTGTTGATCTGCACCTTGAGCCCAGCTTGGCGCGCCGCCCGCCAGGCGGCCAGGGTGCGGGAGAACACGCCGTCGTAGCCGCGGAACTCGTCGTGGCGGGCGGCCGTGGCCGCGTCCACGCTGAGCGAGATCGCGGCCGCGCCGGCTTCGTGCAGCCTGCTGAGGTTGGCGGGGGTGAGCGCGGGCGTGGCCGAGGGCGAGACGGAGGGGGCCAGGCCGAGCTCGCGGCCGTACCGTACGAGGTCGAACAGGTCGGGACGTTCGAAGGGGTCGCCTCCGGTGATCACGAACAGCGGTGCGGGACGGCCGAAGGCCGCGACCTGGCGCATCAGCTCCCGCGCCTCGTGCGTGCTCAGCTCGCCAGGATGGCGGTCGGGCCGGGCTTCGGCGCGGCAGTGCAGGCAGGCCAGCGGGCAGGCGCGGGTGGCCTCCCAGATGACGATGAACGGCGCGGCGCCGACGTCACGACGCGCACGCCGCAACGGCCGCGCCGTCAGAGCGGGGTCTGTGGCCACGGCGGGGTTTGTGGCCGCGGCCGGGTCCACGGTCACGACGGGGTCCGTAGTCACGGCCGGGTCCGCAATCACCGCCGGGTCCGCAATCACCGCCGGGTCCGCAGTCACGGTGGGATCTGTGGCTGCGGCCGGATCCGTGGTCACGACGGGGTCCGTAGTCACGGCGGGCTCTGTGCCTGCGGCGGGGTGTGTGGCCGCCTCTGTGCCTGCGGCGGGGTGTGTGGCCGCGGTGAGGTCGGTGGTGGTGGAGGTGGGGTCGGTGGTCAAGGAGGTTGCTCCAGGGTTCAGGGGGCCAGGGCGATGCTCGCGGTGAGCAGGGCCGCGCCGGTGGCGGTCAGCAGTACGCCCAGGCCGATGACCAGGGTGGTGACCTGCCATGCCTGGTAGGCGTTGAGCAGCGAGGCGCGCAGCATCTGCCCGGTGAAGGCCGTCTGGCGCAGCGCCGCGAGCTCGTCGTCACCGCCGGGCGCGGCCATCAGCTCGGCGCTCACCTGTGCGTAGGTCCGGCCGCCGGTGGCCGCCAGCACGTTGTCGCCGATCACGTCGGCGAACGCGCGGGCCTGAGGGCCGGTGACGACCGCCCGGCCGGCGAGCACGGCGGGCGGTCCCGTGCGGGGGAAGCTGATGCCCTGGCCGCGCAGTTCCCGGCGGATCTCCGCGCGCCCCCTGACCCCCTGGATCGCCATGACGGGTCCCGACAGCACCATCGCCGCGCCCACCGCGCCCAGCAGGGTCACCGCTGCCTGCAGCATGCTCACGTATCGCTCCTGACGTCGTCACGCTGGTGGGTCCGGCGTCGGCCGGACACCGCCCAGGTTTCCGGCGCGGGCCCGTGCACGGCAGGGACGAAAGTCCCGCGGCGGCGTCCGATGGACCATCTTTCCGGACGCCTGCCGGAGGCCGTCAGCCGCCCACGACGCGGAAGGTGGCGTCGCCGCGGCCCTGAGCGTCGGTGATCGGGTCGATCCTGAGCAGGTAGTTCGAGTGCCGGAGGTACCGGTCGGGATAGTTGTACGACTGGAACGACGCCCACGACGAGGCGGCGAGCCCAGGGACCTGGCGGAAGGTGGCGTCCGCGGCGAAGACGGCGGTGCCGTCGTCGGGCGCCAGCACCAGGTCGTACCCGTAGTGCCGCAGGTAGTAGCCGGGGTAGTTCACCGACGCGAAGGACACGTACCCGGAGCCGTTCGCCAGGCCCGGCACCAGCCGGAACTGCGCGTCCTGGGCCGGGCTGACGTTCGCGTCGAGGCGCACGTCGAAGTCCGCGTGCCGGACGTACCGGTCCTGGAAGTTGTACGACTGGATGCGGTTGACCGGCAGGGTCGCGCCCCAGCGGCCGAGCACCCGGTTCTCCTCGGCGGCGGTCAGGCTGAGCACGGAGCCGTGCCGTTTGCGGCCGGCGCCCATGCCGTAGTCGGAGCGCGTGTGGAAGTTCCGCGTGCTGCCCAGGTTGGTCGAGGTGATGGGCATGTAGCCGCGGCCGGTGGCGAACTGGTCCAGCCAGAGCGCCCATTCGTCGCGGTCGTTGAACTTCATCCACATCGGGCCTTCCACGACATTGCCGCCGCCGGTGCCGTTGGAGATGCCGAGGTGTGACAAGTTCCCGAGGCTGGTCCAGGAGCCGAGGATCGAGTTGGCGGCCTCGATCGAGATGTGCCCGTCGGCCGACGCCCGGTAGTAGAGGTACCCGCCGACGGCGCCGGGCACCTCGACGATCTGCGTGTCGATGATCCCCTGGGCGCCGCCGCGCTCGATGAACGGCTGCGGCGCGGTGAAGCTGAGGAAGTCGCTCGTGCGTACGTACCAGATGCGGTGCTTGGTCACGCCGTCGCGCGGCGAGTTGGTCGCCCAGTAGATGACGTAGTCGCCGGTGGCCGGGTTGTAGATGGCCTCGGGCGCCCAGGCGTTGCCCGCGCCGGGGATGGCGCCGGCGACGTTGATCAGCCGTGGGGCCGACCAGTTCACCAGGTCGGCCGACTCCCACACGACGAGCGAGGTGCTCCCCCGGTTCGCGGCGTCGCTCCAGGACGTGCCGGCGGCGATGCGCAGGTCGGTGGCGACGATCCAGTAGCGGTCACCGGCGGGCGACCTGACCAGGGCGGGGTCGCGGACCCCGCGCGTGCCGACCGTGGAGCGCAGGACGAGCGCGCCGTTGTTCAGGTCGGTCCAGTGCAGCCCGTCGTCGCTGTGGGCGAGGTAGATCTGCTCCCCGTTGGTCGACTCCCCGGTGAAGTGCGCCATCAGATATCCGGTGAAAGGTTCCAGCGCGGCGGCCTCCTTCTGGTCGGCCACGGACAACGACGCGAACAGCAGGCAGGCGGCGGCGACCACCGCGCCCAATCGGGAAAGGGCTCTCGACATGCGCGTCTCCTTCGCGTGTTATCGCTAACATTCAGAAACGGAGCACTCCCCCGGCGTTCCGCCAGTGTGATCGTCCGTACCGGGGCGGTCAATACCCGCGCCTGGCCCGCCGCACCTGGGGTGCGGCGGGCCGGCGGTGGGCCGGCCGGAGCTATAGGAGTTCCGGGCCGCGGCGATCGTAGACCAGTTGCGCGCCCGGGGCGTGCCGGTCAAGGACGAGGAACTCACCACGAATGTGGCGTCCTCCGACTGTCACGCACGTGCGGAAGTGCGAAGACGTCAGGAGGTTCGGAACAGCGCGACGGCTCGGGTACCGATTTTGAAGGACGCCTGGGGCCGCGGCCCACGGTCCGCGGGAACCTTGCGGCCCCGCACCGTCACCGCGATCACGCTGTCGTGCGGGAGCACGGCCGATAGAGCCTCGACCATGCCGCTGACCCCTGCCGCCGCGCTGGGACCGCGCCAATGGGTCTGTTCGCCGTAGGGGACGTCGGTCATCACGATGTCGGGTGCGTGCCGGCCGAGTGTCCGCTGGAGCTGGGCAGGGTCGAACACGTCGGCTTGGCGCACCGCGTGCGGCACGTCCCCTCCGGCGGCGTCGAGTTCGGCGGCGAGACGGCAGGCGGCACGCGCGGCCGAGTCGTAGGCCGGTTTGCCGAAGCGGGCAGCGCGGGCCTTGAGATCGGCGGCGCGAGCCGCCAGACCGGCCTGGCTCAGCAGGGCGGTTGCGTTCGGCCAGGTTCCGCGCTTCAGGATCGAGGTCGCAGGCCAGCACCGCAGCGATCTGGCGCCGGTGCAGCAACGCCAGCACGGTCAGCAGGTAACCGCTGCCGCAGCACGGGTCCCAGAGCACGGCGGGCTGGTCGCCCCCGCGCAGAGCCAGCGCCCGCTGGAAGATCTCGCTGGCCAGCCGGACGGGGAACGCGGGAAACCTCGGGGCCGAATGCAGCACCGCGCCGCTGGCCAGGTCCTCATGGCTGGTCCGGACAATCGCGTGACGGTAGGTCATGCTGTGGGGCCGCGATGCTCACGGGCGGCCTCGTACGACACCACGGTCGCCGCGCTGGCGACGTTCAGGGAGCTGGCTGAACCGGCCATCGGGATGCGCGCCATCGTGCCGCACGCTTGTCGCCATCCCGCGCTCAGTCCGTTGGTCTCGTCGCCGATAGCCAGCAGGGTAGGGCCGGTCAGGTCGAGTTCGGCGACGGCGCAGCGCCCCCGGCCCGCTGCCGCTTGGCCCGGTTGCCCAGCAGCGTCTGCCACTGCTGGAACCGCGCGATCGCACGCGTGATGCGCACGCTCCCCGACGCCGAATGCCCTCGATTCCCCACGAACTACAGAATAGGAGGATCTTTACCTCCACGCTTTTTGTGACTCCCCCGCCTCGACCAACTCGGGGTGCTCGACCAGGTGATGCCGGAAGAGCTGCAACGCTTCGGCGCGGCCGTGGGTCTTGACCGGGAAGGGGTTGTGGAAGGGACTCCCCGGCATGCCCGGGCAGGCCCGGCCGATGTAGACCGCGCCCGGCGGGCACCCGGCCGTGGTAGAGGTCGCCTTCGACGCGCACCCGGCGCGGTTCGGGGGCGGCGGCCTTTCGGGAGCGGGACGCGCGTCGGGGTGTCGGAGTCACGGTCACATCGTGATTCCGGGCCCGATCGCGCTCAGCCGGCCACCCGCTGCGAGGCCAGGTCGGCGACCCTGATGCCGAGCTCCGGCACGATCGGCTCCTGGGCGGCGGCGCGCAGGACGTCGGCGAGCTCCCAGGAGACCGCGCCGTCGCCGCGGAAGGCGAGGGCCCGCAGGCCGGGCTCCTCCCCGGTGGCGAGCACCAGGTCGGCCCCGCTCGGCCAGGTGAAGCGGGAGATCCCGGGCTCCAGCGGGGTCTCGGCGCCGCCGAGGACGTCGCGGAGCACCCGGCGCACCGGGTCCCACCGCGACACCTGCCCGGCGACCGCGGGCAGGGCCGCCCAGGCGACCTCGGGTTCGGGCCACGGGGGCGTCAGGCTCAGGCCGGGCATGTCGCCGGCCAGCTCCTCCGGCATCTCCTCGGCCTGGGCCATCTGGACGAGGAAGCCGAGACCGGTGTCCTTGGGGTGCAGGAACGCCTCCTGCCATCCCTCGAAGTCCAGGTTGACGAGGATCGGCTCGAACCCGGCCGCGCCCGCCGCGCCGAGGCTGGCCCGGATGTCGCGCACCTTGAAGGTGATGTGGTGCGGGCGGGCCCGCGCGCCGGTGCCGTCGAGGAAGCGGCGGACGAACGACGCCGGGTCGGAGCCGGGCTGCAGCAATTCCACCCGCATGCCGTTGGCGTACTCGATCTGCGCGGGGTTGAAGGCCCCGGCCTGCTCGAAACCGTGGCGCCAGCGGCCGCCGAAACGGCCGGCCAGGACCGGGCCGCCCTGGGTCCAGCTCCGCACGGCCAGAGCGACATGATCCAGCGAGTAAGCCGTCATGAGACCCCTAATTTCGGACGAAAACCGTCTATTAGACGCTAAAGCGGGCGCCGGGCGGTGTCAAGATCCCGGAGCGCGGTAGTGGACGGCGGAGAGCACGAAGTCCACGGTCTCCTCGGCGTACGCGTCCTTGCGCGCGGCCAGGGAGGCCGTCTGGCTGATCGGCGTCGAGAGGAAACGGTTGGTCAGGACGCCGGCGACCGCGTCCAGCACGAGCGCGGGAGACGTGCCCGGCGGCAGTTCGCCGCGCTCGATGGCGCCGATCACGATGGCGCGGCCGATCCTGATGCGCTCGCGCTGGAACGTCTCCAGCGCCTGCCCGAACAGCTCGGGATAGACCCTGGCCTCGATCTGGGCCCTCAGGTAGACCAGCCCCTGGGGTTCGAGGTAGCTGTCGAGGATCTCGCCGGCCATCCGGATCAGGTCGTTCCGCAGCGAACCGGAGACCTTCTCCTCCGGATGGCGCGGAAGCCCCGTGGCCAGGGCGTCGACGATCAGCTTCTCCTTGCTCCCCCACCTGCCGTAGAGCGTCGCCTTGCCCACATGGGCCCGGCGGGCCAGCACGTCGAAGCTGAACCCCGCCCAGCCGACCTCCCCGTAGAGTTCGAGGGCCGCGGCGTGCACGCGGGTCTCGAGGTCGGGGTCCGGTGGACGGCCTCGTGCGCTCACGCTCCCAGTGTGCCAGATTCGGTGATCATCGCTCAGCGATCGGCGGCCGGCGCCATGGCCTCCACCGCGGACAGCAGCAGGTCGACGCCGAAGGAGTAGTAGGCGTCGAGGTCGGGAGGCCCGGTGAGGGTCGCCGCGAAGGCGGCCAGGTGAGGGTAGCGGCGGGGAGGCAGGCGTTCGAGGTCGAGGCGCTGCCGCCGGCTGAGCTCCGCGGCCTCCTCCTCGTCGCCGCCGGCGCCGCCGGGCTGGCAGGACACCATGGCCGTGGCGCCCATGAGCAGGTAGGTGGCCACCTGGTCGGCCTGCGGGAGGGTGAACCCGGCTTCGGTGAGCAACCCGATCACGGTGTCGGTGGCGCGGTGGTAGGCCTCGGCCGTGCCCTTGTCGATCACCGGCAGCAGGGCGGCGAGATAGGGGTGCGCGCGGGTCTGCTCGACCAGCGCGGTGACCACCGCGCGCAGCCGCTGCTGCCAGGGCCGGCCCGGGTCCACGTCGGCGACGAGCGCCGCGAGCAGGTGGTCGGCGAGCGCGGAGAGCAGCTCGTCCTTGTTCTTGACATGCCAGTAGAGAGCCGTCGGGGTGACGCCGAGGTCGGCGGCGAGGCGGCGGATGGTGACCGCCTGGAGCCCGTCGGTGGCGGCGATCTTCATCGCCCGCTCGACGACGGCCTGGCGGGTCAGCTTCTCCAGAGTCACCCGGCAACCTTATCCTGTCCAATGTTCATGTACGGTGTTCATGAACACTGTGCATGAACATTGGACAGGAGAGTCATGAAGGCCACACGACTGCATCGCCTCGACCGCTGGCTCTATCGGGGCGGGCGGCCCAACCGCCTGGCCCGGGCGATCAACCGGGTCTGGGCCACCGTGTTCGCGGCGGGGATCCTGGGGACCGGCCGGATGGTGACCCTCCGGGTGCAAGGCCGGCGCACCGGCCGTGACGTCTCCTTCCCCCTGGTCGTCGCGGACCTCGGGGGTGAGCGTTACCTGGTGGCGATGCTCGGCCAGGACACCAACTGGGTGCGCAACGTCCGCGCGGCCGGAGGCCGGGCGGTCCTGCGCCACGGCCGCACCGAGGCCGTGCGCCTGGAGGAGGTGGAGCCCGGGTCGCGCGCGCCCGTCCTGCGCCGCTACCTGGCCGTCTCGCCCGGAGGCCGCACCCACATCCCCGTGGATCAGGAGGCGCCGCTGGAGGAGTTCGAGCGGATCGCCGCTCGGTACCCGGTCTTCCGCGTCACGCCGGCATAGCGGAAGCCCGGCAGCCCGCTCGGACTGCCGGGCTTCCGGCTGTCACGCGGCGTTGCGCGCGGCGAGCGCGGCGCGGGCCGCCTCCACCTTCAGCGCGTCCCGCTCGGGGTTGGCCAGCAGCGCGAAGAGCGCGCCGCCGGCGATGGCGATGCCGCCCGCCATCATGAACACGTCGAGATATCCGTCGGCCCCGGCCCCCGACGCCTTGGCGGCGTCGAGCACCACGCCCGCCAGCCACGGCCCGACCACCGAGAGCAGGCCGCTCAGGGCGAGACCGATCGTCAGGACACTGGTGCGCTGCGCGGCCGGCACGATCTGGGCGAGCGTCGGGTTGGCGACGGCGTAGATGCTGGTGACCAGTCCGTAGCCGAGCATGAGCAGCGCCATGGGCCCGGCGACGCCGGAGACCAGCGGCAGGGCCAGCAGCGACAGGCCGCCGGCCGCCACCAGCGCGCCGCCGATGAGCACGCGGACCACCCGGGCCGGCACGCCCCTGCTGAGCGCCTTGTCGCCCAGCGGCCCGTACAGGAACAGGAACACCACCGACATGATGCTCGGCACCCCGAACAGCGACCCGGCCATGACGGCGGAGAAGCCCAGGCCCTCCTGGAAGTACGACGGGAGCCAGGTGAGCACGATGACCACGAGGATCCCGGCCGCGGTGAAGACGGCAAGGTAGCCGATGAAGGTGCCGGTCAGCAGGATGGACAGCAGCGGCGCGCGCCTGCCGACCGTGGGGTCGGCGGGGCCCTCCGCGACGGCCTCCGCCTTGGCGGGCGTCACGTCGTCGGCGTACGGGCCGACCTTGCCGACGAACGCCCAGGCGACGCACCAGACGAAGCCCATGATCGCCACGGTCAGGAAGCCGGCTTCCCAGCTGAACGCGGCGATGATGACGACGATGACCGGGGCGAAGATCAGTTTGCCGAAGGACGCCCCGGTGGTCAGGATGGCCGCCGGCAGGCCGCGCCGCTCGTTGGGCCACCAGGAGTAGGCGATCGAGTGCATCAGCGAGTTCGCGGGGGCGTCGGCCGCGCCGAGGATGAGCCTGGTCACCAGCAGCAGCCCGGCCGAGGCGGCGAAGAAGATGGGCAGTTGGAGCAGCGACCACACGAGCACGAGGGTGAAGAGGGTGTTCTTGAGCGGCAGCCGGTCGGCCACGAAGGCGAACAGCAGTGCCGCGATCGGGCTGAGCAGGCTCGCCGCGCTGCTGATGGCCCCGAACTCGGCGGCCGTCAGGCCGAGGTCCGCCATCGCGGGCTGCGCGACCAGCCCCAGGATGGCCCTGTCGAGATAGCTGATCAGGGTGCAGCCGAGCAGCATGAGCGTGATGACCCACGCCACGACCGGCCGGTGCTTAGGCTGATCCGCCACCGTGGCGGTGTCGGGGTTGCCTGGTTCGCTCTGCGGTGGAACACGCTCACTGACCATGCGGGGCTCCTTGCGGTGACGTCGCCGGCCGCACGCCGAAGGGCAGGAAGGCATGCGGGCGGGATGTGTGGCGGAGGGCTGGGGGGCTCCCGGGCGTCAGCCGGGAGGCGAGGCGGAAGACGCGCCCGGCTCGTGGCGGTTTCCAGGCGTGGCGGAAGGTCTTGTGGACCGTGCCAAAGGCATGCGTGACGAGGGCGCCGGCACCCCGCCCGCAGGCGTCTTCCGGTAGCTGGAGCGATGAGCTATGGAGCTGGTTTCGTAGCGGTACGCTGGGGATTTAATTTGGACGAAATGCGTCTGCAAAGAGACGCTAAGTCCCACCCCCCGGAGTGTCAAGAGTGCCGCGGCCGGAGCCCCGCCTAATTTCGGACGATCATCGTCCGCGCGCTCAGGGGGTCCAGCCCAGGAACGTCCCGCCCGCGGACATGGCGGTCCACCAGAAGGCCAGCGAGACCACCGGCACCAGCAATCCCCACGGGGAGCGGGCCCGTACCGCCTGGACCGCGGCCACCAGCAGGGCCAGCCACACCGCGAACAGCACGATGATCGCCCAGAGGGGGGCCATGAGACCGCTGGAGACGTAGAAGGGCACCAGCGTGCCCAGGTGGCCGGCCAGCCCCAGCCAGCTCGCCACGCGTCGCGCGACCGTACTCATGCGGGAAAGATCCCAGGTCCACATCACGAGCCGATGTCGGTGACCAGGGCACGACGGTCACGGCCACCCGGCCACGCGGGTTCCGCGCCCCGGGCAGCCGGTGAACCCGGTCTCGGCCAGGTGGCGCAGCAGCGCGTGGACGGTGCCGGTCCAGGGACGGGCGGGGCGCCTGACGGTCCGGCCGGCCGCGGGGAGCGGCCCGGAGGATGACGCGGCGTGCACCAGTTCTCCGCCGCGCCACCGGTTTCACGTCCGCCCGGCCCTTCTGACGAGCAGCCAGATGAGGTACCCGCCGCCGATCACCGTCGTGACCACCCCGACCGGCAGCGAGATGGGGGCGAACACCGCCTGCGCCACGAGGTCCGCGGCCAGCAGCAGCACCGCGCCGGTCAGCGCGGCGGGCATCAGCGCCACCCCCGCCGTCCCGGCGAGCAGCCGGCCGATCTGCGGCGCGGCGAGCGCGATGAACACGATCGGCCCGGCGACCGCCGTCACCGTGGCCGTGCAGCCGACGCCGGCCAGCACGAGCAGCAGCCGGAGCAGGTTCAGCCGCACCCCTGACGCGACCGCGAGATCGTCGCCCAGCGCGGCCTGGCGCATCCCGGACGACAGCGTCACCAGCAGCAGCGTCAGCGCGCCGATGACCAGGAACGGCAGGACGAGCTCGGCCCAGTCGACCCCGTTCAGCGAGCCCGCGCTCCACCCGGTCGCGGCCATGGCCACCTCCAGCTCGGCCCGCAGCACGATCCAGGAGTTCAGCGCGGTCAGCATGGCGTTCATGGCGATGCCGATGACGATCAGCCGCATGCCGCTGAGCCCGGAGCGCAGCGACAGGAAGTAGACGGCCGCCGCCGCGGCCAGGCCGCCCGCGACGGAGCTGACGGAGAGCTGCGCGGAGGTGCCGCTCAGCACGGTGATGGCGAACAGCGCGCCGGTGTAGGAGCCGGCGTCGAGCCCGATGATGTCCGGGCTGCCGAGGGCGTTCCTGGTGAGGTTCTGGAAGATCGCCCCGGCCAGCCCGAGCGCGGCTCCGAAGACCAGCGCGGCGGCGACCCTGGGCAGCCGCCAGTCGCGGACCACCACGACGGAGTCGCCGTGGCCGGCCAGCGCCGCGAGCACCTCACCGGGACGCGACCACGAGGCGCCGAAGCACAGCGCCGTGAACGCCAGCGCCAGCGCCGCCGCCACGAGCGCGAGCGACGCCACCAGCGGCCGCCGCGCCACCCTGATCGAGTACGTGCCCGCACGCAGCACGACATGACCGGTCATGATCGCACCGCCCCGCGCCGTCGTACCGCCCAGATGAGCACGGGCGCGCCGAGGAACGCGGTGACCACGGCCACCGGCACCTCCCCCGTCGGGAGCAGCACGCGGGCGGCGATGTCGGAGACCAGCAGCAGGATCGGCCCCAGCAGCATCGTGTAGGCCATCAGCCACGGGATCGACGCGCCCGCCGCCCGGCGGGCCAGGTGCGGCACCATCAGCCCGAGGAACGCGATCGGCCCGGCGGCGGCCGTGGCCGCGCCGGCGAGCAGGGTGACCAGCACGAGCACGCCGAACCGGGTGCGCGCGAGGTGCCCGCCGAGCGCCCTGGCCACGTCGTCGCCGAGGACCATCGCGTTCAGCGGCCTGGTGATCGCCACGGAACAGGCGAGCGCCACCGCGATCGTCCAGAGCGCGAGCGTCAGCGGCTGCTGCTCGTGCCCGGCCAGAGCTCCGACGGACCAGAACCGGAACGTGTCGAACACGTCGGGCAGCATCAGCCGCATGCCGAGCGAGACGCCCGCGAGGACGGAGCTGAGCGCCACACCGGTCAGGACCAGCCGCAGCGGCGAGGTCGAGCCGACGGCGTAGACGGCGACCGAGGCCAGCACCGCGCCCGCGAAGGCCAGCCCGAGCTGCCCGGCCGGGCTCCCGGCCAGGCCCAGCACGGCGCCGACGGTGATCGCGAACCCCGCGCCGGCGGTCACCCCGAGGATGCCCGGCTCGGCCAGCGGATTGCGGGTCAGCGTCTGGACCAGCGTGCCCGCGGTGCCCAGGGCGGCGCCCACGAAGATGCCGAGCACCGTGCGCGGGACCCGGATCCCGCGCACGATCTGGTGCTCGCCGGTCCCGGCGTAGGCGGTGAAGGCGCGCCAGACCTCGGCGGGCGCGATGGCCTGGGCGCCGACGGACACGCTCGCGCCCGCCACGACGAGCAGGAGCGCGAGGGCGGCCACGAGGATGGCCGCCCGTCGCCGATCAGTCTTCAAGCCCCGCGACTCCACGCTTCCAGTAGCCGGTGAACAGCGAGTCGAGCCGGCCCGCGCTCCACTGGCGCAGCGGCCTGATGTCGCCCGCCTCACCGGCGGCGAACAGGAAGGACGGGACTTCCGGCAGCGTCAGGGACCGCACCGTGTCCGCGAGCGAGGACCGCCCGCCCTCGCGGACAAGCCAGATCACCTCCACGCCGTCGCGCTCGGCGAGCGGGTAGGCGTGCTCGGCGGGGTCGCCGGTCTCGATCACGAGGTGCGCGGAGACGCCGGGCGGCGACTCCTCCAGCCACCGCGCCGCCGCGGGCAGCGCGGTCGCGTCGACCGCGAACACGTAGTGGCCGTACGTGTGCGGGAACGCCTTGGCTCCGGGCGGTCCGGCGATGGACACCTCGTCGCCCACCTGGACGGTGGCCGCCCACGTGGCCGCCACGCCGCCGTCGTGCAGCACGATGTCGAGGTCGATCTCGCGGGAGTCGGCGTCGTAGCGCCGGATGGTGTACGTGCGCGTGGTGGGCGAGGGGTCGGGCCAGTCGAGCATCTGCTCGTCATTCGGCACGGGGAGGCGCAGGGTGCCGTCCGCGTCCGGGAAGACGATCTTCACGTGGTCGTCGGCCTGGTAGCTGTGGAACCCCTCCAGCTCCGGGCCCTTGAGCGTGAGCCGCAGCATGCGCGGGGTGATCAGCTCGCGGGCGGCGACCGGGGCCGTGCGGATGCCGATCGGGTAGCCGACGCGGGCGACGCCGTTGCCGTTGACGTGGTGCTCGGCGACCCGTTCCCGGGGGTTGTGGCGCTCCATCCTCATGAGGCGAGCAGCGGCGCGAGCGCCTCGTCGACGGCGTCCAGGGTCTTCATCGCCGACTCGTAGGTGGCGGCCTCGGTGTAGCGGATCGGGAAGACCCTGCCGGCCTTGACCGCGGGCAGGCCCTTCCACAGCTCGGAGTCGAGCACGTACTTCACGGCCTCGCTCGGCGTGCCGTCGTCCTGGACCGAGTAGGTGATGGCGTCGGCCTCGCCGAGGCTCTGGGGCAGCTCCTCGATCGAGGGGTACTCCGAGACGTCGCCGGAACCGCCGGTCTTCTCCTTGACCTCGCCGTAGTAGGTGACGCCGACGTCTTCGATGATGTTCGGGCCCCACGACCCGGAGAACTCACGATGGAACGTGCCGTCGGAGATGTCCCCGTACGCGCCCACATGGCCGAACTTCAGGCCCGACACCGCGTCCTTGTACTTGGCCGTGAGTCCGGCGGCCTTCTTCTCGTACGCGGTCTTGGCGGCGTCGAAGTTCTCCGAGCGGCCCGCGGCGTCGGACTGGCGGCGCGAGAGCTCACGCCACGCCGACGGCACCGTCGGGCCGATCACGGCCACCGGGGCGATCGACTTGAGGCGTTCGATGTCCACGTCGGCGAGGACCGGCTTGGGGACGCCGATGACGATCAGGTCGGGCTTGACCTTGGCGATGGCCTCGTAGTTGGTCTCGGCGGCGGACTCCCCCGCGACCTTCTCCAGGCCGTCGTACGTCGCCAGGTCCTCCTCGGACATCAGCGGCAGGCCGCGCTTCCACGTGGAGATGCCGACCAGGGCGGCGTCGGCCTCGATCAGCACGGGCACCGCGTACCCGGTCGCGACGACCCGCTTGGGGTCGGCGGGGATGGTGATCTCGCCGTCGTCGACGGTGAAGGTCCGGGTCGCGGCGGCCTCGGCGGGCTGCTCACCGGACTCGGCCGTACCGCAGCCGGTCGCCAGGGCGAGCGCGAGGGCCACGGCGCCGGCGGTGCGCCAGGGCAGGGCAGAACGCATCAGAAACATTCCTCGGAACAGGGTGAAAGGCCAGGCCACGAGTTGGCCGAGGCATGGTTAGGCTACCCTTACCTAAGTTGCTTGTGATGTCGACGGGAGGTCAGCCGATGTCGCTGAGACGTCAGACCGTGTCCCTCGCGGGGCCGACGGGCGCCGATCCGCTCCGGTGCGAGGAGTACGGCTACGGTCTCGGCCGGCCCACCGGCGTCCTGGTGCTCAAGTACCGGTCGGCGACCGTGCTGGAGTTCGGCGAGAGCCGCGAGGACTTCCTCCACCAGCTCTACTGGTCGCCCGACGGCATGCTGTCGGCCAGGCACGGAGCGCAGGCGCAGTTCGTGGGCCCGCGTGAGGCGTTCTGGGCGCACCGCGCGGTCACCCACGAGGTGCGGGCGGCCGACCGGCAGACGGTCTACCGGATCTGCCTGCGCGAGGTCCCCGCGGCGCTCGGCGGGCTGCGGGCCGGAGCGGTCTCCGTCGCCCCCGAGGCGGCCCGGCTGATCGAGGCCATCGCGCGTCCCGGTCACGACGAGGCCGCCGCGCTGGAGGCGCGTGCCCGCATCATGGCCGGGGTCGCCCCGGCGAGCGCGGAGCCCGCCGGGCACCCCGGCTCGGGCACCGGCTTCGCGCTGGCGGTCGTGCGCGAGCTGTCGCACAACCCCGGCGAGAGCGTCCGCCTCGACGAGTGGGCCGAGCGGCTGCACGTCAGCGTCAAGACGCTGCAGCGCGACTTCGAGCGCGAGTTCGGCATGCCCTACTCGCGGGTGCGCACCAAGCTGCGGCTGCGCACCTCGCGCGCGCTGCTGGAGACCCGGCCGGTGTCGGAGGTCGCCCGCCGGGTCGGCTACTCCAGCCCTTCGGCGTTCATCACGGCCTTCGTGAAGGAGTACGGCTGCACGCCCGGACGCTACTCGGCCCGGTAGTCAGGAGAGCAGGGCGCGGGCCAGGGCGTTGCCCTCTCCCGGGGCGACCGGCTGCTTCAGGAACACCGGCCCCTGGGACATGAAACGCGGCCGGGTGCCGCGGTGCTCGTCGGCGGCGTGCACGGTCAGCGGGTGCAGGAGGTACATGTCGCCGGGCAGGCCGGTCGCGTGGGCCACCGGGCGGTCCTTGGAGGCGGCGTCGAGCAGCGGCCCGGCCTCGAACGGGTCGAGCACCCGCTCGCCCAGCGCCTCGGCCGCGTCGCGGTGCGAGCCCACCCGGACGCGGGTCGGCGCGTCGTCGTCGCCCACCTCCGACAGCAGCACGAGCAGCAGCATCGTCTCCGGCCGGCCCGACACCGCCCACGAGCCGTCGGGCCTGGCCACCGAGGCGTCGATGTGCCAGCCCCGGTCGTCGACCGGCGCCTTGCCGGGGAAGCGGATCGGCATGTTGCCGAGGGCGGCGCGCGGCACCCATCCACCGGGCCCGGCGATCTCGTCGAGCGCCTCGCGCAGCCGCGGGCTGCGCGCCAGCTCGCCGAAGGCGCCATGGCCGGTCATGTCGGCGGTCCACACCACCGGCTCCCGCCAGCCGGCGGGGTCGTCGGGCGAGAGCCCGATCTGCTGCCACACCTGCGCACTGGCCGCGTCCGCGACCTCACGGGGCACGGCCGCCTCCAGCTTGGCGAATCCTTCGGTCACGAACCGGTCGACGTCCACGACAGTCATGCGAGCCACACTAACGACGCCGTCCACCGGTTTTCAGCGATCTCCGCACGGCGCGAAGGATCGGCGGTAGGCGGCGGGAGTCGTACGCACCAGGGTGTGGAAGCGTCTGCGGAGGTTGGCGGCCGACGACAGGCCGACCCTGGTCGCGATCGCCTCCACGGGGAGGTCCGTCTCCTCCAGGAGGGTCCGGGCCGCCGCGACGCGCTGCTGGAGCAGCCAGCGGCCGGGGGTGACGCCGAGCTGCCCGGCGAACCGGCGGGCGAGCGTCCGGGGGGAGATGCCGGCCTGGGCGGCGAGGTCGCCGACGCCGAGCGGCTCGTGCAGCCGTTCGAGCGCCCAGTCGAGGACGAGGGCGAGCGACTCCGGCGGGTGGCCGTCGCGGTCCTGGGCGGCGTACTGGAGCTGGCCGCCCTCACGGTGCGGCGGCATGACCATGTGCCGGGCGATCCTGGCGGCGTGCGCGGCGCCGTGGTCGGCGCGGGCCAGGTGCAGGCACAGGTCGATGCCCGCGGCGGTGCCCGCGCTGGTGGCGACGTCGCCCAGGTCGATGTAGAGCGTGTCGGGCTCGACCTGGACATCGGGGAAGCGCGCGGCGAGGTCGGCGGCCATCCGCCAGTGGGTGGTGGCCCTGCGGTGGTCGAGCAGCCCCGCCTGGGCCAGGAGGAACGCGCCGGAGCAGATCGCGACGATGCGGGCGCCGCGCCGGTGCGCCCGCCGCAGCGCGTCGATCACGGCGGGCGGCGCGGGGCGCTCGCGGTCCTGCCAGCCGGGGACGACCACCGTGTCCGCGGTCTCCAGCGCGGCCAGTCCCAGGCGTACGACCATGTCGTAGCCCGCCAGGGTCGGGACCGCGCCCGGCCGCTCCCCGCACACGGCGAACGCGTAGCGGGCGGGCAGCCCGGGGCGGCTCATGCCGAAGACCTCGGCGGCGCAGGCCAGCTCGAACGTGGACTGCGGCGGCAGCACCAGGGCGGCCACCCGGTGAACACTCATGGCAGAAAAGTACCCGAAGGCGTCATTCCAGACACTGGGCCACGGGGGCCCGTCGTCGCGACGATGGGTCCCATGACGCGAGAGCCCGATGATGTTCAGGTCCTGCACGTGGACGAGGTCGAACCGGTCGAGGTGGTCCCCGGGATCATCCGGCGGCGCCTGCCCGCCACGGAGTGGGCGCGCGGGTGGATGTACGACTTCGCCCCGGGGACGGAGTGGCCGGAGGACGACGTCCACGACGGTGAGGAACGCTATTACGTGATCTCCGGAGAGTTCGTCGACCGGGGGCGGCGGCTCGGGCCGGGCAGCTACGTGGTGTTCGCGCCCGGAAGCACGCACCGTCCGCGCACCGAGACCGGCGCCCGCATGCTCGGCATCAGCATCATGACCCGCTGACCGGCTTCCGGCCGCCCACCACCGCCACGGGGCACGGGACGCGCCCCTGGAACACGCCCGCCACACCGGCGCGCGTGGCGTGCTCGCGGCCGGCGACCACGAGAGAGGCGGACGCGCCGGCGGCGAGCGGCTCGGTGCGCACGCCCGGGTGGCGCGCCGCCTGCTCCGCGAGGTCCGCCGAGGCGGCGAGCGGCAACTGGCGCAGGGCGGCCTCCTCGAACGCGAACTCCAGGACGGCCGCGTCCGGCGCCGGGTCGGCGACGACGATCGGGCCGGGGTTCGTCGTCACGGGCAACGGTCCCGGCCCCCGTACGACGACCACGGGGCAAGCGGCGTGGACGGCGACGTACTCGGCCACCGAGCCCACGACGGCCCTGGACAGCGTGTTGAGCCCGCGCGATCCGACCACGACGAGCGCGGCGTCCTCGGAGAGCTCGACGAGGCGTTCGGCGGCGGATCCCTCGTGGAGGTCCGTCTCGACGCGTACGCCTGAGCTGGTCTGGCGGGCGCAGTCGGCGCCGTGCCACAGCACGTGCTCGGCCGCCTTGCGCAGGTGGGCCTTGGCCTCCTCCGCCGCCTGGCCGTAGGGCCACTGCCAGGCGTGGGCGACGGTCAGCGGCAGTTTTCTGAGCTCGGCCTCGTCCAGGGCCCAGTCGAGCGCCTGCACGGAGAAGTCCGAGCCGTCGTAGCCGAGCAGGATCTGGTTCATGTAACCATCGTCCCCCCGGTGACGGCACCTCAACGAGAGGCTTTCGTCCTCCTGACCAGGGTCTTCCAGCCGGGCATGCCGGCGCCCACCTCCGGCTGCCGGAGGTGGGCGCGGGATCGGTCGCGCTACTTCAGCCAGGCGGTGCGCCGCACGATCGGCAGGTTGCCCAGCCCCCAGGTGCGTCCGGCTTCGGCGAGCGCGAGACCGACGAGGACGATCGAGTAGATGATGTGGTCGTCCATGAACGGGTTGTTGGCCAGGGGCAGCTCCGCCGCCCACATGAGCACCAGCATCGCGGTGCCGGCGCCCGCCGCAATCCGCGTGCCGATCCCGAGGACCAGCGCCAGGCCGACGCCGAGCAGACCGGCCATGAAGAGCCAGTCCACCCACGCCTGACCGGCCAGGCCCGAGAAGAGGCCGCCGAGCGCGTTCTCGCCCGTGCCCTTGAGGAACCCGGTCGTCGGGCTGCCGCCCGAGATCCAGGCCCGGTCGGCCGGAGTGGCGAACCCCCACCCGAAGGTCTTGTCCAGGAACGCCCACAGGAAGACCCAGCCGATCGAGATCCGGGCGACCGCCCAGACGTAGTCGACCGGGCGTCGCGCCTGCGCGGCGCCGGTTTCCCTGACGGGCCTGCTGACGGTGGCGTCCATGATGGCCCCCCTTCCGAAGGGTGATCGCCGTTTCCGTGTCACCCACAGCACACCGCATGCGCGGTCTCAGGAGCAGTGCCGTACGACTCCCGGCACGAGGACCTTCGTCCCGTCACCGCTCCCCCGGCGGACGGCTACCGCGAGGCGGCGCGCGAAGGGCGCGGGCGGGGGACATCCCCGTCCGCGCCCGGTCGTGGCGTCAGTGCTCGACGGCGATCCGCGGGCCCTCGGCCTTCTTCTCCTCCTCCAGCCCCACGCTGATCTCCAGGACTCCGTCCTTGTAGACGGCCTTGACGTCGTCGGTCCTGGCCGTGGCCGGCAGCGTCACCGTCCGCGAGAGCGCCCCGTAGGCGAACTCGGAGCGGTGCGGCTCGGTGGCCCGGTGGGTCTTCTCAGCGCGGATGTGCAGCATGCCGCCGTCCACGGTGACCTCGATGTCCTCATCGGGGTCGACCCCGGGGAGTTCGGCCCGCAGCACGTACCGATCATCGGCGATGTAGTCCTCGACCCGGACGAGCTGACCGAACGGTCGGAACCCGAACATCGGGTTCTCCACCCACTCCAGCAACTCCGGGAACGGGAACCTGACATCTCTCCGCTCAGGCAGGTTCATGGCGGCCTCCTTCCGTGTCCCACGTCTCCAGGCCACACCCGGCACGACCGCGTGACCAGAGAAGGAGGTCCCGCGACGGCGGGACCATCGTCACCATCTGCTCAGGGTCGGGAACGGTGCCTCCCCGGCGTCACCCGCCGGTCAGCCCTCACCCGGGGTGACGACACCGGATTCGTAGGCCAGCACCACCGCCTGGACGCGGTCGCGCAGCCCGAACTTCGTCAGGATGCGCCCGACGTGCGTCTTGACCGTGGCCTCAGACAGGAACAGCTCGGCCCCGATCTCGGCGTTGGAGGCGCCCCTGGCCAAACCGCGGAAGACCTCGCGCTCACGTTGCGTGAGCGCCCCGAGCACGGCCTCCGGGTCGGTGCCCGGCTTCGTCACGAGCTGCCGGACGAGACGCCGCGTCGTGGAGGGCGCGATGATCGAGTCGCCCCGGTGGACGTGCCGGATCGCGGCGATGATCTCCTCCCCCGGCGCGTCCTTCAGCATGAACCCGCTCGCGCCGGCCCGCAGCGCGGCCAGGGCGTGCTCGTCGAGGTCGAACGTCGTCAGCGCCAGCACCTTGGGCGGGTCGTCCAGCCGCTGGATCTCCCGGGTCGCGGCGACGCCGTCCATCCGGGGCATGCGGATGTCCATCACCACCACGTCGACGCGCCGCGACTCCAGCGCCTTCAGTGCCTTCAGTGTCTCCAGGGCCTCCAGCCCGTCGCCGGCCTCGGCGGCGACCTCCATGTCGGGCTGGGACCTGACGACCATGGTCAGGCCGTTGCGCAGCAGCTCCTGGTCGTCGACGATCATGATCCTGATGATGGCAGGCTCCTCGGCTCGTAGGGCACGGCGGCCGACAGTTCGAAGCCGGCCCCGGGCCGCCCGCCGGCCTCCAGGGTGCCTCCCACCATGCTGAGGCGTTCGCGCATCCCGGCCAGCCCGACGCCCGCCTCCGCTTCCGCGGGCCCGGCGCCGTCGTCCTTGATGGTGATGTGCAGGCCGTCCGGACGCCACGCGAGCGTCAGGTCGGCCGCGGCCACCGGCCCAGCGTGCTTGATGACGTTGGTCAGCCCTTCCTGGATGACGCGGTAGGCGGTCAGGTCGACGGCGGGGCGCAGCGGCCGGGCGTCCCCGACCTCTTGCACCGCGACGCGGACGCCTGTCGTGCGTACGTGGTCGAGCAGGTCGGAGAGGTCGCCGAGACCCGGCTGCGGAGCGGTGCCGC
Source organism: Nonomuraea sp. NPDC049486 (assembly GCF_040676925.1). NCBI lineage: Bacteria > Bacillati > Actinomycetota > Actinomycetes > Streptosporangiales > Streptosporangiaceae > Nonomuraea > Nonomuraea sp. NPDC049486. Next base: position 26,219 of record NZ_JBFAPV010000021.1, read on the forward strand.
CGTCGGCGCGGAGCACACCCAGCAGGCCGCGCATGTCGCGCAGGGCGTCGCGCCCGACGCCGGCGATGGTGGCGAACACGGCCGCGCCGGGCGAGCCCGGGCCGGACAGCCTGCCGCCCTCGGCCTGGCTGACCATGACGGCCAGCGAGTGCGACACCACGTCGTGCATCTCGCGGCTGATCCGGTCGCGCTCCGCCCGCGCCGCCTCGGCCCGCTCGCGCGCGCGGTCGGTCTCGGCGCGTTCGGCCTTCGCCCTGAGCTCGGCCAGGAACAACGCCCGGACCCGGCTGAGGCGGCCCAGCGACCACAGGCACGCCGTCACGGCGACCAGGCCGGCCGACAGCCCGATCCGCCAGGCGACCAGGTCGTAGCCGCCCGACGAGCCTCCCCACGAGGCCGGGTCCCAGAACCGCGCCAGGACCAGGACCACCCCGGTCAGGGCGACGGCCAGGCAGGCCAGCCCGGGCAGCAGGTCCAGCCTGCTGGACACCGTGTAGATCAGCAGCCCGAACACCAGCGAGCTGGGCAGCAGCACCGCCGGGTAATAGGCGCCGGACGGGTCGTGCAGGGGCGGCAGCAGCACCAGCAGCAGCATCGCCGCGGCGGCCAGGCCGTACGCCGTCAGCGGGCGCAGGCGGCGCGCGACCACGCAGCCGTGCAGCACCAGCAGCCCGGCCCCCGCGAACAGGCGCAGGGAGAGCGGGCTGCCGGACGCTCTGAGCAGGCCGAACGAGACCAGGCCGAGGGGCACGGCGAGCAGGACGGCGAGCACGGCGTCGCCGCTCACCTGGTGCCGGCGGAGAAACGAGTCCACCGCGGCCTCGGCCGGAGACGGGGACTCTTTCACACCCGCCATTATGGTCGGCGGCCGTGCGCGGCGTTCCGGCGGCTGAGGTACGCCAGGGCGGCCACCGCCAGGGCCGCGCCCCACAGCGGCCACAGCATCTCCGGCAGCCAGGCGCCCAGCTCGTCGCCCGCCCCGGCCGGGCCGAGCCTCTCCCCGCCGAGTTTCTTGCGTACGTACATCAGTCCGGCGGACGTGATGGGCAGGGAGACGGCCAGCGCCGCGCAGGCGGGGAGGCGCGCCGGGACGGGCCGCCCGCGCAGGAACGGCACCCAGCGCGGCCAGACCTCCCCCCACGGCCGGACCAGGCCGAGGGTGAGGACCGCGCCGAGGAGCCCGACGGCCGCGAGGCCGGCGCCGATCGGCGTGATCTCGTCGATGTACGCCAGGAACTCGTCGCTGATGCCGACGGGGATCCCCAGCAGCCAGCCGAAGCGGGTGACGGCGTAGAAGACGGGGACGGCGACCGCGACGGCGACCGCGTACCGGCCGGCCCTGAGCGCGCCGGCGGCGCTGCCGGGCCGGTCGGCGAGCAGCGCCCGCGTCCCCAGGACCATGAGGCTGACGCCGGCCGCCGTCAGGATCAGCAGGTTGAGGCTCGGCCAGGTCAGCATGGACATGATCAGCGAGAACTCGGCCTGGCCGGCGAGCACGGCGACGAGCATCACCGGCAGGTACCCGGCCGTCATCATGATGCGCACGTCCGGCAGGAGCACCGCCAGGCCGGCTCCGGCAACGACGGCCACGACGGCGGCGGCCCGGGTGAGCCGGCCCCTGGCGGCGAGCACGGCGACGCCGCCGGCCACCAGCGCCGACACCGCCAGCACGCTCCCGCCGACCGCGGGCGCGAGCGGGTCGAGCAGGGTGTTGCCCGGGCCGGGACGCCCGGCGTCGAAGGGGTACCCGGGCCCGCCGAGCGCCCAGAGGAGGCCGAGGGCCAGATAGCTCACCGACCAGACAGCGATGATCAGGACAGACACCGCCGGACGGCGCCTTCGCGGTTGAGAGGTGTTCACCCGGCTCAATCTGCCGCCGCGGCGGCCTCCCGCACATCGTCGCCAGGTCGCGACGGGGTCATCCGGAGGTCTCGCCTCACGGCCGCTACCCGCGCACCACCCGCTGACCGGCGCGCGTGCCCCGCCGGCGGCTGGTACCTTGCGCGGCGGGGTTTCCGCGGCGGGAGGACGTCATGCGATTCGGGGTGCTGGGGCCGCTGGCCGTGTGGACCGATCACGGCGAGCCCGTCTCGATCCGGGGGCGCATGGTGCGGGCCCTGCTGGCAAACCTGCTGGTGCACGAGGGACGTCCGGTGTCGGCGGACCGGCTGGTCGAGGACCTGTGGGGCGGGGCGGCGCCGGCCGACCCCACGGCCGCACTCCACGTCCGGGTCTCCCAGCTGCGCCGGGCCCTGGCCGGCGCGGAGCCTGACGGCCGGAACCTGGTGGTGTCGCAGGCTCCCGGGTACGCGTTGCGCGCCGGGCCGGAGGCGGTGGACGCGGCGCGGTTCGCGGCCCTGACCGGGCGGGCGCGGGCTTCCGGCGATCCACGGGTGCGGGCGGGCCTGCTGGCCGAGGCGCTGGAGCTGTGGCGCGGTCCCGCGCTGGCCGACTTCGCCGACGAGGAGTTCGCCCGGGTGGCCGTGGCCAGGTGGGAGGAGCAGCGGCTGGCCACGCTGGAGTCCTGGGCGGAAGCCCGGCTGGAGCTGGGTGAGCACGGCGACCTGGTCGGCGGGCTGGGCGAGCAGGTCGCCGGGCATCCCTACCGGGAGCGGCTGCGGGCGGCCCACATGCGTGCCCTCTACCGGGCCGGCCGCGCGGGCGAGGCGCTCGACAGCTTCCAGGAGCTGCGGCGCGCGCTCGCCGGCGAGCTGGGCCTGGAGCCGGGCCCCGAGCTGGTGGCGTTGCAGCGGGCCATCCTCACCGGTGACCCGGCGGAGGACGCCCCCGTACCGGCACCGCGGTCGACCAGGCCGACCACCAATCTCCCCGCGCCGGTGTCCGAGCTGGTCGGCCGCGACCCGGCCGTGCGGCGGGTGCGGGAGTCGCTGACCGCCGCCCGGCTGGTCACGCTCACCGGCCCCGGCGGGGTGGGCAAGACCAGCGTGGCGCTCGCCGTCGCGCGCGCCCTGGTCGAGACGTTCCCGGAAGGCGTGTGGCTGGTTGACCTGACCGCCTGGGACGGGCGGGGCGACCCGGCGGAGCTGGTTCTGTCGGTCCTGTCCATCCCCGACGCGCCCGGTGATCCGGGCCCGGCGGGCGAACGGCTGGCGGCCGCCCTGCGCGGGCGGCGGACGCTGCTGGTCCTCGACAACTGCGAGCATGTCATCGAGCCCGTGGCCGAGCTGGTGGGGGCGTTGCTGCCGGCCGTGCCGGAGCTGCGGGTGCTGGCCACCAGCCGGGAGCCGCTGCGGCTGCGCGGCGAGGTCCGCCGGGATCTTCCGCCGCTGGACGTGCCCGACAGCGACGACCCCGCCCGGCTGGCGGACTCGCCCGCCGTGCGCCTGTTCCTGGCGCGGGCCGGGCTGGTCCCGGAGCCGGACACCGTCGCGGGGGTGGCCGAGGTGTGCCGGCGGCTGGACGGCATCCCGCTGGCGCTGGAGCTGGCCGCCACCCGGGCTCCGGCTCTGGGCGTGCGGGAGCTGGCGGCGCGCCTGCGCGTGCCAGGGGACCGGTTCGGGCTGCTCGGCTCCGGGCCGCGCGACGCGCCGGCCAGGCAGCGCACGCTCGCGGCGGTGATCGACTGGAGCTGGAGGCTGCTGACCGAGCCCGAGCAGGCCGTGCTGCGCCGGCTGGCCGTCCACCCGGGCGGGTGCACGCTGGCCGCGGCCGAGGCGGTGTGCCGCGGCGGCGTGGTCTCCGGCGGCGAGGTGCTGGATCTGGTGGCGGGGCTGGTGGACCGCTCGCTGGTGACGCGCGGGGAAGGGCCCCGGTTCCGGCTGCTGGAGTCGGTCTCCGCCTACTGCCTGGACCAGCTGGGCCGCAGCGGCGAGGAGGCGGAGCTGCGGCGCCGGCACGCCGGCCACTACCTGGCGCTGGCCGAAGAGGCCGGACCCCGGCTGCGCGGGCCGGGCCAGCGGGAGTGGCTGCGCCGGCTGGACGCCGAGGCCGCGAACATGCGGGCGGCCCTGGAGACCTTCCGGCACGAGGGCGCGGCCGAGCCGGCGCTGCGGCTCACCACGGCTCTGGTCTGGTACTGGTTCCTGCGGGGCCGGTTCGCGGAGGCGCGCCGGGCCCTGGAGGCGGCGCTGGCCGTGGCGGGCGACGCTCCCCCGGAGCTCCGGGCCCGGGCCGGGACCTGGCACCTGGGTCTCTCGATCCGCCTGGGACAGGCCGGGCCGGAGCGGGTGACGGAGACGCTGCGCGGGTTCCCCGAGACCGACCAGGCCGGACGGGCGCACGCCGCCTGGTTCCTGGCCGCGTCCATCATCGACTTCGGGGACGAGAAGACCACCGGCGAGCTGCTGGATCCGGCGCTGGACACGTTCCGGGCGAGCGGCGACCGGTGGGGCGAGGCAGCGGTGCTGAGCACCCGCGCGATGCTCGCGCACCTGCACGGCGACCAGGGCGCGCTGGAGCACGACGCCCGGCGCGGCGCGGCCCTGTTCGGCGACCTGGGTGACGACTGGGGGGTGCTCCAGGCCCGCGACTGGCTGATCGGCCTGGCCGACCTGACGGGCGACTGGGCGGAGGCGGCCCGGCTGGCCGAGGACGACCTGCGGATGGCCGAGGACCTGGGGCTGTGGTCCGACGTGGCCGGTCGGCAGGCCTGGCTGGCCTGGGTCCACGTCCAGACCGGGGACCCACTGCGTGCTCTCCGCCACGCCGAGCAGGCCAAGCGGCTGGCCGCGGAGCTGGGTCAGCGCTCGGGTGAGGTGTTCGCCACCATCGGCCTGGCCTTCGCCGCCCGCCGGGCGGGCCGGCTCGGCCTCGCCGAGGAGCACCTGCGCGGGCTGCTGGCCGAGGCCCGCGACCGGCAGGCCGGAGACGGCGACCCGCCGTACCTGTCGATGGTGCTGGTCGAGATGGGGCTGCTGGCCGGCGAGCGGGGCAAGCACGCCGCCGCGCTCCCCTGGCTCCGGCAGGGCTTCGACGCGTATCGCGACCAGGGCTCGGCCCGCGGCATGGCCTGGGCGATCGCGGGCATGGCCGCCGCCGCGGCGGCTGACGGGCGGCCCGGCGTGGCCGCGCGGTCGCTCGGCGCCGCCGCGGCCGCGTGGCGGGAATCCGGGCAGCCGCTGTCCGACTCCGAGCGCGACGAGCTGGCGAGGATCACCGGCGGGGTCGAGGCCGCGGAGCCCGGCTTCGCCGCCCTGTTCGCCGCCGGTGACGGGCTCTCGCTGGAGCGGGCGCGCCGGCTGCTCGACGACGCCACGGGCACGTGACCTACTTGGGGACGTAGACGTGGACGACGATCCCCGAGCCGAACCGGTTCACCTCGGCCAGCTTGAGGTGGGTGGTGTCGAACCCCGCGCCCTCGAACAGGTGCTTGCCTGCCCCGACGACGACCGGGAAGTACCAGAAGTGGAACTCGTCGACCAGGCCGTGCTCCACCAGCGTGCGGTCCAGCTCTCCGGTGCCCCACTTGATGATGTTCTGTCCGGGCTGCTCCTTCAGCTTCGCGACCTCCTCGGCCACGTCGCCCCGGATGAGGGTGGCGTTCCAGGTGGTCTCGGTCAGGGTGCGCGAGGCCACGTACTTCGGCATCTTGTTCATGGCCTCGGCCTGCGGGCCGTCCTGCGCCGACCACGCCTCGGCGAATCCCTCGTAGGTCACCCGGCCCAGCAGCATGGCGTCCGCCGAGGCGGACAGGTTCGTGACGTAACCGTGGTGCTCGTCGTCCCAGTACGGGTGGCCCCAGTGCTGGGGCTCGGCCCGTGACGCGGTGGAGGGGCGGGTGTCGTCGATGATGCCGTCCAGCGACACGAACGTCGACTCGATGAGCTTGCGCATGGTCTCACTCCTTGGTCAGCGTGCGCGGCCCGTGTGCCGCTCACCTGCTGATTCCAGGCTGCCGCCGGCCCCTTACCGTTTCCTTACCGGTACCGCCGGACGACATCGGTGGACCGGCCGCGAACGTCAAGATTCGAGCCGTGCGCGTACGACCGGGCGGAACCGGCCTCGAACTGGTCTCCCGGCAGGTCGGCGGCTCGGAACGGCGGCTCGCCGCGGACCGTGTCGTCGCGGCCACCGGCACCACGCCATCGCCGCCGGACTCCGCCTGGACCTGGACCCGATCCTGGGCACCACCCGCCTGCCGACCCCGCTCATCGACCCCGACGACCACTCCTGCGGCACCGTACGCCCGCACGGCGTGGACGAGCTGACCCATCCGGAGCCCGGCTCCTACGCCATCGGCATGAAGAGCTACGGTCGCGCCCCCGCCTTCCTGCTCGCCACCGGTTACGAACAGGCCCGCTCGATGGTGGCCGCGCTGGACTTCCGGCGCGCTGACCCGTTCTCCCGGCGAAGGGTATCGCCCGGCGGGACCTTCGCCCCTACTCCCGCCCGCCCGCGGCCGGGAGCGTGGCAGGAAGGACAAGGAGGCTCCTATGAAGGCGATGACCTATCACGAGCCGGGCCGGCGCACCTGGGAAGAGGTCCCCGACCCGCAGCTCACCTCCCCGACGGACGCGATCGTACGAGTGGACGCCGTCACGATCTGCGGCACCGACCTGCACATACTCAAGGGCGACGTGCCCGCGGTCGAGCCGGGCAGAGTCCTCGGCCACGAAGCCGTGGGCACCGTCGTGGCGGCCGGCAGCGCGGTCACCGGCGTCGAGCAGGGCGACCGGGTCCTGGTCTCCTGCATCACGGCGTGCGGCCGCTGCCGCTACTGCCGCACCGGCATGTACGGACAGTGCCTGGGCGGCGGCGGCTGGATCCTCGGCCACCGCATCGACGGCACCCAGGCCGAGTACGTCCGCGTGCCGTACGCCGACACCTCCACCCACCTGCTGCCCGAGGCCGTGACCGACGAGGCGGCGCTCATGCTCGCCGACATCCTGCCCACCTCCTACGAGGTCGGCGTGCTCAACGGCCGGGTCCGGCCCGGCGACACCGTGGTCGTGGTCGGCGCCGGACCGATCGGCCTGGCCGCCATCACGACCGCGCGGCTGTTCACACCTGGCCACATCATCGCCGTCGACCCCGCCGCGACCCGGCTGGAGGCGGCCAAGAGACTCGGCGCGGACCTTCTCGTGGGCTCCGGGGACGACCCCGAGGCCGCGGTCGCCGAGCTGACCGGCGGCCTGGGCGCCGACGTCGCCATCGAGGCGGTCGGCATCCCGGAGACCTTCGAGCTCTGCACCCGCCTCGTCCGCCCCGGCGCGCACCTCGCCAACGTCGGCGTCCACGGCGCGCCGGTCACCCTGCACCTCGAAGACCTGTGGATCCGCAACCTGACCATCACCACCGGCCTCGTCGACACCTACTCCACCCCGGCCCTGCTCGACATGGTCGCCGCCGGCCGGCTCGACCCGACCGTGTTCGTCACCCACCGCTACGCCCTGCACGACATGGAGGCCGCATACCAGACGTTCTCCGACCCGGCGGGCAGCGGGGCGCTGAAGGTCGTCCTGTCCCGCGACGCCTGAGGCGTGCGCAGTCCCGTACGAGGTCCGCGGCGCGGACCTCGTACGGGAGTTCCGGCACCATGACGGGCGCGCGCCGAAAGGCCTGGGGAGCGGGGACGTTCGCCGGTGTCGCGGGACGGCCGGAGGGTCCACCCTGGGATCAGGAGCACTCACAGGGAAGAAGATGATCGACATGCTCCCGATTCGTTCCCTCATCGCCACCACGATGGTGGCCACCACCACGGGCCTGCTCGCCGTACCGGCGCAGGCCGTCCAGCAGGCCACGCCCACGCTCGTCGGGATCCGGGCCGCGCACCACAACGGCCTGGACCGGCTGGTCTTCGAGTTCCGCGGGCGGGTGCCCGACCAGCGGGACGTCCGCTACGTGTCCAAGCTGATCGCCGACGGCTCCGGCCGGCGGGTGAACGCGGTGGGCAGCGCGCTGCTGCGGATCCGCTTCGCCGGGGCCGACGGCCACGACCGTAACGGCAAGGTCACCTACGGCCCGGCCAGCCGGACGTACGCGCTGCCCGGCCTCATCCAGGTCGTCAACACCGGCGACTTCGAGGCCGCCTTAACCTTCGGCGCGGGCCTGGCCTGGCGCGCGCCCTACCGGGTCTACACGCTCACCCGGCCGAGCCGTGTCGTCATCGACATCGCCACGCCCCATCGGACGGTGCCGGTACGTGCCCACTTCCTCGACACCGCCAGGTACGAGACCGGACGGGGGCCGCACACCACCGGTGTACGGCGGCCGGTGATTCCACCCGCCACCGCCCACGGCGCGCTGCAGCGGCTGTTCGCCGGTCCCACCCAGGCGGAGAAGGCGCACGGGCTGCGCTTCGTCAGCTCCAGGGCCACCGGCTTCAGCAGGCTCACCGTGAAGAACGGAGTCGCCAGGGTCTACCTGACCGGCCGTCTCACCAGCGGAGGGTCGACGTTCACGGTCGCCGACCAGATCAGGCCGACGCTCAAGCAGTTCCCCTCCGTCAAGTGGGTGAAGATCTACGACGCCGGTGGCCACACGCAGCGGCCCTACGGCCCGTCCGACTCCGTCCCGGAGTCGCTGGAGCCGTGAGGCGGGCCCCCTGCGGCGATCATGGCGGCTGGAGCCGTCCGCCCGTCCTGCGCCGGGCTTCCACGACGGCGAGGGCCGCCATCCCGCCCAGGGTCCAGAACGTCACCATGGCGAGGTCCGTCCACGGCCACGGCCGTCCCGCCAGCGCGGCGAGCACCGTGTGCGACACGTGCTTGAGCGGGAAGACGTCCCCGGCGATGCGCAGCGCGCCGGGGAGTTCGCCCCCGATGACGAAGACGTCGGAGACGAAGGCCAGGGGGAGGAACGTGCCGAGGGTGATGGCGTTGACGGTCTGCTGCCTGCTCGCGAACGCCACCACGAGGGCTCCGAGCACGGTGAAGCACGCCGTGCCGAGGACGATCGCGGCGAGCATGCCGGCGAGCGCGCCGGGCCCGATCCTGACGCCGTGGCCGAGCGCGGCCACCAGCGCCAGCAGGACGGTGGTGGCCGTGGTGACCAGCAGTGCGGTGGCGAGGTGGCCGGTGTGGTAGGCCCAGCGCGGCAGCGGGGTGCCGGCCAGCCGTTTGAGCACGCCGCGCTCGCGATCGCCGGCGATCGCGTCGGGAATGTTCACGTACGAGGCCACGCCCACCGTGTAGGTGATCATCGCGGCGAGCATGAACACCGGCAGCCGCACCCCCGAGACCCGGGCGCCGGCGAAGATCAGTGAGATCAGCGCGAGCAGCAAGACCGGCAGGATCACCGTGAAGAACGCCGTGGACAGGTCCCTGCGCAACCGGACCAGCGCGTGCGTGACCTGATCGGTCACCAGCCGCCATCGCGCGGGGCGCCCCTGCCGCAGGGGACGCCGGTTCCGCGCCGCCCTCGCGGTCTGGGCCTGGGCCTGGGGCCGTTCCCAGCGGAAGCGCCAGACGGCCGCCACGGCGCCGCCGGCACCCCATGCCGCCAGCACCGCCAGGTGGCCGGCCTGGAAGCCCGCTCCGGTGAGCAACGGGTTCATGGCGTCGCGGACGGCGTGCGCGAAGTGCCGCAAGGGGAAGACCCAGCCCACGACGTCCAGCCAGGCGGGCAGCCGGGCGCCGACGAGGATGACGTCGGAGATGAACGCCAGCGCCAGCAGCAGGCCGGTGCCGAGTAACTGCACCGCCGCCGCGTTGCGCAGCAGCGCCACCATCGCGAAGCCGAGCGCGGTGAAGCAGGCCGCCCCGAGCAGCAGGGTGAGCAGCAGAGCGGGCAGCGTGCGCCAGACCATCTGAGTGCCGTAGAAGAGTCCGCCGACGGTGAGCAGCACGGCCACCGTCGTGGCCGCGACCACCAGCGACGCCCCTGTCAGCCCGGAGAGCACCGCCGAGGCCGGCACCGGCGTGCCGTGCAGCCGCTTGAGCCAGCCGCGGTCACGCAGATCCGCCAGGCGGATGGCGAGCGCGCCGAAGCAGCCCTGGGCGACGCCGAACACGGCCATGACGGGGATCACGAACTGCATGACGCGCACGTCCGTACCGGGCTGGACGACCTGGTTCCCCACCGCCGCCCCGACGATCACCGTCATCAGCAGGGGCATCGCGACGGTGAAGAACGCCGCCATCGGGGTGCGGACGAAGGAGAGGGTCTCGTGCCGGACCAGCCGCCTGATCATGATGGCGCCTCGCCGACTAAGTCGAGATAGACGTCCTCCAGCGACGGCCGGGACAGGGTCAGCGAGGTCAGTTCGGTGCCGCGCTCCAGCGACCAGCCGGTCAGCGCGTGCAGGTCGTGGGCGGGCCGCGCGGTCTCGACCGACACCGCCGCGCCACGCACCTCGACGCGGCCGGTGAGCGGTGGCAGGTCGGCTGCGGCCGTGCCCTCGGGCAGGATGAAGGACAGCACGCTGGCCCGCTCGGCCGCGATGAGGGTGTCCGGCGCGCCGCAGGCGGCCAACCGGCCCGCGCGCAGCACCGCGACCCTGTCGGCGAGGTGCTGGGCCTCGTCCATGTAGTGGGTGGTGAGCAGGATCGTCGTGCCGAGCGAACGCAGGCCGTCGATCAGTTCCCACGCGTGATGGCGAGCCGACGGGTCGAAGCCGGTGGTCGGCTCGTCCAGGAACAGCACGTCCGGGCGCCCGACCAGGCCGAGCGCCAGGTCCAGCCGGCGCCGCTGCCCACCGGACAGCGTCCGCACGCGGGCGTCGCGCTTGTCCTGAAGCCCGACCTGCTCGACAACCTCGTCAGGATCGCGTGGGCGCGGGTAGAAGCCTGCGTACAGCCGCACCAGCTCGAAGACGGAGAACTCCTCCTCGAAGCCGGCCTCCTGCAGGACGATCCCGATGTGCTCGCGGTAGGCCCGGCCGCCGGTGGCCGGATCGAAGCCCAGCACCGACACGTGACCGGCGTCGCGCCCGCGGTGCCCTTCCAGGATCTCCACCGTGGTGGTCTTGCCCGCGCCGTTCGGTCCGAGCAGCGCGAACACCTCTCCCCGTTCGACGGTGAAGCTCACCCCGTCGACGGCCTTCACCGTCCCGTACTGTTTGCGCAGTCCCTCGACCATCACCGCTGACATGCCGGCTCCTCCATCCGCTGGGCCATCTCCACGAGCCGGTCGGCACAGCCCCATGCGTTGTCGTAGCACCCCAAGACCTTGACCAGGTCGCCGCCGGACCGGGTGAGACCGGAGTCGACCACGCAGGGGGCGGCATCGCCGATGACGTCGCGGGAGACGAGCGGGTCGGTGCTGGAGCGCAGGATGGCGCGGCCGATCCTGCCGAACCCGTTGATTCCGATTCTCATGCCCTCATCGTCCGGCGATCCCGGCTCGTGGGTCAGAGGCCACGGTCCCGCGATGGGACGGACCTTCGCCCCTCGTCCCGGCGGGCCGTCATCCCGCTTCCGGCGGCGGTGCTTACCGGTCCCCGCCGATCGGGCGGAGATGCCGCAGCAGGGTCATGGCGGTCACGGCCAGGCCGAGCACGAGCACCCCGCTCAGGGCCGTGACGACGAGCAGCCCCTGGGTGAAGGCGGCCTGCGCCTCCGCCACCAGGTCCGCGGCCTGTCCCGGCGGCAGCGCGGCGGCGGCGGTCAGCGCCTCGCCGAGCGAGCCGCCCGCGTGCGGCGAGGTGACCGTGCCGCCGTAGACGGCGGTGCCGACGCTGCCGAGCAGCGCGATGCCGAGCGCGATGCCCAGCTCACCGCCGCACTCGGCCATCGCCGACGCGGACCCGGACCGCTCCGGCGGCGCCGCTCCGACGATGAGGCCGAGCCCCAGCGCGCCCACGGGCGCCATGCCGAGGAAGGCGATCGTGACACCCGCGATCAGCGTGCCGAGGCCGTCGCCCGCCACGACGACGGCGAACCCGGCGGCGGACACGACCAGCCCGGCCCCGACGACGAGGCCCGGCCGGAACACGCCCGCGACGAGCGGCGCCGCGAGCGACCCCGCGACCAGGCCCAGAGCGGGGACGGCCATCCACAGGCCCGCGGCCAGCGGCGAGAGGCCCTCGACGAGCTGCAGGTGCTGGCTCACGAACAGGTAGACGCCGCCCTGCAGCACCATGGCCAGCGCCAGGATCAGCAGGGCCGCGCTGAACGAGCGGTCGCCGAACAGGCGCAGGTCCACCAGCGGCTCCGCCAGCCGGCGCTGCCGCCGGACGAACGCCCAGCCGAACGCCAGGCCGACGCCGAGGGCCGCGTACGCCACCGGCTGCCCCGGGTCGTCGGCCAGCTCCTTCAGTCCGTGGACGAGCGGCAGGATCGCGGCCAGCGACATCGCCACGCTCGCCCAGTCGAGCCTGCCGGAGCCCTCGGCGCTGGTCTCCGGCAGCAGGACCAGACCGCCCACCAGGACGACCACCATGATCGGCACCCCCATCAGGAACACCGAGCCCCACCAGAAGTGCTCCAGGAGCACCCCGCCGATCACCGGCCCGGCCGCCGCCCCGCCCATGAAGCAGGCGGTAAACACGCCGATGGCCAGGGCGCGCCGCCTGGCGTCGGCGAACAGCCCGGCCACCAGCGCCAGCGCGGACGGCCCGATCGTGGCGCCCGCGATCCCCAGCAGCACGCGGGCGCCGATCAGCATCACGGTCGTGGTGGAGTACGCGGCCACGAGCGAGGCGGCGGCGAACGCGGCCGCACCGATCAGCAGCAGCCTGCGCCGGCCGATCCGGTCACCGATCGAGCCCATGGTGATGATGAATCCGGCGATCATGAACCCGTACACGTCGGTGATCCACAGCAGCTCGGTGGCGCTGGGGTTCAGGTCCGCGGCCAGGTGAGGCAGCGCGAGCATCAGCACCGTGTTGTCCACGGCGAGCAGGAGCGTGGCCAGGGCGAGCACGAGCAGCCCCAGCCACGCCCGCGCCCCGGTCATGGGGGAAGTCGTGGTGGTCGTCATGCGATCAGCCTGGAGGGCGGACGTTCGGGTCCTGTTCGGAACTGCTTAGGGTGAGATCCATGCGCTTCGCCGTACTCGGGCCGCTCGAGGTGATCGCCGACGACGGGCGTGCCGTGCGCGTGCCCGAGCTCAAGGTACGGGCGCTCCTGGCCTGCCTGCTCGCCGGAGACGGGCAGGTCGTGGCCGCCGACCGGCTGATCGGGAACCTGTGGGGGCCGGAGCCGCCGGGCAACCCGCTGGGCGCGCTGCGCGCCAAGGCGTCGCAGCTGCGCAGGGCGCTGGACGAGGCGGAGCCGGGTGCCAGGGAGCTGATCGTCACGCGGTCGCCCGGCTACCTTGTCGACGGCGACACCGACGCCCGCCGCTTCCGCGAGGCCGCCGGCCGGGCCGGGGCCTCCAGGGACCCCCGGGAGAGAGCCGCCCTGCTGGCCGAGGCGCTGTCATGGTGGCGCGGCCCGGCCTTCGCCGGCTTCCCCGGCGAACCGCTCGTGCGGGGGGCCGCGGCCCGGCTGGAGGAGCAGCGGCTGACGGCTCTGGAGGACTACGCCGACGTACGGCTGGCTCTCGGGCAGGACTCGTCCCAGATCGGCGAGCTGGCCGAACTCGCCGCTCAGCACCCCACGAGGGAACGCTTCCACGGCCTGCTCATGCGCGCCCTCTACCGTTCGGGACGGCAGGCCGAGGCGCTGGAGGTCTACCGGTCCCTGCGTGAGCGCGTCCGCGACGAGTTGGGCCTCGACCCCGGCCCCGAGCTCGCCGCTCTCCACCAGGCGATCCTGGAGCAGAGCCCCGGCCTGCGCCGCCCGGCGGTCGTCCCGGCGCCCGCCCCCGCCCGGCTGCCCGAACCGCTCACCGAGCTCGTGGGCCGCGACGAGGCCCTCGACGAACTGGCCGCGCTGCCACCCACGACCCGGCTCGTGACGCTCATCGGCACGGCCGGCGTCGGCAAGAGCCGCCTCGCCCTGGCTGCCGCCCACCGGCTCGCCGGCGACTTCCCCGGCGGCGCGTACCTGGTGGAGCTGTCATCGGTCACCGCGGGCCCGGACGTGGCCGAAACCATCGCGACGACACTTGGGGTACGCGACGACGGCGGCGCGGGGGCGGCACCCGGCATGACCGGCGACGGCGAAGCCGACGGGACAACGCGCGGAGTGATCAGCGGCGGCGCGGGCGCGACCGTGCCGGGGGTGCCCGGCGGAATGGGGGAGTCGATCGCCGCGGTCTTCGGCGATCGACGGGCTCTGCTGGTGCTCGACAACTGCGAGCATGTGGTGGAGGCGGTGGCCGAGCTTGTGGAGCGGCTGCTGCGCGGTGGGTCCGGGCTGTGTGTGATCGCCACCAGCCGGGAGCCTCTGGGGGTGACCGGCGAGGTGGTGCGGGAGGTGCCGCCGCTGGACGTATGGGCGGCGATGCGGCTGTTCGCCGCCCGGGCCGCCGACGCGCAGCCGGGTTTCGCGCTGACGGCCGCGGACGCCGACGCCGCCGAGGTGATCTGCCGCCGCCTCGACGGCATCCCGCTGGCGCTGGAGCTGGCCGCCGCCCGGACGCGTTCGCTGGGCGTGGCGGCCCTGGCGGCGCGGCTGGACGACCGCTTCCGGCTGCTGTCGGCGGGACGCCGGGCCGGCCCCGCCCACCAGCGGACCCTCAGGGCGGCACTCGACTGGAGCTGGGAGCTGCTCACCGAGCCCGAACGCGTGGTGCTGCGCCGCCTGGCCGTCCACGTGGGCGGCTGCACGCTGGAGGCCGCCGAGCGGGTCTGCGCCGTGCCTCTGCCGATCGAGGGAGCGCCGCCCGTCCGCGGGTCGGACCTGGCGCCGGACGACGTCGCCAATCTGCTGGCCCGGCTGGTGGACCGGTCGCTGATCGTACGGTCGGGCGACAGGTACCGGTTGCTGGAGTCCGTGGCCGCGTACGGGCTGGAGCGCCTGCGCGAGGCAGGCGAGCACGACCGCGTCCTGAGCTGGTACGCCACCTACTACACCCAGCTCGCCGAGTGCGCGGAGTCCTACCGGAGCGGGCCCGCGCGGCACCGCTGGATCCGGCGGCTGGACGCCGAGGCCGCCAACCTGCGCGGCGCGCTCGATGCCGCCATGAGCCTGGGCGACACGCGGCTGACCGAGCGGTTCACCGCCTCGCTCGGCTGGTACTGGGTGCAGGCCGGCCGGTTGGCCGAGGAGCCGGGCCTGCGTGACCTGCAGGCCACGTGAGCCGTCGCCCGCCAGAGGCGAAGGGCCCGGAAATCGGGGTCCTAGTGCCCGCCCGCCCGGTGACTTGTAGCCGGTGACACGGGCCGGAACCGCGGCCTAGCGTTTCAGCATGCCGAGTACGCGCGGCCGCGCCCCGTTGCTCACCCGACAGAAAGGCTGAACCCATGACCGCATCCACGGACCGCGGCACTCAGGACGGTGTGCTGGCGACGATCCGCGCCCACCACGACCAGCTCGGCCGGACCATGTCCGACCACGCGCTCACCATCAGCCGCTCGATCGACCGTCTGGCGTCGCCCGCGGCCCGGCGCGGGGTGCTGGTCGACTTCTGCAACCAGGAGGTGCTCCCGCACGCCATGGCGGAGGAGGAGACGGTGTACCGCGTCGCCGCCGACCTGCCCAGGACCAGGCTGCTGGTGCGGGCGATGCACGACGAGCACCTGACGCTGCGCGAGCTGGTCGGCGACCTCGCCTCGGCCGGCTCCCCGGGAGAGATCTCCGCCGCCGCCACGGCGCTGAACGCCGTCTTCCAGAGCCACGTGGAGAAGGAGAACGAGATCCTGCTGCCCGCGCTGGCGGACGCGGGAGTCGACCTCGCCGCCCTGCTCAAGGGCATGCAGGAGGTCCTCGGCGGCGAGCCGGACACCGTCGAGGCCGTCGAGGAGGAGCGGGCCCCGGCCGAGTCGCCGGAGCTCGACGTGCGCCGGCTGGTCCCGGCGCAGCGCCACGAGCAGATCTTCGCCACGTTCGGCGAACTGACCGCGCGTACGGCGTTCGTGCTGGTCAACGACCATGACCCGAAACCGCTCTACTACCAGTTCGCCGCCGAGCACCCCGGCGAGTTCACCTGGGAGTACCTCGAGTCGGGACCGACTGTCTGGAAGGTCCGCATCGGCCGTCCCTGACCACAAGGCCCGGCCACCTCGGCCAGAGCGCCACAAGGGCTGCCGTGATGGTCAAGAGCCGGTCGCGGCCGGCTCGATCCGGACCGTGACCCGTTCGCCCGCCTCGGCGTGCCCGTCCAGGCCGGTCGCGTCCGTCAGCCGCACGGTCAACGCCAAAATCGCGGCGAACTGCCGCGACGGCGGCGGGTCGATCAAAGTGACGGCCTGGTCGCCGAGCCACAGCACGACCGGCATCCCTCAGAGCGACGCTCGCCGAATTCGACGGCGGCCTGGGCGAACACCCGGCCATCCTAAGTGCGCGAATTCCTCACCTCCCGGCGCGCCAAGATCACTCCCGAGCGTGCCGGGATGAGCGTGAAGTATGCCGGGATGAGCGTGAAGTATTACGCCAAGCTCGAACGCGCCCACCTGCCGCGCCTCGCGCACGAGGCCAACGGCGGCAACGCCATCCCGCGCCGCCGCCCCACGCAGCCGACGACACGCCCCGGCCTGCAGTGGATGTTCGACACCCTCACCACCGCCCCGGCGATCGTCGGCAACGACCGGTCGGAACCGCCAACCTCCTGGGCCGCGCCCTGTGCCTGACGTCTGCGTGCCTGACGTCTGCGTGCCTGACGTCTGCGTGCCTGACGTCTGCGTGCCTGACGTCTGCGCCCACCTCACCCGGCCGCCGAACTTCGCCCGTTTCACCTTCCTCGACGGCGCCGCCGGCAGCTTCGACCTGGTCGGCGAACTGTCCACCCTCGGCGACGACTTCCACCGCCGCTGGGGCGCCCACGACGTGGGCAGCTGTGGGGTGCGGGACGGGCGTGGCCCTGGTCAGCGGGCGCTCACCTTGAACAGGCCGTGCGCGCCGGCCTCCGCCTGCCGCATCGTGTGGTCCACGACCGGGTACGTGCCCGCCTCCGGGAAGACCAGCTCGGCGAAGCCGCCCTGGGCGGGGGCCAGATCCAGCACCTGCGCGCCGCCCGCGTCGTCCTTCCGCAGCCGGTACGCGCCCTCCTTGTAGATCGTGTCGAACGGCGCCCCCACGACGTGCAGTGCCGTGCCCGAGCTGGGACCTGCGGCGACGGCCCAGATCCGCACCCGCTCCCCGGCCTTCGCCGCCAGCGGCGCGTGGTCGTACCCGGCGGCGGTGCCGTTGAACATCCAGCCGTCGGGACGTCCCTCGCGGATCTTGGCCACCTGGGCGTCGCTGCCCGGCTCGCCGAGGTGGAGCTCGCCCTGCACCAGGAGGTACTCGCGGTCCACCTCCGGCAGCTCCGGCGGATCGATGACCACCGCGCCGTACATGCCGTTGGCGATGTGCTGCGTCATCGGCATGGTCGAGCAGTGGTACAGCCAGGCTCCGGCGTGCCCGGCGCGGAAGCGGTAGGTGAGGCGTTCGCCCGGCTCGATGCTGCGCATGACCTCGTCCGGCGCGTTCGCCCCGGCGTGGAAGTCGATGCCGTGGCCCATCGTGCCGCCGTTCACGAACGTGACCGTGAAGATGTCGCCGACCTTGCCGCGCAGCACCGGGCCAGGGACCTTGCCGTTGAACGTCCACACGCGCTGCCGCACGCCGGGCGCGACCTCCTGGACGGCCTGGTCGTCCACGCGGATCTCGACCTGGTGCTCCACGCCTCCCGGCGCGGGCTTGAGCGTCGCGTCGTGCGGGGTCCATTCCGGTGACATGGGCGCGGACAGGTCGAGGCGGGCGGGGGCCGCAGTGTCGCCGCCGGTGTCGCCGCCGGTGTCGCCGCCGGTGGCGTGGCCGCCGTGCGCGGTGCCGGCGAGGACGACGCGCATGGCCATGCCCGCGGCGCGGTGCCCGGCCACGGTGCACCAGCCGTCGACCGCCTCCGCCAGGGGCGGCAGCGTGAGCGTGGCGCTCTCGCCGCGGCCCAGCAGCGGGGTGCGCTCGCCGGTGGCCAACCGCAGGTCGTGCCGCTGGGCGTCGGTGTTGGTGACGCGCAGCGTCAGCACGGTGCCGGGCGCGGCCTCGATCACCGAGGGCCTGATGCTCATCCCGGCCAGGGTCACCTCGACCGTCCGCGCCCCCGTAGCGGTGACCCTTTCCGCCGTCCCTTCACCACCGGTCGTCGACACCACGACCGCCGCCGCCGTCAGCAGAATCCCCGCCACCACCCCGGCCAGCCCGGGCCAAGCCCGCAGCCACCCACCACCAGTCCCATCACCATCACCGTCACCGCCGCTGGCGCCTGCGGCGGCGCCTGGGGCGGCGTCGGCGGCCGTCGCGCCACCGATGGAGGCGCCGCGAGACGCGTCGCCAGCAGAGGCGCTGCGGGACGCGCCGTCGGCGGAAGCGCCTCCTGCGATCGCGCCGCCGCCGGGTCCGGGGCGGGTCGTCGCGCCGCCGCCGGGTCCCATGAGGGGCGTCGCGCCGCTGGGTCCAATGGGGCTCATCACGCCGCCGTCGGGTCCGATGAGGGGCGTTGCGCCGCCGCCGGGTCCCATGAGGGGCGTCGCGCCGCTGGGTCCAATGGGGCTCATCACGCCGCCGTCGGGTCCGATGAGGGGCGTCGCGCCGCCGCTGGTGGGGCCGTGGCCTGGCGTCGTGACGGTTGTCTTCTCGGCTGCGGGGCGCGTACGCCCGAGCGCTCGGGAACGGGTCAGGGCGGTCGTGGCCAGGGTCACGAACGCGGCGGTCGCGGCGAGCACGAGTGCCCAGCCGAGCAGGCGCAGGGGCGCGGGCACCGGCAGCGCCAGCAGCGGCACCCCGAGGTTGAAGGCCGCCAGCCGCACCGCCCAGCCGCGCTCCAGCAGCGCCGCGTTCTCCTTGAAACGGGCCGGGCCGCCGCCCAGCACCGCAGGGAGCAGGTGCAGCAGCGAGCCGAGCAGCACCTGGGCGACGAACCCGGCGAGCACCAGCGGCAGCAGCGGATCCAGCCCGGCGGTGACCTCGGCGGCCGGACGGGTGGCCACGATCGCCAGGTTCGCGGCCAGCGCGATCCCGAACCAGACGACGCCCGCTCCCATCGTCCAGGCCGCCCCGGTGTGCGGGCGCCGCCGGCGCACCGCCTCGGCCAGCGGTGCCAGCGCCGCCACGGTGCCGGCCGCGTAGGCGGCCAGCCCGGCGACCGCGACCCACCGCCAGCCGGTGAGCAGCCCGGCCACGGTCACCGCCAGACCGGGGGCGGCCAGCCACAGCCCGATCCTGGAGGCCCGGCGGGTCCGGTCGGGCATGCGGGTGCGCAGCACGGTCGGCCACAGCGTGAACAGCGTGCCGAGCACGGTCAGCCCCACCCAGCCGAGCAGGTTCACCTCGGCGTGCGCGGCCTGCATGCGCTCGTGGGCATCGGCGTGCGGGACGTGCGCGGCCAGCAGCCCGCCGAGCACGCCACCGGCCGCCAAAGCGCCGGCCGCGCTCACGTACCAGCCGATGACGTGCCCGAACCTGCCGGGCAGGGCCCGGCGCAGCAGCGCGACCAGCACGTACGCGTGCCACAGCACCACGACCACCACCACGCCCGCGCCGGCCGCGGCGAGCTGCCAGGGACCGGCGGCGACCCCGTACAGGATCGCGATCGTGGCGGCGTTGAGCAGCGCGAGCCGGGCGAGGCTCGCCGTCTGCGCGGGGGTCCTGGTGCGCAGCAGCGCGACGGTGAAGTGCTCGCTCCAGATGAGGATCGCGGTGGAGACCCCGCCGAGCAGGAACACGTGGATCAGCAGCCAGCGCGGCGCCGGCAGCACGTCGCCGGCCAGCGCCACCGCGACGGTGAGGGCCAGCCAGCCGACCACGATCGCGTTCGCCCGCAGGTGCCACGACGCGCGCGGGCGCTGCGGCGGCGTGCTCGGGGCACCCGGCCCCTTACGGATCTCGACGGGGTTCACCGCCGGCACCTCCTTATCGTGACCGGTCCGCGAGCGCGACGCCGCGACCGCGCATCCGGCGAACAAGAGCAGGGAGAACACGGCCAGGACGCCGCCGAATGTGCGCACCGCGTCCAGGGCGGCCAGGTCACCGGCGACCCGGGCGGCCACGGCCACGTGCAGCAGCGTCAGCGGCGCGTACAGAACGGGCCGGTACGGGAGCCGCACCCGCAGCACCGCCGGCAGGATCACCGGGGCGTGGCCGAAGACCATCGACATCACGAAGCCGAGGAACAGCGCGTGCAGGGCCGCGTCGTACAGGTAGCGGCCGGACGACAGGCCGGTGGCGGCCCACAGGACTCCGGCCACGCCGAGCCAGGCGTAGCCGGCCAGCAGGCACACGGCCGCGTACCGGGGCAGACCGGAGCCGCGGACGGTGTGGCGGGCCACGTCGCGCCAGGCCAGCCAGACGGCGACCAGGACCATCCCGGCCCCGGCCGTCCGCGCGCCCATGGCCGGGCCGGCGAGCGAGACGAGGGCGCCGCCGCCGACCAGCGCGGCCGCGGCCACCAGGCCGCCCCACGCCCCGGGCCGCAGGAAGACGACGTGCGCCAGCTCCAGCCGTTCGGCGGCGATGGTCAGCACGTGGAAGGCGGCGAACCAGACCACCAGCTCCGGGATCGGCCGTCCGGCCAGCCACAGCAGGCCGCCGCCGAACCAGGCCAGCGCGCCGGCCAGCTGCATGAGCGTCTCGCGGCTCACCCGCCGGCCCAGCAGCGCGACGTAGACGGCCACCAGCCAGCCCGCGGCGGCGGTCAGCGCCGCCTTGCCGGCCTGTTCGGCGCCGGCGGCCAGGGCGACCGCCCCGAACGCGGACAGCGCGGGGGCCGCGTATCCCCAGAGCTGCCGGAGCGCCACCGCGCGTTCCAGCGAGATGAGCGTGCCCAGGAAGCCCAGCGCCATCAGCGGCCCGTGCTGCTCGGTGAACGCCGCGGGGGCCGGCAACCAGGCGACCAGCAGGGCCACTCCGCCGAACAGGCCCGCGACCAGCGCCACCGCGGCCCCGGCCAGCAGGGGGAGCCGCCCGGCGGCCAGGCGGGGGCCGGGGTGCGCACGGGTCGTCGGCACGGGCGGTTGCTCCACTTCCGGGAGGGACGTGACCAACGTAGGGCGAGCTCAGGCCGCCGGTCGGGGGCCGAAGGTCATCTCGGGAAGGACCAAAGTCCTTTTCCACCGGGATCAAGGAAGCCGCGTACGGAGCGTGACCCGGGGTATGGGGCGCCCCACCGCCCTCGACAAGCGACCACGCCGCGAGATCATCTGCTCCACCACGCCAAGGAGGACATTTCCGTGGAACGCGTCATCGCCGGATTCGACGGCTCGCCGGGCTCCGTCAGGGCGCTCGGGTGGGCGCTCGGCCAGGCTCGCCTGCACCGCGCCGAGCTCCAGCCCTGGACGATCCTGCCGGACCGGACATCGGCGACGGACGAGAAGACCGAGGAAGACCTGCGCCGGGCGGCCGGCGACATCATCCGGGGCTACGCCGAACCGCGCTTCGGCCACGGCGGTGCCTCGGCCGGCCTCATCGCCGCCTGCTCCCCCGGTGACCTGCTCGTCGTCGGTTCGCGGGGCCACAACCGGCTCGCCGGGCTGCTGCTCGGCTCGGTCAGCAAGGCCTGCCTGTACCAGGCGCCGTGCCCGGTGACCGTCGTCCCGGACCTGCCGCGCCTGTCGGACTCGCACAGCCACGTGATCGCCGCGGTCGACGGATCGGAGCACGCCCGGCACGCCCTGCGGGTGGCGGCGGAGGAAGCCGCGCTGCGCGGCGTCGACCTGCACGCCGTGCACGCCGTGCACTGGGACTCCGTCGGGGTCGAACTGGTCAAGCCCGACACCGACCGGCTGATGGAGTGGGGCGAGCGCACGCTGGACCGCGAACTGGCCGAGACCGGGGTCAAGGCCCGGCCCCTCGTCGTCCAGGGCCACCCCACCGACGTGCTGACGAGGCTCGGCGCCGAGGCGGACCTGCTCGTCCTGGGTTCCCACGGCCGCAGCCGGCTGGAAGGCGTCCTGCTCGGGTCCACCAGCGAGTACTGTGCCCAGCACGCGCCCTGCCCGGTCATGATCACCCGTGACGTGACGTGACGGCTGGCCATTCCACGGGCGCGGGCCGTACGATTCCGCGTCATGATCATTCGTTTGTCGGCGGCGGTGGCCGCCGGTGTGGTGCTTCTGTCAGGTGCGGCCCACGCCGACCCGGTCAAGGGCGCCCCTGAACTGACCCATAACGCGCTCTACAAGGCGGCCAAGCTGCCCAAGGTCTCCTGCGGGGCGGCCAAGGGCACGACCGCCGCCTCGACCAGGACGTACATCACCAAGCTCGTCGGCTGTCTCAACAAGGCGTGGAAGCCGGCCATCGAGGACTTCCAGCCGGTCAAGGTGGAGTTCAGGGCCAAGGACGACCTCCAGTCCTGCTCCAGCGGCATGGACCTGCGCGAGTCCTTCTCCGAGGTCTGCGGCACCGTCATCAAGGTGCGGCTGGCCGACGACTGGATCAGGGCGAAGAAGGACGACAAGATCCTCTCCTCGCTCACCCGGACGTGGAGCGGCGTCGTCCTCGGCCAGACCGGCATCGGCCGGGCCTGGTGGGCGCTGCGGAACGACGGCTCGGAGAAGGTGATGAACGAGCAGAACCGCCGGTACGGCCTGCAGTCCGACTGCCTCCAGGGCGTGTCGGTGAAGAGCCTGGGCCGCACCGTCAAGGACTGGCCGGCCTTCCTCAAGTCCGCTCAGCCCAAGGCGTATGCCAGGTTCGCCAAGAACGACGGCAAGCCCGCCAACCGTGCTCACTGGGCCGGGCAGGGCCACAAGGCCGGCAAGCCGGGTGCGTGCAACACGTGGAAGGCGCCGTCCGCCAAGGTCGCGTGACCCCCTCGTCAGGGCAGCGTCGCCAGGAAGTTGGCGACTACCGGGTTCGGGTCGTCACGGCGCCAGGCGGCGGCGACGCGGGTGCGGGCCGTGCCGGGCGTGATCGCGCGGAAGGCGACCCCGGCGAGCCGGACGCGCCGGATGCTCGCCGGGGCCAGTGACACGCCCAGCCCGGCCTCCACCAGGGCGCACACGGTCAGCCATTCCACCGCGTGCCGGCCGATCCGCGGGGTGAAGCCCGCGCCGGCGCACAGGTCCGTGATCTGGTCGTACAGGCCCGGCCCCGCCGCGCGGGGCAGGAGCACGAACGGCGAGTCCGCCAGCCGCGCCAGCGGGACGGACCGGAGGGACGCCAGCGGATGCGCGGACGGCAGGACGGCGACGAAGGGCTCGGTCAGCACCGTCGCGAAGCCGAGCTCCGCCTCACCGGAGTGCGGCTCGCGCAGCAGGCCGACGTCGATCGTCCCGTCGTGCAGGGCGGCGAGCTGCGGGGCCGTGGTCATCTCGCGGATGTCGGGCCGCACCTCGGGGAACCGTTCCAGGAAGGCGCGCAGCAGGCCGGGCAGCACGGTCAGCGCCAGTGAGGCGGCGAACCCGATCCGCAGCCGGCCGGTCCGCCCGCTTCCCGCGTCCCGCGCGGCGGCGAGCCCGGCCGCGACGCCGGCGAGGACCCGCTGGGCGGCCGGCAGCAGCTCCCGGCCCGCGGCGGTGAGGGAGATCCGGCCCGGCTCGCGGTGGAAGAGCGGGTGGCCGACCCTCTCCTCCAGGCGGCGGATCTGCTGGCTCAGCGGCGGCTGCGCGATGCCGAGGCGGACGGCCGCGTGGCCGAAATGGAGTTCCTCGGCGAGCACGGCGAACGCGTGCAGGTGGTGCAGCGGAAGCTCGGGACGGTCCATACGCCCAGAGATATCAGTCCATGAGTCCACGCGTCTTCGACGTATCGCCGCCGATCACCTATCGTGCCGCGCATGACAGAGCGACGCGCCATCCTCAGCGGTTCGGTCTTCGAGGAGCAGATCGGCTACGCCCGCGCCGTGGTGGACGGCGACTGGGTGCACGTGTCCGGGACGACCGGCTTCGACTACGCCACCATGACGATCTCCGGCGACATGGTGGAGCAGGCCGAGCAGTGCCTGCGCAACATCGGCTCGGCGCTCGCCGAGGCGGGGTGCGGCTTCGGCGACGTGGTCAGGGTGCGCTACCTGCTGCCCGACCGCGCCGACTTCGAGCCCTGCTGGCCCGCGCTGCGCCGCTGTTTCGGCGAGGTCCGCCCGGCCGCGACGATGCTGGTCTGCGGGCTCGCCGACCCGCGCATGAAGATCGAGATCGAGGTGTACGCGCGCCGCCCGTCCTGACCGGCGGCGTCTGATCCGGTGCCGGCGGGGAACGGTCCGGGTCATGGAAGTGCTGAGCAGCCGCGTACTGCTGCGCCCCGGTGACCTGGAGCGCAGCCGCCGTTTCTACGCCGAGACGCTCGGCCTGGCCGTCTACCGGGAGTTCGGCCCGCCGGACCATCCCGGCGTGGTCTTCTTCCTCGGGCAGGGGTTCCTCGAACTGTCGGGGCACTCCGGCGGACCGGCGGGCGAGCGCATGATGCTGTGGTTGCAGGTCCGCGACGTGGGCCGGGAGGAGGAGCGGCTGCGGCGGGCGGGCGTCACCGTGCTGCGCGAGGCCAGGCGGGAGCCGTGGGGGCTGGTCGAGTTCTGGATCGCCGACCCCGACGGGCACCGGATCGTGCTGGTGGAGGTGCCGCCCGAGCATCCGCTGCGGCGCGATCCGCGCTGAGACGCGGTCTCTCGGGGGCGCCCGTAGCATTGATACGGTTCAAGCGCCGCCGCACTTCATGACCGAGGAACGATGCCGAGCATCAAAGACGTCGCCCGACTCGCCGGGGTTTCCGTCGGCACCGTGAGCAACGTGCTCAACCGGCCCGAGATGGTGGCCAGGGAGACCCGCATGCGGGTGGAGGCGGCGGTGGTCCAGCTCGGCTACGTCCGCAACGGGTCCGCCCGCCAGCTGCGGGCCGGGCGCAGCACGACGATCGCCGTGGTCGCGCTCGACCTGACCAACCCGTTCTTCATCGACGTGCTGAACGGCGTCGAGACCGCCGCGCAGGACGTGGACGTCAACGTGATGGTGGTCAACAGCAGCAAGGACGCCGCCCGGGAGGCGCGGCTGCTGCGCATGTTCGAGGAGGAGCGCCCGCTGGGCGTGCTGATCACCCCGGTCAACGCCTCGGGCCAGCGGGAGCGACTGGGCGGGCTGATCTCCCGGGGCATCCCTGTGGTGACGTTCGACAGCTCGTCGCGCCACTCCTACGGGTGCGCCGTCTCGGTGGACGACGTGCTCGGCGGCCGGCTCGCCGGGCGTCACCTGCTCGACCGGGGTCACCGGCGGATCGCCTTCGCCGGCGGGCCGTTCCCCGTCCGCCAGGTGGAGGACCGCCACCACGGCCTGGCCGGTGTGCTGGGCCCGGACAGCGAGCTGACCGTGATCCCGCTGCCGGACCTCACCGTCGCCACCGGCCGCCAGGCCGGCAAGGAGCTGGCCGGCCTGCCCCGCGAGGAGCGGCCCACTGCCGTGTTCTGCGCGAACGACCTGGTGGCGATGGGCGTGCTGCAGGAGCTCACCCAGCGCGGCCTGCGGGTCCCCGCCGACGTGGCGATTCTCGGGTACGACGACATCGACTTCGCCGCGGCGGCGGCCGTGCCGCTGTCGTCGATCCGCCAGCCGCGCGAGCAGCTGGGCCGCACCGCGGCGCTGATGCTGCTGGAGGAGGCCGACAGCCCCGGCGGCCACGAGCACCGTCACGTGGTCTTCCAGCCTGACCTGGTGGAGCGGGTCTCGACGGCGCACCCGTGAATCCCGGGCCGAGCTGTCACGTCAGAAGGCATGGGGGCCGAAGCGGCCCCAGGCCACGAACGCGGCCAGGACGAGCAGCACCACGTTGACGGCGATCGCCGGATGCTCCCCGCGCCGGCCGTGCGTGACCGCGGCGCCGATCATGACGATGACCAGCCCGGCCGCCGCCAGCGGGGTGAGGATCGGGACGACGCCGAACGTCGCCGGCAGGATCAGCCCGAGCGCGGCCAGCACCTCCAGCCCGCCGATGGCCTTGACCGCGCCGGCGGAGAAGTCCTCCGTCCAGGCCAGGCCGGAGGCCGCGAGCCTCTCCTTGGGCTGCGCCAGCTTCATCAGCCCGGCCACACCGAACACGGCGGCCAGCAGGCCCGCGACGATCCACAGTGCGAGGTTCATGGGGGTCCCGTTCTCACGCGGCTTGAAATGTTCAACAGGACCCTAGAGGGTGCGGCGGTCCGTCCGTGCGAGCGGCCCTGGCCGGGCCGCTCGCACGGAGACCGCTATCGCTGTGCGGCCGCGGCGCCGGCCCAGCCGAGCAGGGCCTCGGCGGTCTGGAAGCGGCGGCTGGAGCTGGTCTCACCGAGGAGGACGCCGACGAGCCGGCTGCCGCCCCGATCGGCGGCGAAGGCGAGCGTGTAACCGGCGGCGCGGGTGTAGCCGGTCTTGACGCCGAGCGCGCCGGAGGTGCCGAGCAGGCGGTTGGTGTTGCGCCATGAGTACGAACGGCGCTCGGAGGTCGCGGGGACGGTGTGGTACTGGGTGGAGGTGACCTTCTCCAGGGTCGGGTTCTCCAGCACCTTCTGGGCCAGGCGGACCTGGTCGCGGGCGGTGGAGTGGCCGCCGCCGCCGTAGGGCATGCCGTCCGCGTTGACGTACAGCGTGTCGTTCATGCCGAGCTGCCGGGCGGTGGCGTTCATCGCGGCCACGAACTCCTCGACGTCCGGCCCGTACGTGCGCGCGAGCGCGTGCGCGGCGTCGGCGCCGGAGGGCAGCATGAGCGCGTGCAGCATGTCCTCGACGGTCAGCGTGTCGCCGGCGCGCAGGTGGGCGACCGCGGCGCCGCCCCTGGCGGCGTAGCCGACGTCGGCGGTGGTGACCTCGACCTTGTCGGTGGGCTCGGCCCGCTGGAGCACCACGTACGCGGTCATCATCTTGGTGAGGCTGGCGACCGGCCTGCGCAGGTCGGCCTCCTTGCTGAAGTGGACCTGGCCGGTGGTGGCGTCGACCAGGTGGGCGGCCGTGGCCAGGACGGCGGGGGCGGCTTCGGCCTGCGCGGCGTCGACGGGGGTGGCGACCGGCGGGGCGGCGTGGGCGGCGGTGCTGCCGGCGGTCAACGCCGCGGCGGCGACGGCGAGGCTGATCAGCGCTCCGCCGAACCGGTGGGTGACGTTCATCTCGGGGCTTGCTCCTAGCTTCCATGCCGCCTACCGGGTTAGCTGACGGGTTCGGGCGTGGAAGTGCCCTACGGCGCGTGGTGCGCCGATTCACCCCGAGGGGAATGGGTCCCCGGCTCCGCGAACGGATTCGGCGGCCGTGCGCTCCCCGGGGGTGGGGCACGCACGGTCTGGGCAAATGAAGCCTCAACGTAATGCAATCTGACAAACGTCGCAACTCGCCATGATTAGGACTTGACCTCCGATATCGCCGGTCATGCTCCCGGCCGGACGACCATCAGCACGACCACGGCCGCCCAGACCAGGTTGTAGAAGCCGGCGAGCATGGACAGCGCGCGCAGCCGGCTCCCGTCGTCCGGGTCGCGCAGCGCGTCCCGCTGGCGCGGGTAGATCTGGGTCGCCAGCAGGACGGCCGCGACGCCGGTCAGCACCATCGAGGCGACGATCCAGAGCTCCCCCATCCGGCCCTGCGCGAGGGCCATCACGATGCCGACGGCGGGCACCACCAGACCGAACAGGCTGTAGCCGCGGGTGATGCGGTGCAGGGCGGCGGCCACGGCCGGGCTGCGCTCGCCCTCGCCCGGCGGGCCCGCCACGGGGGCGTAGCGGGGAAACAGGCTCGCGGCCACGGCCGAGCCCCCGACGAACACGATGGCCGCCAGGACGTGCACGGACAGCAGGACGTGATCCCTCACGTTCGATCCTCCAACCTTCAGGGTGACTGAAGCTTAGCGGAAGCTTCAGGCACTCTGAAGGTTGTCCCACCTCCCAGCCGGCGGCGGAGGCGCCCTTGACGGTTGTGGTGTTGGCGTTAACACTTGGCACACATCTCTCCACCAGCAAGTGAGCACGACGAAGCAACCAGTTGTGTTAGCGCTAACACAACTGGTCGACCCCACCCCCCAAGGAGTCCTCGTGTTGGCTTCCCTGCCGGGCACGGTGCGCCGGATCCTGACGCTCGCCGTCGTCACGATCGTCCTGTCAGCCCTGTTCACGACCGGCCGCGCCCAGGCGGCGCCCGGCCCGTCCTTCACCAACCCCGTCGTCCCGACGCCCAACAGCGCCGACCCGACGCTGGTCTTCCACAACGGCTTCTACTACTACGTCGCCACGACGTGGAACTCCGACGTGGTCATGCGCCGCTCGGCGACGATCGCCGGGCTGCGCAGCGCGCCCGAGCAGGTCGTCGTACGGACAGGCGGCAACACGATGTGGGCGCCGCACCTGGAGATGGTCGGGAGCCGCTGGTACCTGTACTACTCGGTGGAGCAGGGCAGCCTGCCCCGCCGCACCCACGTCGCCGAGAGCGCCGGGTCCGACCCGATGGGGCCCTACACCGTCCGCGGGATCGTCAACCTGATGCCCGACAACGGATGGGCGATCGACGCCAGCCTGCTCAAGCTCGACGGCAACCTCTACATGACGTTCTCGGCGTTCGCGTCCGACGGCCTGCAGTCGCTGTTCATCGCGCCGATGTCGAACCCGTGGACGGCGAGCGCGTTCGGCAGGCGGATCTCGGCCCCGACCCTGGACTGGGAGCGTCAGAACGGCGCCGTCAACGAGGGCTCCTTCGCGCTGCAGCGGGGCGGCCGCACCTTCCTGACCTACTCGGCCAGCCACTGCAACGGCCCCAACTACAAGCTCGGCATGCTGGAGTACCGCGGCGGTGACCCGCTGTCGGCCGCGTCCTGGACCAAGTTCGCCAGCCCGATCTTCCAGCGCAACGACGCGAACGGCGTCTACGGCCCCGGCCACCACTCCTTCTTCACCTCGCCCGACGGCACCGAGACCTGGATCGCCTACCACGCCAACTCCTCGTCGAGCCAGGGCTGCGGCACCACCCGCACCACCCGGGTGCAGAAGATCTCCTGGAACGCCGACGGCACGCCCGACCTCGGCGTCCCCGTCTCGACCTCGACCGTGATCCCCGGCCCCTCGGGCGAGCCCACCCCTGCCACGGCGCGGATCCGCAACCGGCACAGCGGCCTCTGCCTGGACGACTACAACTGGGTGACCACGCCGGGCGCGGAGGTCCGCCAGTGGACCTGCAACGGCCTCGCCACGCAGGACTGGCAGATCACCCCGGCCGCCGACGGCTACTCCACGATCACCAACCGGCACAGCGGCCTGTGCCTGGACAACTACAACTTCGGCACCACCCCAGGTTCCGAGGTACGCCAGTGGACCTGCAACGGCCTGGCCGTCCAGCAATGGCGCGTCACGTCCGTGGGAGGCGGCTACTCCACCCTCACCAACCGGCACAGCGGCCTGTGCCTGGACAACTACAACTTCGGCACCGCCCCGGGCTCCGAAGTACGGCAGTGGACCTGCAACGGCAACAACGCCCAGCAGT
Source organism: Nonomuraea sp. NPDC049486 (assembly GCF_040676925.1). Taxonomy (NCBI): domain Bacteria; kingdom Bacillati; phylum Actinomycetota; class Actinomycetes; order Streptosporangiales; family Streptosporangiaceae; genus Nonomuraea; species Nonomuraea sp. NPDC049486. The sequence goes on from NZ_JBFAPV010000021.1 coordinate 55,500, forward strand.
GGACCGTCTCCTGACCAGGAGACGGTCCTAGCCGAGGCGCAGCCCCGCGACGAGGAGCCCGACCATGCGGCGGGCGTCGTAGCGGGGATCGCCGGCGCCGACGCAGAGGTTCCCGATGCCCCGCATGAGTTCGAGGGCGTCCTGGCCGGGGCGGATCTCGCCGGCGGCGGCCGCCGCTTCGAGCAACCGGGCGCACACGGGCACGAGCCGGTCGAGGAAGTAGGCGTGCAGGGCGTCGAAGCCGGCGTTGTCGGACTGCAGGACAGCGGCGAGCCCGTGCTTGGTGACCAGGAAGTCCACGAAGAGGTTGATCCAGCGCTCCAGGGCGGCGTACGGCGTGGCACTGGTCGCCAGCAGGGCCGGACCGGCCTCGGCGCAGGCTTCGACCTGGTGCCGGTAGACGGCGATGATCAGGTCCGCCCGCGTCGGGAAGTGGCGGTAGATCGTGGCCGTGCCGACGCCCGCCTTGGCCGCGATGTCGCGTATCGGCGCGTCGACGCCCGACGTGACGAAGACTTCTCCGGCGGCGTCGAGCAGGTTCTTCTCGTTGCGGCGGGCGTCCGCCCGTTTGGGCCGGGCCGCGCGCCCCGCGCCCCGCTCGCCGTCGTTCATCGCGCCACGCCTCCGGTGTTGCTAAACGGGACAGTGTCCCGTATCGTCAAACGGGACGCTGTCCCGCTTCTTTCATGATGCCAGAGCGGGCGCCCGCCGGCCAACCACGCCGGCCACTTCACCCACGAACGAGGAAGACCTTCTTATGAGCCGATCAGTCATCGCGCCCGCGCACGCGGCCCAGGGCGCGCCCATCCCGGTCCTCTCGGCGCGGCCGGTGGTGCTGCCGGCCCCCGGCCGGGGTGAGGACCTCCAGGTGCGCGTGTCCGCGCCCGCCGCCGGGCGCGACCTGCCGATCATCGTCTTCTCGCACGGCTTCGGCTGGTCGATGGACGGGTACGACCCGCTGGCCGGCTTCTGGGCCGCCCACGGCTTCGCGGTGGTCCAGCCCACCCATCTCGACTCCAGGACGCTGAACCTTCCGCCAGACGATCCCCGCACACCGCTGATCTGGCGGTTCCGGGTCGAGGACCTGAAGCGCGTACTCGACCACCTCGACCTGGTCGAAGCCGCCGTCCCCGGCCTGAGCGGGCGTCTGGACCGGAGCCGCGTCGCCGTGGCCGGGCACTCCTGGGGCGCCCAGACGGCGAGCATGCTGCTGGGCGCGCGGATCGTCGATCCCGAAGGCGGGCCGGGGCAGGACCTGTCCGACCCCAGGGTCAAGGCGGGTGTGCTGCTCGCCGCGCCCGGCCGGGGCGGCGCCGACCTGACGCCGTTCGCCGCCGAGCACATGCCCTTCATGAACCCGGACTTCAGCCACATGACCACACCGGCCCTCGTGGTCGCGGGTGACCGGGACCAGTCCCATCTGAGCGTCCGGGGGCCGGACTGGTTCACCGACCCGTACACCCTGAGCCCGGGCGGCAAGAGCCTGCTCACGCTGTTCGGGGCCGAGCACGGGCTCGGCGGCATCGTCGGCCGCGACGTCACGGAGACGACGGACGAGAACCCCGAACGGGTCGCCCTGATCCAGCGGCTCACCACGGCCTACCTGCGCAGCGCGCTCGACCCGGAGGATTCCGGCTGGGCGGCGGCGCTCGCGGCGTTGCTGGAGAGCGCCTACCCGCTGGGTCGCGTCGACTCCGACTGAAGCCCCGCCCGCCGGCCCTCCTCGTCACCCCGGCCGTATCGGGCGTCTCCCCCTCGCGTGGCCGCTAGATTGGGCGAAACGGTCATCGGATGGCGAGGTCGAAGGTGCCGATCGGACGAGGGTCCCGGGAGCCGGGACGGGGCATGCGGCCCTACGGATGGATGCTGGTGCTCGCCGCGGCGGTGCTCGCCGTGGACCAGGCGTCCAAGCTCTGGGCGGTCTCGGCGCTCTCCGGCGGCGAGCGCGTCACGGTGATCCCGGAGTTGATCCAGCTGCGGCTGCTGTTCAACCCCGGTGCCGCGTTCTCGATAGGGGCCGGCGCGACGTGGGTGTTCACCCTGACGGCGGCCGCCGCCGTCGCCGGCATCCTCTACACCGGGCGGCGGCTGCGCTCGCCCGCCTGGACCGTCGTGCTGGGCGCGCTGCTCGGCGGCGCCACCTCCCATCTGCTCGACCGCCTGTTCCGCCCGCCGGGCTTCGCTCAGGGTCATGTCGTCGACTTCATCGACTACGGCGGCCTGTTCGTCGGCAACGTCGCCGACATCGCGCTGACCGCCAGTTGCGTCGTCCTCATGGTGCTCACCGTGCGCGGCATCCCCCTGGCCGGCGCGGACGCCGGGGAGCGCCCGAGCTCGTAGCCGGGCGGGCCGTGTCAGCGGCCGCGTCAGCCCGGCGACGGCCCCGTGTCAGAGCGGCCGGCGATGGTGGGCGCCATGAACGATTCAGCCATCGCCGCCTCCGGGCTGCGCAAGGCGTACAAGGACAAGGTCGTGCTCGACGGCGTCGACCTGGACGTCCGGACCGGCACGGTCTTCGCCCTGCTCGGGCCCAACGGCGCCGGGAAGACCACGACGGTGCACGTGCTGACCACGCTGCTGGCCCCCGACGCCGGGAAGGCCGTCGTCGGGGGGCACGACGTGGCCACGGAGACCAAGGCGGTGCGCGCGGCCATCGGGGTCACCGGGCAGTTCGCCTCGGTCGACGACCTCCTCACCGGCGAGGAGAACCTGCTGATGACGGCGGACCTCCTGCACCTGCCCAGGGCGGAGGGCAGGAGGATCGCCGGCCGATTGCTCGACCGGTTCGACCTGGCCGGATCGGCGGGCAAGCTGGTGGCGTCCTACTCAGGCGGCATGCGCCGCAAGCTGGACCTGGCCATGACGCTGGTCGGCAAGCCGCGGATCATCTTCCTGGACGAGCCCACGACGGGACTCGATCCGCGCAGCCGCCGCACCATGTGGCAGATCATCAGGGAACTCGTGGCCGACGGCACGACCATCTTCCTGACCACTCAGTATCTCCAGGAGGCCGACGAGCTCGCCGGCCGGATCGCCGTGCTCGACCAGGGCCGGCTGGTCGCCGAGGGCACCGCCGACGAGCTCAAGCGCCGGGTTCCCGGCGGTCATGTCCGGCTGCGGTTCACCAGCCGGGACGAACTCGACGCCGCGGCGCGGGTCCTGCCCGGGTCCACGAGGGACGACGAGGACCTGACCTTGCGGGTGCCCGGCGACGGCGGGGTGCGGTCGCTCCGGGCGCTGCTCGAACGGCTCGACACGCATGCGGTGGAGGTCGGCGAACTGTCGGTGCACACGCCGGATCTGGATGACGTCTTCTTCGCCCTCACCGGGCACGGGAACAAGGAGGTCAGTGCCCGATGAACGCCTTCTCTGCTTTCCTGGCGGACTCCGCCACCATGGTGCGGCGCGACTTCAGGCACACGATGCGCAATCCGCTGACGCTGTTCAACGCCGTGTTCGTGCCGGTGTTCGTGATGTTCCTCATGGTCCACGTGTTCGGCGGCGCTTTCGACGTCGGGGCCGACTACGTCGACTACGCGACGCCTGGATTGATCATCATGACCATCGGCTACGGCATCGGGCCCACCGCGACCGCGGTGAACTCGGACATGACGACCGGATTCATCAACCGGCTCCGCGTCATGGACGTGTCCAGGGCCGCGGTGCTGAACGCGCACGTGATCGCGATCATGCTGCGGACCATGGTGGCCATCGCGATCATCATCGGGGTGGCGGTGCTGCTGGGATTCCGGCCGGCGGCGAGTCTCCCGCAGTGGCTCGGCGCGATCGGCATCGTCGCCTTGACGGTGCTGGCGATCGGCTGGCTGACCGTCGCGTCCGGGCTCGCCGCTAAGACACCGGAAGGCGCGGGACTCGCCGGGGTCCCGCTGATGCTCCTTCCCTTCCTGAGCAGCGCCTTCGTGCCGGCCGAGACGATGGGGCCGGGTGCGCGGCAGTTCGCCGAGTACCAACCGTTCACCTCGATCATCGAGACCCTGCGCGGGCTGCTGTCCGGCACGCCGTCGGCGGGCCCAGCCATCACGGCGGTCGCCTGGTGCGCCGGGCTCACGCTGGTGGGCTACCTGTGGGCGCGCAGGACGTTCACGAAGCGAGCGTGATCCCGGCCAGCTCGCGCCAGTCCTGCCGCTGACCGGCACGGAACGCCTCGGCGAACACGGTCTCGCCGAGGCGGCTCCGCGTGGCCGCGGCGATCCTGGCGGCGTCCGGCTGCGAACGGTCCGGCGTGCCGCGCACGCCGTCGCTCGCCGCCAGCAGCCGCACGGCCTGTTCGTACTCCCCCTGGCGCAGCGCGAGGTCCGCGATCCCGATCAGCATCTCGGCGATCATCGGCGGGTGCGGGTGCTCCGTGGCCGCGGCCGCGCGGAACGCCTCCTTCCGGTGGGCGCGGCCCTCCTCGATGTCCTCGGTGAGGTAGCCGTACAGGTGCATGGTCATGGCGTGGACCGAGCCGGGCATGCCCGGCTCGCCCATCACCGCCCGCACCGTGGCCAGGTGCTCGTGCGCCTGGCCCGGCTCGCCGCGCCAGCGCGCCAGCTGCGCCTTCGACAGCGCCAGCTCGGCGAGGGCGTCCGGCCAGACGATCCCGCCCGCGCACCGCTGCGCCTCCGCCATGGCGGACGCGCTGGACCGCTCGTCGCCGAGCAGCCAGTACAGCTGGGCCTGCCGCGCCCGCACGCCGACCACGTCCTCGACGGCGCCCACCTCGGTCAGCGCCCCGACGACCTCCTCGTGATGCTCGCAGGCGCGGGCGAACTCGCCGCGGGTGGCGAGCCGGTCGGCCAGGAAGGTCAGCGCCAGCGCGATGCCCATCCGGTCGCCCAGCGCGCGGAACTCGGCGAGCGCGGTCTCGGCGTCGAGGTCCACGTCGGTCTCGTCGCCGCCGAGCGTGAGCCGGAACCGGCCCCGGGTGAGCCTGGCCTGCGCGCGCACCCACGGATCGGCGCCGGCGATGAGCGGCTCGAACGCGGGCATGAACTCCGCCGGGCCCCGCAGCGTCCGCTCCAGCAGCTCGACGAAGCCGAGCAGCGGGCGGCGGGACCCGCTGCGCCGGGCCAACCGGTGCGCCTCCTGGATCCACTCCCGCGCCTGATACTGGTCACCGCCGATCCCGGCGGTCACGAACATGGTCACGATGAGGTACGCCATCGCCCGCACCTCGTCGGACACCTCGCCGGGCAGCGAGGCCGCCGCGACGCTCAGCTCGGCGCCCTCGGCTCGGTGCCCGCCGAGATACCAGAAGTAGCCCGCGGCCGCGACCAGCCGCATCGACTCCTGGGCCCATCCCCCGGCGATCGCCCGGCGCAGGGCCGCGGTGATGTTGTCGTGCTCGGCATCGAGCGTGGCCAGCCATTCCAGCTGCCCGGCCCGGCGCAGGTGCGGATCGGCCGTCTCGGCCAGCTCGGTGAAGTACGTGAGGTGCGCCCGGCGCGCCGGCTCGGTCTCCCCGGCTTCGGCGAGCCGGTAGGCCGCGTACTCCCTGATGGTGTCGAGCATCCGGTAGCGCATCGCGCCCCCGCCGTCGGCGAGCAGCAGCGACTTCTCGATCAACGCGGTCAGCACGTCGAACACCTGCTCCCCGCCGGACGCCTCGTCCCCGCACACCCGTACGGCCGCTTCCAGGCTCGCCCCGCCGGAGAACACCGAGAGCCGCCGCAGCACGCGTCGCTCGGCCTCGCTCAGCAGGTCCCAGCTCCAGTCGACGACCGCGCGCAGCGTCTTGTGCCGGGGGAGCGCCGTACGGCTGCCGCTGGTCAGCAGCCGGAACCGATCGTCCAGCCCGCGTGCCAGCTGATCGACGGACATCGTGCGCAGCCGTGCCGCGGCGAGCTCGATCGCCAGCGGCATCCCGTCGAGCGCCCGGCAGATCCGCGCCATGGCCGGCAGGGCGGCCGCGTCGGCGCCGAGGTCCTGGCGCACCAGGCGCGCGCGGTCGCGCAGCAGCCGCACCGCGGGCGAGGACCCGATCTCGGCCGGGTCCGCCCGCTCGGCGGGCAGCGCGAGCGGCTCGACCTGCCACAGCACCTCCCCGGTGATCCCGAGCGGCTCCCTGCTGGTGGCCAGGATCCGCAGGCTCCGGCACTCCCCCAGCAGCCGATCGGCGAAGGCCGCGGCCTCCTCGATCACGTGCTCGCAGTTGTCCAGGATCAGCAGGATCGCGCGTTCCCGGACCGCGGCGATGAGCCGGTCCGTCCGGTCCCCGCCCCGCACGCCGCCGAGCAGGGCCTGTTCGCGCAGGCCGAGCGCGGTGAGCGCGGCCTGCGCCAGCTCACCGCCCGCCCGCACCGGGGCCAGCTCGACCAGCCACGCCCCGTCCGGCAGCTCGGCCAGCATCGTCCGCGCGGTCTCCGCGGCCAGCCTCGTCTTGCCCGAGCCGCCCGGCCCGGTCAAGGTGACCAGCCGGTGCCTGACGGCCAGGGCGGCGACCGCGGAGACGTCCTCGTCCTTGCCGACGAAGCTCGTCAGCTCGGCGCGCAGGTTGGTCCTGCGCTGCTCCGCCCGCTCGCCCACCTCGCCGCGGAGCAGCGCGACGTGCAGCGCGGACAGCTCGGCCGACGGGTCGGCGCCGAGTTCCTCGGCCAGCCGCTCACGCGTCCGCTGGTAGACGGTCAGCGCCTCGGGCGTGCGCCCCGCCTCGGCGAGCGCCCGCATCAACGCCGCCACGAACCCCTCGCGCAGCGGGTACGCGGCGACCAGGTCGGTCAGCTCGGAGACCAGCTCCGAGCCGCGACCGAGGCGGATGTCCGCGTCCACCCGGTCCCCGAGCGCGGCCACGTGGAGCTCGTCCAGCCGCCTGACGGCGGCGTCGAACAGCTCGCTGTCCCGCAGCGCGAGGTCCGCCATCGCCGTGCCGCGCCACAAGGCCAGGGCCGTGCGCAGCAGCTCCGCCCGGGCCGCGGGCTCGGCGGCACGGGCCTGACCGGTCAGGCGCTCGAACCGGCACGCGTCCACGGCATCGGGGGCGACGGCCAGCCGGTAGCCGCCGGAATCCGCCTCGATCACCCCGTCGGGTAACACCCTGCGCAGCCGGGACACCAGCGCCTGCAGGGCGTTCACCGCGTCCGCGGGCGGTCGCCGCCCCCAGATCCAGTCGACCAGTCTCGTACGGGGGACGATCCGGCCGGGTTCGAGGGCGAGCGCGGCGAGCAACGCGCGCAGCCGGACCCCGGGGACCTCCACCACGGCCCCGTCGGGGTTGCGGACCTCGAACGGCCCGAGCAGTCCAACTCGCACAGGGGTCATTGTGCCGAACCCCGGCGGCGTCCCGGACCGCCGGGGCGACGGGACGCGGTGTCGTGTCAGCGGCGGCGTCAGCACGGCGACGGCCCGCTGTCAGGGCGCCCGGCGAAGGTGGACGCGTTGACCGACCACGACACCAAGGCGGATGACCATGGAACACACCGTCGCCACGATGCCGACCGCGCGCCGGCCCGGATGTCCCTTCGACCCGCCCGGCGAGCTGATCCAGGCCCGCGAGCACGGCCCGATCAGCCGCTACACCTTCCCCGGGGGCAGGCCCGGCTGGCTGATCACCGGATACGACCTGGTCAGGTCGGTCCTGGCCGACGCGAGGTTCAGCTCACGCAAGGAGCTGATGCTCCACCCGTCCATCGACATCAGCGGCATGGAGATCCCTCCCGCGCCGCCCGGCGAGTTCCTCCTCATGGACGAGCCGCAGCACGGGCGCTACCGGAAACCGCTGGTGGGCAAGTTCACCGTGCGGCGCATGCGGCAGCTCACCGAGCGCGTCGAGCAGATCACCGCCGACCACCTGGACGCCATGGAGAAGGCCGGGCCGCCGGTGGACCTGGTGACCGCGTTCGCCAAGCCCGTCCCCACCATCGTCATCTGCGAGCTGCTGGGCGTGCCGTACGAGGACCGGGGCTCCTTCCAGGAGCAGGTCGACTCGTTCCTCAGCGGGGAGACGAGCGACGAGGACATGATCGCCGCCTACACGGCGACCCAGCGCTATCTCGGGGAGCTGGTGGCCGCCAAGCGCGCGAACCCGACCGACGACGTGCTCAGCGACCTCACCGACGGCGACCTGACCGACGAGGAGCTGCGGGGCATCGCTCTCATCCTGCTCGCGGCCGGGCTCGACACCACCGCGAACATGCTGGCGCTGGGCACCTTCGCGCTGCTGCGCAACCCGGCGCAGCTGGCCGCGCTCCGCGCCGACCCCGCGCTCACCGACCGGGCCGTGGAGGAGCTGCTGCGGTATCTGAGCGTCGCCAAGACGTTCATGCGGACGGCGCTGGAGGACGTCGAGCTGGGCGGCCGGACCATCGAGGCCGGGACGACGGTCATCCTGTCGTACAACACCGCCAACCGCGACCCCGAGCGGTTCGCCGACCCCCACGTGCTGGACCTGGGGCGGGAGGCCCGCGGGCATCTGGCGTTCGGCCACGGCATCCACCAGTGCCTGGGTCAGCAGCTGGCCCGCGTCGAGATGCGGGTCGCCTTGCCCGCGCTGGTCAACCGCTTCCCCACGCTGCGCCTGGCCGTGCCGCCGGAGGAGGTCGGCCTGCGCCCGGAGACCGCGGACATCTACGGGCTGAAGAGCCTGCCGGTCGCCTGGAACGTGTGACCCGTGAGGCGCGCGTCAGGGGCTCCACACCATCGTCCGCTGGTGGACACGCGCGCCCTGGTGGCGCAGGCCCGGCACCAGGGGCGCGGGGCCGTGCGCGGTGAAACCGGCCCGCTCGAAGAACCGCACCGCCCGGGTGTTCTCCACCAGCGTCTGCAGGTGGCAGCCCGGCGATCCCGCCTCCTTGAGCCGCCGCTGCCACGACTCCATGAGCCCCTGGGCGGCGCCGGTGCCGCGGGCTTCAGGGGCGACGTTGATGTGCAGGTGGGAGGGCCAGCGCGGGTCCTCGAAGTCGCCAGGGGCCGGCTGCCGGCGGATCGCCGCCCCGGCCGCGTCGAGCATGGCGTGGGCGAAGAAGGCCGCCGGGCCGCGCCGCAGGTAGAGCCGGTGCCTTCTGATCGCCCGCGTCATCCGCTCGCTCTCGCCGGGGAACGCCGCGCCGTCCAGGCAACCGGTCAGGTAGCCGACGAGGACGCCCCGGTCGGCGGCGAGGAACAGCGAGTCCGGCTCCTGGTCCATGTAGGGCTCCAGGTAGATGTCACGCTCGGACTCCGCGTGCCCCCACAGCGAGCCGGTGGGCGACCCCTCCCCCGCGCGCGCGAACAGCTCGCGCAGCTCGGCTCGATCGTCTTCCCTGAACGTCCGGATCTCCATCGGCACTCCTCAAAACTGTGTATGTCGTACAGAGTAATCGATGGCGCCGGTCGACGACGCGGATCACGACGCGTCGCGGGCCCGCAGCAGCAGCCCGCCGGCCAGCAGCGCCGTCGCCGACCAGGCCGCGAGCACGCCGAGACCCGCCCAGGGCGGGATCGGCAGGCTCGCCACGTTCACGGTGGTCTGCACGGCGAGGCCGGCGTTCATCGGCGCCAGGCTCCACAGGACCCGGTGCCAGCCCGGATCCGACACCATGTGCGCCAGCAGCGGGAACAGGTAGAGCAGCCCGAGCACGGCCGCGATCGACGCCGCCGGATCGCGTACGGCCATCGCGATCCCCACGCCGAGCAGCGCGACCAGCGCGAGGTAGAGCACCGAGCCGGCGGCCGCGCGCAGCGTCGGCCCGTCGGCGAGTGACAGTGCCGGGTAGCCGCGGCCGGGCAGGATGAGCCGCCCGGCCAGCGCCGACGCGAGGACGGCGACGGTCCCCGCGACCGCGGTCAGCCCGGCGACGACGGCCGCCTTGGCCGCCAGCACCCGCCCGCGGCGCGGTATCGCCGTCAGGGTGGTGCCGATCATGCCGGTGCCGTACTCGCCGCCGACGGCCAGCACCGCCAGCAGGGCGACGCATGCCTGGCTCGCCTGGAGTCCGCTGAACGTGAGCTTGACGGAGTCCTGCGCGCACCGTCCCCAGGGGCAGGTCAGCGTGGCGGCCAGGGCGGCGCCCACGGCCACCGTCAGCACGGCGGCGAGCAGCAGCAGCGGGCCGGTCCCCGCCACGGTGCGCAGCTTGGTCCACTCGGCATGCAGCGCCCGGTTCACGCATCCCTCCTGTTCAGCCTCACCACGGCCAGGCCGAGCGCGAGCGCGGCGTAGCAGCACAGCACGCCCAGCCCGGCCCACGGCGGCAGCGGGTAGTAGCCGCCCTGCGGCACGTAGAAGTCGAGCACCTGCGGATACTCGGGGATGCTCTGCTGGACGGCGAACGCGGCGGCGGGCGTGACCCGCAGCAGCCACAGCGACAGCTCGACGGGCAGCACGGAGGCGGTGGCCAGCACGTGCGGCAGCAGGATCATCGCCAGCGCGGTGACGACCGCCGCCGCGCTGCGCCTGAACAGCGTCCCGAGCGCCAGCGCCAGCACGGCGGACACGGCCAGCAGCGCGGCCACCCCCGCGATCACCCGCACCTCGGTGAGCGCGGGCACCGGCAGCACGTGGTTGCCGTTGCCCCGCAGCAGATGCTTGCCGACCGGCATCGCGACCGCGCTCGCGGCCAGCCCTGCGGCGAACACGACCCCGCCGATCACCAGGGCCTTGGCCGCGAGCACCCGGCCCCGGCGCGGCGAGGCCGCCAGGGTGACGCGGACGAGCCCGCGCCGGTACTCGGCGGTCACGAACAGCACCGCCACGACGACCACCACCACCAGCGCGAACAGCACCCCGGTCAGCGTCAGCTCCACCGCCATGCCGCCGTCGGTGCCGACCGGCGCGATGTCGCCGTTCCCGACCACGGTGAACGTGCCGCCCGACTCCACGGCGCTGCCCGGGTGGTGGACCTCTCCGGGGTTCGTGCCGGGCGTGGGGCTCACGTCGGTGTGCCGCCACGCCCCGGGCGCCGCGCCCTCGACCTTCACCTGGTCGAACACGGCGGTGGTCTCGGTGAAACGCATCTGCTCGATCAGCCCGCCCAGATCGGCCTGCTTCACGGTCAGGTCACCCGGCGAGGCGGCGAACATGCCGATCTCCACCTCGGCGGGCAGATCCGGCAGGCGGACGACGGCGACCTCGGCCCACTGCCGCCCGTCGGCGGACTCGTACCCGGTGAGGGTTTCTCCCGCGCGGGTCAGCCGCAGCCAGCGCGGCGCCCCGCCGGGCCGGCCCGCCACGTCCCCGGTGTAGTCGTGCTGCATCCGCACGCCGTGCTCGCCGGTGACCATGACCGCCGCGTAGGACGAGCCCGGCTCCATGCTCGCCTTGACGATCACTCCGGCCTTCGCCCACGGCACCAGCCCCGGCACGATCTCGTCGTGGTCCGGCGGCGGGTAGGTGATGATGCCGGACATCGACGTCAGCCGCACGGTGATGGAGCCGTCGCCGTCCAGCGTCCGGTGCACGAAGAAGAACTTGTCACGCACAGCGTGGCCGTCAGGGCCCAGCGGCGGCTCGGGACAGGCGGTCTCGACCCCGTTCCTGTCACACGAGGCGTGGCTGCCCGCCGCGGAGACCGCTGCGAGCAGCGGGACGAGCAGCGCCGCGACCACCGTGCCGAGCACCCAGCCGCGGACCGTGCGGAACTTCGTCCACTCCGCGCGCAGCGTCCGTGCGAACCCGGCCGCCGGGCTCATCGGGCCGCCCCGTCCGCGCGGAACTCGACGGCGTCCCTGGTCAGCTCCATGTACGCCTCCTCCAGCGTGGCCCGGTGGGCCGTCACCTCCGAGAACGGCACCCCGCCTCCGGTCAGCAGCTCCACCACCCGCTCGGCGGACGGCCCCGACGCGGTGACGGTGTCGCCGCCCGTGACGGCGACCGTGGCGCCCGCCCCCGCCAGGGTCTCCATCGCACGGGAGCGGGCCGTGGTGCGGATGGTCACCCGGTCGTGGGAGGCCGCCTCGATCAGCTCGGCCACGCCCATGTCGGCCACCACCCGGCCCCGCCCGGCCACGACGAGCTGACCGGCGGTCCCCTCCAGCTCGCTCATCAGATGGCTGGACACCAGCACCGCCCGGCCCTCGGCGGCCAGCGACCGCAGCAGGCCGCGGATCCACACGATGCCGTCCGGGTCGAGGCCGTTGAACGGCTCGTCCAGCATGAGCACCGGCGGGTCGCCGAGCAGCGCGGCGGCGATCCCGAGCCGCTGCCGCATGCCCAGCGAGTAGCCGCCCGCCCGCCTGCGCGCCTCCGCGCCCAGCCCCACCAGGCCGATCACCTCGTCCACCCGCGCCGCCCCGAGCCCCTGGGAGTGGGCCAGCCACAGCAGGTGGTCGCGGCCCGTACGGCTCGGCTGCAGCGCGCCCGCGTCCAGCAGCGCGCCCACGTGGGTGAGCGGCTCCTCCAGACTCCGGTACGGCACACCCCCGACCAGCGCCCGGCCCTCGTCGGGGGCGTCCAGGCCGAGGATCACCCGCATCGTGGTGGACTTGCCCGCGCCGTTCGGCCCCACGAACCCGGTGACCCGGCCCGGCGGCACCCTGAACGTCATCCCGTCCAGCGCCACGGTCCGGCCGAACCGCTTGCGCAGCCCGGCTACCTCGATCGTCGCTTCCATGCCGCGCAGCCTAGGCAGCGGCGGCACCCCGGGTCGTCACGCCGCCGAGCGATCCTCTCCCTCCCTGCCTCCAGCGACCCGGCCTCCCTCATACGGGGGACTCCGGCGTTTCCGGTCACCGACGTTCCCCACACTCCGGCACCTCCGGGCACCGACGTTCCCCACACGAGGGATTCCGGCGCCTCGACGTTTTGGGGCACCGGAGGGAGCCGCGCCCGCGTTCACTTCCCCGCGAGGCGGACGGTCGTGGATCTCTCATGCGGGGGATTCCCCGGCTCCTACCCACCCTTCTCCTCCGTGCGGGCTGAAGGTTCTGTCCCGCCGTACGCCCTCTTCGTCCCTCGTACGAGGGATGTCAGCCTTCTGGTGAGCCGAGAGAATGGCCGTCGTGGGTGGAGGAACGTACGGGCGATGGGTCATGGGGCACGCGCCCGTGGTGGCGGGGGTGTCGGCGGCGGTGCTGGCGGTCGGCGAGATCGCCCTGCGGGCGGAGGGAGCCCGGCCGCTCACCCTGGCGATGCTCTTCCTGGTGGGGCTGGCGACCACGGCCCCGCTGGCTCTGCTGCCCGGGCAACCGGCCGTGGCCGCCGCGGTGGTGACCGTGTCGGTGCTGCTGTCCCTGACGGCGTTCCAGACCCTGACCGTCGCGGGGGCGGCGGCCCAGCTCGCCTGCGGGTACCGGCTCGGGCGGCACGGCTCCTGGCGACTCGCCGTACTGCTCGCGGCCCCCTTTCCCCTGCTGGCCCTGTTCCCTGCCCTGACCACGACCGACGTACGAGTCCCGGCACAAATCTTGACCCCAGCACCGTCGCAACCCCCGACCCCAGGGCTTTCACCATCAGGAGAGCCCACATCCACCACAGAACTGACACCACACGAAAGGCTCACGCCGTCACTCGGGCCGACCTCCACGGGAGCGCCGCACTCCACGGGAGCGCCCCACTTCACGGAAGCGCCCCACTCCGCGGGAGGGCCGGTCTCCGCGGAAGCGCCGCACTTCACGGGAGCGGCGGACTCCGCGGGAGGGCGACACTACGCGGAAGAAGCGGACTTCAGGCGGGGGTCGGCCTCTGCGGGAGGGGCGGACTTCAGGCGAGGATCGGACTCCGCTGGAGGGGCGGCGGGGTTGGTGTTGGTGCTGGGGTCGCTCGCTCCTGCGGCGGCGCTGGCGGGGACGGCGCGGCGGGCGCACGCGGACGCCGCGGCCGGGAGCGCGGCGCGTCAGGAGATCGCCGGGACCCTGCTGGAGCACACGGCCCGCGGCGAGCGCGCCCGCATCGCCCGTGAACTGCACGACGTGGTGGCCCACCATGTCTCCATGGTCGCCGTGCAAGCTGAGTCGGCAAGGCTGGCCGTCCCCGGGATGCCCGCCGCCGGCGCCGAACGGCTGTCCGCCATCGGCGACACGGCCCGTGCCGCGCTGACCGAGATGCGGCGGCTGCTCGGCGTGCTGCGCGAGGACACCGAGGCGGAGCGCCGCCCGCAGCCGGGGCTGACGCTGGAGGAGCTGATCGAACTGGTCGACGAGTCAAGGGACGCTTCCGGGTCCGCCACGAGGCTCATACTCAGCGGCACGCCGGTCCCGCTGGACCCGGGCGTCGAACTGGCCGCGTACCGCATCGTGCAGGAGGCCCTCACCAACGCCCGCCGTCACGCCCCCGGCGCCGCGGTCGACGTGGAACTGCGCTACGGCGGCGACGGCCTGCGCCTCCTTGTCCGCGACAACGGCGGCACGCTCCCCACCGGCCCGGACGGCGGTTTCGGCCTGGCCGGCATGCGCGAGCGCGCCACCGCCGCCGGAGGCGACCTCCGAGCCGGCCCCGCCGAGGGCGGCGGATTCCTGGTGGAAGCCCACCTACCACGAGAGGCGACGGCATGAAGGCGACCGCGTTCCCGGTGAAACGCCGCCGACCGGAAAGTACGACGTGAGCGGCGAACACGCCCCCGGACCAGCACCCCCGGCCGGGAAAGGTGGCGGGCGGGTTCGGATCGTGGTGGCCGACGATCATCTGGTGGTGCGTACCGGGTTCGGGGAGTTGCTCGACACGCAGCCGGACTTCGAGGTGGCCGGCACCGCCGCCGACGGCGCGGAGGCGGTGCGGGTGTGCGGCGAGGTCCGGCCGGACGTGGTGCTCATGGACGTGCGCATGCCGCGCATGGACGGCATCGAGGCCACCAGGCGGCTGGCCGGCTCGGGCCCGAGGGTGCTCATCCTGACGACGTTCGACCTGGACGAGTACGTTTACGACGCGTTGCGGGCCGGGGCCAGCGGGTTCCTGCTCAAGGACGTCACCGCCGAGCGGCTGTTCGACGCGGTACGGGTGGTCGCCGCCGGGGACGCGCTGCTGGCCCCGGCCGTGACCAGGCGGCTGATCAGCGAGTTCGCCCGGCTGCGGCCGGAGACGGAGGCGGTGCCGATCGCCGCGCTCACCCCGCGCGAGACCCAGGTGCTGCGCCTGCTCGCCGAAGGGCTGTCGAACCCGGAGATCGCCGCCCGGCTCACGGTCACCGAGGAGACGGTGAAGACGCACGTCAGCCGGGTGCTGGCCAAGCTCGGGCTGCGCGACCGTACGCAGGCCGTGGTGGCCGCGTACGAGTCGGGCCTGGTGGTGCCGCGCACCCGCCGGTGATCCGAGGTCACTCCCAGACGGGGAGCATGCCCTGCGGGTAGCGGGCGCCGTAGCCGCCGGTCGGCAGGATCTCGGCGATCCGCGTAAGGTCGGCGTCGTCGAGGACGAGGTCGGCGGCGGCGACGTTCTCCGCCAGCCGCTCGGGGCTGCGGGTGCCGGGGATGGGCACGATGTCGTCGCCCTGGGCGAGGAGCCAGGCCAGGGCGAGCTGGGCCACGGTGGCCCCCTTGCCCGCGGCGAGCTCACCAAGCAGGCGGGTGGCCTCCAGGTTCTTCTCGTAGTTGCCCGGCTGGAAGCGGGCGTCCCAGCTGCGCATGTCGCTCTCGTCGTACTCGGCGCCGGGCTTGGCCTGGCCGGTGAGGAAGCCGCGGCCGAGCGGCGAGTAGGCGACGAACCCGATGCCGAGCTCGCGCAGGACCGGGAAGAGCGCCTCCACCTCCCGCTCGAACAGGGAGTATTCCGTCTGCAGGACCGAGACGGGATGGACGGCGTGCGCCCGGCGGATGGTGCCGGCCCCGGCCTCGCTCAGCCCGAAGTAGCGGACCTTGCCGGCGTCGACCAGCTCCTTGACGGTGCCCGCCACGTCCTCGATCGGCACGCTGGGGTCGACGCGGTGCTGGTAGAGCACGTCGATGACGTCGACGCCGAGGTAGCGCAGGCTGTTGTCGACGACCTCGCGGATGTGCTCGGGCCTGCTGTCGACGCCGCCCTGTCTCGTACCGGTGAAGTCGAAGCCGAACTTGGTCGCGATGACCACCTCGTCGCGCACCGGCGCGAGCGCCGCGCCGACGATCCGCTCGTTCTCGCCCTGGCCGTAGAGCTCGGCGGTGTCGAAGAACGTCACGCCCAGCTCGTGGGCGCGGCGGATGGTGGCCTCGCCCTCCTTCTTGTCCGAGGGGCCGTAGGCGAAGGAGACGCCCATCGCTCCGTAGCCGATCGCCGAGACCGTCAGGCCCTGCCGTCCGAGGCTCCGCTGCCGCATGATGCTCACCTTCCCGTGGGTGAATGTAAGAGCACTCTAACATCAGAATGTGAGAGTACTCTAACATCCGGAAAGGGGGGATCGTCCACCGTGAGCAGTCCCACGGCGCCGCGCCGCCGCTACCATCACGGCGACCTGCGCGCCGGCCTGGTCCGCGAAGGCATCGCGCTCCTGGCCGAGACCGGGGTCGCGGGCTTCTCCGTGGCCAAGGTCGCGGTGCGGGCGGGCGTGTCGTCGGCCGCGCCCTACCGCCACTTCCCCGACCGGGAGGCGCTGCTCGCCGCCTGCGCGGCCGCCGTCATCGGCGAGATCACCGACCTGCTCGCCGAGGCGGCCGAGCGTGCCGGGCCCGACCCGGCCGACCGGCTCGCCGCCACCGCGAGCGCCTATACCCGCTACGCGCTGGACCATCGCGCCGGCGTCGAACTCGTCTATACCCACGACTTCGCCGCCGAGCACTGCCAGACCGTCCACGAGCAGAGCCGCCGGCTCACCGACACGCTGACCCGGCTGGCCGCGGACGTGCTGCCCGCCGACACCCCGTGGGCCGAGCTGCTGGACTTCGTGTACGTGCACCTGTCGACGGCGCACGGCTACGCGACCCTGCTGGCGAAGGGCGGCCGCCTGCCCCGCGACGCCGACGCGCACGCCGCGCGCGCCCGGACGGCGGCCCGTGACCACATCGCCGGCTACCTGGCGCGCCGCGCCGCCGGACAGCCCTGACCCGGGCGGGCCGCGCCGATCGGCGCACGATCCGGTCACGATGCCCGACGGTTGGCGGCTGATCCCCGGCGGCGAGGACGCGAGTATGGCTGGCATGGATCCCGAACTCGAAGCGTTCATCCCGCTGTTCCCCCGCGCCGACCTGACTGACCCGGTCGTCGAGCGCAAGAGCTTCGCCGAACTCGCCACCTCGGTCCCGGCGCCCGACACCTCGAACATGGACGTCGAGGACCACACGGTGCCCGCCGACCCCGGCGTGCCCGTACGGCTCTACCGCCCGCACGGGGCGCAGGGCGCGATCATCTGGCTGCACGGCGGCGGCTTCGTCATGGGCGACGTGGACACCGAGCACCCGTGGGCGGCCAGGCTCGCGGACGTCTCCGGCACGACGGTGATCTCGGTGGGCTACCGCCTGGCCCCCGAGAACCCCTTCCCCGCGGCCCTGGACGACGGCTACGCGGTGCTGGCCTGGGCGTCCGAGCACGCCGCCGAGCTGGGCCTCGACCCGGCCAGGATCGCGGTCGGCGGTCACAGCGCCGGGGCGGGGCTCGCGGCGGCGATGGCGCTGCGCTCGCGTGACCAGCAGGGGCCGCCGATCCGCTTCCAGCTGCTCAACCAGCCCGGCCTCGACGACCGGCAGCAGACGTGGTCGGCGCGGAACTTCACCGACACGCCCTGGATGAACCGCGCCAAGGTCACCGCGGCCTGGGGACACTACCTGGGCTCCGCGCCCGCCACGCCGTACGCCGCACCGGCGCGGGCCACCGACCTGTCCGGCCTGCCGCCGGCCTACATCGCCACGGCGGAGCTCGACCCGAACCGCGACGAGGACATCGAGTACGCGCTGCGCCTGCTCCAGGCCGGCGTGTCGGTCGAGCTGCACCAGTGGTCCGGCACCTTCCACGGCTCGCAGGCCATCCTGTCGGCCGAGGTGTCACAGCGGCAGATCGCCGAACTCGGCGCCGCCCTGCGCCGCGCCCTGGCCGGGTGAGCCACCCGGTAAAGCCCGTTGCCCGGCGGCGAGCGGCCTCGCTAACGTCGGGGGGATGGTCAGAGCGCGCAAGGCGACGGCGGCGGACGCCGCGGAGCTGGTACGGCTGCGAGCGGTGATGCTGGCGAGCATGACCGGCCGCGAACCGGCGGACGACGGGTGGCGCGAGGCCGCCGAGCGGAGGCTGCGGGCGCGGCTGGACGAGCCGGACCCGCGCATGCTCGCCTTCGTGGTGGACGCGCCGGGCGGCGGGCTGGCCGCGTGCGCGACCGGCACGGTCGAGGAGCGGCTCGGCGGGCCGGGCGCCCCCGAGGGCCTGGTCGGCTACGTCTTCAACGTCGCCACCCACCCGGAGCACCGGCGGCGCGGCTACTCGCGGGCCTGCGTGACCGCCCTGGTCGAGTGGTATCGCGAGCGCGGCATCGTCACGGTCGACCTGCGCAGCTCCGCGGAGGGCGAGCCGCTCTACGCCTCGCTGGGCTTCGTACGCACCCACGACCCGGCCATACGGCTGCGGTTCACGGAGCCGCGCCCGTGATGAGCCGCCAGCCCTCAGGTTCGAGGGCGTACGCGGTCACGCTGCCCGAGGCGAACCACCGCCAGGCGGCCGGGCGCACCAGCGTGGCCCCGGCCGCGGCGGCCACCAGGGCCATGGCGCGCGGGTCGAAGCCCGGCGTGAGCTCCTCCGTGCCTCCCTCGTAGGGACCGCGGCGGAGCACGGCGCCCGCCAGCTCGGCCAGCACCGCGGCGCGGCCGCGCGAGGCCGCGCCCAGGACGGCGAGCAGCAGCTGGTGCGTCCGCACGCCCGGAACCGCGGCGGGCTGCGGCCGGGCCGCCCGCCCCAGCGCCAGGTCGAGCAGGGGCGTGATCAGGTCGACCCCCGACAGCAGGGCGTTGACCGGCTCGACCAGGCGCGGGTTGACGTCGATGAACGCCGGCCCGTCCGCGCCCAGCACCACGTCCGCCGACAGCGCGCCGTGCCAGCCAAGCCCTTCGCCCAGGGCCCGCAGGTGCTCGCGCACCTCCGGCAGCGCCACCCCGCGCTTGTGCCCGGCGCCGCCCCTGGCGCCCTCCCGCACCCGCAGGCAGGCGTGGAAGGCCACGAGCGCCCCGGTGTCGAACACCGACTGCACCATGGCCAGCGGCCCTTGGACCTCACGTTGCACCAGCAGCTCCGGCTCGCCGTCCCACGAGGGGCCGAGCGGCTCCCCCGGCCCGGCGAGCCGCCGCACGCCGCTGCCGGCGGTGCCGATCGGCCGTTTCACGTACGCGGGATAGCCGTCCCACCCGGCCAGGTCGCGTACGACGGCGGACGCCGGCTGCGGCAGCCCGAACCGGGCCAGCGTGGCGTGCGCGGACACCTTGTCCTGCACCGCGGCGAGCGCCGCGAAGGGCGGCACGGCGGTGGCGGTGCCGGCTCCGTCTTCCCGCGACAGCACCGCGACCTGTTCCTGCGTCGGCAGCAGCACGTCGAACCCGCCCCGCCGGTAGACGCCGGTGGCGGCCTCCAGCCAGCCGTACGGGTCGGCGCCGTAGGAGGGCACCCGGTGCACGCGGCGGACATGCCGGGTGAACGCGCACAGGCAGCGCGGATCGGGCGAGAGCGCCTCGACGTGGTGCCCCGCCCGCGACAGCACGGTGGCGCACTGCCGCGAGGTGACGCCCGACCCGTCCGACAGCAGGATCCGCATGGCCGCCTCCCGTTTGTGTATGAAGTAAGCGTACGTCATATACTTACGTCATGGGCAGACCCGCGCAGATCAGTCGTCCCGCCGTCCTGGCCGCCGCGCTGGAGGTCGCCGACGAGCACGGCCTCGACGCGGTGACCATGCAGGCCGTCGCCGCCCGGCTCGGCGTCACCGCGATGGCCCTCTACCGGCACGTACGAAGCAAGGACGACCTGCTCGACGGGCTGGTGGAGGCGCTGCTGACCGAGTTCCCGCCGCCGGACCCCGGCCTGCCGTGGCGCGAGCGGCTGGCTCTGACGGCCACCGCGGTCAGGGCCTCGGCGGGCCGCCATCCGGCGGTGTTCCCGTTGCTGCTGCGGCGGCCCGCCGAGACGGACCAGGCACGGCGGGTGCGCGACGGCGTGCTCGCGGCGCTGCGCGAAGCCGGGCTCGACGACGAGCGGGCCGCCCGCGCCGAACGGCTGATCAGCACCGCCGTGCTCGGGTACGCCGCCAGTGAGGCCGCCGGCCGGTTCGGCCACCACGCGCGGGAGGTGCGGGACGCCGATTTCGAGATTCTCCTGGACGTCATCGGCGCGTGTGTCGATCCGGGCGGGAGCCGTTCGTGTAGGGAGTGAGACCCACGACCACGAGAGGGACGAGACCATGACGGCACCGCGCATCCTGATGGACGGCCTGGGCATCGGCGAGTCGCCGCGCTGGCACGACGGCCGGCTCTGGTTCTGCAACTGGGGGGACGACGAGGTGATCGCCCTGAGCCCGGACGGCCGGGCCGAGGTCGTGTTCTCCGAGCCCGGGGTCGGCGCCCACTCGATCGACTGGCTGCCCGACGGCCGGATGCTGATCGTGCCCAAGAACACCGACCGGGGCCGGCTGCTGCGCCGGGAGGCCGACGGCTCGCTGGTCCCGCACGCCGACCTCAGCGGCCTGCCCTCGGGCTTCAACGAGATCGTGGTCGACGGCCGCGGCAACGTCTACGTCAACGGCGCCGACTTCGACTTCCTCACCTTCCTGGAGAAGGCCATGGCCGACGGCATGGACACGCCGCTGCACGAGCGACCGGACTTCGTGCCCGGCTACATCGCGCTGATCACCCCCGACGGGCGGGCCCGGCAGGTGGCCGGCGACATCGCGTTCCCCAACGGCATGGTCGTCTCACCGGACGGCCGTACGCTGATCATCGCCGAGTCGTTCACCGGCAAGCTCACGGCGTTCGACGTCGCGTCCGACGGGAGCCTGTCGAACCGCCGCACCTGGGCCGCCGGGCTGGGCCCCGACGGGATCTGCATGGACGCGGAAGGCGCGGTGTGGACCTCGACCGGGGGCAACGAGGTGGTGCGGGTGCGCGAGGGCGGCGAGGTGCTGGAGCGGGTCGAGCTGGACCGGGGCCCGTTCGCGTGCATGCTGGGCGGCCCGGACGGGCGGACGCTGTATGTCGTGGCCGCCGAGTGGAACCCGTCCGACCCGTTCGGCGGCCCGCGCACCGGCCAGGTGCTGGCCGTCGACGCCCCGGCCCCGCGGGCGGGCTGGCCGGGACACTGACAGGTCAGCGGGCGCGGCGCGCGACGAGCGCCTCGACGCCGTCGAGCAGCAGGTCCAGGCCGAACGTGAAGTCGGCGTCGTCCGTCCAGCCCTCCGCCCCGCGGAACGCGCCCTCCCGCACGGCCGCCGACAGCGCCGGGTAGGTCGCGGGGTCGAGCAGCGCGTCCAGCATATGGCCGTAGTCTGCGGCCCCGGAGAGGCCGTCGTAGCCGTCCGGGGCGGGGGCGCGCATCGCGTACGTGAGCATGGCGTCGGAGGCCGCGTACCCGGAGAGCGTGGTGGCGGCGCGGACCCGCTCCCCCGCGTCCAGCCCGGCGTCGCCGAGCGCGGCCAGCGCCCGGTCCAGCCAGAGCATGGCGCGCGGGCCGGCGGGCGGGACGGACCGGTCGACGGAGAGCAGCCAGGGCCGGGCCAGCAGGAAGTCGCGGTTGGCACGGGCCCACCGAGCGAGGTAGTCGCGCCAGGGCAGGCCGTCACGCTCGGGAGGGTCGGGCGCGGCGCTGTCGGCCATGATCGTCAGCAGCTCGGCCTTGCTGCCGACGTAGCGGTAGAGCGCCATGGTGGCCACGCCGACGCGGGAGGCGACGGTGGCCATGGAGACGCCGCCCAGCCCTTCGGCGTCGGCGATCTCGATGCAGGCGGCCACGATGCGCGCCAGGTCGAGCCGCGGTTTCGGGCCGCGGCGCGGCACCGGCTCGCGCCCCCACATCCGCGCCACCACCGGCGGCAGTTCCATGGCGACCAGCTTAGCCGCGGCTGATCAGCGGAGAGCCGCTAGAGCGTGCCGTTGGCGGCGGCGGGCCAGGCGAGCTCGGCGACGATCGCCGACTCGACGGCCACCCGCAGCCAGTGGTCCCTGGTGAGCCCGTCGATCTTGCGTGCCCGCTCCCGCCTGGGCAGGTCGCGGAACCACCGGCGGTGCAGGTCGCAGGCGCGCATGATGGCCAGCAGGGCCACCGTGTCGTGGTGCGCGGGCAGGCCGCGCAGGGCGGTGAGCAGCCTGTCGACGATCGCGTACTCGGCTCCGTACTCGGGCGCCGACAGCCGCGTCACCGTCCGGTCGTGGAAGAGCCCGCGCGCCGGCCGCTCGCAGACGACGACCCTGCCCTGCTCGCGCAGCGCCGCGATGCGCCGCAGGTGGGGGCGGCCCGCCGCGACGCTGACGATCCGCTGCGGCAGGCCCGGCTGCGGGCCGTGCCGGGCGAGCTCGGCCGCCGCCAGCCCGAGGTCGAGGTGCGGCGGCAGCCTGACCTTGCCGTCGCGACCCATAACCCATCCGTCGGAGGACGCGCACAGGGCCAGGATCAGCAGCTCGTCCGCCATCGCCAGCCGCGACATGCCCGTAGCCTACGCCGGGCCGGGCGACCGAGACAGACCCGGATCCTTGACATCGCTGGCTAATGACATTAGCTTTCAAGCTATATATCGTAGCTGGAGGCGGGACCATGACAGAGACACTGGAACTGGAAGGCGGGCGGCTCGGATACGAGGTGTCCGGGGAGGGCCCGCTCGTCGTGCTGGCGCCCGGCATGGGCAACGACCGCGCCGCCTACCGGTTCCTGGCACCGCGGCTGACCGCCGCCGGATACCGGGTGGCGGTCACCGACCTGCGCGGCCACGGCGACTCGACGCTCGGCTGGTCCTCCTACTCGCGCACCGACACCGCGCACGACCTCCTGGCCCTGATCCGCCACCTGGGCGGGCCCGCCGTGATCGTGGGTCACTCGTTCTCCGGCGGGGCGGCCACCATCGCCGCCGCGCGGGAGCCCGAGCTGGTGCGCGCCGTGGTGGAGATCGCCCCGTTCACCCGCCCCCAGCAGCCGGACCTGGGCGGGCTCGTGCGCAACCCCGCCTACCGCAAGGGCATGTCACTCCTGATGGCCACCGGGACGCTGCGCAGCCTCGGCCTGTGGAAGCGCTATCTGGACCACGCCTACCCGGGCCGCAAACCGGCCGACTTCGCCGCCTACCTGGACGAGCTGGGCCGCGACCTGAGCAGGCCCGGCCGGATGGCGGTGATCAGCAAGATGGGCATGGCCGCGCCCAAGGACGCCGGCGCCCAGCTGGCCGGCGTCCGCTCCCCCGCGCTGGTCGTCATGGGCACGGCCGACCCCGACTGGAACGACCCGCGCGCCGAGGCCGAGGGTGTGGTCGCCGGGATGCCCGACGGGATCGGCCAGGTCGTCATGATCGAGGGCGCGGGCCACTACCCGCACGCGCAGTATCCCGACGAGGTCGCCGGGGCCATCCTGACCTTCCTGAAGGAGCGGCTGGATGGCTAGGGCCGCGCTCTCGTCCAAGGCGGTGGTCGGCCTCGCACTGGAGATCGTGGACGAGTCGGGGCCGGCCGCGCTCACGCTCGCCGCGGTCGCCGCCCGCGCCGGGGTGGCGCCGCCGTCGCTCTACAAGCACGTGCGCAACCTCGCCGAGCTGCGGGTGCTGGTGTCCGGCCAGGTCATGGAGGAGTTCGCCGAGCACGGGAACGCGGCCGTGCTCGGCCGCTCGGGCGACGACGCGCTGCGGGCGCTCATGCGGGCCTGGCGCGCGTACGTGGTCCGCAACCCGCACCGCTACGCCGCCATCCTCCAGTCCCCGGAGCCCGCCACCGCCGCGATCGCCGAGCGGCTGGTGGACATCCTGCTGGCCGCGCTGCGCGCGTACGACCTGGAGGGATCGCAGGCGATCCACGCCGCGCGCTGCCTGCGCGCCGCCGCCCACGGGTTCGCGGTGCTGGAGACCGGCGGTGCCTTCCAGCTGCCGGAGGACCTGGACGAAAGCTACGAGCTGCTCATCGACATGGTCATCGCGGGCCTCCGGCGAGAGCCGCCCCGCTCCTAGTGAGCCGCCGGAAGCAGGGACACCAGGCCTGCCAGGCCCTCGTCGCCATGCCCCTGGGCCACCCGATGGCGCATCAGCTCCATGTACGGGACGAGCAGCCGGGAATCCACGCCCTGGTCCCGCGCCGTGGCCAGGAGCGAGTCGTTGCCCGCCGCCATCATGGCGAGGTTGGAGGTGACGCCCTCGGTGTAGTCGCCGCTCACCAGCTGCGCGGCCATCTCCTGGCTGCTGCCCGCCATCGCGCCGAGCCACTCCGCGAGCAGCCCGGCGAACCTGGCCAGGTCGAGGTCCTTCTCCCGGCTCACCAGGGCGAAGGCGTGGGTGATGCCCGCGAGCATGCCGGTCATCGCGCTGAGCAGGGCGATGTCGTGCAGCGCCGCGTGGCCGGGGTCCTCGCCGACGAACTCCGCCCCGGCCGGGACCTCCAGCGCCTCGCGGTGGCGGTCGAACAGCTCCCGGTCGCCGCTGTAGAACACGTAGCCGCCGGTCTCCGGACGGCCGATCATCGGGGGGACGGCCATGATCCCGCCGTCCAGGAAACGGGCCCCGCGCTCGCCCACCCAGCGGGCACGCCGCCCGGCCTGGGCGGGGGTGCCGGTGGTCAGGTTGACGACGTCCTTGCCGTTCAGGTCGGCGCCGTCCAGGGTCTCGCCCACGGAGTCGTCGTCCAGCAGGCAGAGGACGACGGGACCGGCGGCCGACGCGATCGCCTCCGCCGCCGTGTCCGCCGCCCGCGCGCCGCCGCGTACGAGCGGTTCGGCCTTCTCCCGGGTACGGTTCCACACGGTCAGCGGATGCCCCGCGGCGAGCCAGGAGTGGGCGAGCGCGGTCCCCATGTCGCCGAGGCCCAGGAGGGTGATGGGAGTCTTCGAGGTGATGCCGGTATCCATGTCCACCAGGTTCGGGCACGCCCTGGACCATGATCAAGTACGCACTCTTTTGTGGGTGGTTACCTTAAGGTAAGTGCATGACCAGGCGAGACACGTACGTGTGCGGCATCGACGCGGCCATCGACGTGGTCGGCGGCAAGTGGAAGGTGCTCATCCTCTGGGCCCTGGACGAAGGCCCGCTCCGGTTCGGCGAGCTGCGCCGCGGCATCCCCGGCGTCACCGAGAAAGTCCTCACCACCCATCTGCGCGAGCTGGAGAACGACGGCATCGTCTCCCGCGACGAGGCCTTCGAAGGGGCGGTGCGCCGGGTCGCCTACACCCTCACCCCGCTCGGCGTCTCCCTCAACGAAGCGCTGGCACCGCTCGGCGACTGGGGCCGGAAGCACCTCCTCAGCGAGCATCACGAACCCGGCGAAGTGTCCCCGCGCTGAACTCCCCCCGCTTCACAGTCGGGCCACCCGCGAGCGGAAGCAACACCTCGTCCCACGGCATCGCCAGACCACTGGCCTGACAGCGGTACGGCGCCCGCACCGGACATCCCGTCCCCACGCAGGACCAGACCACCGACCTACCAGCGCTACGGCGCTCGCTGACGTCCCGCCCTCACGGCGGAACCAAACCACCGCCCCTACCAGCGGTACGACGCTCGCTGACGTCCCGCCCCCGTGCCGGACCAGACCACCGACCCACCAGCAGTACGACGCCCGCACCTGATGTCCCGTCCCCATAGCGGGATCAAGCACTGACCTACCAGCGGTATTGAACTCCGGTCCTCATGGCGGGGCCAGACCTTGGCGGAAGGCGTAGGTGACGGCTTGGGCGCGGTCGCGGACCCGGGTTTTGGCGAACAGGTTGTTGATGTGGGTCTTCACGGTGGCTTCGGAGATGTGGAGTTGCCCGGCGATCTCCGCATTGGACCGGCCCTGGGCGATCAGCCCGAGCACCTCCACCTCCCGCTGCGTCAGCCCGTCAGGCCGCCTCGGCTGAACATTCCCCGGCCCGGCCTGGTCACCCCGCCCCGCTGCACCCCTCCGCCGCCCGTTGATGTCCCGGCCCCTGCTGAAGCCCTGTCCGACATCAGCGCCCCCGCCTTTGTCGAAACCTCGTCCGACATCAATGCCCCCACCCGCACCGGATTCCTGTCCGGCGTCAGTGCCCCCGCCCGCGCCCTCGCCGAACCCCCGTCCAACATCAGCGCCCCGGCCAGTGCCGAACCCCCGTCCAACATCAGTGTCCCCGCCCGCGCCGAAACCCCGCCCCACGCCAGTACCGAACCCCCGTCCAATATCAACACCCCCACCCGCGCCGAATCCCCGCCCATCCCCACCAGCGTGGGCGTTCCCAGGCGCCGCGTACCCCCACCTCTCCTCGATACCTGGTCCCGCTCCAGAGCTCAGAACCTCGCGATCCCCAGGACCGCCCGCCACGGTCTCCGCCAGGCGGCGTTGCACCGGAGGCGCGAAGTGTGCTTCGCCGTCAGCCACCACCGAGATGGCCCTGGCCAGGGATTCGGCGTCGGTGTCCTTCGTCAGGTAACCCCGAGCCCCGGCCCTCAAGGCTGCGAAGACAGACTCGTCGTCGGAGTACGTCGACAACACCACGACCTCGGTACGGGGGTGCTCCCGTCGGATGATCCGCGTCGCCGCGACCCCGTCCATGCGAGGCATGCGCAGGTCCATCAGCACGACGTCCGGGGCCAGTTCGGCCACCAGCCTGACCGCCTCCTCGCCGTCACCGGCGGCGCCCACCACCTCGGTGTCCGGGAGCAACCCCAGGAGCAGCACCAATCCTTCGCGCACGACGGTCTGATCGTCGGCCACGAGCACGCGCACCGTCATGCCGGCACCCGCAGCACCACCGCGAACCCTCCGTCGTCGGCCCCCGCCGTCAGCGACCCCCCGATCAGCTCCGCCCGCTCACGCATGCCGATCAGCCCGTAACCCGCACCACTTCTCGCGGCCATCCGCCCGCCCGGCTCCACGGCTCCCTCACCAACCCCATCCCTGACACCCCCGATGTCGGCGTCGCCTGACGAACGTGGGCCGTCACTGCCTGACGAGTGGGGCCAGTCAGTCGTGTGCCCGATGCCGTTCCCCTGCTGAGCGCTCCCGTTGCTCAGGGCAGGACCGTTGCCCGGAGGGCTTCCCGCGTCAAAGAGGCCGGGACCGGGCAGGCGGGCCGCAGGGGCGCCGCCGTCGCGGATCTCCAGCTCGCACCAGCGGCCGAGCAGGCGCAGCGACACCTCGGCCGGCGCGCCGGGAGCGTGCTTGCGGACGTTGGTGAGCGCCTCCTGGGCGGTGCGGGCGACGGCGAGCTTGGCCTCCGCCGACAGCCCGGCTGCCCCAGGATCGACGGTGAGCACGCACGACGCCCCGGTGGTCGCGCGGAACTCGGCGGCGAGCCGTTCGAGGCGCTCCGGCAGCGGCAGGTCCCTGCCGCGCAGCGTGTCGAGAGCGCGACGGGTCTCCTCCAGGCCCACCCTGGCCAGGTGGACGGCCCGCTCCACCCGGTCGAGCGCCAGCGCCGGGTCGGCGCCCGTCCTGAGCAGGACACGGGCACCTTCCAGATGGACGATCTGCGCGGACTGCGCGTGGGCCAGGATGTCGTGGACCTCACGGGCCAGGCGGGCACGCTCCTGCAGCACCGCCTCGCCCGCGCGGGCCTCGGCCACCTCGACCGCCTGCCGCTTGGTCGTGGACACGTGCCAGATCAGGAACGAGAACACCACCGTGTAGGCCATCCCCGCCGTCATCCCCCACGCCGCCGCCATGTCGAACCCGGTCAGGTAGGACACCAGCGGCAGGGCGGCCAACAGGAGCGCGGTCAGCGGGACGGCGGCGCGCAGCCGTACCCTGTGCGGCGCGGCGATGGCGGCGAAGAAGGCGAAGCCCAGGCCGGTGTAGGGCTCGATCGCCTGCATGGCCGCCGCCCCCACGACGGTGACCAGGAGCGGTGGCACGTTGTGGCCGGAGACGGCGCGGGAGCGGAGCAGCCAGATCGCGCAGCCCCAGGTGGTGGCCCCGACGAGCAGCGCGAGCAGAGTCTCCTGGGCCGTCGCCCTGGAGTGCGCGATCGCGATGGGCCCCCAGAGCAGATAGAGGGCCACGAGGGCGAGCCCCGTGACGCGGGCCGCCCGGCTGCGGAGAAATGCCACGTCCCCCAAGGTAATCGCGGGCCGCGCCCCGCACATCAACCCGTGGTTGGAGAACGGAAATCAACCCCTGCGCCCATGCGCGACGACCCCGCGATCACCGATCGTAAACGCATGACCTCGATCCGCGTCCATCGTCTGCGCAAGTCGTTCGGCAAGCTCCTGGCCGTCGACGACCTGTCCTTCACCGTGCCCGAGGGCACGATCACCGCCTTCCTCGGCCCCAACGGCGCCGGCAAGACCACCACCCTGCGCATGCTCCTCGGGCTGGTCAGGCCGACGTCCGGCGAGGCCGTCCTCGGCGGCGTGCCCTACCACGAGCTCGACCGCCCGCTGGAGCGGGTGGGCGCGGTCCTGGAGGCCACGTCCTTCCATCCCGGCCTCACCGCCGCCACCCATCTGGAAGCCGTACGGATCGCGGCCGGCCTTCCTGCGGCCCGGGTCGCCCGGGTGCTGGAGCAGGTCGGCCTCGAAGCGGCCGCTCACCGGAGGGTCGGCGGTTTCTCCCTGGGCATGCGCCAGCGGCTCGCCCTGGCCACGGCCCTGCTCGGCGAGCCTGACACGCTCATCCTGGACGAGCCGGCCAACGGGCTCGACCCGGCCGGCATGCGCTGGCTGCGCGGCTTTCTGCGCGCGTACGCCCACGAGGGCCACACGGTGCTGATCTCCACCCACGTGCTGGCCGAGGTCGAGCAGATCGCCGACCACGTCGTCATCATCGCCGCCGGGCGGTTGCGCTGGAGCGGCCCCCTGGCCGGAGCCGGTCTGGAAGACCTCTACCTGGAGGTGGCGGGATGATCCCCCTCATCAGGGCCGAGCTGCTCAAGGCCCGCGCGAGCCGCACGACCAGGGTGCTGGTGGCGGTCACGCCGTTGTTCTGCGCGCTGTGGGCCTGCCTGCCCGCGCTGATGCCGGCCGCGTCCGACGCCGTCCGGATGGCCAACGTCTACAACATGGCGCAGCAGGCGTACGTGTTCACGATGATCATCGGCATCCTGGGGATGTGCGGCGAGTTCCGTCACGGGACGATCACCTGGAGCTTCCTCGCCAGCCCCCGCCGGGGCCGGGTGGTGCTGGCCAAGCTGGCCGTCTACGGGCTGGTGGGGCTGGCCGTCTCGGCGCTGTCGGCGCTCGCGACGCTGGTCGCGGGGGCGGCGCTCCTGTCGTCGCAGGGGCATCCCGCGCTGAGCTCCGACGTGCCGTGGGTGCTGACCGGCGCGGTGCTGGGCAGCACCCTGTACGCGCTGCTCGGGGTCGGGCTCGGCGCGCTGATCCGCCACCAGGTGGGCGCGATCGCCCTGGCCTGCCTGCTGTTCATGTACGGTGACGCGTTCCTGGCCTGGCTGGTGCCCGACGTGTTCCGGTGGCTGCCGACCGGGGCGGCCAGGGCGCTCGGCGGCATGCGGCTCGACTCGGGCGGCGAGCTGTTGCCTGCCTGGGGAGGCGGCCTGCTGTTCGCCGGCTACATCGCCGCCGCGGTGCTCGCCGCCCGGTTCATCACTCTGCGGCGTGACATCACCGGATAAACCGGAGGATGCTCCGGCCTTAAGGCCGGGGAGGAATCCGGTTGTCCGCGTAGCGGGGCCAGGAAGCAGCGATTCGCCTTCAAGGTGAATCGCTGTTCACCCGGGGAGTGCCGATTGCGGCCTCCAGTAGGTGCACGATCTCGGCATTGAGGGATCGCCGGTCGGTCTTCGCCTGAGCGGTAAGCCGGGCGTGGAGGTCGGCGGGTAGTCGAAGGGTGATGCGCACCTCGGTTTCCATGCGTTCATGGTGGCATGCCAGAGGCATAATGACACCATGACGACACCAAATGATGCCGAGGGGGCCGAGCATGCCCGGTACACCTACCGGCTTCGCGTGTCGTCCAACGCACTCGCGGCGCTACTGGCCGAGTGGGACCGGTGCCGGTGGGCGTGGAACCAGTGCGTGGCCACCTCCCGCGCCGCCCACAAGGCTCGTGAAGAGTGCGGCCCCGCCCGGCTTGACAAGATGCTGACCGGTTGGCGCGCTGGGAACGCCTGGCTAGGCGAAGGCGCGTGCGTGCCGCAGCAGCAGATCATCCGGGATTTCGCCAAGTCCCGGGCGAAAGCGTTGAAGGACATCAAGGCCCGGCTGCCCGTCATGCAGCGCGCGGGGATGCCGGAGTTCAAAATGAAACACCTGGCGAAGCCGACGCTGAGCTACACGCGGCGCGGTTTCCGGTTGAGGGACGGTCGCCTGCACGTGGCCGGGGGGATCGTGTTGACGGTGGTGTGGTCGCGGGATCTGCCCGAGGAGCCGTCCAGCGTGCGCATCTACCGCGACAGCCTCGGCCACTGGTACGCCTCCTTCGTCGTGCGGGCTGAGATGCGGCCCCTCCCGCAGACCGGTGCCGTGATCGGCATTGACTGGGGCGTCACGGAGACCGCGACCACCACCAGCGGCGACCATGACCTGCCCTACGCCGGGCATGGGAAGAAGGCCGCCGCCCGGCTGGCCCGATACCAGCGGCAGATGGCCAGGCGGAAGCCCGCAAAAGGGAAGGCGGCCTCGAACGGTTACCGACAGGCCAGGCAGCAGGCCGCCAAGGCGCACAAGAAGGTCGCCCGGCAGCGGATCGACACTGCCCGCAAGTGGGCCAAGAAGGTCGTGCGTGACCATGATGCGCTGGCCGTGGAGGACTTCCGGCCGAAGTTCCTCGCCAAGTCCACCATGGCCCGCAAGGCGGCCGACGCGGCGATCTCGGCCACCAAGCACGAACTGATCAACATGGCGCGCAAGCACGGCAGGGACCTCCGGCTCGTGCACCCCGCGCACACCACCATGGACTGCGGACAGTGCGGAGCGAGAACCAAGCACGCACTCCCGCTGTCGGAACGCACATACACCTGCACCGCGTGCGGAACCGTGTCTCCCAGGGACAAGAACTCCGCCCGCGTGATGCTCGTCCGGGCTGGTCTGAACCCGGCTGGTGCTGATCGTGGAAGACCTCTCGTCCCGCTGGGGCAAGAGGCAGCGTGAGCCAGAAATCCCCTGAAGTCCCTGAAGGGCCGGGAAGAATCCCCTTCCTTCAGGGAGGGGAGCAGTCAATTGACCGGTTTTCTCAGATGGTCTTCATGTTCCACAGAGGTCGTCTTCAGGCGGCCCGGCGAACATGGGTTGCGCAGGCCTCTGACGTGGAAAGACGGTTTCACGATGAAAACGGTGAGAATGAACGCGCCTCTCATGGCTCACACGGCCGGTGCGAGCCTCGTCACGGCGTCGGCGGGTGCGCGGTGAACCCGACGCTCGTGCGGCGCGCCCTGGCCGCGCTGACCGTCATCGCCATCTTCGGCGCCGGCTTCGAGCTCGCCGTGGAGCGCCACTGGCGCAGCGTCCAGCAGCTCGTGCCGTGGGCGGCGCTGGCGCTGCTCGCCGTCGGCGTTCTCCTGCTGCTGGCCACCCGGCTCTCCGGCACGGTGCGGGTGATCGCCGCCGTGGTGCTGCTCGCCTCGGCCTTCGGCGTGTTCGCGCACGTGTCGGCCAACATGACGGTGGGGTCCTTCTCGGGCGCGCTCGACGGAGTGTCCATGATCGGGCAATGGTGGCACGCGTTCACCAAGTCTGTCGGTGACGCCCCGCCGCTGGCCCCCGGCATGCTCGCCCAGGCGGCCCTCCTGCTCCTGCTGGCCACCTACGTCACCGGCCGCACCTCGGCGGGCAGGCACGCCGAGGCTCCGGTGGCGGTCAAGGAGCCGGCCGAGCGATGACAGGGCTGACCGGCTTCGGACGAGGGTGAAGCCGGTCGGCGAGTCACCGGAGGTGTCCGGCGATCAACCTCGGCGAGGGTCGGTGAATCTGAGTCTTCCCACCTCCATCAGGCTCGACCGCTGAGGAGCTCACTGATCTCGGACCGGCAGCCCTCAGGTGGGACACAGGGAAGCACTGCGGCGTGCCTGCCCTGACTCCCGGGCGGGCCGCCGGCGTTTCTGCTTGATCCACGAATCGTCACTAAAATCTGACATGATCCTGGAGAATCCCGGCGTGCCGGTGGCAGCTCGCCCAACGTGCGTGGAGGAGATCATGTCCGCTGGCCCGTTGGAGCCGGGAGACCCACGTGTGCTCGGGGCGTTCCAGGTGGTCGCACGCTTGGGCGAGGGCGGCCAGGGGGTCGTCTACGAAGGGCGGAGCGCGTCCGGCGGTCGCGTTGCGATCAAGGTTCTCAGGGGTGGAAACGATCCCGACACCCGCCGCCGGCTGGCCAGGGAGCTGGAGTCGGCCCGCCGTGTGGCACCCTTCTGCACGGCCCGCGTGCTGGAGGCCGAGCCTGACGGGCCGGTGCCGTACGTGGTGAGCGAATTCGTCGCGGGCCCGTCATTACAGGAGCGGGTACGCGCGGGCGGTCCCCTGCGGGACGGCGACCTGGAGCGGCTGGCGGTCGGCACGGCCAGCGCCCTCGCGGCCATCCACGGCGCCGGGGTCGTCCATCGGGACTTCAAACCCGCCAACGTGCTGCTCGGTCCCGACGGGCCACGCGTGGTCGACTTCGGCATCGCCCGGCCGCTCGGCGACGGCACGGCGTCCTCGACGATGTCGGGGACGCCACCGTACATGGCGCCTGAGCAGCTCAAGGGAGAGCACGGGTCTTCAGCGGCCGACGTCTTCGCCTGGGCCGCGACCATGGTCTATGCGGCGACCGGGCGGGCGCCGTTCGGCAGCGACACCGTTGCCGCCGTCTTCCACCGCATTCTCACCCTGGAGCCCGACCTTTCCGGCATTCCGCAGAGCCTGCGCGAGACCTTGGCCGCTTGCCTGTCGAAGGATCCCCGGGCCCGCCCTTCTGCCCGGTCGCTGCTGATCCGCCTGGTCGACCCCGGGGCCTCCACCGTCACGGTTCCCGACGTCGGCCCGGTTCCCAGCGCGTACGTCCCCCCGGACTGGCCGGCCCCGAGCCCGACCAAGGTGCTGCCGGCCGTCGACGGATCGACGGTGCGGGGGCAGGGCGACTTCTCGTACGGCGAGACGGTCACCCGGCGGAGGACGCGGCCGGCCCTGCCGTTGATCGCCGTCACCCTGGCGGCTCTCGCGACGGCCGGTGTGCTGTACGCGACGGGGACGATCGGCGTCCCGGCCGAGGGCGGCGAGGCGACGACGCAGACGGCGTCCGATCCGCCCGCTGACCGGGAATCGGCCTCCGGGCGGACACCGACGTCATCTCCGGAATCGTCGTCCAGATCGGCTACGGCCGGGACGGGCGGGATCCCCGAAGCCTTCGCGGGGACTTGGACGGGACAGGTCATCTCGCAGGACGACCGTAAGAAGAGCGTCGAGGTCACGGTCACCCTGCCGGGCGGGCAGAGCGCCGGGACGTGGGCCGCCGGCGACTGTGACCAGCAGGCCACGCTGACTCGCGTCAGGAGCGACACCGTGCTCGACATGGCCGTGGCGCAGCGGGATCGGTGCGTGGGCGGAGACATGACGCTCACGCTGAACGCCGCCGGGACACTGGACCTCGTACGGCAGGAGGGCGCGGGCTCGCTGGAGTACCGCGGGAGCCTGCGCCGTTCCTGACCGTTCAGCCGGCGCGCGCGATCTGGAAGGAGTACGCCCCGGTCTTGGCCTCACCCGACCTGACGACCAGCGCATAGCGCCCGTCCCCGCCCGACAGTGGGATGTCGAACTCGTAGCCGCACAGCGGGATAGGCTGCCGGGCTTCGGCGACGCTCTTCTCCGCGGCGTCGTACAGTTCCAGCTGGATGGCCGTGCACGCCCCCGCGCCCCCGAGGACCTTGACAGCCGTCGCGCCGTCGGAGTCGAACTCGAAGCGGTCGATCTGTCCGGGAACGTCCAGCCGCCCGGCCCCGTCGGGGCTGCCCTCACCGATCTGCAGGCCGACCGCCACGGGGAAGGTGCGGACCTTGACGGTCGCGATCCGGAAGCTGTACGCGCCTATGACGTTCGTGTTCCCCCAGACCTCCAGCCGGTGCCCGCCCACCTTGGTCAGTTTGAAGAGCGAGGTGCCGAAGCTCATCGCGACGCTGGACGGGCCCAGCGGTTCGCCGTCGACTTCGGAGAACACCTGTAACTGGATGTCGGCACCCTGCATGTCGGCGACGTAGAACTCCTTGGCGTCGCCCAGGTCCAGGGTGAACTTGTCCTTCTGCCCCGCCCGGGTCAGTTCGGCCGAGACCGTGCTGCCGTCGGTCAGGGTGCCGCCCGGCTCGACCGCCGTCGAAGGCTCGTCATTCGCTTCCTGGGCCGGCGCGCTCTCCGCCTGAGCGGGTGCGCTTTCCGTGGGCACGCTGGTCGTATGGCTGGTCACGGGTGCTGGAGCGGTCTCAGCGCCCCCGGTCTCGCCACCGGCGAAGCCGCATCCCGAGAGCACAAGCAGGATGAGTACGAGGACGGCACTGGTGCGGCCGGGGGCGACTCTGCGCACCACAGAGAAATCTGTCATGTCACCCATTCTTCGGAGCCCGCTTACAAGCCGATTGCCCGCAACTATCCTCGCGCCGGAAGGCCGTGGGAAAGGCCGTTTCCCATCACCTCTCGGCGTCCTGGACCCCGGCCTCTACCGAGACCCGGAGATCCCCAACAACACGCTCGTGCATCCGTACTTCACCTTGCACACCGACCGCGGCGTACCGTCCGAGGCCGACCTCCTCGTGCGGGCCTACGCGGCGGCGCCCGAGGAGCGCGGCGCGGCGGTGGTGGCGGCGCTTGAGGGTTTGTGCGGCGACCCGGGACTGCGCGAGCGGTCCGCGGCCGGGACGAGTTGCTCTTCCAGCTCAGTGCGGCCGAGCCGGCTGACCTTCGCGAGTCAGTCGCCCGCGTCATCGCAGCGAGCGGCCGGTCGGCGTGCGGTAGCGGTGGCGACGGAGCGGCACGGGCAGACTCAGAGAGTTGAGTCTGCCTCGCCTTTCAGGGAGTCGACGCTACCGGGACCGGCGCAGCCGCCCGACGATCTCGGCGGCGATCTGCCGGCTCAGCCCGTCGTCGGCAGGGTGCTGAGCACCGGTCGGATAACGCAGCTCGGCCAACAGGACGGCGACCCGGCTCTGCGCTTCAGCGACGCTGTCGGCAGCCGTCAGCTCTGCATAGGCCCGCAAGTTTCTCGGCGTCAGTCCGGACGGGTCGAGGTCCGGCAGGAAGTAGGCGACGAAATCCGGTCCGGCGGTCGGGAAACTGTGGGCCGGAGCGAGTGGCAGCATGGCGTCATGGACCTCCTGAAGGTCCACCAGATCGCGCCGGACGGCTTCCTGGAGCGCGCGCCCGAAGTCGTCGTGGTCGGTGCCGCCCCGCATCAGATCCAGGATCGTCCGGAACGGCGTGGTCACCGGAATGCCTTCGACGACGGTGACGTCCGCCGCCGCCAGCCGTTCGACATGGATGATCGTGGCCCGTGGCGCGGGCAGCTCGGCCGGCGCGGTGAAGATCGTCCGCGGCACGGCGAGCGCCCCGAGGCCGAGCAGCCGGGCCGCCGACTCGTGCGACAGCACGGCGTCGTCGGTCGCGGTCTGCGGCCGCTCCCAGCTGAACCGGTCGGGAGCCAGCGCCAGCCACGCGGCGTAGGAATAGCCGTATTTGAGTGCCACCGAGCTGGCGGCGTGCTGGTAGACGCCGTGGTCGAGCTCGGTCAGCAGCCCGGCTTCCCGGAGACGGTCCAGCTCGCCGTCGTCGACCCCGAGCCGGGCCAGTTGGGCACGGGTCAGGAAACCCTGCTGCCGCGCCGCCGCGATCGACAGCTCGTAGTACCGCTCGTGCGACATGCGCCCTCCCGTGGCGTCCGTTGCCGCCGCGGTATTCAAGGCGTAGTCGACGGGCACACCAGCCTCCGGCTCGAAGTCGAAGTCGATGATGTCCTCGGGAACCGCGAACGGCTGCCGGTCGCCGAACAATCGCCGACGGCGCTCCGCCTCCTGGCGGCGAATCTCCTCGTGGGCTCGCTCGACCACCTCGGGGCTGAAGGTCCGCTGCCTCCAGCGCTGCCCGTCGGTGTCGTCTGCGCCGGGGTTCGCCTGGTCGCTCTTGTCGATCATGTCGTCCTCCTTCCCCAGAGTAGACCCGAACGTCGACCCTCGGGCCTGACACAGACTGCGGTCGGCGTGATGCGCCAGATGGCGGATTTGGCAGAACGCGGCGTGGTGCGGCTCCTCAGGGGTTCGTCGGGAGGTCGGGAAAACGGACCGGGAGCATGGCGAACGCGACACCTGCCCCAGCTCCCCTCTCGCTCGTCCCCGGCGAGCAATCGTCATGTCGCCCGGTCGGAGCTAATGGCACGCTAATGGCACGGATGACACGTTCTCATCGACCTGCCACCGCGACCGACTGTAGGGGCGTTGGATCCGGTCATCAGTCACGGATCGCGGCACCGAGGAATGGTGTGCTGAGCATGTCCTCCGAGAAAGAAAAGCCAGTGATCTTCTTCGCCAGAGCGAAAGACCGGGGGAAGGGGGCGTCGATACCGGGCCCCTCCCAGGACAGGCCGACTTCGCGCATCTCGCTGGCCAGGCGGTCGGGATCACTGCCCCAGCGTGTATCAGGAACCAATTGATCGAAGCTCGTGACCTCTTCACTGTCGACCGCGTAGACGAAATAGTCCGTGGCATGGAGGTTGCGATAGATCGACACCACCTCAGTCGCCTGAGAGAGGCTGCGGAGTAGGCGCTTGTTGAGGCCGATCGATCCAGTCCAGAGCTGGATCAGAACGGTCCAGCCGTTCATCTCCAGCGCGCCCACATAGCTGGTGCGCATGTTGTCCGAGTCGATGTACCTCATCGTTCGTTCTTGGTGCTCTTCGAAGGTCACCTCTCCGATCCCGTTGCAGTCTGCACCTAGACGCGTCAACGCCTCACGAGGGCTGAGGGATCGGGCAAAGGTGACACAGGAGACGTCATAGAACGGGCCATGCTTTGCGAGCCAGCCAAATTCTTCGTGTACGTCCATCACCGTAACTCCCGTGATCAGTCACATGCATGATGGCAGCCGTCACCGACAGGGGCAGCACCTCGACGACATACGCCTGAGCGACAATAGGCACGGACGGAGTTGGAGCCACGTTCTCCGGTGAGCCAGGGTGAGAAAACGAACCCTGGATCGTCGACCGCCCCCAAGCACGTACGGGGTTCAGCCATGCAGTGGCGATCGTAGGGCTGCATCTGTGCGGCGGCGCGGCAACCCCGGTCCGAGCGTTCGACTGGTACGGCGGGGCAGGCGTGCGGTGCCCGGCCCGGTGTCCCGCCGCGATCCGGAGGGCGCGGCGAACGTGCTGGCAGAGTACGTCGCCCGGTGAAGGCGGGCACGGCTATCAAGTTCAGCCGCCCGGCGTCAGCGGCACGACGTCGGATGACGCACCCGTCATCGCGCCGAGTCAAGGAATTCGAGCCATCCGTCCCGGCTGGGCGAGGCCCGGCACCAAAGAACGCCCGAGCACGGCGAGGCCCTTCGTGGACGGGCGGGCGTGCGGGGTCAAGGGAAGCCCGGGGCAACGGGTGGGTGCGGAGGATATCCATGGTGTACAGCACCGGATTCGAACCAGTGAGGCGAGGGGTCACCGGATCCGGCGGACGGATGGGGCCGTCGTGGCGGTGATGGCCAGGAGGAGGAGCCAGGCCGCCAGGGTCAGGGTGGCGGGCTTGGGTCCCCAGGCGGCGATCATGGCGCCGCCCGCCATCGTGCCCGCCGACAGGGCGCCCATGGTGAGCGTCTCCAGGGCGGCCGAGGTGCGGCCGCGCAGGTGGTCGGGGGTGATGGCGAGGCGGTGGCTGGTCATGGCCACCGAGTAGACGGGCGGCAGCACCGATTCAGCGAAGGCGACGAGGCCGAGGAGCAGGGCGTCGGGCGCGGCCGCGTACAGGGGGAAGACGAGGGCCTCCACCCACAGCATGGCCGCGGCGAGGCGGCCGATCGGGAAGCGGCCGGCGAGCCGGGCCGCCAGCAGTGAGCCGAGCAGCGACCCGGCGGCGGCCGCGCTGAAGATCAGCCCGATCTGCTGGGGTGAGGCGCCCACGCCCTGTGCCAAGGTGATGATGACCAGGTAGCCGGCCCCGTACCTGAGCATGTCGCCGGTCTGGAGCAGCCCGAACAGGCGGATCACCGGCTGCCGCCACAGCCAGGTCAGCCCTTCGCGGATCTCCGCGACGAGGCGGCCGGGCCCCGGCGGGCGGGTCTCCTCCTGGAAGGACGCCCGCATGAGCCGCAGGCTGGCGGCCGAGGCGACGAACGAGACGGCGTTCACGGCGAACGGCACGGTCCGGCCCAGCCCGTGGACGGCCGCGGCGAGGGTGGCGCCGCTGACCCGCAGCGTGTTGAGCGTCCCCTGGGTGACGGCGAGGGCGCGGGCGAGCTGGGCGGGGCCGACGATGGTGGGCAGCGCGGCCGTGCTCGCCGACTGGAAGAGCGCGTGCAGCACGCCTCCGAGCGCCGCGACCGCGTACAGGTGGGGCAAGGTGAGCCGGTCCAGCCAGAGCGCGGCGGCGACGCCGGCGGCGAGGGCGGCGCGGCCGAGCTCGCACCAGATCATGGTGCGCCGGCGGTCCCAGCGGTCCACGAGCGCGCCGGCGGCCAGCCCGACGAGCAGGTAGGCGGCGGTGTTGACGCCGAGGACGAGCCCGCTCTGCGCGGCCGACCCGGTCATGGCCAGCACGAGGAGGAGGAAGGCGAAGTCCTGGATGTGGTCGCCGGCGTTGGAGACGATCTGGCCGGACAGGAGCAGGGCGAAGTTCTTGTTCCGCCTGAGGGCGGTGTTCATATGGTTACACTCCGTTAGCGCGTACGGACACAAGGCGGCTGAAACCTCGTGCCGGGCGCTATTCGATCGGAGCGGTACGCATGCCGCGGAGGCTAGCAATGACCCGTGGCGGGCCGCACCGGGTTTTCCGGCCGAAGAAGGGACGGAAGGCCCTGCAGCTCGGCCTCCCGCGCCTGATGGAATGGAGGCATGAGGACGAATGCCATGAGGTGGACGGTTCTGACGCTCGCCGGGCTGGCGGCCTTCCGGCTGCTGGTCCGTCCGCGGCTGCTGCGCTGGGGGGCCACCGCCGGAGAGGCGCGCGCCCCGATGCCGGGCGACGCCGTCATCCCGCGCCCGCACGTCATCGCCACCCGGGCCGTCACCATCGCCGCCGCGCCCGAGGACGTCTGGCCCCTGCTGCCGGAGCTGGCCGGGCGGGGCGCCGAGGTCGTGGAGGAGGAGCCCGGCCGGACGCTGGTGATGGCCGTGCACGCCTTCCACGTCACCGTGACCTGGGCCGTGGAGCTGCGGGAGCAGGACGGCCACACGCGGCTGGTCCTGCGGCAGCGGATCCTGTGCCGTCCGGGGGTGCTCGGGCTGATCTACCTGCTGCTGTCCGATACGTCGGACTTCTTGGCCGTCCGAGGACAGCTCGCCACGGTCAAGGCTCTCGCCGAGGGGAAGCCTCACCGTGCGGCGATCGCCGTACCGTGAGTGGGAGGAGCCACGGCGCATGAGCGTCACCGAGGAGAAGCCGGAGCTGACCGACCGGATCAAGAACGTGATCCACGAGGGCAACACCCGCATGATCATCGTCAGGGACACGCGCGGTCACACCGTCATGCAGGTGCCGGTGACGGTCGGCGTGGGGGCGCTGGTCCTCGC
Organism: Nonomuraea sp. NPDC049486; assembly: GCF_040676925.1. NCBI lineage: Bacteria > Bacillati > Actinomycetota > Actinomycetes > Streptosporangiales > Streptosporangiaceae > Nonomuraea > Nonomuraea sp. NPDC049486. The sequence goes on from NZ_JBFAPV010000021.1 coordinate 95,040, forward strand.
TCCCGTCGTGACCGCGCTGAGCGCGATGGGCGCGCTCGCCGCCCAGTGGACCATCAAGATCGAACGATCTGACGAGGACGACTGAGCCGGCCCTTCCTCAGTGCGTCCAGCGGTGCCGCATGGAGCGGCGCAGCCTGGTGAGCGACTCCTTCTCCAGCCGGCGCACCCAGTGAGAGGTGAGCCCCATCCGCGCGGCGATCTGCCGGGTGGTGTGCTCCTCGTACCCGTCGAGCCCGTACCGGAGCCTGAGGATCAGCTGCTGGCGGGGCGCGAGCCCGCTGAGGGCGGCGGCGAGCACCCGCTTGAGCTCCGCGCGCTCGACCGCCTGCTCGGCCCGCTCGCCGTCGGGGTCCTCGATCATGTCGCCGAGGGTCATCGCGTGCTGGCCGTCCTGGACGACCAGGTCGAGGCTGACGCAGTCCTGCGGGGTGCGCCGCAGGGCCGCCAGCCTGGCGGTCTCCTCGCCGGCCCTGGCGGCCACCTCGGCCTCGGTGGGCAGGCGGCCCAGCTGGTGGGTGGCCTCGATCTCGGCCCGGGTGACGGCGATCAGGCGGTCCTGCAGGCCGATGGGCAGCCGCACCGTGTGGGCGTGCTCGATGCCCTGCTGGATGGCCTTGCGGATCCACCAGGCGGCGATGGTGGAGAACCGGTAGCCCTTGGTGTGGTCGTACCGTTCGACGGCGCGGATCAGGCCCAGGTTGCCGTCCTGGATGACGTCGGCGAACGACAACCCGCGGTGGGCGTACCGTTTGGCGATGGCGACGACCAGCCGCAGGTTGGCGCGGATCATGTGGTCGCGGGCGGCCCAGCCGTCGGCGGCCACGGCCGCGAGCTCGGGGTCGGGGCCGCGCTCGGCGACCAGGTGGGCGGCGTAGGCACCCGCCTCCATCCGTCTGGCCAGCTCGACCTCCTCCGAGGCGGTCAGCAGCGGGGTGCCGCCGATCCCGGCCAGGTAGCCGCTGAGCTGGTCGTGATGGTCCGGCCCGGCCTTCGCCTGCGCTGACACCGCCGCTCCCCCGTCCTCGGAGTCCTGAGATCACCTCCACCTTGACGGGCGGCGGCCTCCGGCGGTGGTGGCCAAGGTCCTCAGGGGCGGGGACCTTGGGCCTCGGTGCGGCACCGGACCACGGCGAGGGGTGCCGGGGAGTGCTGGAGCATCGCCTGGCTGACCGACCCGAGCACCATGCCGGCGAACGTGCCGTAGCCGTGGGTGCCGACGACGAGCAGTCCGGCGCCGGTCGCGGCCTCCCTGAGCACCTCGACGGGGTGTCCCTGGACGATCTCCTCGATGACGTGCACGCCAGGGTGGTTCTCGCGGTGGCCGGCGAGCGCGTCGCGCAGCACGGCCCGTTCGGGTCCCTCGCCGTCGGACGGCTCGAGGCCGGTCCAGGACCAGGCGTGCACGACGCGCAGGGCGTGGCCGCGCAGCTCCGCCTCGGCGAAGGCGAAAGCGAGCACGCGGCTGGAGGCGGGCGAGCCGTCGACGCCGGCCACGACCTCGTCGCGCGGCTGCGCGGGCAGCTCGCGGACCACGACGACGTCGCAGGTGGCCTGGCCGGCCACGCCGTGCGCGACCGAGCCGACCAGCAGGCCGCGCACGGCGCCGAGCCCGTGGCTGCCGACGACGAGCAGCTGGGCCTCGCGCGCGGCGTCGATCAGGGCGCCGCGCGGGTCGCCGGGCAGCAGGACGGTCTTCACGGAGATGCCCGGCCGTTCGCGCCGGGCCCGCTCGGCGGCCGTGGCCAGCACGGACTCGCCGCCCTGCCGCATCCACGCCGCGACCTCGGCGTAGCGGCCGCCGGCGCCGGTCTCGACCGCCCAGCCGGCGATGGCGTGCCCGATCGTCAGCGGCACCTCGCGCAGCGCCGCCTCCCTGGCGGCCCACGCCGCGGCTTCCAGCCCGGCCCTCGACCCGTCGACCCCCACGATGATCATGTACGTGTCCTTCCTCTCCCCTGGTCCCGACCTTATCCCCGGCAAGATCCTCAGCCGGGACGCGGGCCCTTGCTTTCATGGTCCGACGAGGTCCGGAGCGATGGACAGGGCCGTACTGCCTGGGTCGAAGGGGACCTAAGCCTCTTTCGGTCCAGGGTGAGGGTGCTAACGTCGGAGGCATGATTCGCGTGTTCCTCGTCGACGATCACGAGGTGGTCCGGCGCGGTGTCGCCGCCCTGCTCGATTCGGAGGACGACATCGAGGTCATCGGCGAGGCGGGCACCGCCGAGTCGGCGGTGGCCAGGATCCCGGCGCTCCGGCCGGACGTGGCCGTGCTCGACGTGCGCCTGCCCGACGGCAACGGCGTCGACGTGTGCCGCGAGGTCCGCTCCAAGGTGCCCGGCCTGGCGTGCCTGATGCTGACGTCGTACGCCGACGACGAGGCGCTGTTCAACGCGGTCATGGCGGGAGCCGCCGGTTACGTGCTCAAGCAGATCCACGGCTCCGACCTGGTGGGCGCGGTGCGCACCGTGGCCTCCGGCCAGTCGCTGCTGGACCCGCAGACCACCGCGGCGATGCTGCAGCGGCTGCGCGACCAGGCCGCCAAGCAGGACCCGCTGGCCGCCCTGTCGGAGCAGGAACGCCACATCCTCGACCTGATCGGCGAGGGGATGACCAACCGGCAGATCGGCGAGCGGCTGTTCCTGGCCGAGAAGACGGTCAAGAACTACGTGTCCAACCTGCTGTCCAAGCTCAACATGCAGCGGCGCACCCAAGCCGCGGCGCTGGCGGCACGCCTTCGTGCCGGTCGGGGCGAATGAAGGGACCTTCGCCCCTAATGACGTGCGTTCCTGATGGGGAATGCTGGATCCCATGCAACTCGATTCGTCCGGCCTGCAGGTGCTCTCCCGGGAGGAGTGCCTGCGTTTGATGTCGTCGACGCCCATCGGGCGGATCGTCTTCACCGATCGCGCCCTTCCCGCGGTGCAGCCCGTGGCGTTCCTGCTGGACGGCGAGCGGATCGTCATCCGTACCGGCATCGGCTCCAAGCTGGCCGCCGCCACCCGGCAGGCCGTCGTGGCCTTCGAGGTCGACGAGTTCGACCCGGAGCTGCGCACCGGCTGGTCCGTGACCGCCGTCGGGCACGCGCGCGCCGTGACCGACCCCGGCGAGATGTCGCGCCTGGCCTCGCTGCCGCTGACCCCGTGGGCGCCCGGCAGCAAGGACCACTACATCGTGGTCGAGGCCGAGCGGATCAGCGGCCGGCGCATCATAGGGGGACACGCCAGCGCAGCGACGACCCTCCCTCGTCCGGAGAGCTGATCTCGAACGTGCCGCCCAGCCGGGTGGCGCGCTCTTCCAGGTTGCGCAGGCCGCTGCGGCGGCCCTCGGCGGGGATGCCGACCCCGTTGTCGTGCACGGTCAGCGTCAGCCCGTCGCCCGTGACCTCCACCGCCACGCCTGCCCTGCTGGCCTTGGCGTGCCTGACGATGTTGGAGAGCATCTCGCGCAGCACGGCGAGCACCTGCTCGGCGACCTCCTCCGGCACCTGGTTGTCGATCTGGCCCTCCATCCGCAGGCCGGGCATGAAGCCGAGGTGGCCGCGGGCCGACTCGACCAGGTCGACGATCCGGCCGCGCAGGGTGGGCCCGGTGGTCTCGGGGGTGGCCTGGAGGGCGAAGATGGTGGAGCGGATCTGGCGGATGGTCTCGTCCAGCTCGTTGACGGCCTGCTGGAGCCGGTTGGACGCCTCGGGCCGGTCGACCAGGCGGACGGTGCTCATGAGCGTCATCGCGATCGCGAACAGCCGCTGGATGACGACGTCGTGCAGGTCCTTGGCGATGCGGTCGCGGTCTTCGAGCAGGCCGAGCCGCTCGGCGTGGCGGCGCGTCTCGGCCAGCTCCAGCGCGATGGCGGCCTGGCCGGCGAACGCCTCCAGCATGCGCAGGTCTGCGGCGCTGAAGGGCAGCCGCCCGCTCCACTTGGCCAGGGCCAGCACGCCGCGCACCGTCTGGCCGGAACCGAGCGGGATCAGCAGCTCGGGGCCGTAGCCCAGCTCGCGCAGCTCGGAGTCGCGGTCGTGCAGGTCGTCGGCGGTGGCGGCGTGGCCGGTGCGGAACACCTGGCCGGCCGGGCTGTCGTCGAGGCCGAAGGTGATGCCGGTGGTCTCCTGGCCGCCGTCGCCCTCGGCGTACTCGACGTGCAGCCGCTTCCCGTCGGGACCCGGCAGCAGGACCTGGACGAGGTCGGCGCCGGTCATCTGGTGGGCGCGGGTCGCCATCATGCTGAGCACCTCGTGCGGGGCGGCGCCGGACAGCAGGCGGGTGGTGATCTCGGAGGAGGCCTGCAGCCAGGTCTCGCGCCGGCGCGTCTCCTCGTACAGGCGGGCGTTCTCGACGGCGACGCCGGCCGCGGTGGCCAGCGCGATGACGATGGCCTCGTCCTCCTCGTCGAACTCGCCGCCGCCGCGCTTCTCCGTCAGGTAGAGGTTGCCGAACACCTCGTCGCGCACCCGTACGGGCACGCCCAGGAAGGTGCCCATGGGCGGGTGGCCGGGCGGGAAGCCGTAGGACTCGGGATGGTCGGAGATGCGGCCCAGCCGCAGCGGCCTGGCGTCCTTGATGAGCAGGCCGAGCAGGCCGAGCCCGTGGGGCCAGTGCTCGATCTTGGCGATCTCCTCCTCGCTCAGCCCGACCGGGATGAACTGGATGAGAGTGCTCTCCTGGCCGACCACGCCCAGCGCCCCGTAGGTGGCGTCGACGAGCCTGGTGGCGGTCTCCACGATGCGCCGCAGCACGGTCTCCAGGTCGAGGTCGCTGCCCACCGAGACGACCGCTTCCATCAGGGCGTGCACCCGGTCGCGGGTGGCCAGCACCGCCTGCAGGCGCACCTGCAGCTCCGCCAGGAGGTCGTCGAGACGCATGCTGGGCAGCAACGGGCTCTGCTCACTCTCCCTCATAAGGGTCAGTCTCGCACCCGCACACGACGGGCGCCCACCCCCGGTGGGGGCGGGCGCGGCGGTGCTGATGAGGCGGGAGGTCAGCGCAGGTACGGGTTCCGCTGGATGATCGGCAGGTTGCCCAGGCCGAGGGTGGTGCCGGCGTTGGCCAGGGCCAGACCGGCGAGGACGATCGTGTAGATGATGTGGTCGTCCATGAACGGGTTGGTGGTCAGGGGCAGCGCGGCCGCCCACATGAGCATCAGCATCAGGCCGCCGGCGACGGCGGCCACCCGCAGGCCCACGCCCAGCATGAGCGCGGCGCCGACGCCGAGCAGTCCGGCCATGAACAGCCAGTCGACCCAGGGCTGACCGGCGAGTGCGGTGAAGAGGCCGCCGAGCGCGTTCTCCTCGGTGCCCTTCAGGAAGCCGGTGGTGGGGCTACCGCCCGCCAGCCACGCCTTCTCGGCGGTGGTGGCGAAGCCGAGGCCGAAGGTCTTGTCGAGGAACGCCCACAGGAAGGTCCAGCCCAGCGCGATCCTGGCGATGGCCCAGACGTAGTCGACGGGGCGTCTGCCGTCGGCGGTCAGGGTCGTGTGGACGGGCTTGGCGGGGGTGGTGGTGGCCATGACGGGCCCCTTTCAGGTCGGGCTGGGTCTTTCCCTCACATCCCCATCACACCGTTTCGAACCCTTTCCCAGGCAGTGCCGGACGGCCTCCCGCGTGGTGACCTTGGTCCCCCGCCCGGCGGGCACTTCAGCCCAGCAGGTCCTCCACCGGGCGCCGTACGGCGTCCTTGTCGTCGAAGGTGATGCCCAGCCGCATGATCATCTGCGGGTACTCGCCGGAGCACAGCTCCTCGCGCAGGAACTCCCGCAGATGGCGCATCTCCAGCACCTGCGTGTGGAAGGCGGCGCTGACCCCGTACGCGGAGGCGTGCAGGAGGACGCGCTGCAGCGACTGGCCCGCGGCCAACCAGTCCTCGCGGGTGTCGCCCGGCGTGGTCAGCAGGGCCACGACGCCGGTGCCGGTGGCGCCGGGGTCGCCGGTCTCGCTGCCCCACTGGTGGCGCCAGGAGTAGTCGCGCTGGGCGAAGTGCGGCTGCGTGCGGACCGGATCGCGGGGGTAGGCGCCCGCGGGCACGCCGTCCGTGCGGGTGCTGCCCGGCGGGCGGGCCCAGCGGATCAGCTCCAGGGTGAAGCGCCGGTCCTGCGCCTGCACGCCCTGCGCGGCCTGGGTGAGCGCGGCGACCACGGTGACCGCGTCGGGCGCGACCACGGGGGTGAGCCGGGCGCCCTCCGCGGCGGCGCTCTTGACCAGCGCCTCGACCAGCCGGTCGGGCACCGGCAGGCCGGTGAACCCGGCCCGGTGGGTGCGCCGCCGCTCGATCTCGGCGGCGAGGACCGAGGTGCGCTCGTCGGGGTCGGACTCGGCGCCGACCCGGACGACGGCCAGCAGCGCGGGCCGGTCGGGGTCGGGCATGACCCGCACGTCCGGCTCGTACCCGGCCCGGCGCATCGCGGTCCGCATGGTGAACAGGGCCGCGCCGCAGCTGACGATCATCTCGCGGCCCTCGGCGTCGCCGAAGCGCAGCCGGCGCTCGGCGTCGGCGCGCAGGCTGATCTCCTCACCGGTGACGGCGAAGGTCCACGGCTGGGTGTTGTGCACCGACGGCGCCCAGCGGGCGGCCTCGACCGCGGCTTCCACGGCCGCCTTGGGCGAGCGGCTGGCCGGACGGTTCATGACTCCACCTCCAACTGACGATAACCCAGCGCATCACACCGGGAGGCGGCCGGGCAGGGCCTGAGGTCCCGCCGTTGCGCACCGTCTCACGCCCCGGTCAGCCTGCGGCGGAACACCCAGTACGTCCAGCCCTGGTAGACGAGCACCACCGGGGTGAAGATGACCGCCACCCAGGTCATCACGGTGAGGGTGTAGGGGCTGGAGGCGGCGTTGGTGATGGTGAGGCTGTTGGCCGGGTCGAGCGCGGGCATGACGTTCGGGAACAGCGCGGTGAACAGGGCCGCCACCAGGGCGGCGATGGCCAGCGCGCTGCCGGTGAACGCCCAGCCGTCCCGGCCGCGCACGGTGGCCAGGAGCGACGCGACGAGCGCGGCCGCGGCCACGCCGGTGATCGCCCAGTAGGCCGGCTTGTCGCTGCCGAGCAGCACCAGGAACGCGGCCGCGGCCACGACGGTGAGCGGGCCGAGCACACGGGCGATCCTCCTGGCCCGCTCGCGCAGCTCGCCCGTGGTCCGCAGGGCCAGGAACACGGCGCCGTGCTGGGCGAACAGCAGCAGCGTGGCCAGCCCGCCGAGCAGCGCGAACGGGTTCAGCAGGGTGAACAGGGTGCCGGTGTACTCGTGGTCGGCGTCCAGCGGCACCCCGGCGGCGATGTTGGCGAACGCCACGCCCCACAGCACGGCCGGGCCGAGCGAGCCCCAGAAGAAGGCCCGGTCCCACCCTTTCTGGCTGTCGCTCTTGTTCCGGTACTCCAGCGCCACACCGCGCAGGATCAGCGCCAGCAGGATGAGGAACAGCGGCAGGTAGAAACCGGAGAACAGGGTGGCGTACCACTCGGGGAAGGCGGCGAAGGTGGCGCCGCCGGCCACGAGCAGCCACACCTCGTTGCCGTCCCAGACGGGCCCGATGGTCCGCACGACGGTGCGCCGCTGAGCCTCGCCGCGGGCCACGAACGGCATCAGGATGCCGACCCCGAAGTCGAAGCCCTCCAGGACGAAGTAGCCCGTCCACAGAACGGCGATGAGCAGGAACCAGAACGTTTCCATGGGGTGATCCTCAGTAGCTCAGGGTGGGGGCCGCGGGCTCGGCTTCCGGCTGTTCCTCGGCGCCGAGCTTGATGTACTTGACCAGCAGCCGGACCTCGATGACGGCGAGGACCGCGTACACCAGGGTGAAGCCGACCAGCGTGATGGCGACGGAGGTGACGTCGACGCCGGGCGAGACGGCGGCGGCGGTGCGCATGAGGCCGAACACCGTCCACGGCTGGCGGCCCATCTCGGTGAAGATCCAGCCCATGGTGTTGGCCAGGAACGGCAGCCCGATGCCGAGGACGGCCAGCCGGTACAACCACGGCCGCTCGGGCAGCCGTCCCTTCCTGGTCAGCCAGAGCCCGAGCAGGGCGAGCCCGGCGGCCAGCATGCCGAACCCGATCATGAGCCTGAAGGACCAGTACGCGATCCCGACCGCGGGCACGTAGTCGCCGGGCCCGTACATGGCCTCGTAGCGCTTCTGGATGTCGTTGATGCCCTCGACCTCGCCGTCGGGGGTGTTGGTGGCCAGGATGCTCAGCCCGTACGGGATCTGCAGGTTGACGTGGTTGCGGCCGTTCTCCACGTCGCCGACGGCGAACAGGGAGAAGCCGGCGGCCTTCTCGTCCTCCCACAGCGCCTCGGCGGCGGCCATCTTCATCGGCTGCTGCTCGGTCATCAGCTGGGCCTGCCAGTGTCCGGTGAAGGACACGCCGGCGGCCGAGACCAGGGCGACGGCCATCCCCAGGCGCATGGCCGGACGGAACAGGGAGGTCTCCCTCTTGCGCAGCAGGAACCAGGCGCTGACGCCGAGCACGAACGCGGCGGCGGTGAGGAACGCGCCGAAGATCACGTGCGGGAACGTCACCAGCGTGGTCGGGTTGGTGAGCACGGCCCAGATGTCGGTGAGCTCGGCGCGGCCGTTGTTGATCGTGTAGCCGACCGGGTGCTGCATCCAGGAGTTGGCCGCCAGGATGAAGTAGGCGGAGATGTTGGTGCCGATGGCGGCCGTCCAGATCGTGGCCAGGTGGACCTTCGGCGGCAGCTTGTCCCAGCCGAAGATCCACAGCCCGAGGAAGGTCGACTCCAGGAAGAACGCCATGAGCCCTTCCATCGCCAGCGGCGCCCCGAAGACGTCCCCGACAAACCTGGAGTAGTCACTCCAGTTCATGCCGAACTGGAACTCCTGCACGATGCCGGTGACCACGCCCATGGCGAAGTTGATCAGAAAGAGGCGCCCGAAGAACTTGGTGAGGCGCAGATACTCCGGCTTCTTCGTGCGGTACCACGCGGTCTGCCATCCCGCCACGAGGATCGACAGACCGATGGTGAGCGGCACGAACAGGAAGTGGTAGACGGTCGTGATGCCGAACTGCCACCGGGAGAGATCGAGCACATCCATGCGGGCCAGCATCGCGGCAGGTCAGAGGCGCTGTGTAGGGTCCGCCGGCCTCGCCCGCGAGGACCTTCGGCCAGGCCGAACGGCCCTCGCCGGGGGCAGGGACTTTGGACACCCGCGCGAAGGTCCTCCGGCTCTGCCTGACGGCACGAGGGCTCCGCCAGATTCGGAGGCAGGAGGTGCGTCATGTCCCCTACCCTCGTCAGCGCCGACCTCGGCGTCCGGCGGCTGCTCTTCGCGGCCGGTCAGGCGCCTTCGGTCTACAACACCCAGCCGTGGCGCTTCCACGTCGTGCCCGGCCGGCGCATCGAGCTGCTGGCCGACCCCGACCGCAGGCTGCGGGTCGCCGACCCGCGCGGCCGTTCCATGATGGTGAGCTGCGGGGCCGCGCTGTTCAACCTGCGGCTGGCGGTGCGTTACGTGGGCCGCCGTCCCATCGTGTGGCTGCTGCCGGATCCGGAGGAGCACCCGCTGCTCATGGCCGCCGTGCGCACCGCCGACGGCCGCCCGGTCCGGGGCGAGAACCGCGAGCTGTACGAGCTGATCCCGGTGCGCCGCACCAGCCGTGAGCCGTTCTCGGACCGGCCGGTGCCGCCGTCGGTGCTCGGCGACCTGCGCATCGCCGCCTCACGCGAGGGCGCGAGCCTGGTGCCGCTGGACGCCGAGGGCGTGGCCGAGATGCTGGACCACGTGGCGCTGGCCGAGGACGAGCTGTCCCGCGACCACGACTATCAGGCGGAGCTGGCGGCGTGGACCATGCCGGGTGCCCGCTTCGACGGGGTGCCCGCCTACGCGCACGGCCCGCGCCCGGCCAGGGACCCGGCGCCGGTGCGCGACTTCGGCCGGCACGAGCGGGACGCGCGGTTCGAGGAGCACCCGCAGCTGGTGGTGCTGACCACGCAGGGCGACCGGCCGATCGACTGGCTGCGCGCCGGGCAGGCACTGCAGAGAGTGCTGCTGACCGCGACCAGGCACGGGCTGTCCGCCTCGTTCCTGAACCAGCCGCTCGACCTGCGCGACATGCGCCGGCGCAGGGACCCGCACCACCGTCGGGGCCACGCCCAGATGATCATTAGGCTGGGTTACGGACCTCAGGTGCCGGGTAGCCCGCGCCGCCCAGCAAGCGAACTGGAGAGGCAAGATGCTTGACGGATACGACGTCCTGCTCCGCGACGGCGGCATCGCCCACCTGCGCCGGCTGCGCCCCGGCGACCGGGAGGCGCTGCACGAGCTGGTGGACCGCTCGTCCGAGCGCTCGGCGTACCTGCGTTTCTTCACCGGGGGCCGGGCCACCGCGCACGCCTACATGGACCGCGTCACCGGCCCGGAATGGGCCGGGCACGCGCTGGTGGCGACCGTCCGGGATCGGCTGGTCGCGGTCGCCGAGTACATCCCGGCCGGTGACGGCAGCGCCGACCTGGCGATCCTGCTGGACGACGCGGTGCACGGCAACGGCCTCGGCACGCTCATGCTGGAGCACCTGGCGGTCAACGCCGCCGCCAACGGGGTGCGCACGCTCGTCGCCGACGTGCTGGCCGAGAACCGCCCGATGATCAACGTGCTGCGCGACCTGGGGCTCGACACCACCCATGAGTTCGCCGGCGGCAGCCTGCACATGGTCGTCGACGCGCGCGTCACGCCGCGGCTGCGGGCCGAGATCGAGGCCCGCGACCACGCGGCGGAGCGCGCCTCGCTGGACCGGGTGCTGCGGCCGCGCTCCGTCGCGGTGATCGGCGCCTCCCGCGACCCGTCGTCCGTCGGGCACACGGCGCTGCGCAACCTCGTCGACGGCGGCTTCGCCGGCCCCGTCTACCCGGTCAACCCGAGCGCCGGCGAGATCGCCGGCCTGACCGCCTACCCGAGCGTGCTGGACGCGCCGGGCCCCGTCGACCTGGCCATCGTGGCGGTGCCCGCCCAGCACGTGCTGCGCGTGACCCGCGACTGCGCCGAGGCGGGGGTGGCCGGGCTCATCGTGCTGACCTCCGGGTTCGCCGAGGCGGGCCGGCCGGGCGCCGAGGTGGAGATCCTGCGCGTGTGCCGGGGCGCCGGCATCCGGCTGATCGGCCCGAACTGCCTGGGCGTGGTCAACAGCCACGCCCGGCTCAACGCCAGCTTCCTGCCCGTCACCCCGACCGAGGGCCGGGTCGGGCTGGTGTCGCAGTCGGGCGCGGTGGCGGCCGCGCTGCTGGAGCGGCTGGACGTGTCCATGTTCGTGTCCGTCGGCAACAAGGCCGACGTGAGCGGCAACGACCTGCTGGAGTACTGGGAGGACGACCCGAACACCGACGTCGTCGCGCTGTACCTGGAGTCGTTCGGCAACCCGCGCAAGTTCGCCCGCATCGCCGGGCGGGTCGGCCGCAAGAAGCCGATCCTGCTGGTCAAGAGCGGCCGCACGGGCGCCGGCGACCGGGCGGTCCGCTCCCACACGGCGGCCGCCGCCACCCCGGACGTGGCCGTGGACGCGCTGGTGCGCGCCTCCGGCGTGATCCGGCTCGACAGCGTGCACGAGCTGATCGACACCGCCCGGCTGCTGTCCACGCAGCCGCTGCCCGCCGGGCGGCGGGTGGCCATCGTCGGCAACTCCGGCGGGCCGGAGGCGATGGCCGCCGACGCGTGCGAGGCGGCCGGGCTGTCGGTGCCGGAGCTGCCGGCCGGGCTGATCGAGGCGCGCGGCAACGCCGCCGTCGGCAACCCCGTCGACCTCACCGCCGACGCGAGCGCGGCGGAGCTCGGCGCGGCCATCGAGGCGGCCGCGGGCTCGGACGCGGTGGACGCGGTCCTCGTGGTCTACACGCCGCCGTTCGGCTCCGGGCTGGAGAAGACGCGCGAGGCCATCGCGGCCGCCGCGGCCGGCTCCGCCAAGCCCGTGCTGGCCTGCGTGGTCGGTCACGACGGCGTCATCGACGGCAGGGTGCCCAGCTACGCCTTCCCCGAGCAGGCCATCAAGGCGCTGACCCAGGCCGCGCGGTACGCCGAGTGGCGCGAGCGCCCCCTGCCCGAGCACGAGGAGCCGCCCGCCGCCGACGTGGAGTCCGCCGAGGAGATCGTACGGGCGCATCTGCACGAGAACCCCGACGGCGGGTGGCTCTCCCCCGCCGCGGCCAACCGGCTGCTCGCCTGCTACGGCGTCGACGTGGCCGAGGCGGTGCCGGTGCACGACGCCGACGCCGCGGCCGAGGCCGCCTGCCGCGTCGGGCTGCCCGCGGTGCTCAAGGTGACGGGGCCGGTGCACAAGAGCGACGTCGGCGGCGTCCGGCTGGGCCTGAAGACGGCCGCGGACGTGCGCGACGCCTACCAGGACATGTCCGCCCGGATCGGGGCGGAGATGACCGGCGCGATCGTGCAGCGGATGCTCCCCGCCGGGGTGGAGATCATCGTCGGCGGGGTCAACTATCCGACGTTCGGGCCGCTGGTCATGGTCGGGATGGGAGGGGTGACGGCCGATCTGCTGGCCGACCGCGCGTTCCGGGTGCCGCCGGTGGGCGCGGCCGCCGCCCGCGAGCTGATCGGGGAGCTGCGGTGCGCGCCGCTGCTGTACGGCTACCGCGGCTCCCCGCCGGCCGACGTGGAGGCGCTGTCGGGGCAGATCGCCCGGATCAGCCGCCTGCTGGAGGACCTGCCCCAGGTCGCCGAGCTGGACCTGAACCCGGTCATCGTGACGCCGGACGACGCGGCGGCGGTGGACGTCCGGATCCGGGTCGCTCCGGCCCAGGCGCCGCCGTCGCCACTGCTGCGCCGCATGCGCTGACCCATCAGAAGGGGGGCCGCCCGGCCGGGCGGCCCCCCTTCCGCGTTTCCTCTCACATCAGCGGCGGGACTGCCATCAGGTCTCCCCTGTCGTGTTCGAGCTCGGAGACGACGTCCACGACGCCCTCCACGGCCCGGACGGCCGCCACGAGCGCGACGGCCTCGGAGGTCCACCGCACCCGGCCGCCGAGGGTGACGACACCCTGCTCGACGCGGACGGTGAAGTCGCCCTCCGGCAGCCGGGCGCGTACGTCGGCCTCGACGTCGGCGGCCGGGCGGGTGAAGACCCGCAGCACGTCGCGCTGGTGCAGGGTGCCGGCGATGCGGCCGGTGACCGGGTCGATCACCGGCACCTGCTTGATGCGCCGGTCGTGCATGACCCGGGCGGCGTCCCTGACGGTCATGCCGGGGGTGACGGTGATGGCCGGGGAGGTCATCAGCTGGCGGGCCCTGACCCCGGCGGCCTTCTGGTGTTCCAGCCGCTGCCGCGGGCCCTCGAAGATGGACACGCTGTGCCGTACCGGGTCGATCTCCTTGAGCAGCAGGTCATCCTCCGACACCACGCCGACGGGGCGGCGGTCGGCGTCGATGACGGTGACGGCGCCCACGGCGTAGCGTTTCATGGCGCCGATGATGTCGCTGAAGGACGCGTCCTCGAGCACCGCGATGGCGACCCGCCCCATGACGTCCCTGACGTGAATGGTCATGATGCCTCTCCTTCCACTTCCACGATCGGCCATGGGGCCGGCCACCGGCAGCGGCGAAGGTCCCATCCCGCCGGGACCTAGGACCGGACCACCGCCACGGGGCAGCGGGCCTGGTGCAGCACGCCCCGGCTGACGGAGCCGAGCAGCGCCGAGGCCACCGCGCCGCGGCCGTGCGAGCCGACGACGACCAGGTCAGCGCCGGCGGAGGCGTCGGCGAGCTCCTCGACCGGCCGCCCCGACCGCACGTCCTCGACGACGTCCACCTGCGGGTACTTCTCCCTGAACGCCGCCAGCCGGTCGCTGACGGCCTGCCGCCTGGCCTCGCCGATCTCGTCCAGGTCGTACGAGACCTCGGGCGCGAAGGCGTGCACCGGGAGCTGCCAGGCGTGCAAAGCGCGCAGCCGGGCGCCCCGGAGCCTGGCCTGCTCGAAGGCGTAGCCGAGCGCCGCTTCGCACTCGTGCGAGTCGTCCACCCCGACCACGACCTCCCCGCGCGGCGCGAACCGCTCGCCGCGCACGACCACCACGGGCCGGTGCGCGTGCCCGGCGACGTGCGTGCTGACGGAGCCGAGCAGCGCGCCGGACAGGCCGCCCAGCCCGCGGCTGCCGACGACGATCTCGACCGCCGACCCGTCAAGTTCGCGCAGCACCCCGGCGGGCGACCCCTCGACGGTCTCCGCGGTCACCTCGACGGTCGGCTGGCGCTCGTGCACCAGTGCCACCGCCTCGGCCAGCGCCTTCTGCCCGGCTCGCTGCAGCGCGTCGGGCGTGACGCCGGCGGGGAACCTGGTGATCTGGTACGGGGCGCGGTCGACGGCGTACACGACCCGGAGCGGCTCGCGCATCCGGAACGCGTCGCCGGCCGCCCACTCCACAGCGGCCCGCGAGGTCACGGAGCCGTCGACACCTACAACGATCATGATGTGCCTCCTCGTGTCCCTTTCATGACACCGCGTGCCGGGCCTCCCCGGCAGGGCCGGAGGTCACATCAGGGCGAGGCGAACGGCCATGGATGTCCTGCCTGCTCGGGGGTAGCGTCTTGCCATGGCCGCGATCGATCTCAACACGCTGCGCGCCGTGGTCTTCGACACCGACGGCGTGGTCACCGACACCGCGAGAGTGCACGCCGCCGCGTGGAAGCACGTCTTCGACCGCTTCCTCCGCGGTCGTTCCGCGCCGTTCGACATCCGCGACGACTACCTGCGCTACGTCGACGGGCGACCACGCCTGGACGGCGTGCGCACCTTCCTGGCCTCGCGCGGCATCACGCTTCCGGAGGGCGGCCCTGAGGACGAGCCGGGCGCCCCGACCGTGCACGGGCTGGGCATGGCCAAGGACGAGCTGTTCGTACGGCAGATCGCCGAGCACGGCGTGGCCGCCTTCCCGTCCACCGTGGCGCTGCTGCACGAGCTGCGCAACCGGGGCTGCCGCACGGCGGTGGTCTCGGCGAGCCGGCACTGCCGGGCGGTCATCTCGTCCTCGGGCCTGCTCCACCTGTTCGACGTGCTGGTCGACGGCAACGACGCGGCCCGGCTGGGCTTTCCCGGCAAGCCGGACCCGGCGCTGTTCCGGGAGGCCGCGCACCGGCTCGGGCTGCCCGCCGCCGAGGTGGCGATCGTGGAGGACGCGCTGCCGGGCGTGGAGGCCGGCCGCAGGGGCGGCTTCGAGCTGGTGGTGGCCGTCGACCGGGCCAAGGCGCAGGCGGAGGCGATGATCCGGGCGGGCGCGGACGTCGTCGTGCACGACCTGGCCGAGGTGACCGTGGCCGGGCGCGTGCCGGTGGGCCGCCGATGACGCCGTGGATCCTGGCCTACGAGGGCTTCGACCCGGACGGTGAAAGACTGCGCGAGGCGCTGTGCACGCTCGGCAACGGGCGGTTCGCCACCCGCGGCGCGACCCCCGACGGCCTGCGCCGCACGCCCGGCACGTACGCGGCCGGCGTCTACAACCGGCTCACCTCCCCCGTCGCCGGGAAGACCGTGACCAACGAGGACCTCGTCAACCTGCCCGACTGGCTGCCGCTGACGTTCGCCACCCCGGGCTGCGACTACTTCCACCCGGAGGACTCCGACCTGCTGGAGTACCACCACGCGCTCGACATGCATGCCGGTGTCCTGACGCGCGACCTGCGCTGGCGCGACCCGCAGGGCCGGATCACCCGGGTGCGGCAGCGGCGCGTCGTGTCGATGGCCGACAGCGCGCTCGCGGCGCTGGAGACCACGTTCACCGCGGAGAACTGGTCGGGCCCGCTGCGGGTCCTGTCCGCCGTCGACGGCGACGTCCGCAACGACGGCGTGGCCCGCTATCGCGACCTGCGCGGCGACCACCTGACCGGGCACGCGACCGGCGTCGAGGACGACCTGGGCTGGCTGACCGTCACCACCCGCGGTTCGGGCGTCACGGTCGCGCTGGCCGCCCGGGTGGACGCGCCCGCGAGGCAGGAGCTCACCGCGGAGCCGGCCCGGGTGACCTCCTGCCACGTGCTCGACCTGGTCGAGGGCGAGACGGCCGCCGTGACGAAGGTGGTGGCGCTGCTGACCTCGCGCGACCCCGCCATCCACGACCCCCGCTCGGCCGCGGTCCGGCGGGCCCGGCTGGCGCCCCGCTTCGACGAGCTGCTGGCCCGCCACACCACCGCCTGGGACCGCCTGTGGGACCGCGCCCGCATGGACGTCACCGAGCCGGAGATCGCCCAGGCCATCCACCTGCACGTGTTCCACGTGCTGCAGACGATGTCGCCGCACACCGCCGACCTCGACGCCGGGGTGCCCGCGCGCGGCCTGCACGGCGAGGCGTACCGGGGGCACGTCTTCTGGGACGAGCTGTTCGTCCTGCCGTGGCTCAACCTGCGCTTCCCCGACGTCTCCCGCGGCGCGCTGCGCTACCGGTGGCGGCGGCTGGACGAGGCGCGCGCGGCCGCCCGCGCCGAGGGGTACGACGGCGCGATGTTCCCCTGGCAGAGCGGCAGCGACGGGCGCGAGGAGACCCAGACGCTGCACCTCAACCCCGAGTCGGGCCGCTGGCTGCCCGACGCCTCCCATCTGCAGCGGCACGTCGGCCTGGCCATCGCCTACAACGTGTGGCAGTACCACCTGGTCACCGGCTCGATGCCGGACTGGTGCGCGGAGCTGTTCATCGAGATCGCCCGGTTCTTCGCCTCGCTCGCCGTGCTCGACCCCGCCTCCGGCCGGTACGAGATCCGCGGCGTGATGGGCCCCGACGAGTACCAGACGGGCTATCCGGACGCCGGCTCCCCCGGGCTGGACAACAACGCCTACACCAACGTCATGACGGTGTGGCTGCTCCTGCGGGCGCTGGAGATCGCCCCCTCGGTGCCGGCCGTGGGCTCCCGCGAGCCGGCCCGCTGGGCCGACATCACCCGCCGCATGCGGGTCGACTTCCACGACGGGGTGATCAGCCAGTTCACCGGCTACGCCGACCTGCCCGAGCTCGACTGGGAACGCCACCGCGGGGTGCGCCGCCTGGACCGGGCGCTGGAGGCCGAGGGCGACGACGTCAACCGCTACAAGGCGGCCAAGCAAGCCGACACGCTGATGCTGTTCTACCTGCTGAGCGGTGACGAGCTGCTCGGCATCCTGGACCGGCTCGGCTATCCGGCCGATCCCGGCCTGGTCCGGCGCACGGTCGCCTACTACCTGGAGCGGACCAGCCACGGCTCCACGCTCAGCGCGCTGGTGCACGCGTGGGTGCTGGCCTCGACCGACCGGGCCACGTCGTGGAACCTGCTCGTCGAGGCGCTGATGAGCGACATCAAGGACGTGCAGGGCGGCACGACCGAGGAGGGCATCCACCTCGGCGCGATGGCCGGTACGCTCGATCTGTTGCAGCGGTGCTATCTGGGGCTGGAGGTGCGTGACGACGGGCTGCGTCTCGACCCGCTCCTGCCCGACCGGCTCGGCACGCTGTCCCTGCCCATCCTGGTGCGCGGCACACGGTTCGAGATCGAGGCCCGCGACGGCATGGTGCGGGTCAACGGCGAGACGACCGGCCGCGGCACCGGCCGCACCTTCACCTTCGACCAAGGGGGAACGATCATGGCAGGCACCGGCGACCTCGGACGCCGCATCGCGCATCACCGCGAGCGCCTCGGGCTGACTCGCGAACAGGTCGCCGAGCGGGCGAAGGTGTCCGCCGGCTACGTGGAGTACCTGGAGGAGACCCCGGCCAGCCCGACGTCCGAGACCGTCCACCGGCTGGCGGAGGCCCTCGGCACCACGGCCGACGACCTGCTGGGCGGCGGCCGGGAACGGCCTCCCGGCCGTGGCCCGGCGGCGGCCTCCCCCTCGCTGGAGAAGCTGGACCGCGAGGAGTGCCTTCGCCTGATCGCGCCGGGCGGCATCGGCCGGGTGGCGTTCAACGGCTCCCACGGCCCGACGGTCCTCCCCGTCAACTACAAGCTCCACCAGGGCGCGATCATCTTCCGCACCTCCTACGGCGGGGCGATGGACCGCGACCTGCGCACCGGCATGGAAGGCGTGGAGATCGTCGTCGGCTTCGAGATCGACCAGATCGACGAGGCGCAGCGCGAGGGCTGGAGCGTGCTGGTCCAGGGGCCGTTCCACCATGTCCCCGAGGAGGAGGTGGCCGAGGTGATCGGCGCCGACGTGACCCCATGGGCGGGCGGCGAGCGACTGCTCTACATCCGCATCATCCCGCAGCAGATCACCGGCCGCCGGATCCACGGCCTGTGAACGACAAGGACGTCCTGCGCCACTACCTGCGGGAGGCGCGCGAGGCTGCCCGAGCCGCCAGCCGGGCGGCCGGGGGCGGCTAACGGTAGACGGCGTCCTCGACGGTGAAGCGGATGAACTCGCCTTCGGCCCGCCGCTCGGTGCCCGGCCACCAGCCGCCGCGCAGCCACACCGGGATGGTGAACCCGTCGAAGGTGGCCTCCCGCCCGCATTCCACCCCGAACGGGTGCCGGCGGTAGCCGCCGCCGTCCGGGTCGCCCCAGCGCGAGACGGTGACGCCGGCCAACCGGCCGTCGTCGTCCACGGCCAGCCTGACGTCGAAGTCCTCGTCGCCGACCGGCATGCTCGCGACGGCCTCGTACCTGTCGACGTGCTTCCAGCGGACGCGCGGGTCCAGCGCGGCGGCGGGGACCAGCACGAACTCGCTCGCCAGCCGCCCCGCGGCGCTGCGGCTGATGTCGTGGTCGGAGCCGGACATCACGGGCAGCGCGTCCAGCATCCGCCAGCGCATCTCCCCCACGCCGCCGTGGTAGCGGTCGAAGCCGTGCACCGGTAGCAGCCCCACCCACGCGGTGGCAGCCCAGACGAAGCCCTCCATCGGCTCCAGCGCCTGGGTGGCGTGGAAGCGCCGCCAGGTGCCGAGCTTGATCTCGCCGCGCGAGCGCAGCACGACCGAGCGCAGCAGCGGGGTGCCCGGGGCGATGGCGTGCAGCACCCAGCGCCGCGCCGCGTCGGGCAGCGGGTCCGCCTGTTCCGGGTCGAACCGCGGCGCCCCGACGGTCACGGCCTGCAGGGTGTCCCAGTCTCGCCTGGCCTGGGCGCTCAGGTGCGGCGGCGAGACGATGACGGTCATGACCGGGCTTCGCGGGGACGTACCACCGCGACGGGGCAGTGGGCGTGGTGCAGCACCCCGTGGCTGACGGAGCCGAGCATCGTGGAGGTGAACCCGCTCATCCCGCGCGTGCCCACCACGACCAGGTCGGCCGTACGGGACGCGGCGGCCAGCGCGGGCACCGGGTGTTTGGAGACCACGGTCTGCACGGACCGCACCCTCGGGTACTTGTCCAGCCAGGGCCGCAGCCGCTGCGGGATCTCGTCCTCGATGCCGGGCGGCGGCACCGGCCCGAACCCGGCCGGGTGCGGGTAGGAGACCGGCTGGTGCTTGGCGTGGAGGACGCGCAGCCTCGCCCCGCGTGCCTGGGCCTGTTCCATCGCGTACTCGACGGCGCACTCGGCGTCCACGGAGCCGTCGTAGCCGACCACCACCTCGTCATGGGAGACGCGGTAGTGACCTCTGACGACGACGACGGGACCGTGCGCCTGGTTGGCCAGGCCGAGCCCCGTCGAGCCGAGCACCAGCCCGGCGAACCCGCCGAGTCCGCGGCTGCCGATGACCACGGTGTCGGCGGTCTCGGTCTCGGTCCGCAGCCGCTCCACGACCGCGCCGGTCACCATCGCGGTGCTCACCTCCACTCAGCCCGCCGGCGATGGTGGCAGGAAGCGCCTTTTCGATGAACGCGTTCTGGTCCAGGACCATGGCCTCGCCCACACCGGGCGTGCGCAT
>NZ_JBFAPV010000022.1:0-103147 GCF_040676925.1 Nonomuraea sp. NPDC049486
TCCGAACCCGGAAGTTAAGCTTCTCTGCGCCGATGGTACTGCACTCGGGAGGGTGTGGGAGAGTAGGTCACCGCCGGACAATTTTCATATGGGAAGGGCCCCGACAGTTTCTGTCGGGGCCTTTCCTTGTTCATGACGGCTTCGAGGCTTCGGTCTCGGGGGCTTTTCTTGTGGGTGAGCCCTGAGGCTACGGCCTCGGGCCTTTTTTGTTTATGGGGGTTTCGAGACTTCGACCCTCGGGGCTTTTCTTGTGGTGAGCCCTGAGGCTATGGCTTCGGGACTTTTCTTGTTTTTTGGGGCCTCGGCGTGATCGCCGAGGCCCTTTGTGTTTGTTGATGACAGCCTGTCAAGGAGGCGGAATGAGGCGAGATCGAGCGTTTCGGTCCGATCCACCGTCGGGGGGTTGTGAGTAAAGGGGTCGCGGTGGTCAGTAGGGTTGAGGGGTGGACTTTCGTGCGGTTGAACGCGCGATCTTGGAGCGCGGCGTCGAGTGGGATTTCGAGCCGACGCTCGACAGGATCGCGGCCCTTCTGGACCTGCTCGGCTCGCCTCAGCGGGCCTACCAGGTCATACACATCGCCGGCACGAACGGCAAGACCAGCACGGCGAGGTTGATCGAGAGCCTGCTGCGGGAGCGCAACCTCCGGGTGGGCCGTTTCACGAGCCCGCACCTGTCGTCGATGCGCGAGCGGATCACCGTCGACGGCGAGCCGCTCAGCGAGGAGCGCTTCGCCCAGGTCTATGAGGAGATCGAGCCCTTCGTAGAGCTGACCGACGCGCAGGGCGGGCGGCGCATCCAGTTCTTCGAGCTGCTGACCGCCATGGCGTTCGCGGCGTTCGCCGACACGCCGGTCGACGTGGCCGTGGTCGAGGCGGGCATGGGCGGCTCCTGGGATGCGACGAACGTCGCCGACGGCACGGTGGCGGTCGTGACGCCGATCTCGCTCGACCACACCGACAGGCTCGGCCCCGACATCCCGAGCATCTCCCAGGAGAAGGCCGGCATCATCAAGCCGGGCGCCACCGCCGTGTTCGCGCAGCAGGAGCTGGCCGCGGCCGAGGTGCTGATGCGGCGGGCCGCCGACGTGGGGGCGGTGGTGGCGCGCGAGGGCCTGGAGTTCGGGGTGCTCGGCCGTGAGGTCGCCATCGGCGGGCAGCTGATCACCTTCCGCGGGCTCAAGGGCGTGTACGACGACGTCTACCTGCCCCTCTACGGCGCCTACCAGGCGAGCAACGCCGCCTGCGCGCTGGCCGCGGTCGAGGCGCTGACCGGTGGCGACGACCCCCTCGACGTCGAGCTGGTGCGTGCGGCGTTCGCGCAGGCGTCCTCGCCGGGAAGGCTGGAGGTGGTGCGGCGCAACCCCACGGTGGTGCTGGACGCCGCGCACAACCCGGGCGGCATGCAGGCGACGCTCGACGCGATGCACGAGGCGTTCGACTTCCCCAAGGTCGTCGGGGTCGTGGCGGTCATGGCCGACAAGGACGTCGAAGGGCTGCTGGAGCTGCTGGAGCCGATGGTCGCCGAGGTCGTCGTCACCCGTAACTCGTCGCCGCGCTCGATGCCGGCCGCCGAGCTCGGGGCGCTGGCGGAGTCCGTCTTCGGCGAGGAGCGCGTGCACGTCACCGAGCGTCTCGACGACGCCATCGACCAGGCCATCGGCATCGCCGACGCGGATGGCGAGTTCGCCGGCACCGGCGTGCTGATCACCGGGTCGGTGGTCACGGTGGGTGACGCGCGGGTCCTGCTGAAGGCGGAGGGTGCGTGATGGGTTTGCTCGGCTTCCAGGTGACTCCTGGCATGCGGCGGCTGGGCGCGAGTGTGCTCGGCATGGAGGCGATCGTGGTGGGCCTCGCCACGCCGGTGATGATCACCATCGGCGGGATCACGCCCGCGCTGGCGGTGACCACCGGCATCGGCCTGGCCGTGTTCTGCGTCATCGCCACCGGGCTGCTCAAGCGGCCCATCGGTTACGTTCTCGGCAGCGTGGCGCAGGTGCTGGCGATCGCCATGGGGTTCCTCGTGCCGGCGATGTTCTTCCTCGGGACGATCTTCGCCGCGCTCTGGGTCACCGCGATTATCGTCGCTCGCCGTGTCGAGGGCGTGACTTCCCGCTAAAGTCGGGCGTCATGGCCGTCCCCCCGATTCATCGGTCCCCAGAGGCCGAGCCGCACGCAGGTCCGGCGCCGGTGCTCGACGCCGTGCTCGGTCTGCTCATCGTGGCCGCGCTGCCGCTGGCGATCGTCGCCATCCCTAATACCGTGTCCGTCGTCGCCGAGCTGCTGCCCGCCGGCATCGACCGGGTCGGGCTCATGCGCGCCCACGGGCTCGCCCTGCCGGCGATGATGCTGGCCGTGCCGCTCGCGGTCATGGCGTTGCGCCGGGTCAAGGCCGCCCACCTGCTCGTCGCGGGGCTGGCGCTGCTGGCCGTCGCCGACGCGGCCGGCGGCTACGCGGACTCGGCCTTCGTGGTCGGCGTGCTGCGGGTCGCCCACGGTGTCGGCGCCGGGCTGCTCGTGCCCGCCACGCTGGTCGCCGTGTGGGACCGGCCGCGGTGGCTGCGCGGCCTGTGGGCCGGCACGCTGGCCCTCAGCCTGCTCGGTGCCCAGGCGCTCGCGCTCTGGCCGCTCGCCGGAGCGACGGAGTGGCGGGTCACGCTGCAGCCCTATCCGCTGCTCAGCGGCATCGCGCTGGCGCTCGCCGCCGTGTATCTCATGCTCTGGCTGCTGCGCGGGCGGCCGTCCACGCCGGGCCCGCGGCCCGAGGATCGCAGCCGCGTCCTGCTCGCGATCGTGCCCGCCGCCGTGGTGGCGGCCGTGGCCATCGGCGCCGCGAGCCAGGACTGGCACGGCGGGCTGATGATCACACTGGCGGCGCTCGCCATGGTGGGACTGCTCGCCCTGGCCTCCATCGGCGCCCGGGAGAGCCGTACGCTCGCGTACACCATGGTGGCGGTCGGCGTCGTGCTGCTGCCCAGCATCGCCCAGGTGACGTATGTGGAGATGGGCGGCATGGGCGGGCCGGGGCTGAAGGGGCTGTGGGTTCCGTTCTGCGTCGCGGGCGTCCTGGGGGTGGTGGCGGCGGTCGCGGTGCGCGTGTCGGCCGCGTCCAGCCAGTGGCTTACGCAGCTCGGCCTGCTCGCCATGGTCGCCGGGCTGTGCTCGGTGCGCGTGCTGGTGCCCTCGGCGGAGGGGCTGGTGCTGGTCGTGCCGTTCACGCTGCTCGCGGTCGGCGCGTCCGTGGCGCTGACGGCGGCGCTCGCCGACGTGGGGGCGGGGGCGGCCATGTTCGGCCTGGCGCTCTGCTTCCCCGGCGTGCTGGCCGGCTACCTTCTGGGCACCGGGATGCAGAAGACGTTGCTCGACCAGAGTTCGAGGCAGGAGTTCGTCGACAGCTACGTCGGTGTTCTGCATCTTTGGGCGCTGGTCGGGGGGTTCCTGGCCGTGGCCGTGATCGTCCTGGTGTCCGTCATGTCGCGCCGGGCGCCGGCGGCGGACGGCGGGGCCGGTGCGGCGATCCGTACGACGCCGGCGGAGGACGGGCAGGCGGGCGGGGGCGGTGAGATGCCGCCGGTGCCGCCGCCCGCGCAGTCGCCCGAGGGCGGGGCCTGAGCCGCCGGGAAACGAGGTGACCGGCGTGGGGCGGTAAGCTGTGCCGCAGCTTCGCGATGGCCTGTGCGGCGGAGCATCCCGGGCCAGGCCGTGCTCGTAGCCCGCATCCGCGACCCAGTTCGAAGGAGAACCCGAAGTGTCCGAGCGCACTCTTGTCCTGATCAAGCCCGATGGGGTGAAGCGCGGCCTGATCGGTGACGTGATCGCCCGCATGGAGCGCAAGGGCCTCAAGGTCGTGGCGATGGACCTGCGCACCCTCGACGTCGAGACCGCCAAGGCCCACTACGCCGAGCACTCCGAGAGGCCGTTCTTCGGCGAGCTCGTCGAGTTCATCACCTCCGGGCCGCTGGTGGCGCTGGTGGCCGAGGGTCACCGGGCCGTCGAGGCGTTCCGCTCGCTGGCGGGGCTCACCGACCCGGTGAAGTCGCCTCCCGGCACGATCCGCGGCGACCACGCCCTGGAGATCGGCGAGAACGTCGTCCACGGCTCCGACTCGCCCGAGTCGGCCGCGCGGGAGATCAAGATCTTCTTCCCCGACCGGTTCTGAGGTCCACGGTTCGCCCGAGTGCCCGCAGGCTCTGAAGCCTCGCGGGCATTCGTCGTTTACGGGGCCTACCCGAGGACGCGGGTGGTAGCGCGCAATCCGGGCAAAATCGCGGTGCGCGCAGGGACTTGAGATTTTTGTGGGGCGCACGGGCTCAGTGTGCGGACAGGTGGGTACGTCACGTTACGATTCGAATTCAGTCCGTAGTCATAGCGGCATTGGATTCGGTCGTGAGTCCTTAGTCCTTTGCGAACGTCACGGGAAGGCTCCGTTCCCCATGGGTAGCAAGCTCGCCTTTCTCGGCCGTGACATGGCGGTCGACCTCGGTACCGCCAACACGCTGGTGTACGTGCGCGGCCGCGGCATCGTGCTCAGCGAGCCGTCGGTCGTCGCCATCAACACCGCCACGGAGAAGATCGTCGCCGTGGGCATCGAGGCCAAACGCATGATCGGCCGTACGCCCGGCAACATCGTGGCGGTCCGCCCGCTCAAGGACGGGGTGATCGCGGACTTCGAGGTCACCGAGCGGATGTTGCGATATTTCCTCCAACGCGCGCATAAACGCCGCCATCTCTCCAAACCGCGCATCATCATCGCGGTGCCCAGCGGCATCACCGGCGTCGAGCAGCGGGCCGTCAAGGAGGCGGGCTACCAGGCCGGGGCGCGCAAGGTCTACATCGTCGAGGAGCCGATGGCGGCGGCGATCGGGGCCGGGCTGCCGGTGCACGAGCCCACCGGCAACATGGTCGTCGACATCGGCGGCGGCACCACCGAGGTGGCGATCATCTCCATGGGCGGCGTGGTCACCAGCAAGTCCATCAGAGTCGGCGGCGACGAGCTGGACCAGGCGGTGATCACGTACGTCAAGAAGGAGTTCTCGCTCATGCTCGGCGAGCGCACCGCCGAGGAGATCAAGATGACGATCGGCTCGGCCTGGGCCGACGGCGAGGAGGCGCACGCCGAGGTGCGCGGCCGTGACCTGGTCAGCGGCATGCCGAAGACGATCATCGTGTCGGCCGAGGAGATCCGCAAGGCCATCGAGGAGCCGGTCAACGCCATCGCCGACGCGGTCAGGTCGACTCTCGACCTGTGCCCGCCGGAGCTGTCCGGCGACCTGATGGACCGGGGGCTGGCCCTGACCGGCGGCGGCGCGCTGCTCAAGGGACTGGACGAACGGCTCAGGCAGGAAACGGGCATGCCCGTACACCTGGTGGAGAACGCCCTCGACTCGGTCGCGCTGGGCACCGGCCGGTGCGTGGAGGACTTCGAGGCGCTGCAGCAGGTCCTGGTTCCGGAGTCGCGGCGCTGATGAGGGACTCGCGCCAGGCACGGCTGATCCTGGGAACTCTTCTGGCGGCGGCGCTGGTCATCCTGACCGTCGACCACAGGGCGGGGGAGAGCTCGCCGCTGGAGCCGCTGCGCGCGGCCGGCTCGTGGGTGTTCGGTACGGCCGAGCAGGCGGGGGCGACGGTGTTCGGGCCGGTCACCGGATTCGTCGAGGCCCTCGCCGGGGCTCCCGCCGCCCAGGAGAGCATCGCCAGGCTCCGCCGCGAGAACGCGCGGCTCCGTGCCGACCTGGCCGCCGGCAAGGTCGACACCATGCGGTCCGCGGAGCTGAAACGGATGCTCGGGCTGGCCTCGCTCGGCGGCTACAAGGTGGTGCCGGCCAACGTGATCGCCAGGCGCGGCCAGCCCGGGTTCGAGGAGGCGGTCGAGCTCGACGCCGGCACCGACGACGGCGTCCGTGCCGACATGACCGTGATCAACGGCGACGGGCTGGTCGGCCGGGTCGTGCACGCGAGCCCGCGCACGTCGAGCGTGGTGCTGCTCAGCGATCCCGCCTCGGCGGCCGGCGCCCGCCTGGAGCAGGGCCGGGAGATCGGCGTGGTGCACGGCGTGGGAGAACACGGCCGGCTGCTGCGCTTCCAGCTTCTCGACGCGACGGCGCCCGTGCTGCGGGGCTCGCGCCTGGTCAGCTTCGGCTCGCACCGGGGCGCGCCGTACGTGCCGGGGGTGCCGATCGGGGTGGTCGAGCGGGTGGAGCCGGCGTCGGGCGAGCTGACGAGGACCGCGTACGCGCGCCCGTACGCGGACATGACCGCGCTGGACGTGGTCGGCGTGGTGGTGCAGCCGCCCGCGCGCGACCCGAGAGACGCGGTGCTGCCGCGGAGGGAGGGGACGCGATGACGGCTGTCGTGGCCGTGGTGGTGGCGCTGCTGGTGCAGTTCGTCCTGGTGAACCGGCTGCGCCTGCCGGCCGGGGGAGCGCCCGACCTGGTGCTGCTGGCGGTCGTGGGGGCCGCCCTGGCGCGCGGGCCCGCCGCCGGGGCGGTGCTCGGGTTCGGGGCTGGGCTGCTCGTCGATCTCGCGCCGCCGACGGCGCACGTGGCGGGGCTGTACGCGTTCGTGTTCGCGCTGGTGGGCTATCTGGCCGGGCGGGGCGTGGGCAACAAGGTCGTCACCGTCGTGCTGTGCGTGCTGCTCGCGCCGCTGCTGGCCGCGGCCGTGAGCGGGCTGCTGTCCGACCCGCGGGTCACGGTCTCGACGCTCACCCAGCAGGTCCCGGTGACCGTGGCCTGCACGCTCATCGTCGCCCCCGTGGTGGTCTGGCTGGCTTCGCGTGGCGCGCGGGAGAGGCACATGCTGTGAACCGCATGCGGACCCGGCTGCTCGTGGTGCAGGTGCTCGTGCTGGTGCTGCTCGCGGCGCTCGCCGTGCGGCTCTGGCAGGTGCAGGTCGTACGCGGCCCCGAGTTCGTCAACCGGGCGACCGAGACCCGCACCAGGACCGTCATCGTGCCCGCGGTGCGCGGGCAGATCCTCGACTCCTCGGGCCGCCCGCTGGTGCGCAACAAGTCCCGGCTGGTCGTCTCGGTCGACCGCAACAGGCTGGTGCGGATGCGCGACAGCGGGGTCAAGGTGCTGGGCAAGCTGTCGGAGGTGCTCAGCCGGCCCGTCTCGCAGTTGCAGAGGCGGATCACGCCCTGCGGTCCCGACGTGCCCAAGCCGTGCTGGACCGGCTCCCCGTACCAACCCGTGCCGCTCGACGAGAAGGTCGACACCCGCGAGGCGCTGCAGATCCTGGAGCAGCAGGAGAAGTTCCCCGCGGTGTCGGCGGAGATCCAGGCCATCAGGGAGTATCCCCTGGGTGAGGCCGGGGCGCAGATGTTCGGCTATCTGTCCCCGGTGACCGAGGCCGAGCTGGAGAAGCGGGTCGGGCTGAAGGCCACCTTCTCGGGCGTCGACCTGGCCGGGCGCGATGGTCTGGAGTACTTCTACGACGAGGAGCTGCGGGGCAAGGCCGGCATCCGCAGGGTGCAGGTCGACCGGATGGGCAAGCCGCTCGGGGTGGAGAAGGAGGTGCCGTCCGTCGCCGGCCACCACCTGGTAACCAGCATCGACGCGCGCATCCAGGCGGTCACCGAGCGGGCGCTGCAGAAGGCGATGAAGTCCGCGCCGGCCGCCGACGGGGGCGCGGCGGTGGTGCTCGACGCGCGCACCTCGCGGGTGCTCGCGATGTCCAGCGCGCCCGGTTACAACCCGTCCGTGTGGGCGGGCGGCATCTCCGCGCGCACCTACCGCCACCTGCTGTCGGAGAAGTCCGGCAAGCCGCTGACGTCGCGGGCGATCAACGGCCAGTTCGCGCCCGGCTCGACGTTCAAGGTGTCGTCCGTGGCCTCGATGCTGCGGGCCGGATACCCGCTCGACGGCCAGTACAGCTGCCCCGGCTCCGTCATGATCGGCGACCGTGCCTTCAACGGCTTCCGCGGCATCCCGCTCGGCACGCTCACCCTCCACACGGCGCTGGTGAAGTCGTGCGACACGATCTTCTACAAGGCCGCGTACGACCAGTACCTGAAGGACGGCGGGCGGACGCCGAAGAAGCACGTCGCCGAGGTGTTCGCCAACACCGCCAGGAAGTTCGGGTTCGGCGCGCCCACCGGTGTCGACCTGCCGGGCGAGTCGCACGGGCGCATCCCCGACCGCCGCTGGAAGAAGGAGAGCTGGGCGCTGACCAGCGGCGAGAACTGCAAGCGGGCGCAGACCGGCTATCCCGAGGTCAAGGACGGCGCCAGGGCGGCGTTCCTCAAGCGGCTGGCGCATGAGAACTGCGCCGAGGGGTTCATCCTGCGGCCGGGCGACTCGGCCAACTTCAGCATCGGTCAGGGGGACGTGCTGGTGACGCCGCTGCAGCTGGCTCGCGCGTACGCGGCGCTCGCCACCGACGGCAAGGTGCGCAGCCCGCGGATCGGCTGGGCGATGGTGCGGCCGGACGGGAAGGTGGTCAAGACCATTCCCGTGCCTGTCGTCGGCAGGCTCCCGGTGACGGAGAAGGAACGGCGCTACATCAAGAACGCGCTCAGCCAGGTCCCCTCCGACGGCACCGCGGCCGGGGCCTTCGCCGGTTTCCCCATGGACCAGGTGGCGATCGGCGGCAAGACGGGCACGGCGGAGGTGTGGGGCAAGCAGGACACCTCCTGGTTCGCCTCGTTCGCGCCGACCCGTAACCCGCGGTTCGTCGTGGTCGTCATGGTCTCCCAGGGCGGGTTCGGCGCGGAGACCGCCGCTCCCGCCGCCCGTGAGATCTACGAGGGGATCTTCGGCATCAAACGGCCGGCCGCGGTGCGGGATGGCAAGCCGGTGTCGGAGCTGCCGACGTTCCGGCCCGACGGGACGGTGGTGCCAGGATGACCGGTGGTGCGCTGGCGGCGGGGCGGCGGCCGTTCACCCGCAGGGTGTTCGGGCCGGAGTCGGCGGTGTGGCGGCTGGACGTGGTGATGCTGGTCGCCGTGGCCGCGCTGCTGGTCCTCGGCTCCCTGCTCGTCTGGTCGTCCACGCGGACGTGGGCGCCCGGCTCCACAGGGCTGCTGTGGAAGCACCTGTTGAACCAGGTGATCGGGGTGGCGCTGTGCCTCGCGGTCGCGATGACCGACTACCGGGCGGTGCGGGCGTATGCGCCGGTGGTCTACCTGGTCTCGCTCGTCGGGCTGGGGCTCGTGCTGACTCCTCTGGGCGCGACCATCAACGGGTCCCACTCGTGGATCCTGCTCGGCGGCGGATTCGCGGTGCAGCCGTCGGAGTTCGCCAAGGTCGGCCTGGTGCTGATCACGTCCATGCTGCTGGCCCAGCCGGTCGAGGGCACCGACCGGCCGCGCGGCCTGGACGTGCTGCTGGCGCTGGTGGCCGCCGGGATCACGCTGGTGCTGGTGATGCTCCAGCCCGACCTCGGCACCGCGCTCGTGCTGGCCGCCGTCACGGCCTCCGCCATGATCATCTCTGGGGTGCGCAAGCGGCTGATCGCCCTGTTCACGCTCATCGGCGCCGCCGGGATCTTCTGCGTCTTCTTCTTCGACGTGCTGGAGCCCTACCAGGTGGCCCGGTTCACCGCGTTCGTCGATCCGAGCGTCGACCCGCGGGGCGTCGGCTACAACAGCACCCAGTCGCTGATCGCGATCGGCTCCGGGCAGCTGTTCGGCAAGGGGCTGCTCGGGGGCGGGCAGACCACCGGCCGGTTCGTGCCGGAGCAGCACACCGACTTCATCTTCACCGTGGCGGGCGAGGAGTTCGGCTTCCTCGGCTCGGTCACCCTGGTGGCGCTGCTCGGCCTGGTGCTGCTGCGCGGGCTGTGGATCGCGCGGCACTGCAAGGACCGGTTCGGCACGCTGATGGCGGGCACGATCGTGTGCTGGTTCACCTTCCAGATGTTCGTGAACGTCGGCATGACCATCGGCATCATGCCCATCACCGGGCTGCCGCTGCCGTTCGTCTCCTACGGCGGCACCTCGACCTTCGCCAACCTCATCGGGGTCGGGTTGCTGCAGGCCGTCCACGTGAGGCAGCGTGCGTTCGGCTGAACGGCCAGGCGCCGCTACCCTGGGTCGTATGACTGCGGAGTCGATTTTCCCTCGCCTGGAACCGCTGCTGCCCAAGGTGCAGAAGCCGATCCAGTACGTCGGGGGTGAGCTCAACTCGACGGTCAAGGAGTGGGACTCCGCCGACGTGCGCTGGGCGCTGATGTACCCCGACGCCTACGAGGTGGGGCTGCCCAACCAGGGCGTGGCCATCCTGTACGAGATCCTCAACGAGCTGCCCGCGACCCTGGCCGAGCGCACCTACGCGGTCTGGCCGGATCTCGAGGCGCTCATGCGGGCCGAGGGCGTGCCGCAGTTCACGGTCGACGCCCACCGGCCGGTGCGCGCGTTCGACGTGTTCGGCGTCTCCTTCTCGACCGAGCTCGGCTACACCAACATGCTGACCGCGCTCGACCTGGCCGGGATCCCGCTGGTGGCCGCCGAGCGCGGCGACGACGACCCGATCGTGCTCGCGGGCGGCCACGCAGCCTTCAACCCCGAGCCGATCGCCGACTTCCTCGACGCGGCCGTGCTCGGCGACGGCGAGCAGATCGCGATCGCCATCACCGAGGTCATCCGCGAGTGGAAGGACGAGGGCAGGCCCGGCGGGCGCGACGAGCTGCTCATGCGGCTGGCCGAGTCCGGCGGCGTCTACGTGCCCAGGTTCTACGACGTCGACTACCACCCCGACGGCCGCATCAAGCGGGTCGCGCCCAACCGTCCCGACGTGCCGTGGCGGGTCCACAAGCACACCGTCATGGACCTCGACGAGTGGCCCTACCCGAAGAAGCCGCTGGTGCCGCTGGCCGAGACCGTGCACGAACGCTTCAGCGTGGAGATCTTCCGCGGCTGCACCCGCGGCTGCCGGTTCTGCCAGGCGGGCATGATCACCCGTCCGGTGCGGGAGCGGTCGATCACCACGGTCGGCGCCATGGTGAAGCAGGGCATCGAGGAGTCCGGCTTCAACGAGGTCGGGCTGCTGTCGCTGTCGTCCGCCGACCACAGCGAGATCGGCGACCTGGCCAAGGACCTGGCCGACCGCTACGAAGGCACCAACACCTCGCTGTCGCTGCCCTCGACCCGGGTCGACGCGTTCAACATCGACCTGGCCAACGAGTTCTCCCGCAACGGGCGGCGCTCCGGCCTCACCTTCGCCCCCGAGGGCGGCTCCGAGCGCATGCGCAAGGTGATCAACAAGATGGTCACCGAAGAGGACCTCATCCGCACCGTCACCGCCGCCTACTCCCAGGGCTGGCGGCAGGTGAAGCTCTACTTCATGTGCGGGCTGCCCACCGAGACCGACGAGGACGTGCTCGGCATCGCCGACCTGGCCAAGAAGGTCATCAAGGCGGGCCGCGAGGCCACCGGGTCGCGCGACATCCGCTGCACCGTCTCCATCGGCGGCTTCGTGCCCAAGCCGCACACCCCGTTCCAGTGGGCGGGCCAGGCCGACCACGAGACCGTCGACCGGCGGCTCAAGGCGCTGCGCGACTCGCTGCGCCGCGACAAGGAGTACGGCCGGGCCATCGGCTACCGCTACCACGACGGCAAGCCGTCCATCGTGGAGGGCCTGCTGTCGCGCGGCGACCGCCGGGTCGGCGCCGTCATCCGCGCGGTCTGGGAAGACGGCGGCCGCTTCGACGGCTGGAGCGAGCACTTCTCCTACGAACGATGGATGGCCGCCGCCGAGCGGGCCGGCGTCGACGTCGACTGGTACACCACGCGCGAGCGCGAGGAGAACGAGGTCCTGCCGTGGGACCACCTCGACGCCGGGCTCGACCGCGAGTGGCTCTGGCAGGACTGGCAGGACGCCGTCTCGGGCGGCGAGGTCGAAGACTGCCGCTGGACCCCGTGCTACGACTGCGGCGTCTGCCCCACCATGGGCACCGAGATTCAGATCGGTCCGACGGGCCGCAAACTCCTTCCGCTCACGGTCGTCTGACGACGCGCCGGGTGCGCGGCCGGTGTCTCGCCGTACATGATCCTGTACACGCGGGTGCCCGGGCGGCTTATCCTGAGAGAAGAAACTCTTACAAGGGAAGGACGACAAGGCACTGAAACCTGTTCCCGACGGGCCACCGCCCGCGCCCACGGTGCAGCGCCTGCGTGTGCGCTACGCCAAGCGCGGACGCCTGCGCTTCACCAGCCACCGCGACATCTCGCGGGCCGTCGAGCGTGCGGTCCGTCGTGCCGGTATTCCGGTGGCCTACAGTGCGGGCTTCTCGCCACATCCGAAGATCTCCTACGCGGGAGCAGCGCCGACCGGCGTTGCCAGCGAAGCCGAATACCTCGAGATCGGCGTCACCACGCCGTGCGATCCCCGGCAGGTCAAGACCGACCTCGACGGATCGCTGCCGCCGGGCCTTGACGTGCTCGACGTCGTCGAGGCCGGCCCCGGCGCGCTGGCCGACCGCCTGGAGGTCTCCGAGTGGGAGGTGCGGCTGCCCGGCGCCGACCGCGAGCACGCCGAAGAGGCGGTGCAGAAGTTCCTCGCGGCCGGCCACGTGGAGGTCGAGCGCCTCACCAAGAAGGGGCCGCGGCGCTTCGACGCGCGCGAGGCCGTGCTGAGGCTCACGGTGCCGGAGGGAACAGGGAGAACAGCAGCTCAGGTGCCCGGACAGTCGTGTGTCATACTGCGCATGGTTGTTCGGCACATGACTCCTGCCGTTCGACCCGACGATGTGCTCACAGGGCTGCGCCTTGTGGCCGACTTCGCGCCGCCGGTCCCCCCCGAGGTGACCAGGCTGGCGCAGGGGCCACTCGACGCCGGCACCGGTGCACTTGCCGACCCGCTCGACCTGGACCGCGATACGACGCGCGGCGGCGAGGCGGGACCGGCGGGTGAGCACGTCGCCGGTTAAGGGGAGCGCCCCATGGGGTGTGACCGGCAGACAGGACTTGGCGCCACGCCTCCGGGTGTGGCGGACAACGAGACACGATGCTCCTGCGCGGCGCGGCGACGCGCCCGGGGGCTGACGGGAGAGCGCCCGCATGCTCGACGAGAACGAGCCCAACGCCGGGGCCAATGGCCCTGACGGGGAGACAACAGAACAGTCCCAGGTGACCAGGCGCCGCGGCGCGGCCAAGAGGCCGGCGGGGCCCCCGCCGGAGATCCCTGAGGAGAAGCCCTCCGCCCCGGTCACCGTCCCGGCCGCCCAGGCCGCGCCGTCGGTGACCGAAGGGCGGCCGCTGCCCAGTGTGGCGGCGCAACGCGCGGCCGGAGAGCCCGGCGAGGTCGTCGCCGCGCCGGCTCCGGTGAGCCCGGCCGAGGAGGCGGCGGCCGCCGCCGTCGAGGAGGCCAAGCCCAAGCGCACCACGCGGACCCGGTCGACGGCCACGACGACCCGGCGCCGCAAGAAGACCGCCGACGAGGCGGAGACCGGCGCGTCCGGCGTCCCCGAGACCCCGGACGCGGCCGTCGGCGCCCCCGACGCCCAGGTGCCTGCCAACGGCGCTGAGGCGGCCCGTGGCGAGGCGGTCGCGGCCTCCGGCACCGAGACCCCTGGCGTGGCTGAGCTGAGCGGGGCCGCGGTCTCCGGCGCCGGTGCGCCGGGCGAGGCCGCCGAGCCGGAAGCGCCCGCGAAGCGGCGCCGATCCCGTAAGAAGGCCGAGCCGGAGATCGAGGCCGGAGAGCCCGCTGCGACGGGCGCTGACCGCGCGGGCACCGCTACGGCGGGTGCCGACCGTGCGGGCACCGCTACGGCGGGTGCCGACCGTGCGGGTGCCGCTGCGGCGGGCGCTGAGCGCGCGGGTGCCGACCGTGCGGGCGCTGCTCGTACGGGTGAGGTCCGTGACGACGCTGCCCGGGCGGGTGGTGCCGGGGTCGGGTCCGCTGAGTCGCGCGTCGAGCCGGGTGTGGCCGCGCAGGTGGCCGCGGGGGCCGGGGAGGCCGCGGCCGAGCGTGACGGGTCCGCCGACGAGCAGGAGGAGATTCTCGAGATCCTGCCCGAGGACGAGCCGCTCGACGACGAGCCCGCCGGGGAGGACCTCGACGAGGACGACATCAAGGTCAACCTGCTGGCCGACCCGTTCGGGCTGGCCGCCCGCAGGCGGGACGAGGCCGGAGGTTCCGCCTTCCGGCGCCCGGCGGCCATCTTCGCGCCGCTGTTCCAGGCGCCCGACCCCACGCAGGCGCAGCCCGTACGGCCGGTGGAGCCGGAGCCCGAGCCTGAGGTGGAGGCGCACGACGAGAGCGCCGAGGTCACCGCCGAGGACGACACCGACATCGACACCGACGGCGACGCCGACACCTCCGACGACCAGGAGGAGACCGGTGGCCGGCGCCGTCGCCGCAGGCGCGGCGGGCGCGGGCGCGGCAAGTCACGCGAGCGTGACGAGAACGACGAGGGCGACGACTCCGACGACTCCGACGAGGAGGGTCAGGAGGAGGCGTCCGAGGAGTCCCAGGACGAGTCCGGCTCCAGCTCGCGCCGTCGCCGTCGCCGTCGCCGCCGCGGCGCTGACGACGACACGGCCGACACGACGCCCGACGACCCGCCGAACACGGTGGTGCGCATCCGCGCCCCGCGCTCCGGCCGGGCGGCCGCCCACGACACCTCCGCCGACGGCGTGCAGAGCGTGCGCGGCTCGACCCGCCTGGAAGCCAAGAAGCAGCGCCGGCGCGAGGGCCGCGAGCTGGGCCGCCGGCGTCCGCCGATCATCACCGAGTCGGAGTTCCTGGCCCGCCGTGAGTCCGTCGACCGGATGATGGTGGTGCGCCGCCAGGGCGACCGCACGCAGATCGCGGTGCTGGAGGACGGCATCCTCGTCGAGCACTACGTCAACCGCGAGGCCAGCCAGTCCTACGTCGGCAACGTCTACCTCGGCAAGGTGCAGAACGTGCTGCCGTCGATGGAGGCCGCGTTCGTCGACGTCGGCAAGGGGCGCAACGCCGTCCTGTACGCGGGCGAGGTCAACTTCGACACCGCCGGCCTGGAGGGGCAGCCCAAGCGGATCGAGTCCGCGCTGAAGTCCGGCCAGTCGGTGCTGGTGCAGGTCACCAAGGACCCGATCGGCCACAAGGGCGCCCGGCTGACCTCGCAGATCAGCCTGCCCGGCCGCTACCTGGTGTACGTGCCCGACGGGTCGATGACCGGCATCAGCCGCAAGCTCCCCGACAAGGAGCGCACCCGGCTCAAGAGCATCCTGAAGAAGGTCATGCCGGAGAACGCCGGCGTGATCGTCCGTACGGCCGCCGAGGGCGCCTCGGAGGAGGAGCTGGCCCGCGACGTCGCCCGCCTGTCGGCGCAGTGGGAGAACATCCGCAAGAAGGCCAAGTCGGCCAGCCCGCCCGAGCTGCTCTCGGCCGAGCCCGACCTGACCATCCGGGTGGTGCGCGACGTCTTCAACGAGGACTTCAGCTCGCTGGTCGTGCAGGGCGAGGACGCCTGGGAGACGGTCGACGAGTACGTCAAGTACGTCGCGCCGCACCTGGCCGAGCGGCTGACGAAGTGGGACGGCGGCCAGGGCGACGTGTTCGAGTCGTACCGGATCGACGAGCAGCTCGCCAAGGCGATGGAGCGCAAGGTGTGGCTGCCGAGCGGCGGCTCGCTGGTGATCGACCGGACCGAGGCGATGACCGTCGTCGACGTCAACACCGGCAAGTTCACCGGCCAGGGCGGCAACCTCGAGGAGACCGTCACCCGCAACAACCTGGAGGCGGCCGAGGAGATCGTGCGCCAGCTCCGGCTGCGCGACATCGGCGGCATCATCGTCATCGACTTCATCGACATGGTGCTGGAGTCCAACCGCGACCTGGTGCTGCGGCGCATGCTGGAGTGCCTGGCCCGCGACCGGACCAAGCACCAGGTGGCCGAGGTGACCTCGCTGGGGCTGGTCCAGATGACCCGTAAGCGGGTCGGTCAGGGCCTGCTGGAGGCGTTCTCGACGCCGTGCGACTGCTGCAACGGGCGTGGCCTGATCGTCTCCACGGAGCCGGTCGAGAGCAAGCCGGAGCCGCGCGGCACGCAGGGCAAGATGGCGGTCGAGAAGGCGGTCTCCGACAAGATGGGCGACAAGGTCTCCGCGGCCAAGGACACGGGGAACCGTGATACGGTGACCGGTGCGCTTGACGATGTCCCGCATGAGGACGACCACGGCGGCCAGTCTTCCGGCAGGGGGCGGCGACGTTCCCGCCGAGCCAAGTCCGCCGAGTGACCGTTTGGCGGGCGATCCGATGAATCGTCCGGTTCGCCAGGGGCACGGATCATCCGGTACCCTAGTGGATCGGTGCGCTAGGTGGCGTGCCCTGTTGGCGCGCCCCTCGGTTCGTCGGTTTCGGACGAGCCGGAGGTCGGGCGCAGCATTCGGAGGCAGCGGTCGTCCCGCTCGGGGCGCCGGTGTATCGACAACAGCTAGTCAGTAGAAGGGTTCCGCGGTGTACGCGATCGTTCGTTGCGGCGGCAGGCAGCAGAAGGTCTCCGTCGGTGACGTCCTCGAGGTGGACAAGGTCGCCGGCGAGGTCGGCTCTTCGGTTTCGCTGCCGACGGTGCTCGTCGTCAACGACGGCGATGTGACCACGGAGGCGGGCCGGTTCACGGTCAACGCCGAGATCCTCGGTGAGACCAAGGGTCCGAAGATCCGCATTCTCAAGTACAAGAACAAGACCGGTTACAAGAAGCGCCAGGGTCACCGTCAGCGGTACACCCAGGTGAAGATCACCGGTATCGACCAGGCCTGATCGGGAGTTTGAGAGATGGCACACAAGAAGGGCGCGTCGTCCACCCGCAACGGCCGCGACTCCAACGCTCAGCGCCTGGGCGTCAAGCGCTTCGGCGGCCAGCTGGTCAACGCCGGCGAGATCATCGTCCGCCAGCGCGGCACCCACTTCCACCCGGGTGACAACGTCGGCCGTGGCGGCGACGACACCCTGTTCGCGCTGACCGCCGGTCACGTCCAGTTCGGCACCAAGCGCGGTCGCCGCGCCGTGAGCATCGTCCCCGTCGCGGAGTAAATCTCCGTCGCGAGGGGTTGAGACAAGGGGTGGATCGCCTGCCGATCCACCCCTTGTCCCGTTGTACGACTCCTTCCGTGGAAGGGCCGGTTTTGCGGCCGGTCCCGTGTGGAGGGCTCGGTCGTACGGCCGGATCCTCGTACGGGGGAGCGGCCGATCGGCGGGGCACCTCTGCGGAGCCCGTTCGTCTGAGGGGGCGGAGGTACCCGTTTCCTGAGGGTGCTCGGCTGGATGTGATGGTGTGCCCGTACGCGGGCCTATGGAGGAGAAGAGCTGAATGCCGGACTTCGTGGACCAGGTGATCCTGCATGTCAGGGCCGGTGACGGGGGGAACGGCTGCGCCTCCATCCACCGGGAGAAGTTCAAGCCGCTCGGCGGCCCCGACGGCGGCAACGGCGGGCGGGGCGGGGACGTCATCCTGGAGGTCGACCCCAACACCGCCACCCTGCTCGACTACCACCGCCGCCCGCACCGCAAGGCCGGCAACGGCAAGCAGGGGCAGGGCTCCAACCGCGACGGCGCCAACGGGGGCGACGTGGTGCTGCCGGTGCCCAACGGCACCGTGGTCAAGGACGCGGCGACCGGTGAGGTGCTCATCGACCTGGTCGGCGCCGGCACCCGTTACGTGATCGCCGGCGGCGGCCACGGCGGCCTCGGCAACGCCGCGCTGGCCAGCACCAAGCGGAAGGCGCCCGGGTTCGCGCTGCTGGGCGAGCCGGGTGACGCGCTGGACGTGATGCTGGAGCTGAAGAGCGTCGCCGACGTGGCGCTGGTCGGTTTCCCCAGCGCGGGCAAGTCGTCGCTGATCGCCGCCCTCAGCGCGGCCAAGCCGAAGATCGCCGACTACCCGTTCACCACCCTGATCCCCAACCTGGGCGTGGTCACCGCGGGCGACAACGTGTTCACCGTGGCCGACGTGCCCGGCCTGATCCCCGGTGCGTCCGAGGGCAAGGGTCTCGGCCACGAGTTCCTGCGCCACGTCGAGCGGTGCGACATGCTCGTGCACGTCATCGACTGCGCCACCATGGAGCCGGGCCGCGACCCCGTCACCGACTACGAGGTGATCGAGGCGGAGCTGCACGCCTACGGCAAGCTGGAGGACCGGCCGCGCATGGTCGTGCTCAACAAGGCCGACGTGCCCGACGCCCGTGACCTGGCCGACCTCGTACGGCCCGAGTTCGAGGAGCGCGGGCTGCGGGTGTTCACCGTGTCGGCGGCGGCCCACGAAGGGCTGCGCGAGCTCACGTACGCGATGGGCGAGTGGGTGGCCGCCGCCCGCGCCGCCAAGCCCGTCGAGGAGCCGACCAGGCTCGTCATCAGGCCCAAGCAGCTCGGCGAGGCCGGGTTCAAGGTGCGCAAGGTCAACGACGACCTGTTCCAGGTGACCGGCGAGAAGCCGGAGCGGTGGATCAGGCAGACCGACTTCAGCAACGACGAGGCCGTCGGCTACCTGGCCGACCGGCTGGAGCGGCTCGGCGTCGAGGAGGAGCTCGCCAAGGCCGGCGCCACCGCCGGGGTCGAGGTGGTGATCGGGCCGATGGAGGGCGGTTACATCTTCGACTGGCAGCCGACGCTCAACGCCGAGGCGGTCCGCCAGGGGCCGCGCGGCACCGACAGCCGCCTCGGATAAACCGTTTGGCGGGCTCGGATAGGGTTTGGACGTGCGGGAACAGATCGGTTCAGCGTCGAAGGTCGTCGTCAAGATCGGCTCGTCGTCGCTCACGACCCCCCAGGGCATGATCGACGTCGACCGGGTCGACGCGCTCGTCGACGTGCTCGCCGCGCGCCGCCGGGCCGGCACGCAGCTCGTGCTGGTGTCGTCGGGCGCCATCGCGGCGGGCCTGGGCCCGCTCGGGCTGCCCGCGCGACCGCGTGACCTGGCCACGCAGCAGGCGGCGGCGTCCGTCGGGCAGGGCGTGCTGGTCGCCCGCTACACCTCCTCCTTCGCCCGGTACGGGCTGCGCGTCGGCCAGGTGCTGCTGACCGCCGACGACATGATGCGGCGCACCCACCACGTCAACGCCCAGCGCACCCTCGACCGGCTGCTGGAGCTCGACATCGTGCCCATCGTCAACGAGAACGACACCGTCGCCACCGACGAGATCCGCTTCGGCGACAACGACCGGCTGGCCGCGCTGGTCAGCCATCTCATCCGGGCCGACGCGCTGATCCTGCTGTCCGACGTCGACGCGCTCTACGACGGCCCGCCGAGCCGGCCGGGCGCGCGGCGGCTGGCGGAGATCCGCGGGCCCGAGGACCTGGTCGGCGTCCAGCTCGGCAAGGGCGGCGCCGTCGGCACCGGCGGCATGATCACCAAGGTGCAGGCGGCCAGGATCGCCACCGGCGCGGGCGTGCCGGTCGTGCTGACCGCCGCCGCCCACGCCGCGCACGCGCTGGCCGGAGACGACGTCGGCACCTTCTTCCATCCCCAGGGCCGCCATCCGGGCACGCGCCTGCTGTGGCTGGCCCACGCCACCACCGGGCGCGGCCGGCTCCACCTCGACGCCGGCGCGGTCGAGGCCGTCGTCACCCGGCGCAAGTCCCTGCTGCCGGCCGGGGTGACCTCCGTCGAGGGCGAGTTCGCCGCCGGCGACCCGGTCGACCTGTGCGGACCGCGCGGCCGCGTGGTGGCACGCGGCCTGGTCAACTTCGACGCGATGGAGATCCCAGGCCTCCTCGGCCGCTCCACCCGCGACCTGGCCACCGAACTCGGCCCAGAGTACGAACGCGAACTGATCCACCGAGACGACATCGTCATACTGGAACCCCAAAGCTGACCGGAATACTGGAGTCCCAAGGCCGACCGAGACACAAAGTCCCAAGGCTGACTGGATAACAGATTCCCACGGCTGACGCACCAAGGGGCACGTCCGGTTTTGCGAAGGGCTCGCCTCGCTCTGGACTGAGGAACGCAGGGAGCGAAGCGACCGGAGTGACGAGGGAAGAGCGAGGCTTGAGGAGCCCTTCGCCGCGGAGCGCAGCGGAGCAATCAAACGGAGAGCAAATAAGCATGAACACAGAGTTCCTGAAGGTCGCCCACGCGGCACGAGAGGCCGCCGCCGAGCTGGCCCCGCTGCCGCGGGCGCCCAAGGACCGGGCCCTGCGCGCCGTCGCCGACGCCCTGGTGGCGCATGCCGCCGAGATCGTCGAGGCCAACGCCGCGGACGTGGAGCAGGCCAGGGCGCAGGGCACCGCCGAGGCCATGATCGACCGGCTGCGGCTCGACGAGGGCCGGGTGGCCGCCATCGCCGAGGCCGTGCGCCAGGTGGCCGACCTGCCCGACCCGGTGGGCGAGGTGGTGCGCGGCTCCACCCTGCCCAACGGGCTGGAGCTGCGTCAGCTCAGGGTGCCGCTCGGTGTCATCGGCATCATCTACGAGGGCCGCCCCAACGTCACCGTCGACGCCGCCGCGCTCTGTCTCAAGAGCGGCAACGCGGTGCTGCTGCGCGGCTCCTCCAGCGCCTACAGCTCCAACACCGCCCTGGTGAAGGTGATGCAGGAGGCGCTGGCCGCCACCGAGGTGCCGTCCGGGGCCGTGCAGCTCGTGCCGGGCCTCACCCGCGACTCGGTCAAGACGCTGATGCGCGCCCGCGGGCTGGTCGACGTGCTCATCCCGCGCGGCGGCGCGTCGCTGATCAACTCGGTCGTGGAGGAGTCCAGCGTCCCGGTCATCGAGACCGGCACGGGCAACTGCCACGTGTACGTCGACGCGGGCGCCGACCTCGACCTGGCCGTGGAGATCCTGGTCAACGCCAAGGCGCAGCGGCCGTCGGTGTGCAACGCGGCCGAGACGTTCCTGGTGCACGCCGACGCGGCCGACGCGTTCGTGCCCCGGGCGCTGGAAGCGCTGAAGGCGGCCGGGGTGACCGTCCACGGCGACGCGCGCGTGGCCCGCTACGGCGACGACGTGGTGCCGGCCACCGAGGACGACTTCACCGCCGAGTACCTCTCGCTCGACATCGCGGCGGCGGTCGTCGACTCGCTGGAGGACGCGGTGGCCCACATCCGGCGTTACGGGTCCGGCCACACCGACGCCATCGTCACCCGGTCCCAGCAGGCGGCCCGGCGCTTCGTGTCGCTGGTCGACTCGGCCGCGGTGGCGGTCAACGCCTCGACGCGGTTCACCGACGGCGGGGAGTTCGGGTTCGGCGCCGAGATCGGCATCTCCACGCAGAAGCTGCACGCGCGCGGGCCGATGGGCCTGCCCGAGCTGACCTCCACCAAGTGGGTCTACACCGGCGAGGGCCAGCTGCGCACCGCGGAGGGCACGGTCATCGCCAAGTCAGGACAGTGACGTGATCGGGTCGCGGGCGGCGTGTCGGCGCCCGCGGCCCCGCGCGCGCCTCCTTGACTGGGCGCATGGAGATCGTCATCGCCCTCGCGTTCGCGGCCGCCGTGCTGTTCGGCGCCGACCGGCTGATGCTCTGGCTGGAGAGCCACGGTCACGTCAACTGGCGCAGGAAGGGGCGCAGGGATCTCGGGCGCGAGCCCAGGGCCGAGCTCGACAAGCTGCTGTCGTGATCGGAGTCGGCAGATAGAAGTTTCGGCGTGCCTCAGGCGTCCACACCTTTCACAGCGCTAGGGTTGTGTCCCTTATGGGCGCGCCGAGCGGGGAGGGACGGTGAGCAAGCTCGGCAAGGTCGGGCCGTACACCCTGCTCGAGAGGCTCGGCCGGGGTGGCATGGGCGAGGTCTACCTCGCCAGCGCCCGCCGTGGCGAGCGCGTCGCGGTCAAGGTCCTGCACGACCTGACCGAGAACGACGCCGCACGCATCCGGCTCGAACGCGAGGTCCGGGCACTGCGCCGGGTCGAGAGCCCCTATGTCGCGCGCGTGCTCGACGCCGACCTTTCCTGCGACCGCCCCTACCTGGTGATGGAGCACATCGAGGGTGTCACCCT
Organism: Nonomuraea sp. NPDC049486; assembly: GCF_040676925.1. Classification (NCBI taxonomy): domain Bacteria; kingdom Bacillati; phylum Actinomycetota; class Actinomycetes; order Streptosporangiales; family Streptosporangiaceae; genus Nonomuraea; species Nonomuraea sp. NPDC049486. The sequence goes on from NZ_JBFAPV010000022.1 coordinate 21,855, forward strand.
GCTGGAGCGGGTGCGCCAGGACGGGGCCCTCGACCTGGCGGAGCTGGTACGGCTCGCGCAGGGCATCGCCGCGGCCCTGGCCATCATCCACGCCGCCGGGGTGGTGCACCGCGACCTCAAGCCGGCCAACATCATCATGGGCGCCGGCGGGCCGGTGCTCATCGACTTCGGCATCGCCCAGGTGCACGACGCCACCCGGCTCACCCTGACCGGCACCTTCCTCGGCACTCCCGGCTACACCGCCCCGGAGATCTTCGCCGACGAGCAGGTGGACTCGCCCGCCGACGTGCACGCGTGGGCGGCGACGGTGGCGTTCGCGGCGACGGGGCGGCCCGCGTTCGGGCGGGGGACCGCCGAGGCGCAGATGTACGCGGTGCTCAACGGGCAGGCGGACCTCAAGGGCGTGCCGGTGGAGCTGCTGCCGCTGGTGCGGGCGGCGCTCAACCGGGAGCCGCGCAAGCGGCCCACCGCCGCGTTGCTGGCCGACCGGCTGGCCCGGCTGGTCAAGGCGAGCGGTCTCGACGACCCGGACGCCGGCGCCGGTGAGCCGGGGGACGCCTCGCGCCCCGGGGGCAACGTCCCGTCGCCCCGCGGCCGTGGCTCCGAGCCGGCGGCTCGGGGGCGTTCCGGAGAGGTGCCCGCGCCGCGCGGGCGTTCAGGCGACAGCGTGCCGCCTCGGTCCCGCACAGGTGAAGGGGCGGCGTCGCGTGCTGAGGGAGGACGCGGGCGTTCGGGAGACAGCGTGCCGCCGCGGTCGCGTGCGGGTGAGGTGGCCGCGCGTGCGGAGGGGGTGCGCGGGCGTTCGGCTGACAGTGCGCCGTCGCGGTCTCGTACGGGTGAGGCGGCTGCGCGTGCCGACGGGGCGCGGGGGCGTGCCGGAGAGGTGCCCGCGCCGCGCGGACGCGCCGCGGACGAGGGGACGGGCCGGGGCCGGGCCGACGGGGCCGCCGGGCGTGGGCGGGCTGACGGCGCCGCGGGACGGGGGAAGAGCGACGGGGCCGCAGGGCGCGGGCGGGCCGACGGCGCTGTGGGGCATGGGAAGACCGACGGGGCCACCGGACGTGGGCGGGCTGACGGGGCCGCGGGGCGCGGCAAGAGCGACGGGACGACCGGGCGCGGGCGGGGAGAGGCTGTCGCCGCGACGGGGGCCGCGGCCGCCGGGACCGGAGGGCGGGGCAGGGCCGGTGACGGCGCCGGGCGGCGGGCCGTGGAGACGGCCGCGGGGCGCGGGCGGAGCGGCGAGGGCGCCGTGCGGGCCAGGGCGCAGACGGCGGCGCGGACCCGCACGAGGACGCAGAGCGTGGCCAAGGGCGTCAAGAGCAGGGCCGAAGGGGCCACCACGCTGCCTGCCGGGAACACGGCGCTGCTGCTGCTCGCCATCCTGGCCGTGCCGTGCGTGGTGGCGTCGGTGATGTGGCCGATCGCCTCCATCGGCATCACGGCCGTGTTCGTGGTGCTGACCAGGGCGCTGTGGATGAGCCACTGGATGGTGCGCAACCACGCCGAAGGGTGGCTGCGGGCCACCATGAGGGCGGTGACGCTCCCGTTCGCGCTGTCTGGAGCGCTGGCCAGCGCCGCCGTCTGGCCGGGGGCGCCCGTGGCCGTCGCGGCCGGCGGAGCGCTGTGGATCACCGGCGGCGGTCACATCGACTCGACCTGGTGGCAGCAGCCCGCTCCGGTCACCGCCGCCGCCGTGGTGTTCGGCATGCTGTGCGGCGGCATCACCGGGCGCGAGATCGAGCGGGTCGGCGCCCGGCTGCCCGAGCTGCGCAGGGAAGGGCTGCGCGCACTGGCCGTGCTGGGCGGGTTCGTCGCCCTGTGCGCGGCTGCCGTGCGCGCGATCGCCCTGCTGCTGTGACGGTCAGCCGTCGCGGCGCGCGAACCGGTTGAAGATCCGCTCGCCGGCGTTGACCGCGCCCTCGGCCACGTCGCGGAGCACGCCGATGAACGGGTCCTGGGACTCCGACCAGGACCTGCGGTAGGACTCGGCGGCGGCCTTCACCTCTTCGCTGACGCGGGCGTTGGGGTCGTCCTCGCGGCGCGGGTAGTCGCCGCCGATGATGCGGTCGTACTCGCCGCTGCGCTGCCACTTGTCGAGCTCGGCCACGCGGACCACGGCGAACGGGTGGGTGGTGCCGAGCAGGTTGAGCACCTTGAGGAAGCCGTCGCGCAGGTCGCCGGCGGTGTCGTACTCGGCGTACTGCTCCAGGAACGCCTCGATGTTCATCTCGTGCGTGTAGTCGCCGCCGGCGAGCTTCATCAGCGCGCGCTTGGCGGCCTCCGGGTCCTGGCCGGTGAGCAGGCCGCCGCGGTCGGAGGACAGCTCCGACTTCCGGTACCACTCCTCCAGGCCGGCCACGATCGCGCGCAGGCCGATGTAGCCGAGCGGGATCCAGGCGACGCGGGCCGCGAGGCGGGTGAGGATGTCGAGCATCGTCCGGTAGACGGCGTGGCCCGACAGGATGTGGGACGTCTCGTGGCCGATGACGAAGCGCTGCTCCTCCTCGTTCATGAGGTTGAGCAGGCCGGTGGTCACGACGATGAACGGGTCGTCGAAGCCGATGGCCTTGGCCTGGACCTGCGGGTCCTGCTGGACGTAGATCTCCGGGATCCGGTGCAGGTCGAGGACGTAGGCGGCGTCACGGCCCATGTCGTAGAGGGAGCGGAACTGGGTCTCGCTCACCCGCACGGCAGAGGCGAGGTACATGAGGCGAAGGCGCCGCTCGCTGACTAGGCCGGACATCTGCTTGAGAACCGTGTCGAACCCGCTCAACTTGCGCAGAGCGACCAGAGCCGACCGGTCTGCGGGGTGTTCGTAGGCACGGGACGAGATGCCGGGCAGTTGGACGCGGCTGCGGTCCGGGGTGGTCGTCATGCCCGGCATGCTACGTCCGCGACGGGAGGTATGCGCGGCCATCGTGAAGGGGGGTGCCGTGATGTCTTGTGGAGGCTTCCGCGTAAGGTCCGTTTCATGATGAACGCGCCTGGTATGCAGGGGAAGCGACGCGTGGGAGTCATGGGCGGCACGTTCGACCCGATCCACCACGGGCACCTGGTCGCCGCCAGCGAGGCGGCCCATCATTTCGAGCTCGACGAGGTCGTGTTCGTGCCCACCGGCAGGCCGTACCAGAAGTCGGAGCGCGAGGTGTCCGCGCCCGAGGACCGTTACCTGATGACCGTCATCGCGACCGCGTCGAACCCGCGCTTCTCCGTCAGCAGGGTGGACATCGACCGCCCCGGGCCCACGTTCACCATCGACACCCTGCGCGACATCTCGGAGATCTACGGGCCGCAGGTTGAGCTGTTCTTCATCACCGGCGCCGACGCGCTCGGCGCCATCCTCGACTGGCAGAACGCCGACGAGCTCTTCCAACTGGCCCACTTCGTCGGCTGCACCAGGCCGGGGCACCACCTGCACGACCCCGGGCTGCCCGAGGGCAGGGTGACGCTGCTGGAGATCCCGGCGCTGGCCATCTCGTCGTCGGAGTGCAGGCAGCGCGTGGCCAAAGGGGAGCCGATCTGGTATCTCGTGCCCGACGGGATCGTCCAGTACATCAACAAGCGCGACCTCTACCGCTCGCACGAGTGAAGTAGTGCCGTACGTGGGGCAGGACGGCCGTAACGGGTACCCTCCATATAGGGCATGTTGCCGACTCAGGAGGTCCGACCCGCACCGTGACAGCATCTGACACCGCCGTCCAGCTCGTGCGCATCGCCGCCGAGGCCGCCGCCGACAAGCTGGCCGAAGACATCCTCGCCTACGACGTCAGCGAGCAGCTCGTCATCACCGACGCCTTCCTGCTCTGCTCCGCCACCAACGACCGCCAGGTCCGCGCCATCGTCGACGAGATCGAGGAGAGGCTGCGCACCGAGGCCGACGCCAAACCGGTGCGCCGCGAGGGCGAGCGCGAGGGCCGCTGGGTCCTCCTCGACTACATGGACATCGTCGTGCACGTCCAGCACGAGGAAGACCGCACCTTCTACGCCCTGGAGCGGCTGTGGAAGGACTGCCCGGCCATTTCCCTGCCGGAGAGCGTCATGCAGGCCAACATCCAAAGGGCCCGCACTTGAGCAGACGCATCGTCTGCCTCCGTCATGGGCAGACCCTGTGGAACGTCGAACACCGTTTCCAGGGCCATTCCGACATCCCGCTCGACGAGACCGGCCAGGCCCAGGCGGCCAGGGCGGCGTCCCTGCTCGCCTCGCTGCGGCCGACTCTCATCGTGTCCTCCGACCTCCAGCGGGCCAACGACACCGCCCTCGCCCTCGGCCGCGTCACCGGCATCGAGGTGGCCGTCGACAAGGACTTCCGCGAGCGGGGCGGCGGTGAGTGGGAGGGCCTGACCCGCCAGGAGATCGCCGAACGCTGGCCGCGCGAGTACGTCGCCTGGGAGGCCCCCGGCGGCGAGGCCGTGACCGACGTCGCCGTCCGGGTCGCCGCCGCCATGCGGCGCTGGGCGGCCAAGCTCGACGACGACGGGCTGCTCGTCGTGGCCTCCCACGGCGCGGCGCTGCGGCTCGGCATCTGCGAGCTGCTCAGGCTGCCGCTGGAGCTGTGGTCCGCCATCGGCGGGCTGGGCAACTGCTCGTGGTCCGTGCTCCACGAGGGGCGCAGCGGATGGCGCCTGCTGGAGCACAACGCCGGCACCCTCCCCGAGCCGATCAGCAGCGACGACAGCCCCGACGCCGAGGGGCGCCAACCGGCGTGAGCGGCCGCTCGCGTCACGCGGGCGGCCGTCTCTTTCGCCGTTCCTGGTACGGGCGTGCGATTAGGCGAATCGCCGGGATGGCTATATGCTCTCGGAGGCCCGCTCGCGAGCGGTGATCAGGGGCTATGGCGCAGTTGGTAGCGCGCCTCCATGGCATGGAGGAGGTCTGGGGTTCGAATCCCCATAGCTCCACAGACGATGCCCCGCCCTCACGGCGGGGCATTTTCGTGTCTCCGGCCTCAGTGGGCGAACGCGAATCCCGCCGCCCGGAGCTTGGCCGAGCTCACCGGTACGGTCGGCGTCCTGATCTCGCCGCGGAAGGTCAGCGGCGGCCACCCTCCGGCGGCGCAGATCTCGCCGAACACCTCCGCGTTCGTCCGGGGCGCGACGGCATCGGGGACGGCGTTGTAGATCCCCGTCAGGCCCTCGCCGACGACGAAGCCGAGGGCGGACGCCGCGTCCCTGTAGTCGATCCGGTAGAGCAGCGCCTCGGCGGAGAAGGGGACGCTCCCGCCCAGCATCTCGTGGGCGAGCTTCACCCGCGCCGGGTAGTCCATGTCACGCGGATGCCCGTACACGTCGGGGATGCGGACGACCGCCCCGCCGGCCGTGGCGAGCACGGCGGCCTCGGCGGCGGCGAAGTTGCGCGGGGAGGCGTCGGGGTCGCCGGTCACGGGCGTGTCCTCGTCCACCACGGCTCCCGTGCCGGCGCCGTAGACGGACACGGAGCTGGTGAAGACCACGCGGGGATGCGCCTCGACGGCGGTGCGGGCGCTGGCGGTCAGCGTGTCCGCGTACTCGGCGACCCGCTGGGCGGCGTCGAAGGAACGGGTCAGGCGCGGGCTCACGGTCAGGACGACCGCGTCGGCCTCCTCGACCACCCGCTGGACGGCCGCCCGGTCGCTGCCCCGCAGGACCGCCACGTCCGAGCACACCTCCCGGAGCTCGCCGACGCGGCCGGGCGTGGTGGTGGTGCCGGTCACCCGGTGGCCGGCGGCGGTCCAGCGGCGGGCCAGCTCCATGCCGACGTTGCCGCAACCGATGATCACATAACGCACGTCACGACCTCCTGAGGGAAACGCTGTTTCACTTTGCCTCATGGACCGCCCCGTACGCCAGCGAAACCGCGGCGGGCGGGGGAGTATGAGGGAGGGCTTTCGGCAGGAGGAGACATGGGCGAGCCGGTCGCGGAGGCGCGGTTGCGCCAGGTCGTGGACGGGGTGTTCGCGTGGGTGCAGCCGGACGGGACCTGGTGGGTGAACAACGCGGGCGCCGTCGCCGGTGACGGGGCCGTCCTCGTGGTCGACACGTGCGCCACCGAGCAGCGGACCAGGCGGTTCCTGGGGGCGCTGGACGAGGCCACCGGGGGCGTGCCGGTGCGGATGGCGGTCAACACCCATCAGCACGGCGATCACGCGTACGGCAACAGCCTGCTTCCCGAGGCCGCCGTGCTGTTCGGGCACGAGGCCATGCGGGAGGCGCTGCTGGCGGACTTCGTCATCGACGGGTGCCCGCCGTTCTGGACGCCGGTGCCCGACTGGGGGAACGTCACGCGGCGGGCGGCGGGTCGAGTTGCGGCACCCCGGGTACGCGGCGCACACGCCGGGCGACGTGGTGGCGTGGCTGCCCGAGGAGCGGGTGCTGTTCACCGGCGACCTGATCTTCAACGGGCTGACGCCGCTGGTGATGATGGGGTCCGTACGGGGCGCGCTGGAGTCGCTGGAGTGGCTGGCGGCGTTCGGGGCCGAGCACGTGGTGCCGGGGCACGGGCCCCTGGCGGACGCGGCGTCGCTGCCGGGGATCCTGGCGGCGCACGAGCGCTACTACCGGCTCGTGCTCGACGTCGCGCGGAAGGGGCGCGAGCACGGGCTCACTCCCCTGGCGGCGGCGCGGGGGGCCGACCTGGGCGAGTTCGCCGCGTGGGACGACTCCGAGCGGCTGGTGCTCAACCTGCACCGGGCGTACGCGGACGCCGAGGGGGGCGAGGTGGATCTGCTCACCGCCTTCGGCGACGCGATGACCTACCACGGCGGCCCGCTGCCGACCCGGGTCTGACGGCGGCCCGCCTTCTGGCAGCATGGCCGGGTGATCAATCCGACGACCACGGTCCGGGGGTTCGCCGCGGGGGATGAGGGGCCGCTCGTGGCGGCCTGGAACCGCGGGATGCCCGCCGACCCCACGACGTCCGGCTGGCTGCGTGACTGCGTGCTGCTCGATCCCAACTTCGACCCCGAGGGGCTGCGAGTGGCCGTGGTCGGCGGGGAGTTCGCCGGGTGCGCGTACGGGGTGCGCAGGCTGGTTCCGCTCGCCCCGTCGACCGATCTGGAGCCGGGCATCGGGTGGATCCCGTTCTTCTTCGTGGCGCCGGAGCATCGGGGGCGCGGGCTGGGGCGGCGGCTGGTGGAGGAGGCGCTGGCGTTCCTGGCGCGGCATGGGCGCACGACGGTGGAGTTCGCCCCGTACACGCCCAACTACGTGCTGCCCGGGGTGGACGCGGCGGTCTATCCGGACGCGTACCGGCTGCTTGAGAGGCTGGGCTTCCGGACGTTGTACACGCCGGTGGCCATGGACCGCACGCTCGTCGGCTACACGATGCCGGACGAGGTGCGGGAGCTGCGGGCGGCGCGGGAGCGGGAGGGGTACGCGTTCCGGGCGCCGGCCGATGGGGAGCTGCCGGAGCTGATCAGGTTCGCGGCCGGGGTGTTCAATCCCGACTGGGGCGAGGCGATCAGGAGGATGGGCGACCGGGGGCGGCTGCTCGTCGCGGTGAGGGAGCGCATCGTGGGGTTCGCGGCGTACGGGGCGTACCGGGAGATCCCCGAGCGGTTCGGGCCGTTCGGTGTGGACCCCGCCGAACGCGGCACCGGGCTCGGCAAGATCCTGCTCCACGCGGCCATGACCGGGATGCGGGCCGAGGGGCTGCACGGGTCGTGGTTCCTGTGGACCGGCGAGACCGGCCCGGCGGGGAACCTCTACACGAGAGCCGGGTACGAGGTCACCCGGCGGTTCCACGTGATGCGGCTGGTTCAGCCGCGGTAGCGGCGGACGATCCGCTCGGCGGTGTCGGCGACCCGCTCGCGCAGCTCCGGAGGGGAGACCACCTCGGCGTCGGCGCCCAGCCTCAGGAACTCGGCCACCGCGTGCCCGACGGACTCGATGGGCAGCGTCACCGTGATCCAGCCCTCCTCGTCCGGCGGCTGGGCCGTCTCCTTCGCCGCCGCGACCACGCCGGGCGTCATCAGGTCGCGCAGCCGCTCCAGGCCGGACGGCGACAGCCGCACCACCGCCTCGCCCCGGCGCAGCCTGGCCTCGAACTCCGCCAGGTAGCCCTGCCAGTGGGCGGCCAGGTCGAAGCCCGCCGGGCGGGTGATCCGGCCCGGCAGCGGGTGGAGCTCCAGGATCTGCGACACGCGGTAGGTGCGCACGCCGTCGCCGCAGCGGGCCACCAGATACCACCGCCCGGCCTTGACTACCAGCCCGTACGGCTCCAGCCGGCGTTCCACCTCCTGGGGCGCCCGCCAGCGGCGGTAGCGGACCCGCAGCGGGTGCTCGTTCCACACGGCCTCGGCCACGGCCGGCAGGTGGGTGACCGGCTCCGGATCCCGATACCAAGCCGGGGCGTCCAGCAGGAAGCGCTCCTGGATGCGGCCGGCCCGGTCGCGCAGCTCCACCGGCAGCGCCGCCATCAGCTTGAGCTGGGCGGCCGCCACGACCGCGCCCAGCCCCAGCTCGGCCGCCGGGCCCGGCAGCCCGGCCAGGAACAGCGACTCGGCCTCGTCGGCGGTCAGCCCGGTCAACCTGGTGCGGTAGCCGTCGAGCAACTGGTAGCCGCCGCTCGGCCCGGCGTCGCCGTAGAGCGGGATGCCGGCGGCGTGCAGCGAGTCCACGTCGCGGTAGATCGTGCGGACCGACACCTCCAGCCGCTCGGCGAGCTCCCTGGCCGTCATCCGGCCCCGCGTCTGCAGGAGCAGCAGGATCGAGACGAGGCGGGAGGCGCGCACATCACTGACACTACATGTCAGCGACCCGCCCTTACCGTCTCCGCATGAACGACTTCGACTTCCTCGCCGGCACCTGGAACGTGGCCAACCGCCGCCTGGTCAAGCGTCTGGCCGGCAGCGACGACTGGGAGGAGTTCCCGGGCGTCTCCACCAGCACCCGCCACTTCGGCGGCGCCGCCAACTTCGACGAGATCCACTTCCCGACCCTCGGCTACAGCGGGCTGACGCTGCGGCTGTACGAGCCGGCCACGCGGCTGTGGTCCATCTACTGGTCCAGCAGCCGCACCGGCACGCTCGACCTGCCGCCCATGGTGGGCGGCTTCGACGGCGACCGCGGCCGGTTCTACGCCGACGAACTGCATGAGGGGACGCCGGTGCGCTCCCGGTTCCTCTGGACCGTGCTCGGGCCGGACGCCTGCCGGTGGGAGCAGGCGCTCTCGGCCGACGGCGAGCGGACCTGGGAGACCAACTGGACGATGGACTTCACCAGGGCCTAGGAGTTCGCCGACAGCAGCACGGCCGCGGCCAGGGCCACCACCAGCAGCAGGACGCCGCCCACCGCGAACAGCCACCACCAGCCCGACCGGGACTTCCTGGTCTCGTAGGCGACGTCGGGCAGCAGGTCCGGCGTGTAGTCGAGCCGCTGCGTCCGGTTGTCCTCCAGAGGCGGCATGCGCGGAGGCTGGGGGAACAGGGGCGCCGCGTTCGCGGGCGGCGGGAGGGGGTGCGGGGGCGTCGCCTGCCGCCGCGGCGGGGGCGGGGCCGGGCCGTCCCAGCGACGCCTGATCGTCATGTCCCCTTCGGGACCGCCGGGCTGCTCTGGATTCATGATGCCCTTCGGAGGCGGGGTGTGCTCCAAGATTGTCACATCTGCCGCCTTCGTCCCATCCGGATCGGTCAGGTCGGGGGCTGCTGCCAGCCCTGCGGGTTCTGGTAGGGCCCGGGGTTCGGGTTCTGGTACGGGCCCGCCTGCGGGTTCTGGTGCGGGCCGGCCGGGGGCTGCTGCTGGGGCGGGCCGGGCTGCTGCCAGCCCTGCTGGGGGCCGGGCTGCGGCTGCTGCCAACCCGGGGCGGCGGGCTGCGGGGTGCGGCGGGCTACCACGGCCCAGATCAGGAGGCCGACGCCCGTCGTCGCCAGCACGAACGAGACCAGCCCCAGCAACGCCAGCACGCCGCCCGCCTCGCGGAGGCCGACGGTCTCCACGATGGTCCGCAGGAAGATCGTCTGGCCGAGCCGGAGCAGGCCCTCCAGCAGCAGCGCGACGCAGCCCAGCAGGCCGATGACCGCCGCGCGTCCGTGGGTCCGCCGGCCCATGGCCGTGACCACGACGCCGATGCCCGGCACCGCGCAGGACAGGATCGCGAGCAGCACGTTGAGGAGGTTCGAAGAGGCCATGCCGGAGATCTCCATCCGTCAGGGGGTCTTTTTCCCGGGGGCGGCGGCGGGGCGTGCCTTCTCCACCGCTTCGATGATCGGTGCGAGGTCCAGCCTGCCTCGGTAGCGTACGCCGTTGATGAACAGGGTCGGGGTGCCTCGTACCCCGCTTTCCCGGCCTGATCGCTCGTCGCGCTCGATCCTGGCGGCGCGGGCGGCGATCGGAGCCGACAGGTCGACCTTCAGCTCGGCCGCGTAACGCGCGAGGTCGGCGTCGGCGAGTGCGCGCTGGGCGGCGTAGAGCTTGTCGTGCATCTCCCAGAACCGGCCGTCGCGGGCGGCCGCCTCGGCCACCAGCGCGGCGGCCAGCGCGCGCGGGTGCATGTCGCGGAGCGGGTAGTGGCGGAACACGAACCGCACGTCGGGGCGGCGGCGCCGCAGCTCCTCCAGGATCGGGTGCAGCCGCCCGCAGTAGGGGCACTCGAAGTCGCCGTACTCGACCACGGTGACGGCGGCGTCCGCCGGGCCGCGCACGTGGTCGTCGGGGCCGACCGGCGTGCTGAGCAGCTCCGGCCGCTCCTCCTCCGGCTCGGCGGCGGCGTCCGGAGGGGCGCACACGCCGCCCCGGTTCCACGCCAGTTTGAAGATGATCCAGCCGAGCAGCGCCGAGGCGATCGACCCGGCGAGGATGCCGATCTTGGCCTCGCTGATCAGCAGCGGGTCCTCGAAGGCCAGCTCCACGATGAACAGCGAGACCGTGAACCCGATGCCGGACACCGCCGCGCCGCCCAGCAGCTGGCCCCACACCAGGTTGCCCGGCAGGATGCCCCAGTTGAGCCGGAGCGGCAGCCAGGTGCCGAGGGTGATGCCGAGGAGCTTGCCGGCGAGCAGGCCCAGCGCCACGCCGATGGAGATCGGCGAGGTCATCGCCGCGCTCAGGGTCTCGCTGTCGAGCCGGATGCCGGCGTTGGCCAGCGCGAAGATCGGCACGATCACGTAGCTGCTCCACGGGTGGAGCAGCAGCTGCAGCCGTTCGTTCACGGAGACCGACATGCGCACCAGCCGCGTCGCCTCCACGGCCGCCCGCGGGTTGGGCGCGTAGGTCAGCTCCTGCACGGCCTCGCCGGCCCTGATCAGCTTCCGGTCGCTGGGCGCGTACACGAAAACCAGCACGCCGAGCGCGATGCCGACCAGCGTCGGGTGCACGCCGCTCTCCAGCGTCGCCACCCACAGCGCGAAGCCGAGCACGATGTACGCGGGCGCGCGCCAGATCCGCAGCCACCGCAGCAGCATGATCGCGGCGAGCAGCAGCACCGCGGTGACGAGCGCGGGGACGGACAGGCTCGCCGTGTAGAAGATGGCGATGATCATGATGGCGAGCACGTCGTCCACGATCGCCAGCGTGAGCAGGAAGGCCCGCAGCGGGTCGGGGCAGCGCGCCCCCACCACGGCGAGCAGGCCCAGCACGAACGCGGTGTCGGTGGCGATCGGCACGCCCCAGCCGACGGCGCCGGGCCCGCCCGCGTTGAGCATCAGGTAGATGCCCGCGGGGACGACCAGCCCGCCGAGCGCGGCGAGGGCCGGCACGGCGACCAGCCGGCGGTCGCGCATCTGCCCGAGGCGCATCTCGTAGGAGATCTCCAGGCCGATGACGAAGAAGAAGATCGCCATCAGCCCGTCGTTCACCCAGTGGCGCAGATCGAGGGAGAACGTGGCGTCGCCGAACGTGAGCCCGACCGGGATGTGCCAGAACGCCTCGTAGGTGTCGCCCCACGGCGAGTTGGCCCAGAGCATGGCCACGATCGTGGCGGCGAGCAGCAGCGTGGTGCTGCCTGCCTCGGTCTTGAATATCGCCCGGAGCATCGGCGGCTCACCCCCTGCGCTCGATCTTAAGGTTCCGCGGGGAGTGCACGGGTGACCCTTTCGACTTAGGTAAGCCTAAGCTAATATGCGGACCACGAATCGGTAAAGCCGGAGGAGTCCCCATGCCCACTGTCCCGCGTAGGGGACTCGTCGCCCTCGCCGTCGCCGCTCTGCTGGGAACCGCTGCGTGCGGCGGGACGGAGGCGCCGCCCGCGTCCGCGCCGTCCGCCTCCGCGCAGGAAGCCTGGAGCTGGACGGACGATCGCGGCAAGAAGATCTCCCTGCCGGCGCGGCCGGAGCGGGTGGTGGCCCAGTCCGCCTCCGCGGCGGCGCTGTGGGACTTCGGCGTGCGCCCGGTCGCCGTGTTCGGCCCGCACCGGCTCAAGGACGGCGGGCGCGACCCCGAGGTGGGCGAGGTCGACATCGCCGCCGTCGAGTCGATCGGCAACACGTGGGGCGAGTTCAACGTCGAGAAGTTCATCTCGGTCCGGCCCGACCTGCTCGTCTCGGGCATGTACCTGAAGGACTCGCTCTGGTACGTGCCCGAGGAGTCGGCGGACGCCATCGAGCAGGTCGCCCCGACGCTCGGCGTCCTGCTCGGCGGCAAGAAGCTCACCGAGGTCATCGAGCGCTACGCCGGCCTGGCCGCCGCGCTGGGCGCCGACCTGAACGCCGCGCCGGTCGCCGAGGCCAAGTCCCGCTTCGAGGCCGCGAGTGCCCAGCTCAGGGAGTCCGCCGCCGCGAGGCCGGGGCTGAAGGTCATGGTCGTCACGGCCACCCCCGACAACCTGTACGTCGCGTACCTGCCCGACCACCCCGACCTGGCCTACTTCAAGGAGCTGGGCCTCGACGTCGTCTCCCCGGCCAGTCCGACGGAGAGCGAGGGCGGTTTCTGGGAGGTGCTGAGCTGGGAGAACGCCGACAAGTACGAGGCCGACGTGATCCTGGTGGACGCCCGGGCCCAGTCCATGAAGGCCGGCGAGATGGCGAAGAAGCCGACCTGGAGCGAGCTGCCCGCGGTCAAGGCCGGTCAGGTCTACCCGTGGCGTGCGGCCGAACGGTACAGCTACCTGGGGTACGCCAAGGTGCTGGAGGAGCTGAAGACCAACGTGGATTCAGCCAAGGACGACGTAGTGGGCTGAAAATCGCATATCTGGGTCTTTTCAGGGTGCCTTGCTCTGGTTAACGTTCCAGCGCGACTTGAATCGGGGGAGACAGTCCCAACCAGATTCCTTGCGGAGGAGCCGAATGCGCTTCCACCTCCCCAAGGGCGTGGCCCGAGCCGGCACCCTGGCAGTGGCCCTCGCCCTTCCTCTCGCCTTCGTCACCCCGGCACAGGCGGATCCCGATCCGACGGCCTTGGCCAGATCGGTCAAGGCCAAGCCGGTCGTCCGGCACCTGGAGGCGTTCCAGCGGATCGCCGACGCCAACGGGGGCACCCGCGCCTCGGGCACGCCCGGCTACGACGCCTCGCGCGACTACGTCGCGGGCAAGCTGCGCCAGGCGGGTTACAAGGTCACGATCCAGCCGTTCGAGTTCCCGTTCTTCATGCAGAACTCCACGGCCACCATGCAACGGATCTCACCTGATCCGCGCACGTACACCCCGACCCCGCCGGACGGCAGCGTGGTCGGCGAGTTCGCGACCATGACGTACTCCGGCGCCGGGGACGTGACCGCGACCGTGCAGAACGTGGACCTGCAGATCCCGCCGCCCGCCCAGCCGGGCTCGACGTCCGGCTGCGAGCCGGCGGACTTCGCCGGCTTCACGCCCGGCAACATCGCCCTGATCCAGCGCGGCAGCTGCGACTTCCGCGTCAAGGCGGAGAATGCCCAGGCCGCGGGCGCCGCCGGGGTGATCATCTTCAACGAGGGCCAGGAAGGCCGCACCGCGACCCTGCAGGGCACCCTCGGCGTGCCCACGGTCACGATCCCCGTGGTCGGCACCGGCTTCGAGATCGGCGCCGAACTGGCCGCCACGACCAGCGTGGTGCGCCTGGCCACCGACACCGAGAGCGAGACCCGCACCACCTACAACGTGATCGCCGATTCCCGGAGCGGCAACCCGGGCAACGTCGTCATGTTCGGCGCGCACCTCGACAGCGTCACCGCCGGCCCCGGCATCAACGACAACGGCACCGGCAGCGCGGGCATCCTGGAGACCGCCCTGCTCATGGCCAAGCTGCCGACGGTCAACAAGCTGCGCTTCGCCTGGTGGGGCGCGGAAGAGCTGAACCTGATCGGCTCCGAGTACTACGTGGCGAACCTGCCGGCCGCGGAGCGCGCGAAGATCAAGCTGTACCTGAACTTCGACATGATCGGCTCGCCGAACTACGCGTACAAGATCTACGACGGCGACGACTCCGACGCGACCGGCGCGCCCGCGGGCCCGCCCGGCTCCGACGAGATCGAGGCGACGTTCGAGCGGTTCTTCGACGCGCTGCGCCTGCCGCACGGCGGCACCGACTTCGACGGCCGCTCCGACTACGGGCCGTTCATCGAGGCCGGCATCCCGTCCGGCGGCCTGTTCACCGGCGCCGAGGGCGTGAAGACCGAGGAGGAGGCCGCGAAGTACGGCGGCACGGCGGGAGCCGCCTACGACCCGTGCTACCACCGGGCCTGCGACACGATCGACAACGTCAGCACCGAGGCGCTGCTGGTCAACACGGGAGCCATCGTGCACTCAGCGGTGACCTACGCCTACGACCGCAGCCTGCCGGGCGGCACGACCGCCCGCACGAACGCCGGGGCGCCGCTCCAGATGCGCGGCGCGCCGTACCACGGGCACAACCACCAGGTCAGCCGGTAACCGTCACCGGCCGACACTCCGGCGGGGGAGCGGCGCACCACGCCGCTCCCCCTCTCACCCCCCACGGAGGACCCCGTGAAGTTACTCCCGGCGCTCTGCGCCGTCGTGCTCGCCGTCCCACTGGCCCTGACCGCGCCCGCCGCGGCGGCGGCCGCCGCTCCCGACATCCCCCTGTCGAACGTGAAGGCCCACCTGAGCCAGTTGCAGTCCATCGCCACCGCCAACGGCGGCAACCGGGCGCACGGCAGGCCCGGCTACCTGGCCTCCGCCAACTACGTCAGGAACCTGCTCAACGCCGCCGGCTACGCCACCACCCTCCAGTCGTTCACCTACAACGGCGCCACCGGCTACAACGTCATCGCCGACTGGCCCGGCGGCGACATGGACGACGTGCTCATGGTCGGCGCCCACCTCGACAGCGTGACCGCCGGCCCCGGCATCAACGACAACGGCTCGGGCTCGGCCGCCATCCTCGAAGTCGCGCTGGAGGTGGCCCGCCAGGGGCTGCAGCCGAACCGGCACCTGCGCTTCGCCTGGTGGGGCGCCGAGGAGCTGGGGCTGCGCGGCTCCCGCTACTACGTGAACAACCTGCCCGCCGCCGAGCGCGCCAGGATCGGCGGCTACCTGAACTTCGACATGGTCGGCTCGCCCAACGCCGGCTACTTCATCTACGACGGCGACGACTCCGACGGCACCGGGGCGGGACCGGGCCCTGCCGGGTCGGCCGAGCTGGAGCAGGTCCTGCAGAGCTACTTCGCGGGCATCGGCGTGCCCACCCGGGGCACCGACTTCGACGGCCGCTCCGACTACGGGCCGTTCATCAGCGCCGGGATCCCGGCGGGCGGTACGTTCACCGGCGCCGAGGGCATCAAGTCCAGCGCCCAGGCGCAGCTCTGGGGCGGCACCGCCGGGCAGGCGTTCGACCCCTGCTACCACCGCTCCTGCGACACCACCGCGAACATCAGCGACACCGCGCTCGACCGCAACACGGACGCGGTCGCGCACGCCGTCTGGACCCTCGCGACCGCCGAGCAGCCGCAGCCCGTCTGGTCCGACACCTTCGAGACCGCCACCGGCTGGACGGTGAACCCCGGCGGCACCGACACCGCCACCACCGGCGTGTGGGAGCGCGGCGACCCGCAGGCCACCGACTCCAGCGGCCCCAAGCAGCTCGGCGCCACCACGAGCGGCGTCAACGCCCTGGTCACCGGCCCGCTCGCGGGTTCGAGCGCCGGCGCGTACGACATCGACGGCGGCGTGACCACCGTCAGGTCGCCGGCGATCACGCTCCCGACAAGCGGCCAGCTCCGGCTGTCGCTGTCGTGGTACCTGGCCCACGGCAGCAACGCCACCAGCGCCGACTTCTTCCGGGTACGGGTCGTCGGCACGACCACGGCGACCGTGGTGGAGCGGCTCGGCGCGGCCGTCGACCGCGACGCGGCCTGGGCCACCGCCACCGCCGACGTCTCCGCCTTCGCCGGGCAGACCGTGCGCGTCGTCGTCGAGGCGGCCGACGCGGGCACCGCGAGCCTCGTCGAGGCGGCGGTGGACGACGTCGTGATCACCCGGCAGTGAACCGGAGGGCCGGGCGGGACGCATCCCCGCCCGGCCCGTCACCCAGGACCCGGAAGGGACGCGGAGCCGGCCTCGCCGGAGGACTCCAGGGCGTCCAGGCACGCGGCGGCCTCCTCGACGTGGTCCTCGCCGAACACCCGGATGCCGTGGCGCTCCAGCAGGGCCGTGGTCACGCCCCGGCCCGCGGCGCGACGGCCGGTGAACGTCCCGTCGTACACGGCCAGCGTGCCGCACGACGGGCTGCCCTCCTTCAGCACCGCCAGCCGGGCCCCGGCGTCGCGGGCGGCGGCCAGCGCGGCCCGCGCCCCCGCCAGGAACTCGGCCGTCACGTCGGACCCGTCGGCGGCCAGCACGCGGGCCCGCCCGTCCAGCACCGCCGCCCCGCCCGCGCCGCCCTCGATCTCGGCGGCCGGCCGCGGCACGGGCAGCCCGCCCTGCACCTCAGGGCAGAACGCCACCAGCCGCCCCTCGCGCCGCCAGGCCGCCAGCCGCTCGTCGGAGCTGGTCTTGGCGCCGCCGTCGTAGCGGACCCGGCGGCCCATCAGGCACGCGCTGACGAGGATCCTCTCCATACCTCCGATCCTAGGCAGCGGCCCGAGGGCGCCGGACGGGATCGGGAACCGGCCCGGGCGGGCGATAACCTGTGCTGCGATGAACACCACCGTTGCCACGATCGTCATCGTCGGCGCGCTGCTGCTGGCGCTGGCGAGCCTGATCACCGCCATCCGCGACCGGCCCATGGGCGTGATCCTGCTGGCCGGGTTCGTCCTGCTCGAAGTGGCGGTCCTGGTGCAGGCGGGGTTCGTGATCGCCGCGCTGGCCGGCGGCGAGGGGCCGTCGGGCGAGGCGGTCACGATCTACGGCTACCTGATCGCCGAGGCGCTCATCCCGCCCGCCGGGGTGTTCCTCGGGCTCGCCGAGCGCAGCCGCTGGGGCCCGGCCATCCTGGTCGTGGCCGGGTTCGCGATCGCGGTGATGACCGGGCGGCTGCTGCAGATCTGGCAGGGCGTGGCGTGACCACCACCGGCATCGGCTCCGGCCCCGGCCGGGCGCTGCTCGCCCTCTACGGGCTGTTCGCGCTGGCCGCCGGAGCCAGGGCCGCCGTGCAGATCGCCACCAGGTTCGGCGAGGCGCCGCTCGCCTACTCGCTGTCGGCCTTCGCCGCGCTGGTCTACCTGCTGCTCACCGTCGCGCTCGCGCGCGGCGCGAGGCGGCTCGCGCTGGCGGCGCTCCTCATCGAGCTGGCCGGGGTGCTCGTCATCGGCACCGTGAGTCTGCTCGACCCGGCCGCCTTCCCCGACGAGACCGTCTGGTCGGGCTACGGCAAGGGCTACCTGTACATTCCGCTCGTGCTGCCGCTCGTGGGCCTCTACTGGCTGTGGCGCCGACGTTAGGCGCGCGCGTGCCCGGGCAGCAACGATTCCCATGAGTACGATCGAGCACGCCGTAGAGGTCAACGTTCCGATCAGGGTCGCGTACAACCAGTGGACCCAGTTCGAGAGCTTCCCCGAGTTCATGGAGGGCGTGGAGTCCATCAAGCAGGTCACGGACACGCGTACCCACTGGATCACCGAGATCGCCGGCGTCAAGCGGGAGTTCGACGCCGAGATCACCGAGCAGCACCCCGACGAGCGCGTCGCCTGGCGGTCGGTCGAGAGGCCGCACCAGGCCGGCGTCGTCACCTTCCACCGGCTCGGCCCGGAGACCGCGAGGGTCCAGCTCCAGATGGAGTACGACCCCGAGGGGTTCGTGGAGAAGGCCGGCGACTGGCTCAACATCGTCCAGGCGCGCGTCAAGGGCGACATGCAGCGCTTCAAGGAGTACATCGAGGGGCGCGGCGGCGAGACCGGCGCGTGGCGGGGCGACGTCCCCGGCCCGCACCAGCACGGCTCCGCGCTCGGCGGCGGCGACCGCCCGGTCCCGCCCGGCACGGTCGGCGGCGACACCGGCTTCCCCCAGGACCCCGGCACGCTCCCGCCTCCCGGCCCCGTCCCCCCGCGCAACGAGCCGCCCCAGGGCCCCCGGCCGGTTCTGTAACGTCCCCGTTCCCCCGCAAGCCCCCGATGTTTCGGGGGCTTTGCCATGCCCGTGGAATAGATGTCTCATTTGTAACTGTTATCCTGTCGATTCATCCCATGACTTGATGAGTGGAGGATTCCGTCCGGCATGAGCGTGCTCACTCAGGAGGCCCGGCCCAGAACCGGCCCTCTCGCCTGGCTCCTCGTGCTGGGGATCGTCCTGGCCGCGCTGAACCTGCGCACCGCCGTCACCAGCGTCGGCCCGCTGCTCGACCAGCTCGCCGCCGCGCTCGGCATGTCCAGCGTCGGCACCGGCCTGCTCACCACGCTGCCGGTGCTGGCCTTCGCCACCGTCGGCGCGGTCACGCCCACGCTGGCCCGCCGCGTCGGCGAGCACAGGCTGCTCCTGCTCGCCCTGGTCACGCTGGGCACGGGCATGCTGGTGCGGGTCCTGGTCGACTCCGCGCCGGTGTTCCTGGCCAGCAGCGCCGTCGCCCTGTCGGGCGGGGCCGTCGGCAACGTGCTCATCCCGACACTGATCAAGCGACACTTCCCGGCCCGCACCGGGGTCATGACCACCGTCTACACCACCTCGCTGGCCGTCGGCACCATGCTCGCCGCCGCGGCCACCGTGCCGATCGAGCAGGCCTCGGGCGACTGGCACGTGGCGCTGGGGGTGTGGGCGGCGCTGGCCGCGGTCTCCGCCATTCCGTGGCTCGCGCTCCTGCGCAGTGAGCCTGAGCGGGGCGACGGCCGGCCGGGTGGCGGCCTGCGCCGGATGGCGCGGAGCAGGCTGGCGTGGGCGATCGCCGTCTACTTCGGCACCCAGTCGATGATCGCGTACATCATGTTCGGCTGGCTCGCCACCATCCTCACCGACGGCGGCTACACGGTGAGCCAGGCGGGCGTGATCCTCGGCGTCTTCACCGCGCTGAACATCCCCGTCTCGCTCCTCGTCCCCCTCGTCGCCGCCCGCTTCCGCGACCAGCGGCCGGTGGTGGTCGGCCTGGTGGTCGCGTACACGGCCGGCTTCCTCGGGCTGTGGCTGGCGCCCGCCTCCACCGCGCCGGTGTGGGTGGTGCTGGTGGCGGCCGGCATGGGCTCGTTCCCGCTGGCGCTCACCATGCTCGCCGTGCGCACCCGCACGCCGGAGACCACGGCGTCGCTGTCGGCGTTCGGGCAGAGCGCCGGCTACCTCATCGCCGGCGCCGGCCCGCTGCTCGTCGGCGTGCTGCGCGAGGTGGGCGGCGGGTGGACGCTCCCGTACCTGCTGATCTTCGCCGTGCTGGTCGCGCAGCTGTTCACGGGCTTGTACGCGGGCCGTGACCGGTACGTGGAGGACGAGCGGCGGGTGTCTCTGCCAGGATGACGTCCGTGAACTCGACAGTCGTCACCTTTCCCTACGGTCATGTCAGTGGCCGTTCCACGATCGTCGAGGCCGTGCCGGTGGGGGAGCGGCACGGCCTCGTCGTCACCGAGACCCCGTTCCACCCCCTCGACCACACCTGGCCGGACCAGCCCGCCGACCGGGGCACCATCGGCGGGCTGCCGGTGCTCGACTGCGTGACCGGCGCCCGCCCGGCCGGGGGCGACATCGTCCTGGGCGGCGACATCCCGGTACGGCGCGGCGCCGACGGCTGGGACTGGCTGGTCGTGCACGTCACCGAGACCCCGCTGGACGTGGGCGCCGAGGTCGGCCTGGAGGTCGACGCCGGACACCGGGCCGCGCTCTCGGCCGGGCACACCGCCTGCCATCTGGCCGCGCTCGCCCTCAACGCCGCCCTGGCCGGCCGGTGGCGCAAGGAGCCCGCGCGCGACCGGCTCGGCAACCCCGACTTCGACCAGAGCGCCATCACCACCTCGCGGATCTCCCCGTACGGGAGCGTCGACGAGTACCGGCTGGGCAAGTCGCTGCGGAAGAAGGGGTTCACCGCCGAAGGGCTGGACCCGGAGGAGACGGCGCGCGAGGTCGCCGCCCGGCTGAAGGCGTGGGTGGCGGCCGACGCGCCGGTCCGGATCGACGTGCCGGGCACCGGGCTCACCGCCCGCCGCACCTGGCACTGCGCCCTGCCCGGCGGCGAGGCGTCGATCCCGTGCGGCGGCACCCACGTGCGGAGCACGGGAGAGCTGGGCGAGGTCACGGTCACGCTGGAGACCGGCGAGCAGTCGCTCACCATGCGCACCACCGTCACCCCGCGCTGACACATGACACGGGCGGCCCCGGATTCGGATACACTTGGCGACGCATCCGCAAGGGGCTATGGCGCAGTTGGTAGCGCGCTTCCATGGCATGGAAGAGGTCTGGGGTTCGAATCCCCATAGCTCCACCCCTGTCGGGCAGCCGATCCCCCCGGAGGCCGTCCTCGTGGAGCTCATTCCCGTCGATTTCGAGGCGTTCGACAAGCGCATCGCGGCCGTCCGCGGCGACAGAAACCTCGAACGCCTCCACCGCGGGACCCGCTGGGCGGAAGGGCCGGTCTACTTCCCGGCGGGCCGCTTCCTGGTGTGGAGCGACATCCCCAACGACCGGATGCTCCGCTGGGACGAGCAGACCGGCGCCGTCGGCCCGTTCCGTCAGCCGTCCGGCTACGTCAACGGCAACACCCTCGACCGTGAGGGCCGGCTCATCTCCTGCGAGCACGGCGCGCGCCGGGTGACCAGGACCGAGCACGACGGCTCGGTCACCACCCTGGCCGACAGCTGGCGGGGCAGGCGGCTCAACAGCCCCAACGACGTCGTGGTCCGCTCCGACGGGTCGATCTGGTTCACCGACCCGCCGTACGGCATCCTGGGCGACTACGAGGGACACCGGGCCGAGCAGGAGATCGACGGCTGCCACGTCTACCGGATCGACCCGGGCACCGGCGCGACCGAGATGGTCGCCGGCGACTTCGCCAGGCCCAACGGCCTCGCCTTCGACCTCGACGAGAGCAGGCTCTTCGTCGCCGACACCCAGGAGCGCCACCTGCGGGTCTTCGACGTGCGCGACGACGGCACGCTCACCGGCGGCCGGGTGTTCGCCGCGCACGACGGCAAGGAGGGCTTCGACGGCCTGCGCCTGGACGACGGCGGCCGCGTGTGGGCCGCCGTCGGATCCTCGGTGCACTGCTACGACCCGGACGGCACGCTCCTCGGCAGGCTCAACCTGCCGGAGAGCGTCTCCAACCTGGTCTTCGGCGGGCCCAAGCGCAACCGGGTCTTCATCACCGCGACCACGTCGCTGTACTCGGTCATGCTCAACATCCGCGGCGCCCGCCCGGTCTGGGCCTGACCCGTCACTTGAAGGCCCAGGCGAAGAGGTGCAGCTCGCCGTCCTCCGCCGGGGCGAAGGTCAGGCTGGCCACCTTCTTGGCCGGGTCCAGCGCGATCGGCTGAGCCGCGAACACGTGCGCGCCGATGGGCTGGAACGCCCATGAGCCCCAGAAGAGCCTGAGCGGCGTGCTGGCCACGGGCTCGTTGCCGAACGCCGGCGGCTCGCCGCCGAAGTCCAGGATCCATTCGCTGAGGCCGAGCTTGCCGGTGCTCGTCGAGCCGTCGGTGTAGGTGACCGTCACCTTCGACTCGGGCCAGCCGTTCACGCCCGACCCGAGGAACGCAAGCTCACTCGCCCCGTCGGGCGCCGCCACCTCGATCGGCGCGGTGCCCGGCCGCAGGTTGTCCCACTCGCCGGGCTTGCGGTCGGGCCAGGTGAAGTCGAAGCCCTTCCAGGAGACGGTGCCGCCCGGCTCGACGCCCTCGTCGGCCAGGGCCTGCGCCGAGTAGCTGAACCCGGGCCCGTCGATGTTGGCCTCGTCGGGCACCGCGGCGTCGCCGATGCCGGCGTTGTTGTGGTGCCACGCCAGCGTGCCGCGCTCGGCCACGTTCAGCCGCACGCCGCCGGTCGCCTCGCCCGCCACGATCGGCACGGTGTGGAAGCCGAGCGCCACGCCGGGGTCCACGGTGATGCTGATCTTGCGGGTCGTGGCGCGCCCGGCCGGCACGAACAGGCGTCCGCTCGACGGCGTCACCGTGATCCCCGGCGGCGGCGTGGCCTGCCACGCGACCGTGGCCGTCCGCTCCATGGACCGGATCGTGAGGTCGGCCTCGAAGGTCCCGCCGGGCGCCACCGGCCCGCTTCCCGGGTTGAGCCCCAGCAGGTACGGCTCGGTGCCCTCGCCGAACGACGGCGGCGCGTCCGCCGGGCGAGCTCCGAAGGTGAGGTTCGGCGAGCTGCCCACCGTGAAGTCCAGCCGCCCGCCCCGCGTGGCGAACGTCTCCGGCAGCCACGCCTGCGACACCGGGGCGCCGTTCACGCGCAGCGCCCGGATGTAGCCGCCCGCGGCGCCGGGCGCGTTGACCTGGATGTCGCCGCCGGGCCTGTCGATCGTGATCCGGTCGAACAGCGGCGTGTTCACCAGCAGCTCGGCCCGGCCGGGAACGGCCGGGAACAGGCCCATGGCCGACCACACGTACCAGGCGCCCATCGTGCCCAGGTCGTCGTTGCCGACGAGCCCGTCGGGGCCGGGGCCGAACAGCTCCTTCTGCGTCTTCCGGACGACCTCCTGCGTCCTGTACGGCCGGCCCGCCCACGCGTACAGCCACGGCGACTGCAGCGCGACCTCGTTGCCGAGGTAGGCGTACGGCCGGTGCGGGCCGGCGTTCAGCTCCTTGAAGTAGTCGTCCAGCCTGTTCACCGCTTCCTGGGCGCCGCCCATCGCGGTGATCAGCCCCTGCGGGTTGTGCGGCACCATCCAGTGGTACTGCGCCCCGTTGCCCTCCATGTAGACGTCGGCGGCGGCCGGGTCGAACGGCGACTTGAACGCGCCGTCCCCCATCTTGGGCTGGACCCAGCCGTTGGCCGGGTTGAACAGGTGCTGCCACGCCTGCGCGCGCTTCATGAACTCCGCCCGCGTGGCCTGGTCGCCGAGCCGGGAGGCCAGCTGGGCGATGCCGAAGTCGGCCACGCCGTACTCCAGCGTCGCGGACGGGTCCGACGGCACGTACCCCTTGTCCATGTACGCGGCGTTGCCCGGCCGCTCGTCGTAGTCCAGCAGCGGGTGACCGATGTCCATCGGGCCGCTGCGCCGGGCGGCCTCGGCCATCGCCTTGAGGGCTTCGGCGGCCTCGAAGTCGCGCGCGCCGAAGGCGTGCACCGTGGAGAGGATCACGTGGAACGGGTCGCCCACCATGACGCCGGTGACCGCGTTCTGGTGCGACCAGCGGTCCCACACGTTGCCGAGCGCCTGGGCGTTGACGTACATCGACTGCGCGATGTCGCTCGCCACGTCCGGCGCGAGCAGGGCCAGCAGCTGGACCTGGCTGCGGTAGACGTCCCAGCCGGAGAAGGTCGCGTAGTGGTGGTGGCCCGGCTTCACCCGGTGGATCTCGTAGTCGGAGCCGACGTAGGTGCCGTCGGCGTCGTCGAAGACGTACGGCTGGAGCAGCGCGTGGTAGAGGCTGCTGTAGAAGGTGCGCCGCTGGGCGTCGGTGCCGCCCTCGATCCGCACCTGGCCGAGACGGGCGTTCCAGACGGCCTCCGCCTCGCTCGCCACCTGCTCCAGGTTCTTGGCGCCGATCTCCGTCCGCAGGTTGTTCCTGGCGCCCTCGACGCTCACGTACGACAGGCCCACCCGCATCTGCACCGGCGTGGCGGGGTCGAACTCCAGGTACGCGCCGGACCCCGGCCCGTTCACCACCACGTCGTCAGAGGTGACGACATGACCCTTCACCTTGCCTTCGGAGGCGTTGGCGACGACCCGCGCGCCGGGCAGCACCTGGTCGTCCTTCCAGGTGCCGAAGCCGGTGACCGGCCGGTCGAAGGTGGCGTGGAAGTAGACCTTGTAGCGCGTCGGGGGGCCGCAGAACCCGCCGGTCAGCACCCAGCCCTCGACGGTGTTCCCGCTGATCCGGGTCTCGCCGTCGTCCACGCCGTTGATCGAGCCGCTGGTGTTCAGCAGCAGTGTGGCCGGCTTGCCCTCGGGGAAGGTGAAGCGGCCGACGCCCGCCCGCGTGCTGACCGACAGCTCGGTCTTGACGCCGGTGTCCAGGGTGACGCCGTAGAAGCCGGGCGAGGCCTTCTCGGCGGTGTGCTGGAAGGTCTGGACGTAGTCCATCCCGTGCGTCGCGGGGGAGCGGCCGATCCGGCCGGAGAAGGGCATCACCGGGAAGTCCTGGGCGCCGGTGCAGCCCGGCCCGGAGATGTGGGTCATGGAGAAGCCGCGCAGGCGGTCGTCCTCCCAGCGGTAACCGCCGCCGGCGTCCTCCACCGTGTCGGGGCTCCACTGCATCATCCCGAACGGCAGCACGGCGCCGGGGAAGGTCATCCCCCCGCCGCCGCCGTGCCCGAAGTCGGCCGCCGCCTCCTTCGTACCGTGGAAGACGTTGACCAGCGAGGCCGGGTCGCGCACGGCGGCGGATCCCGGATCGGGGGTCGTGACGGCCCCGGCGGGGAACACCGCCGTGGCCAGCAACGTGGTGACAATCGGTAACGACCACAAGGACATGTCGCACACCTTTCAAGGGTGAGATCGAATCATCGAAACCCGCCCCCACACCCCGGTCAACGAGCGAAAACGGCGCGCACAAGTTGCCATCCGCGCAGGAGTGAATAGGGGTTGGCCGGCACCCCGGCCGTTGACACATTCGATGGGTGCCACGGGTCCCGGACCCGTGAGAGACCGTCGAGCACAGGGGATCAGGGATGACCGTCTTGCCCACGCTGCCGGACGAGCTGCCGGTGAGCCGCGCGCCGGCCGACCGCGGGGCGGAGCCCGCCGCCGACCCGCGCGCCCCTTCGGTCAGGCTGGCCCGGCTGCTGGACCCGGGCACGCCCGTCGCGCTGCACGCGGACGACGACAGCGGCGTGACCGCGGTGCGGGGCCGGGTGGACGGGCGGCCCGTCATCGCCTTCTGCACCGACGCCAGGAGGATGGGCGGCGCGCTCGGCGCGGCCGGGGCCCGGCACATCGTGGCCGCCACCGACGCCGCCGTGGCCGAGGGCTGCCCGGTGATCGGCCTGTGGCACTCCGGAGGCGCCAGGCTCGCCGACGGCGTCGAGTCCATGGACGGCGTGGGCCGCATGTTCGCCGCGATGACCAGGGCCTCCGGCGTGGTGCCGCAGATCTCGGTCGTCCTCGGCCCGGCCGCTGGGGCCGCCGCCTACGGTCCTGCCCTGACCGACGTCATTGTCATGACCGGCTCCGGGCGCGTCTTCGTGACCGGCCCCGACATCGTGCGGAGCGTCACCGGCGAGAAGATCGACATGGCGGCGCTCGGCGGCCCCGACGCGCACGGCCCGAGGTCGGGGGTGGTGCACGTGCAGGCCGCCGACGAGGACGACGCCTGCTTCCGCGCCCGCCGCCTCGCCGGGCTGCTCCGCGGCGGGCAGGGCCGGTTCGAGCTGGCCCCGCTGCGCGAGCCGAGGGACCTGCGCGCGCTGCTGCCCGAGTCGCCGCGGCGCGCCTACGACGTGCGGCCGCTGGTGCGCGCCCTCGTGGACGGTGACGCGCGCGGGCCGGTCTTCGAGGAGCTGCAGCCCCGCTGGGCGGCCAACGTCCTGGTCGGCCTCGGCCGGCTCGGCGGCCGTCCGATCGGCGTCCTGGCCAACAACCCGATCCGCAAGGGCGGCTGCCTGGACTCGCTGTCGGCGGAGAAGAGCGCGCGGTTCGTCCGCATGTGCGACTCCCTGGGAGTTCCCCTGGTCGTGCTGGTCGACGTCCCCGGCTTCCTGCCCGGGGTGGACCAGGAATGGGGCGGCGTCGTCCGGCGGGGCGCCAAGCTCCTGCACGCCTTCGCCGAGTCCGTGGTGCCGCGCGTCACGCTGATCACCCGCAAGGCCTACGGCGGGGCCTACATCGCGATGAACTCCCGCTCGCTCGGCGCCACCGCGACCTTCGCCTGGCCGGACGCCGAGGTCGCGGTCATGGGCGCGGAGAGCGCCGTACGCGTCCTGCACCGCAAGACCCTGGCCGCCGCCCCCGACGACGAGCGCGACGAGCTGAGCGCCCGGCTGGCCGAGGAGCAGCGCCGGACCGCCGGCGGGGTGGCCCGCGCGATCGCGCTCGGCGTGGTCGACGAGGTGATCGCGCCGGAGACGACCCGGCTCAGGCTGGCCCAGGCGCTGGACCGGGCGCCCCGGGCGCGCGGACGCCACTCCAGCATTCCGCTGTGAACACCTCTCACCAAGAGGAGGCACCATGAAGGAGATCAGAGCCGTCCTGGTCGGCGGACCGGAGGCGGTTCCGGCCGAGCGGCGGGTGCAGCGCGTGAGCCCCGGCACCGAGGTGTTCAAGCTCCCGCACGGCGCCGGGTACGAGCACTTCAGGCGCGGCGGCGAGAGCGCCACCGTCGACGGCGAGCGTGCCGTCGTCTTCGAGTGGGTCATGCGCACGGCCGTCGCCGAGTGAGATCGCTACAGTGACCTGCCGGCCAGACCGGCCGGCAGGTCACGGCGGCGCGAGACGTTGAGCTTGCGGTAGATCCGCGTCAGGTGCTGCTCCACGGTGCTCACGGTGATGAAGAGCTTGCCGGAGATCTCCCGGTTGGAGTACCCGTCGGCGGCCAGCGCCGCCACGCGCTGCTCGGCCTCGCTGAGCGCCGCTTCCGGGCTCTGCCCGCCGGCGTGCCCGTTGAGCCGGCCGTTCACCTGACCGTTGACCTGTCCGTTCACCTGGCCGTTCCTGCGGGCGCGGGCCGGATCGCGGATCAGCCCGCCCGCGTGGCATTCCTGGGCCAGCGCGCCGGCCCGGCCGCTCAGCATCCCGGCCCTGCGGTGCTCGCCGATCGCGTGGTACGCCTCGGTGAGGTCGAACAGCGCCCTGGCGTGCTCGTACCGGTCTCCGCCCGCCCGCAGCAGGTCGGCGGCGCGGCGCAGGAGCATGACGCGGTGCCGCACCTCGCTCGCCGCGGCGAGCAGGCGCAACGCCATCCCGTGCACCCGCTTCGACCGCTTGCCGCACCCGGCGAGCTGGGTCTCGATGAGCCCGCGCGCCTCGTCCACCTCGCCGAGGCGGATCAGCGCCTCGGCCGCGTCCAGCCGCCACGGGACGAACTCCGGGACGTCCAGCCCCCACGCGCACGTCAGCTCACCGCACAGCCGCAGGTCGCGCAGCGCCTGCCTGGGCTGGCCCGACATCAGCGCGAAGCGGCCCTTGCCGTAGAGGTACTGGGCGGCGAACCGGGTCTCCAGCATGGCCTCAGGCACCGGCTGGGCGGCCTGGCGCAGGTAGTCCAGGTGGCGGCCCATGCCGGCCCCGGCCATCAGCAGGATGCCCAGCGGCGCGCCGACGGCGACCCCCCAGCTCTCCGGCGAGACGAGTTCCAGGGCCCGCTGGGCGTCGCGCGCCGCCGCCGCCAGGTCGCCCCGGCGCAGCGAGATCTCCGCCCGGATCGCCGACAGCCTCGCCTGGCGGCTGGGCGCGTGCCGGTCGGCCGCCTCGGACACGAAGACGTCGCACCAGGGCGCGGCCCGGTCGGCACGGTCGCTGTAGATCAGGGTCAGCAGCGCGCACTCCACCGCGTCCATGGACATCTCGTCCAGCCGGGAGCCGCGCAGGATGCGCTCGGCCACGGTCACGAGCTCCTCCTGCGGGCCCTCGCTCAGCGTGGAGGCCAGCGCGTCGGCCGACACCAGCCGGCGGTCGGCGCCGAGCGAGCGGGCCGCGCCGCCCGCCTGCTCGGCGGGCGGCTCAGGCAGATGCGGCAGGAAGGCGGGCCAGCTGCTGCGGAGCCAGGCGCGGGTCGCGTCCAGCTCCGCCACCGCCTCGCGGTCCAGCTCCCCGCCGTCGCCCAGGCAGCCCAGCACGTCCTTGGCGTCGGCGACGTGGCCGTGCCACAGCAGCGCCCTGGCCAGCACGATGGCGTCGCCGCCGCCCAGATGGCCCTGGTGCAGCGCCTCGGTCAGCTCGGCCAGTTGGCCGGTCTGCGTCCCCGGGTCGATCCGCCACCTGGCCCGCACCAGCGTGGTGGTGATCCGCGCCCTGCGCCGCTCGTCGTCGCACGCCTGCCAGGCCAGCTTGAGGTACTCGATGGCCGACTCGACCCCGTCGTCGCGCAGCGCCTGCTTGGCGGCCTCCTCCAGCACCGACAGCGCCCACGGGTCTCCCGCGTGGGTGGCCCGCAGGAGGTGGCCGGCCACGACGGCGGCGGGCGCGCCCTCCTGGTAGGTCAGCTCCGCCGCCCGGCGGTGGAGGTCGATCAGCTCCGAGGTGTCCAGCCCGGCCAGCACGGCGGACGCGGCGGCCTCGTGCCGGAACCGGCCGCCGGCGAGCAGCCCGGCCCCGGCCAGCGCCTGAACCGCCCTGGCCGTGGCCGCCTCGCCCCGGCCGAGCAGCCGTCCGGCGGCGCCGGGCTCGCCCATCACGGCCAGCGCGCGGGCCACGGGGAGCAGGTCGGGATCGGCGCGCTGCAGGCAGGCCAGCACCGCGTCGGCGTACTTCTCGCCGGGCTCGCCGGTGGCCCGCAGGTCCTCCAGCGCCGCGTCCGCCAGCAGCCGGTTGCCGCCGCTCAGCTCGTGGCACCGGGCGGCGAAGCGGTCGGCCGCCTGCGCCCCCTCCCGCTGCCGCACCCGCTCGGCCACGCCCTCCTCCGCCAGGTGCGCCAGCCGCACCGGGCGGCAGTGCGGCTGGCGCTCCACCTCGGTGCGCAGGAGCGGGTGCGGGTGGGCGTGGTGGTCAGGGCCGCTGAGTACGAGCATGACCCGGGCGTACCTCACCCGGCGCGCGAGGTAGGACAGGCACAGCTGCGAGGCGCGATCGGCGTGCTGCACGTCGTCCACGACGATCGCCAAGGGGCGGCGCTCCGACAGTTTCAGCAGCACTGTGCACAGGGCGTCCACGATCTGCGCGTCCACGTGCGCGAAGGACTCCGCGCCCGGCGCGCGTGACAGGTGCGCGCGGGCGCCCTCGCGCAGCAGGTCCAGCGTGGCCGCGCGGTGCTCGTCGGCCGGCGTGTTCCGCACGAGCTGCGAGAGCACGCCGAGTGGCAGGTCGCGCTCGGCGAGGGAGCCTGTCGCGGACAGTGGGAGCGCGCCGTGCCGGAGCGCCTGCTCGGCGAAGTCGTGCAGCAGTTCGCTCTTGCCGGTGGCGACGGCGCCCGTCACCATCGCGATCCGGCCCCTGCCGGCCTTCGCCTCCTCCAGCAGCTCCATCAGGAGAGCCGCGTCCTGCCGCCGATCGTCCGGTGCCATGATCCTCCTCTTGCGCGGGTTCAGTAGGGCAGCTTGCGTCCGGAGGGCGTCCGCAGGTCGAGCGGGTCCTGGCCGGATCGCCTGGGCCGGGGGCGTCTGGTCCTGATCCGTGACATGACGGGCTACTCTCCGGCGGCCATCAGGTGGGGGCGGTCGGCGGCCGGGCGCGCGCGGTCCTGCGCCTGGGCCGGCCGGTCGGCCCTGCGGGCCAGCCTGCGGCCCGCCGCCCGCACGGCCGACAGCGCCGCGGCCGTCACGTCCGCGCCGATGCCGGCACCCCACGCCACGCCCGTGCCCGCGCCGGTGCCCGTGCCGCACTCGGCGTAGACCACGACGTCATCGGGGGAGTGGCCGGCGAGCGCCGGCTGCTCCGGGGTCAGGTCCGCGTCCAGCGGCGGTGCGGTGCGGTGCACGGCGCGGAGCCGGACGCCCCACGGGGCGAGCGCGGCGCCGAGCGTGCGGACCGCGTCGGCGCGCGGCCCGCTCATCTCCATGCGGCCGTCGACGTGCAGCGTGGCCACGAGCGGTGTCCTGCCGATCGCCAGCGGCGCGGCGGGGTCGCCCCGGTACAGGTACTCCTCGCGGAACACCGCCCCGATCCCGCTCGGCGACAGCTCGCCCTCCAGCGTCTCGGCCCGCTCCTGGACCCGGGCGGCCAGCTCGGCCTGGAGCCCGCGCGGCAGGTTGAGCCCGTGCCAGGCGCTCATCACGTACGCGACGCCGCCCTTGCCGGACTGGCTGTTGACCCGTACCACCGCCTCGTAGGTGCGGCCCACGTCCTTGGGGTCCACCGGCAGGTACGGCATGCGCCACGGCAGGCCGGACGGGTCCGCGCCGGTGGCCGCGGCCTGGCGCTCCCGCTCGTCGAAGCCCTTCTTGATGGCGTCCTGGTGGGACCCGGAGAAGGCGGTGTAGACCAGGTCGCCGCCGTAGGGGTGCCGGGGGTGCACCGGCAGCTGGTTGCACAGCTCGACGGTGCGGCGCACGGCGTTGATGTCGGAGAAGTCGATGCCGGGGTCGATGCCGTGGGAGAACAGGTTCATGCCCAGGGTGACCAGGCAGACGTTGCCGGCGCGCTCGCCGTTGCCGAACAGGCAGCCCTCGATCCTCTCGGCGCCGGCCAGCAGCGCCAGCTCGGCGGAGGCCACGCCGGTGCCGCGGTCGTTGTGGGGGTGGACGGACAGGCACACGTGCTCGCGGTGTGGCAGGTTGCGGTCCAGCCACTCGATCTGGTCGGCGAAGACGTTGGGCAGCGAGCGCTCGACGGTGGTCGGGAAGTTCAGGATGATGCCCCGGCCCGCCTCCGGCTGCCAGACGTCCATGACGGCCGAGCAGACTTCGAGGGAGAAGTCGGGTTCGGTCTCGTTGAACAGCTCGGGGGAGTACTGGTAGCCCAGGTCGCAGTCGCCCAGCACGCGCTCGGCGTGGTCCATCATCACCTGGGTGCCGCGGACCGCGAGCTGCCGGCAGCCGGCGCGGTCGAGGTCGAAGACCAGCCGGCGGAACAGCGGGGACGTGGCGTTGTAGATGTGGACCATGGCCCGGTCCGCGCCCTTGAGCGAGTCCAGGGTGGCCCTGATCAGCTCCTCGCGCGCCTGGGTCAGCACGGTGATCCGCACGTCGTCGGGGATCAGGTCGCGCTCGATGAGCAGCCGTACGAAGTCGTGGTCGTCGCGGCTGGCGACCGGGAACCCGACCTCGATCTCCTTGTAGCCCATGGAGACCAGGAGGTCGAACATCATGAGCTTGCGCTCGGGGGTCATCGGGCGCGCCAGGGACTGGTTGCCGTCACGCAGGTCGGTCGAGAGCCAGCGCGGGGCCGAGCGCAGGCGCCTGCTGGGCCAGGTCCGGTCGGGGAGGTCGAGGGGGGTGAAACCGGTATAGCGTTCGGCGCCCTGCATGGTCTGATTTCCTTCCTGATGACGTCCTGTTCTGGGATATGCGGCGGATGGGAACCGGCCGTGGCGGAGGCGGATTCCGGCAGCGTGCCGGGGTTCTCGAATATCGCGGGATTCATCACGGAAATCGTCCCCGGAGCCTTCTCCGGAGGGCGACTTTGCGCGCCGGTCTCGAAAGTCGACGGATCTCTGGGTACGAGGGCGAAACTATAGGGGTCGCCAAGGCGGGACAAGCGGGTGCACCATGAGTTCGGGACCGGTATCCAAGGAGGCAACCTGGGGTATCGAAAGGCGTAGACCCACTACAACTTCCGTGCGCCCCTCTTATCAGGCGGGTCACCCCTGGTCACAATCCCGAATATGTCAGCCAATTGGACACTGTTGGCCCCTTTCCCCGCCCGCGTCATCACGCTGTGCCTCGCCGAATCCCGCCCGTCCGTGCTGGCCGTCTCGTCGCTCCGCTACCTGACCGGGGTCGCCCTGGCCCTGCCGATCACCTCGCTCGCCGATCCCCTCATGGTCTTCCAGGGAGGCGTCGCCTGGGTGGCCTCGATCTTCGCGATCTACCTCTACAACGGCGTCACCGACATCGCCGAGGACCGGATCAACGGCTCCGGCCGGCCGATCGCCAGGGGCGAGCTGCGCCCCCGCACCGCCGCGGCCGTGGCGGCGGTGGCCGCCGTGCTGTCGCTCGTCGCCACGGTGGGCCTGCCCGGCCCGATGACCTGGATCATCGCGGTCAACCTCGCACTCGGCTATCTCTACTCGGGACCGCCCGCTCCGCTGAAGGCCAGTTCGAGCGGCACGGTGATCGTGCTCATGCTGTCGGGGCTGCTCTCCTACCTCGCCGGGTTCACCGTCGCGACGGCCGGGACCGGCGAGGTCGCGCCGACCGGGCTGATCGTGTTCGCCGCCGCCGCGGTCTGCTGGATGGTGCTGGTCGGCGTGCCGGCGAAGGACCTGTCCGACATCCCGGGTGACGCGGCGGCGGGCCGGCGCACGCTCGGCGTCCTGATCGGCGAGAGCGCCGCGCGCCGGATGATGGTCGTGGCGGCGCCCGGACTGCTCACCGCCTTCTGCGTGGCGGTCGTCGTGTGGGACGTGCCGCTGGTCGGCGTGCTGGCGGTGATGGCGGCCGGCGTCGTGGCCGTGGTCGTCGCGGGGACGCGCGCCGTCGGCCGGGAGCAGGGCCGCGCCGCGCGGCGCAGGCCTTACGAGACGTTTATGGCGACGCAACAGCTCGTTCATGTTACGGCTGTCCTGTCGAACATATGACGATAAATGTTGCGCACATCACTCGGATGATCGATAGTGGAAGGCGTGCTTGTACTCGGCCCACGGGCGGAGGGGACGTCAGTGGAGGGGGAATACAAGGCGGCCGATGATCCGGCGAGATGCGTGGAGGCCTGTCGGGACGAAATCCTGGCCGAATTCGAGTCGGCCTTGCTGACCGCCGGAAACGCGGCCTTCACTGCCTCTCAGGCCCGGCATCAGGCCCTATTGACCGCGCAGTACATCCTGGAGGACGTGGCCGCTACGCTACGCGCCGGAAAGGTTCAGGTAAGTAACCTCTACAAACATCACGCGCGGGAAGTCGGGAACGCGCGCGCGGCGGGAGGGGTTCATCCCGCCGCTTCTCTTGAGGCTGGCTCACTTTTCTTCGGCACCGCGGTCGCTCATCTCGCCCGGCGAATAGCCGCCGACTTCGATTCGCCCGCCGAGGTGCTGGCGCTGGCGGTCACCGGCATGGAGGAGAGCCTGTCGCGGCGCGTCCGCGAGGCCTCGGAGAGCTACCACGGCTTCCTGCTCAACCAGGTGCACCAGGCCCAGGAGGACGAGCGCCGGCGCATAGCGCGCGAGCTGCACGACCGGATCGGGCACGGCATCAGCGTCGCCCACCAGCAGCTGGCCCTGTCGGAGGTCTACCACGCCACCGACCCGGCGCGGGCCCTGGCCAAGATCGCGATCGTGCAGCAGGCCGTACAGGAGATCATGGAGAACCTGCGGCAGATCACCTCCGAGCTGCACCCCGCCGCCTCCGTGGGAAGCCTGGAGAAGTCGCTGCTGGCCTTCCTGGAGACCGTCGACGAAGACCGGATCTGCATCGGGCTCGACGTCAACGGCGACGAGTCGTGGGCCGAGCCGAGGTGCATCGACGAGGCGTTCCTCATCATCCGCGAGGCCGCGCGCAACGCGCTCACCCACGCCGAGGCGGCGGCCCTGTTCATCCGCGTGGACATCGCCCCCCACGCGCTGATCGCCTCGGTGCAGGACGACGGGCGGGGCTTCGACCCGGCGAGCGCCCGCGAGCACGGCGGTGTGGGACTGGCCTCGATGCGGGAGCGGGCCACGCTGCTCGGCGGCCGGGTCGCGATCTCCAGCGAGCCGCGCGGCGGATGCCTGGTCGAGCTGTTCATCCCGCTCAAGAGGCAGAGCGACGGCCCCGATGGTGGCTGACGACCTCATCATCACCATCGCCCTGGTGGACGACCACGCCCTGTTCAGGGAAGGGCTGCGGGAGATCCTGGAGTCCGTCGGCGACATGCGGATCGTCGGCGAGGCGGGCGACTCCATGTCCGCGGTGACCATGATCGCCGACACCTGCCCGGACATCGTGCTGCTGGACGTGGAGATCCCCGGCGACGAGGTCACCGAGACCGTGTCGCGGATCCGTACCCTGTCGCCGGACACCAGGATCATCATCCTCAGCATGTACGACGGACCCCAGCTGCTCAGCCGGCTGCTGGGCGCGGGCATCCGCGGCTACCTGCTCAAGAGCGTGCACCGGCACGAGCTGATCGCGGCGGTGCGCAGCGTGCACGAGGAGCCCACGAGGATCGTGCTCGCCGTCTCGCGCAACAGCGTCGCGCAGGTGGAGGCGACGGCCGCGCCCACGCTGACGGACAAGGAGCTGGAGGTGCTCCAGCTCGCGGCGCACGCGCTGAGCAACAGCCAGATCGCCCGCAAGCTCGGCCTGGCCGAGGCGACGGTGAAGCGCCACATGCGCAACATCTTCGTCAAGCTCAACGCGGTCTCGCGGATCGACGCGGTCAACAAGGCACTCGCCGCCTCCCTGATCGCGCCGCGCACCCGGGGCGACCTCGACTGAGGCGCCCGGCGCGCGTCAGAGCAGGGGAGCGGGCGACCGGCCGCCGGTGTCGGGGGGGAAGCCCTGGGGAGACAACCCCGTCAGCCACTCGCGGGACTCGGGAGGCAGCTCGACCGCCGAGGCGGCGATGTTCATCTCCAGGTGCACCTGGTCGCGCGTGCTGGGGACCGGCACGATGTGCTCCTCGCGCGACAGCAGCCAGGCCAGCGCCAGCCGGCCCGAGCCCAGGTCGAGCCGCGCCGCCACGGCTTCGAGCCGCTGCAGCGGCCCGGCGTGCGACCGGAGCCGCTCGGGCCGGAACCTGGGGTCGGCGCGCCGCCAGTCGCCCGGGTCCAGGCGGTCGTCGGACCTGATGCGGCCGGTGAGGAAGCCGCGGCCGAGCGGGCGGGCGGCCACGACGGACACGCCCAGCTCGCGCGCCGTGGCGAGCAGCGCGGAGTCGACGCAGGTGCCCCAGAGGGAGTACTCGATGGCGAGCGCCGTGACCGGATGCACGGCGTGCGCCCGCCGGAGCTGGTCGGGAGTGCCGTTGGACAGCCCGATGTAGCGGATCTTGCCGGCCCGCACCAGGGCGGCCAGGCGGGTCATGCTGTGCTCGATCGGGACGCGGGAGTCCTGGCAGTAGAGGTAGTAGATCCCGACGTGGTCGGCGCCGAGGCGCTTGAGCGAGGACTCGCAGGCCTGTTCGAGGTAGTCGGGCCTGCCGTCGAACTCCACCGGCTCCTCCGGCCCGCGCACGCGGGCCCCGCCGCGGGTGGCCACCACGACGTCGTCGGACCGCCCGGCGACGGCCCGGCCGATCAGGCGCTCCACCTCGCCGGCGGCGTAGAAGTCGGCCGTGTCGAGGAGGGTCACACCGGCGTCGAGCGCCCGGCGGACCACCCGTTCGGCCTCGGCGGGGTCGACGCTGCCGTAGGCGCCGCTCAGAGCCAGCGAGCCGAGCCCGATGTTCGAGATGAGAGGCCCCATCCGGCCTAGCCTCGTGTAACGCACCGAATTCCCTTCATGCGTCCATTATCGGGAACAGTTCCCGGTGAATCGCCGGTATTTTACGACCACTCGGGTGGAGCAGGTGCCGTGATTTGCCCGAGATGTGTTAAGCCACAGACTCCCCCTGCGGCAGTAGGGGTTTCAAGGCCGGGCCCGGCAGAGACCCCCCTATCAGCCCCCTAATTCCGGTGACAGAGGCGGAGGTCCTTCTTTCGGGGCCGCAGGAAATCGTGGTATTTCGTTACTGTGCGGGGGTTTCCCGCGGCGACGGGTGCGAGGAGGGAGATGCGGGTGATCGAAGCGATTCTGCCCGCGACGATCCACTCCTACGACGCCTTCGGCGACCCGCCCGACGCCGTGCTCCTGCCCGCCGAGGAAGAACTCGTCCGCCAGGTGGCCGACAAACGGCGCCAGGAGTTCACCACGGCCCGCCACTGCGTGCGCAAGGCCATGGAACGACTGAACCTGCCGCCGGTGCCCGTCCTCACCGGCACCTACGGCGAGCCCCGCTGGCCGGCCGGCCTCATCGGCAGCATCACCCACTGCGACGGCTACCGCGCCGCGGCCGTCGGCGCCGTCGGCGGGACCGTCGGCATCGACGCCGAGCCCGACGCCCCGCTGCCGTCCGGCGTGGAGGAGGCGGTGACCCTGCCCAGGGAGCGTGAGATGCTGCGCCGCCTGGCCGCCGAGCACCCGGGCCTCAACTGGGACCGCCTGCTGTTCAGCACCAAGGAGTCGGTCTACAAGGCGTGGTTCCCGCTGGCCAGGCGCTGGCTGGACTTCCAGGACGCGGCGATCGTGCTGGACCCGGAGCGCGGCACGTTCCACGCGCGCCTGATGGTGCCGGGGCCGCGCTGGCAGGGCCGGCCGCTGACCGGGTTCCACGGCCGGTGGACGGCCGGGCGCGGTCTCCTCCTCACCGCCATCGCCATGATCGAGCCCCGGGCCGCCGCCGTGCCCCGGCAGGCCCGCCGCTCCGAAGGAGCCGCCCGATGACCCCTCTGCGGTTCGGTGTCGTCCTGATCACCGAGGACTGCTCGGGGGCCGGATGGGCGGCCAAGTGCCGGCGCGCGGAGGCGCTGGGCTACGACGTCATCGCGGTGCCCGACCACCTGAACCTGCTCTCGCCCTTCCCCAGCGCGACGCTGGCCGCCGAGGCCACCGAACGGGCGGTCATCGGGACGTACGTGCTCAACGCCGCGTTCCACCACCCCGTCCTGCTGGCCAGGGACGTCACCACCACCGACCGGCTCATCGGCGGACGGCTGGAGCTGGGGGTCGGCACCGGCTACGTCAGGTCCGAGTTCGCGGCCCTGGGCCTGCCCGACGACCCGGCCTCGCGCGTCCGCCGCCTGGAAGAGCTGGTCGGCACGCTCGACACGCTGCTGCGGCACAAGGGGCCGCCGCTGATGATCGGCGGCCACGGCGACCGGGTGCTGCGGCTGGCCGCCCGCAGGGCCGAGATCGTCAGCTTCACCGGCGCCCCCTACCGGGCGGAGTACGGCAGGACGGCGCTGGTCGACGCGGAGACGCTGCTGCGGCGGGTCGAGTTCGTCCTGGCCGAGGCGGGGGCGCGCGCTCCGCGGATCGAGCTGAACGTGCTGTCCAAGGCCACGGTGCTGACCCGCGACCGGCGGGCCGGCGCGGAGACCGTCCGCCGCTACGCCCCGGACCTGCCGCCCGAGCGGCTGCTGGAGCTGCCGACGCTGTTCGTGGGGACGCCCGCGCAGATCGCGGAGCAGGTGCGCGAGCACCGGGAGAGGTTCCGCCTGTCCTACTTCACCGTGATGGAGCCGGCCATGGAGGACTTCGGCAAGGTCATCGAGCTGCTGCGGTGAGCCGCTCGTCGCGCGTCAGGCCGTGCAGGCAGGCGACGAGGGTGCGGGCCTCCACGTTGAGGTAGTAGCTGTGCCGCAGCAGCTCGTCCAGCTGGTGCAGGGCCAGCCAGCGGAAGTCCGGGTGGCCGGGCAGCGGGTCCTCGTCGGTCTCCACCACGAGGTAGCGGTTGCGGGCCCGGTAGAAGCGGCCGCCCTCCTCCGACAGCACCGTGTCGAAGCGCACGCTGTCCGGCCGGGCCGCCAGCACCTCCGTCAGCAGCGGCGGCCGGGCGCGCGGCGGCAGGTGGTCGTAGTTGCCGGGGGTGCACTGCACGGTCGGGGCCAGCTCCACCACGTCGGTGTAGCCGGGGTCGGCGCGCGCGTGCGCGAGAGCGTGCAGCACCCCGCCGATCCGCATGACCAGGAACGCGACGACCCCGGTGCCGACGGGCGCGATCATCGGCTGGTCCCAGCCGCCGACCTCGCGCCCGTGCGCCCGCACGCGCACCCCGATGACCTCGAAGAACCTGCCGGTGTCGTGCGCGATGCGGCCGCCGGCCCGCCGCCACCCGCGCAGCCGCCCGAGCGCCAGCGGCCTGGCCTGGATGTCGGTCGTGGAACGCAGGCCGCTCAGCCAGCTCAGGATCTCGCCCATGCCGTGCGCGGCCCGCCGCCCCGGCACGCGGGAGCGCGCCACGAGCGCGCCGAAGCCCTCGTCACCGTCCCGCGCGCCGCCCTGGGGCGGCAGGCAGGCCAGGACCGTACGGGCGTCCATGTTCACCAGGTCGGGCACGGCCAGCAGCTCGTGCACGTGCCGCAGCGGCATCCAGCGGAAGCCCTCGGCCGCCGGCACGTGCGCGGCGACCTCGACCACCATGTTGCGGTTGCGCTTGCGGTAGAACCACGCGCCCTGTTCGGACTGGCGCACGTCGACGAGCACCCGGCCGCGCGGCTCGCGGAAGAAGCCGAGGTACGGCACCCGCCGCCCCTCGTGCACCCGCGTGTAGTTGCTCCTGGTGGCCTGCACGGTGGGCGAGAGCTGCGGTCCGCCGACGTTCCCCGGCTCGTTCTTGGCCTGCATCAGCAGGTATGGCACCCCGTCCACGCGCTTGAGCAGGATGCCGAGTATGCCCGCCTCGGGCTGGTTGATGATCGGCTGCGTCCAGGAGGTCACCGGCCCCGCGGGATGCCGGACGTCGAGGCCCTCCACGGTGAAGAACCGCCCGCTCCGGTGGCGGATGTCGCCCGTCTCCGGGTCCTCCCGCCAGCCGGTCAGCTCGTCCAGGGGCACCCGCGTCGCCTGCATGAAGGTGTGACCGGCGATCTCCGCCAGCCAGCCGCGAACGTCGATGATGGCAGCCTCCTCACCCCTGGCCCCCGTCACGGCCGAACCTGTCACGGCGCGGCGACGCCGCTCAACCCCTACCGGCCCGGCCTCGGTCCCCTGTCGGGTCGGCCTCGGGGAAATAGGGGTTATGCGCCGGTGAGACCCTTCATAGCCTTCTAGGGTGGACGCCATGACCGAGCAGCCGGACATGCGAGCAAGCGACCAGGATCGCGAGAGAGTGGCCGAGATGCTCCGCGTCGCGGTCGGCGAGGGACGCATCACCCTCGAAGAGCTCAACGAGCGGGTCGACCGCGCCTACACCGCCATCACCCGTGGACAGCTGGAAGCCCTGGTGGCGGACCTTCCGCAGGTCGGCCTGCCGGTCCCGGTCAGTCCCACGATGCCGCTGTCCGTCCCCACCACGGGCGGGCTGGAGTTGCACACCCGCAGCGGCAAGGTCGTGCGCCACGGACGCTGGTCGGTGCCCCCGTACATCAGCGCCAAGGCGGGCCGCTTCGGCACCGTGAAGATCGACTTCACCATGGCCGACTGCCCGCACCGGGAGATCGTGCTCGACGTGGAGATCACCTCCTGGTTCGGCGACGTGGTCGTCATCCTGCCGCGCGGCTGGCTGGTCCGTGAGGAAGGAGTCGTACGGCGCTGGATGGGCGCGGTCTTCAACCGCCCGCCCGTGCCGCTCGCCCACGACGGTGTCCTGATCCGGCTCACCGGATACGTGCAGACCGGGGACGTGTGGGTGCGCTACCGCCATCCCGAGGGCTGAACGATCATGGAGGAGCGCATGGAGTGCCGCGTCTGTTCAGGAAAGCTGCACGGGTTCGCCGACTTCGGGAGGCAGCCGCTCTCCGACCACTTCGTCCTCCCCGGCGACCCGGCGCCCGAGTTCTTCTTCCACCTGGCCGTCGGGGTCTGTGAGGACTGCTCGATGGCCCAGCTCCTCGAAGAGGTGCCGAGGGAACGGATGTTCCACGAGAGCTATCCGTACCTCTCCTCGGGGTCGGCGGTGATGCGCGAGCACTTCGAGGGCGTGGCGAAGCGGCTGCTCGCCACCGAGCTGACCGGTCCTGACCCGTTCGTGGTCGAGCTGGGCTGCAACGACGGGACCATGCTCAAGACCGTCGCCGACGCCGGGGTCCGGCATCTCGGCGTCGAGCCGTCCGGCGGGGTGGCCGACCTGGCGGCGGCCCGGGGCGTGCGCGTGCGCAAGGACTTCTTCGAGGCCGGCGTCGCCGCCGCCGTCCGCGCCGCGGACGGGCCCGCCGACGTGATCTACGCGGCCAACACGCTCTGCCACATCCCGTACGTGGACTCCATTCTGAGCGGGGCCGACGCGCTGCTGCGCCCCGGGGGCGTGCTGGTCTTCGAGGACCCCTACCTCGGCGACATCGTGACGCGCCGCTCCTTCGACCAGATCTACGACGAGCACTTCTACTTCTTCTGCGCCGCCTCCGTCCGCGCCATGGCCCGCCGCCACGGGTTCGAGCTGGTGGACGTGGAACGGCTGCCGGTGCACGGCGGCGAGGTCCGGTACACGCTGGCCAGACGCGGCGCGCGGACCCCCACCCCGGCGGTGGCCGCCCTGCTGGCGGAGGAGGAGGCCCGGGGGCTGACCGAACTCGCGACGCTGCGCGACTTCGCGGCCCGGGTCGCCGCCAACCGCGACGACCTGGTCGCGCTGCTGACGGGCCTGCGCGATCAGGGCGCCCGCGTCTACGGGTACGGCGCGACCGCCAAGAGCGCCACCGTGCTCAACTACTGCGGCATCGGCCCGGACCTGGTGTCGTTCGTCTGCGACACGACGCCCGCGAAGCAGGGCAGGCTCACGCCCGGCTCCCACATCCCGGTGCGCGGGCCCGAGGCGTTCGCCGACCCGTACCCCGACTACGCGCTGCTGCTCGCCTGGAACCACGCGGAGGAGATCATGGCGAAGGAGACCGCCTTCCGGGAGGCGGGCGGCCGCTGGATCCTGTACGTCCCCGAGGTCCACCTCGTGGGGGCCTGACCGTGGGCCCCGGCCGTGCGCGGCGGGCCGGAGGGCGCCCGTGAGGCACCGTGAGCTCGCCGTGACCGGCGCGTACGCGTTCGATCCGGACGTCTTCCGCGACGAGCGGGGCGACTTCGCCTCGCCTTACCAGGAGAGGGCGTTCGTGGCCGCGGTCGGGCGGCCGCTGTTCCCCGTCGCGCAGGCCAGCAGGAACGTCTCCCGGCGCGGCGTGGTGCGCGGCATCCACTACACGCTCACGCCGCCCGGCACCGCCAAGTACGTCTACTGCGCGGGCGGGCGGGTCCTCGACCTGGTGGTGGACCTGCGGGTGGGGTCGCCGACGTTCGCCCGGTGGGACGAGGTGGAACTGACCGCCGGCAACGGCCGCGCCGTCTACTTCCCGCCCGGCGTCGGCCACGCCTTCGTCGCGCTGGAGGACGACACCGTGGTGAGCTACCTGCTCTCGGCGGAGTACCGCGCGGAGAACGAGCTGACGCTCTCGGTGTTCGACGAGGAGATCGGGCTGCGGCTGCCCGCCGGCCCGCCGCCGATCCTCTCGGAACGCGACAGGACCGCGCGCACCCTGGGCGAGGCCGCGGCGGCCGGCCTGCTGCCGGAGTACACCTCCTGAGCTGTCACAGGACGTCGCGGAGCGCGGAGATGACCTTCTCCTGGAGGCCGGGCGGCAGCGACGGGTACATCGGCAGCGAGAAGATCTCCCCGGCCAGCGCCTCGGTGACCGGGAGGCTGCCCGGCGCGTGACCCAGGTGCGCGAAGCCCTTCATGGTGTGCACCGGCCACGGGTAGCTGATGTTGAGGTGGATGTCGTACCCGCGCAGCGCCTCGATGATCTCGTCGCGCCGCGGATGGCGCACCACGTACAGGTAGTAGGCGTGCTCGTTGCCCTCGGCGGTCTCGGGCAGCACCAGGCCGGTGCCGGCCAGGCCGTCGGCGTAGCGGGCGGCCACCGCTCTCCGGCCGGCGACGTAGCGGTCGAGCCGGGTCAGCTTGCGGCGCAGGATCTCCGCCTGCACCTCGTCCAGGCGGGCGTTGTGGCCGGGCGTCTCGACGACGTAGTAGGTCTCCTCCATGCCGTAGTAGCGCAGCCGCCGCAGCGCGCGGTCGATCTCGCCGTCGGAGGTGATCGTCGCGCCGCCGTCGCCGTAGGCGCCCAGCACCTTGGTCGGGTAGAAGGAGAACGCCGCCGCGTGGCCGATCGACCCCGCCGGCCGGCCGTGGTGGCGGGCGCCGTGGGCCTGCGCGCAGTCTTCGAGTATCACCAGGTCGTGGCGGGCCGCCAGCCGCTCCAGCGGCGCCATGTCGACGCACTGGCCGTAGAGGTGGACGGGCAGCAGGCACCGCGTCCGCGGCGTGAGGGCCGCCTCCACCTCGCCGACGTCCATCAGGTACGTCCGAGGGTCGACGTCGACGAAGACCGGGACCGCCCCCACCGCGTCGACGGCGACCACGGTCGGCGCGGCGGTGTTGGCCACGGTGACGACCTCGTCGCCCCTGCCCACGCCCAGCGCCTGCAGGGCCAGCTTGATGGCGTTGGTGCCGTTGTCGACGCTCACGCAGTGGCGCACCCCGTGGTAGGCGGCGAACTCCGCCTCGAAGGAGCGCACGCTCTCGCCCAGAACGAGCTGACCGGAGCGGAACACGGTCTCGACGGCGTCGATGATGTCGGCTCGCTCGGATTCGTATTCCGGTAGATAGTCCCAGACCCGCGTGGGCATCGTCGTCCTCCTCGCAATTGCGGCCAGGGTAAACAGCGCCGCGGGCCGCGCGGAACCCCTAGGAATGGGGGTGGAATCAGGGGGAGGCGAACCGCGGTGAGGGGGAGTTTAGGGGTGCTGCCTTCCGGCGGCCGATCATTAGCTTGAGTGAGCGACCGATACGCTGAA
Organism: Nonomuraea sp. NPDC049486; assembly: GCF_040676925.1. Lineage (NCBI taxonomy): Bacteria > Bacillati > Actinomycetota > Actinomycetes > Streptosporangiales > Streptosporangiaceae > Nonomuraea > Nonomuraea sp. NPDC049486. The sequence continues at coordinate 64,417 of NZ_JBFAPV010000022.1, forward strand.
CCAGCGGGAGAGGTGACATGACGCGGCACTTTCTTTTCATGTGTCAGCCCGATCACGGTCATGTGATTCCCCACCTTGCCGTGGTCGCCGAATTGGTCCGCCGGGGAAACCGGGTCACTTATTTGACCGCGCGCGCGATGGCGCCTCAGATCGAGAGCGCGGGCGCCACGGTGCTCTGCTACGACTCGGCCTACCAGTCGGTGGATCTGCGCAAGCTGGAGGACGACCCGCTGGGCCTGCTCTCCCTTTTCCTGGACGAGAGCGCGGCGATGCTGCGGGCGGCCGAACGGCTGCGCGACCGGCCCGACCTGATCGTCTACGACATCTCGATCCTGCACGCCGGCCGCGTCCTGGCAAGGAAGTGGAAGCTCCCGGCCACGCAGCTGATCCCGGTGTTCGCGTCGAACGCCCACTTCTCCTACCTCTCGTCCATCTACGGCGGGCAGGAAGCGGAGCGGGAGCTGCCCGGCTGGGTCGACGACATGCTCGGCAGGACGCGGGACCTGGCGCTCGCGCACGGCGTCGAGGCGGACCCGGCCGAGCTGTGGTGGGAGGTCCAGGACTCCAACCTGGTCACCCTGCCGCGCTCGTTCCAGTTCGCCGGCGAGACCTTCGACGAGCGGTTCGCGTTCGTCGGACCGTGCCTCGGAGAGCGCGCCTTCCTGTCCGGATGGGAGCCGCCGGGCGACGGGCTGCCGGTCGCGCTGCTGTCCTTCGGCACCGTCGCCAGCGGGCGCCCCGACCTGGTGCGCACCTGCGTGCGCGCCTTCGCCGAGCTGCCCTGGCACGGCGTGGTGACGCTGGGCGACGGCATGGACCCGGCCGAGCTCGGCCCGCTGCCGCCCACGATCGAGGTGCGCCGGTGGGTGTCCCACCTGCGCGTGCTCGAACACGCCTCGGTGGCGGTCACCCACGGCGGCATGGGCACGGCCATGGAGGCCCTCTACTGGGGCTGCCCGATGGTCGTGGTGCCGGCCACGGCCGTCGACCGGCCGGCCGCGCGGCGGATCGGCGAGCTGGGGCTCGGCCGGGTCGTCGAGCCGGCCGAGCTGACCCCGGAGAGCCTGGTCGACGCGGTCCTCGCGGTGGCGGGCGACCCGGAGTCGCGCCGCAACGCCGAGGCGATGCGCCGCGACATCAGGTCCGCCGGCGGCACCTCACGAGCCGCCGACGTGCTCCGGCGCCGCGCGGCCGGGGCCGCCTGATGGGCGCGCCGCTGTCCGGGCCCGCGCCGGGGCCCGCCTTCGAGTTCCGCGTGCTGGGGCCGCTCCGGGTGTTCAAGGACGGCGACGAGCTGCCGATGAGCGCCAACAGGGAGCTGGCCATCCTCGCCTGCCTGCTCCTCAACGCCAACCGGGTGATCAGCGTGGACCGGCTGGTCGAGGCGGTGTGGGCCGGCTCCGCGCCGCGCAGCGCCTGGCGGCAGGTCGCGATCTGCGTGTCACGGCTGCGCCGCAGGCTCGGCGCGGGCGTGATCGAGACCTCCAGCCCCGGCTATCTCCTGCGGGCGCCCGACGACAGCATCGACTGGCTCAGGTTCACCGCCATGGTGGCGCGGGCGCGCGAACAGGCCGCCCGCGACCAGCAGGGCGCCGTCACGCTGCTGCGCGAGGCGCTCGCGCTGTGGAGCGGCAGCCCGTTCGAGGACCTCAGAGGGCTGCGGTACGACGTCGCGCGGATGGCCGAGTGGCGGCTGGAGGCGCTGGAGACCTGCCTGGAGCTGGAGATCGAGCTGGGCAGGCACCATCAGGTGATCCCCGAGCTGCTCGCCCTGGTCGCCGAGTCGCCGTTCCGCGAGCGGGTGCGCGCCCAGCTGATGCTGGCCCAGTACCGCGCCGGGCGCCGGGCCGAGGCGCTGCGCACGTACCAGGAGACGCGGCGCTTCCTGCTGGAGCAGATCGGCCTGGAGCCGGGGCCCGCGCTGCGGCGGCTGCACGAGCAGATCCTGCGCGACGAGACCGCGCTGATGCGCCCGCCCGCGCAGCGGCCCGCCCCGGTCGTGCCCAGCCAGCTGCCGCCGCAGGTGCTGCCGTTCGTGGGCAGGGACGGGGAGCTGGCCGGGCTCGACGCCGCGCTGCGGCCCGGGCGGGAGGCGCCCGGCGCTCTTGTGGTCACGGGTCCGCCGGGGGTGGGCAAGACCACGCTGGTGCTGCGGTGGGCGCACGCCAGGATCGACTGGTTCCCCGACGGCCAGCTCTTCGCCGACCTCGCGGGCATCGAGGGCCACGCCGTGCTGGACCGGTTCCTGCGGGCGCTCGGCGAGCGTGACCTTCCCGCCGACCATGCCGAGAAGGTGGCCCTGTACCGCAGCCGGACCGCCCGCCGAAGGATGCTGGTGGTGCTGGACAACGCCGGCGACGGCGACGAGGTGGCGTCCCTGTTGCCGGGCGGGGCGGGCTGCCGGGTTGTGGTGACCAGCGCCGATCCGCTGGACGACCTGGTCGCCAGGCAGGGCGCGCACCGCGTGTTCCTCGCGCCGCTGGGGGAGGAGGCGGCGCGTGAGCTGGCGGACATGCTCGTGGGGGCGGCGGGCACGGCGCTCGGCCCCGAGGCGGTGACCGACCTCGTCGCCACCTCCTGCGGCAACCCGCTCTCCCTCCGCCTCGGCGCCGCCCGCCTCCGCACCCGCGTCGCCCGCGTCTGACCCGCGCGGCCGCTCCCTGCACCCGCGTCGCCCGCGTCTGACCCGCGCGGCGCTCCCTGCGTCCGCGTCGCCCGCGTGCGCCGCGCCCATGCTCTGCGCGCCCGCGTTCGGGGCGGCGCTGATCTGCGCGCCCGGGTCCGAGGAGCGCCTGATTTGCGCGCCCGCGTGCGCCGCGCCCGCGTCCGAGGAGCGCCTGATCTGCGCGCCCGCCTGCGCCGCACCCGCGTTCGGGGTGCCTTTGACCTGCGCGCTCGCGGTTGGGGCGGGTGTCAGTTTCGGGCGAGGATGGCCGAGAGCGCTGTGGACAGCTCTTGCGCCGCGTCGTGCGGAGGGGACGTGGTTCGCCAGGCGACGTGGCCGTCCGGGCGGATGAGAACCGCGCCGGTCTCGCCGACGCCGTACTCCTCTGTCCAGGTCGCCGAGTCGTACGCGCCGGTGGGGGAGATTTGGACCGTGGCCAGGTCGGCGCCGGTCTGGGCGGAGGCGCGCGCCCACGCGGGGTCCGCCGTCATCAGGGTGAAGCGGGGGCCGAGCAGGTCCAGGGTCGAGACCTGCCCGCCGGGGCCGGTAAGCCACACGTGGGGGGCGCGATGGCCGGGCCGGGCCGAGGGGACGTAGGTGCGGTAGGGGTCGGCGGGCGCGGGCGCGGGGGTGCCGTCCGGGACCACGGCCGCGGACTCGTACGCGAAGCCGAGCACCAGCCCTTCGCAGCTGCGCCGGCCCGCCTGCTGGTCGACGGCCTCCCGCATGGACAGCCGCCCCTCCATCATGTTGAAGGTGATCAGGGCGTTGTTCAGGCTCTCGTCCACGGTCCACACGGCGACCGGACGCCGTTCGGCCGTGTAGGTGTCCAGCAGCGCCGGGCCCGCCGCGCCGCGCAGCACGGCGGCCAGCTTCCAGGCCAGGTTGTGGGCGTCCTGGATGCCGCAGTTCATGCCGAAACCGCCCTGGGGCGTCGCCACGTGCGCGGCGTCCCCGGCCAGGAAGACCCGGCCGGACTGGAAGCCGTCGGCGACCTTGGCCTGCTGCAGCCAGGGCATCACGCCGAGGATGGTGACCGGCAGGCCGGGCACCCCGACGGCGGCGCGCACGGCGGCCAGGCACGCCTCCTCGGTGAAGTCGGCCGGGCTGCCGCCCTCCTCGGGCTCGTACCCGGTCTGCACCATCCACCGCCGCCCGCTGTCGACCGCCTCCACGGCGCACGGGGGGTCGCGCAGGAAGGACAGCGCGGCCCGCCGGTCGCGGGGCAGGAAGCCCAGGTCGGCCTCGAACATGATGCTGATCATGTGGCCGAGCACCGGCGGCCCTTCGGCCTTGATGCCGAGCGAGTCGCGCACCCCGCTGCGGCTGCCGTCGGCGGCGACCGCGTACCGGCAGCGCACCAGGGTCTCCTCGCCGCCGCCCGAGACGACCGCCTCGACGCCGCCCGCGACCTCGCGCATCGACGTCATGGTGGTGCCGAACCTGACCTCCGTCGCCGGCCCCGACTCGGCGGTGCGGCGCAGGATGACCTCCAGCAGGTCCTGGGAGCAGAGGAAGGTGTAGGTGGGGCTGTGCGGGGCGTCGCGCCGCAGCGCCGCCGCCGACCGGACGAAATCGTCCGCGGTCAGCGAGCTGCCGACGCCCACGGCGAGGAACTCCTCGCGCGGCATTCCCGCGGCTTCCACCTCGTCCTGAATTCCCCACGAACGGAAAATCTCCATCGTGCGGGTGGTGATGAGCCGGGCCTTGGGGAAATGCGACGTCCCCTCGTGTTTTTCGACCAGCAAGGTGGATATTCCGTGGCGGGAAAGCTCGATGGCCGCGGACAATCCGACGGGCCCGCCCCCGACCACCAATACATCGGCCTCGCGCTGATCCATGGCGTCAGCATCGAATATGTCGATTACCTCAGTCAATGTGGGGATATCCGCATGATACAGGCGTGATATCCCCAGTTAGTAGCTTACATGGGGTAGATCCAGACAAGTCATTCTGCGATTGCCGAATTCCTGGAGACGCCGATGCTGTTCACCCAAGGCTCCGTGGCCCTGGTCACAGGGGGGTCGCGCGGGATCGGCCGGGCCGTCGCGCTCGACCTGGCCAGGGAGGGCGCCCACGTCATCGTCAACTACGCCAGGTCGGAACAGGACGCCAAGGAGGTCGTCGCCCTCATCGAGGAGGAAGGCGGCAGCGCGACGAGCGCGCGGGCGGACGTCACCGACGAGGAGTCGGTACGTCGCGTGTTCCGGGAGATCCGGGCCGACCACGGCCGCCTCGACGTGCTGGTGACCAGCGCCGGCATCACCCAGGACCGCTTCCTCATCGCCATGAGCCTGGAGCAGTTCCGCGGCCCGGTGGACACCAACCTCATCGGCACCTTCCTGACCTGCCGGGAGGCGCTGAAGCTGATGCAGCACCAGCGCAGCGGCTCGATCGTGACCCTGTCCTCCTCCAGCGGGCTGGACGGCGGCTTCCCCGGCCAGACGAACTACGTGGCCTCCAAGGGCGCCATCATCGCCTTCACGCACGCGCTGTCCAACGAAGCGGCCCCGCACGGCGTGCGGGCCAACGTCGTCGCGCCCGGGTTCGTCGCCACGGACATGACCCGCAAGGTCCCCGTCGCCATCAGGAAGCAGTACGAGTCGCGCATCCGCCTCGGCCGGATGGGCCGGCCCGAGGAGATCGCCTCGATCGTCAGCTTCCTGGCCTCCGACAAGGCGTCGTACATGTCCGGCTCGGTGGTCGTCGCCCACGGCGGCGGCCTCGGGTGAGCCGGCCCTCCCGACCCAAGGCACTAGGCCGTGTTCTTAGGAGAAATCATGACCATCGACGAACTGCGCGCGAAGGCCGCCGAACGCCAGCAGACCTGCGACCAGATCAAGAAGATGATCGTCTCGCGGCTCGACCTGGAGATCGAGCCGGGCTGGATCACCGACGACCAGCCGCTGTTCGGCCGGGGCCTGGAGCTGGACAGCCTCGACGTGCTCGAACTCTACGTCGCCATCGAGGCGGAGTTCGGGGTCGCGCTCTACGACAGCGAGATGGCCGTCTTCGGCTCGGTGTCGCGGCTGGCCGACGAGATCAACCCGGCGCTGCGGGCCCGGGGATGACGGTTACCGAGGCGAAGCCCGCCGGCCTGCGGCCGGTGAACGGGCTGACCCACGACCAGATCCGCGCGGTGCTGCCGCACCGCTGGCCGATGCTGCTGCTGGACCGGGTCGGCAAGGTGGAGCCGGGGGTCAAGGGCACGGCCACCAAGAACGTCGCCGGCACGGAGCTGTGGTTCCAGGGCCACTTCCCGAACGAGGCGGTGCTGCCCGGGATCGTGATCGTCGAGGCGCTGGCCCAGCTCGCCGGCGTGGTCTTCGCCCTGGCCGGAGCCAGCGAGATCAGCTACCTGGCGGGCGTCAGGTCGATGCGCTTCCGGCGCCCGGTCGTCCCCGGCGACCAGCTCGCCCTGACGGCCGAGCGGACCGGAGGCGGCGGCGGATTCGCGGAGTTCCGCGTGTCGGCCCGGGTGGCGGGCCAGGTGGCCGCCGAAGGAATTCTCACGATCGCCGATCCGGCGGGTCAACGTTCTGTGCGAAAGGTGTGAACCATGACCAACGTCCTCGCGGCCACGCATCCTGAGGGCACCGTCTACGGCGAGATCGGCGACGCGACCGTGCCGCTGCGTTTCTCGGCCTCGCCCGAGGCGCTGTCGGAGGAGTACACGGCGCTGAGGGAACGCGCCGCGGTCATCGACCTCGGCGGGCACCGGCTCATCGAGATCACCGGCCCCGCCGCGGTCGAGTTCGCCCAGCGGGTGCTGGCCCGCGACGTGGAGTACCTCACCTCCGACCGCTGCATGATGAGCCTCGTCCTCGACGAGGACGGGCGGATCGTGGACCAGGTGATCGCCTTCGGCCGGGAGGACGGGATCCTCCTGGAGAGCTCCTGCGGCGCGGGCGCCCGCCTGCTGGAGCACCTGCGGGCGCGGAACGACGAGGGCGCCGAGATCGCCGACCGCTCGGAGGACCTGGCGATCGTCGGGCTGGAAGGCCCGTACGCCTGGGGCGTCGTCGGCCGGTTGATCGACGCCGAGCTGGCCTCACTGCCGTTCGAGTCCGTGGCGGAGGCCACCTGGGACGGCGTGGACGTCGTCTTCGCCAGGACGGGCTTCACCGGCGAGTACGGATACCAGATGATCGTGCCCCGGGAGTCGGCCCCGGGCCTGTGGAGCCTGTCGGTCGAGCACGCCCGCCCCGCCGGGCAGGAGGCCCTGGAACTGGCGATGCTCGAGGTCCGCCAGCCGATGCCGCGCCACGAGGCCACCCCGGGCGCCTCGGTGATCGAGATCGGCGCCAACTGGCTGGTCGACATCACCAAGGAGTCGTTCGTGGGCCGCGAGGCCGTGCTGGAGGCCTTCGAGTCGGGCGCCGGGCGCTCCACCGTCGGCTTCACCTGCGCGGTCGGCGTGCCCGCGCCGGGCACCCGGCTCATGGCGGGCGACCAGGTCATCGGCGAGGTCGTGCACGCCGTGCACAGCGTCGGGCTGAACGCCACCCTCGGCCTGGCCCGCGTGGACCGCGACCTGGCCGCGGCCGGGCTCGAACTGTCGGCCGGCGGCGTCGGTGTCACCACGCTCACCAGTCCCTACATCGTCCCCAAGAGCTGGAGCGTGCCGATCATCTGATCGGCCGGCCCGCTTCTCGTGAAGGAGACATCCATGGCGCTGCGGCCCGTCGTCGTCACCGGCCTGGGCATCATCTGCGCGGCCGGTCGCGACCCCGCGGACTTCTGGCTCCGGCTGACCAGCGGCAGCGGCGGCCTCACCCCCGTGCGGGACGAGGCGTACGCGGTGTTCGAGGCCAGGCACGCGGGTCAGGTGCCCGACGAGTGGATCACGTCGCAACTGCCGGACGCCGACGCCTCTCTCGACCGTACCGCCCAGCTGGCGCTCGTCGCCGCGCGCCAGGCGATGGCGGGGCTGACGGCCGCCGACCCCGGGCGGTTCGGGATCATCCTCGGCAAGTGCCAGGCGACGCCGGACCAGGCGGGGCGCTACCAGCCGATGCACCGCACCGGCGACGTGGTCGCCGAACGGCTGGGCCTGCGCGGGCCCCGCATCCTGGTCTCGACCGCCTGCGCGGCCGGCGGGAACGCGGTCGGCCTCGCCAAGGACAAGATCCTGGCCGGCGAGGCGGACGCCGTCCTGGCCGGCGGCGTGGACCCGCTGCTGTTCGGCACGTACGCGGGCTTCGCCGGGCTGCAGGCGCTCAGCACCGGCCCGTGCCGCCCCTACAGCCGCTCCGACGGGCTCAACCTGGGCGAGGGGGCGGCCTTCCTGCTGCTGGAGCCGCTGGACCTGGCCCTGGCCCGGGGGGCGGTCCCGCTGGCCGAGGTCGCGGGCTACGGCCTGTCGGCCGACGCCTACCACGCGACGGCGCCCGACCCGACCGGCAGGGGAGGGGCCGCGGCCATGCGCCGCGCGCTCGCCGACGCGGGCCTGTCGCCCGGCGACGTGCACTACGTCAGCGGTCACGGCACCGGCACCCCGGCCAACGACGCCATGGAGGCCAAGGTGATGCGCCTGGTGTTCGGCGAGCGCGCCGGGCAGGTGCCCACCAGCAGCATCAAGTCCTTCCTCGGCCACACGCTCGGCGCGGCGGGCGCGGTCGAGGCGGTCGCCGCGGTGCTGGCGCTGCGCCACGGCGTGGCCCCGCCCACCATCGGCTTCGACGGGGAGCCCGCGGCCACCGACCTGGACTTCGTGCCGAACGTGGCCCGGCCCATGGACATCGAGACGGTCGTGTCCAACAACTACGCGTTCGGCGGCAACAACGTCTCCCTCGTGCTGACGCGGCCACGCGGGCCGCGCGCGTACGAGGACCCGCCCCGCAGGGAGGCGGTGATCACCGGGCTGGGGCCGGTCACCGGCGCGGGCACGGGCATCGCCGAGGTGAGCGCCGCCATCTCGGCCGGGGTTCGCGCGGCGGGCCGCCCGCCGTCGCTGGACGGGCGGACGTACGCGCCGCGCTCGTTGTGGCGGCACATGAACCGGCTGTCCCGGATGGCGATCGCGGCCTCGCGCCTGGCGTGGGAGGACGCGGGGCTGAAGCTGCCCAGGAAGGCGCTGGACGACGTCGGGCTCATCTTCGCCACCGGCGCGGGGTCGGCCGAGAGCACCGGCGGCTTCGACGAGAGCATCGCGCTCAACCCGAACAAACCGGCGGTCCTGAGCTTCTCCAACGTGGTGCTGAACGCCACCGGCGGAGCCGTCTGCCAGACGCTGGGCCTGCGCGGGCCGACCACCACCATCTGCAACGGCGGCGCGTCGGCCTCGATCGCGCTCGACTGCGCCCTTGAGCTGATCAGCGCGGGCAAGGCCGAGGTGGTCCTGGTGGTCGCGGCCGACGAGCGGCCCGGCGAGGCGTTCGGTGACCCCTCCGACCCGCCGACCCCGTACGAGACAGGCGCTGCGGAGCCGGTGCCGGGGTCGGCGGCGGTGGCCTTCGTCGTCGAGTCCGCCGACCATTGCGCGGGCCGCGGCGGCCGGGCCTACGCCCGGGTACTCGCCACCACCCACGCCACCCACGACCCCACGGACGCCCATGTCCCGGCGGGCGCGCGAACCGCTGAATCTCTCAGTTCGCCTACAGAAGCGGTCGGTGCGGGAGGGGCGACGTCCGTGGCCACGGCGGAACTCGCGGTCTCCGCGAAGTCGCCGGACTCCGGGACCTCCCCCATCTCCTCGACCTCCGCAATGGGCGGGGTGGCGCGGGGGCTGGGGTTGCGGGCGGGGGTGGTGGTCGGGGTGGGTGCTGGTTCGTCGCGGGACCGCGAGGAGGCGGCGGCGGTGCTGGGGGCGGCGGGCGGGGTGCTGACCTCGTCGGCCGCGCTGATCGGCGACTGCCAGGCGGCGAGCGGGGCGATGAACATCGCCATGGCCGCGCTGGCCGTCCGCGACGGGATCGCGCCGGCGCTCACCGGGCTCGCCCGGCCGGTCGCCGGTGACCTCGGCCGGTATCTGACCGATCCCGTGCTGCCGGGGCCGGTGGAGCAGGCGCTCGCGCTCACCGCCGCCCCCGGGTCGGTGTCGGGCGCCGTTCTGCTGGGGGCGGTATGAGCACACCGCCCTTCGACGTGGCCGAGACCGACCGGCTGCTGACGACGACGCGGTCCGTGCGCCGCCGGCTCGACCTGGACCGGCCGGTGCCGCCCGAGATCGTACGGGAGGCGCTGGAGGTCGCGGTGCAGGCGCCGACGGCCAACAACCACCAGAACTGGCGCTGGCTGGTGATCACCGAACCGGCGGTGAAGGTGAAGCTGGCGGAGATGATCCGCTCGTCCTGGACCTTCCACCGCAACGACATCTGGACCAACGCCGGCCGCCGCCGCAACGACGCCCGTGCCAAGCGCAACTACGCCTCCGCGCTCGCCCTCACCGAGACGCTCGAAGCGGTGCCGGTCCTCGTCATCCCGTGCGTGCTCGGCCGACCGCCGGACATCGCGGCCATCAACGAGGCGTGGCGGGTGCGGATGGCGGACAAGGTCGCGGAGGACCCCGGCCACCTGGTGCGGCACGGCGAGACCAGGGCCAGCATCTTCTACGGCTCCATCTTCCCGGCCATCTGGTCCTTCCAGCTCGCGCTGCGCAGCAGGGGCCTCGGCAGCACCATCACCTGCCTGCACGTCCCCCACGAACGGGAGGTCGGGCGCCTGCTCGGCATCCCGTCGGGGGTCACGCAGGTGTGCATGATCCCGGTCGCCTACACCCTGGGAACCGACTTTCGCCCGGCTGAGCGCTACAGCGCGGAGGAACGCACCTACTGGGAGAGGTGGGGGAGTTGACACACGTGTCCGAGCAGCCCGACGTCGTCATCGTGGGCGGCGGCATCGCCGGAGCGTCCGCGGCCTGCAAGCTGGCGGCGGGCGGCCTGTCCGTGGTGGTGCTGGAGAAGCAGGAGGCCTACAAGGACCTGGTGCGCGGCGAGTGGCTGGCGCCGTGGGGCATCAGGGAGGCCCGCCGCCTGGGCGTGGAGGACTGCTTCTGGGACGGCGGCGGCTGGGAGATCCGCGAGTGGATGACCTGGGACGAGGCGGTCGCCGACGACGAGGTCGAGGCCGTGGACATGACCGGTTTCATCCCCGGCTTCGGCGGCCCGATGGCCTTCCCGCACCACGCCGTGTGCGAGCTGATGTCGGAGCAGGCCGTGGCCGCCGGCGCCCGGCTGGAGATGGCGGCCGCCAAGATCACGGTCACGCCGGGGCCGCGCCCGGTCGTCTCGTACGGCACGCCGCTGGGCCCGCGTGAGCTGCGCCCCCGGATCGTGCTCGGCGCGACCGGCCGGGGCTGCACGGTCGGCCGCCAGGTGGGCATCACGATGCGCAACTCCATGCACCACTGGGGCGGCGGCATGATGGTCGAGGGCATGGACGGCTGGCCGCCCGACGTGCAGGCCATGGGCACCGAGGGCGACGTCATGTTCATGGTCTTCCCGCAGGGTTACGGCCGGGCCCGCCTCTATCTCAACTTCCCCACCGTGAACAAGCACCGCTACCGGGGGCCCGGCGGCGTGGACCGGTTCCTGGCCGCGTACGAGCTCAAGTGCCTGCCCGACCACGGCAAGGCGGTGACCGCGGCCACGCCCGCCGGGCCGTTGTCGGTGTGGCCGTCGGTGTCCAGCGTCCCCGAGGGGCCGCCGCTGACCGAGGGCGTGGTGCTGATCGGCGACGAGGCCGGCAACGCCGACACCGTGCTCGGCACCGGCCTGTCCTGCGCGCTGCGCGACTCCAGGACCGTCTGCGACATCCTGCTCGGCTCGGCCGACTGGTCGCCTGCCGCCTTCGCGCCGTACGTCGAGGAGCGGGAGTTCCGCCTGGAGCGGCTGGACTTCGGCGCCTCCATCATCAGCAGGCTGCACGTCGAGTTCGGGCCCGCCGCCGTCGAGCGCAGGCGCCGGGTGCGCCGGCTGATGGCCAGGAACTTCGCCGCGCAGGTGACGGGACTGCTCAACATGGTCGCCCCCGAAGAGGTGCCCGAGTTCGGCTTCAGCGAGTTCTTCGCTGAGCGGTTGTTCAGGGAGACGGCATGATGGAGAAGAAGACGGTCCACGTCAACGGCGTCGACCTCGCCTACGTCGACGAGGGCGAGGGCCCTCCTGTCGTGCTGCTGCACGGCTTCCCCGATTCCTCCTACCTGTGGCGCAACCAGATCCCCGCGCTGGTCGAAGGCGGCTTCCGGGTCATCGCGCCCGACCTGCGCGGCTTCGGCGACTCCGGCAAGCCGCAGGAGGTCGAGGCGTACGGGATGCAGACCATCGTCAACGACGTCGTGGCGCTGACGATGGAGCTCGGCGTGAGACGGCCGCACCTCGTCGGCCACGACTGGGGCGCGGCCATCGCCTGGATGTACGCCTTCCTCATGCCGCGCAGGATCGACCACCTGGTGGCCCTGTCGGTCGGTCACCCCGGCGTCTTCGCCACGCCGTCGATCGAGCAGCGGGCGGCCTCCTGGTACATGCTCTTCTACCAGTTCCCCGGCGTGAGCGAGGAGCTGCTGCGCCGCAACGGCTGGCGGCTGTTCAAGGAGATCATGGGCAGGGACGGCGACCACGACCGCTACCTGCGCGACCTGGCCAGGCCGGGCGCGCTGACCGCCGGGCTCAACTGGTACCGCGCCAACCGCTCGCCCGCCTCCGAGCTGCGGATCACCCGCCGCTTCCCGCCGGTGCTCGCGCCGGCCCTGGGCATCTGGGGCGCGGGCGACAAGGCGCTGCTGGAGGAGGGCATGGCCGCCTCCGGCAAGTTCGTCAAGGGGCCCTGGCGCTACGAACGGATCGAGGACGCCGGGCACTGGCTGCCCCTCGACGCCCCCGACCAGGTCAACAAGCTGCTGCTCGGCTTCCTCGGTACCGAGCGGCCGGCCCACGAGGAGCGCCGGCCGCGCCGCCGCCTGTGAATGGAGCTCACTTCATGTTCGGCTATCTCTTCCCCGGCCAGGGCACCGTACGGGTCGGCATGGGGGCGTGGCTGCGCCGCAGGCCGGTGGCCCGCGACCGGCTGGACGAGGTCGACGCGCTGCTGTCGCGGCCGATCTCGCCGCTGTGCGCGCGCGGCCCGCTCGACCGGCTGGTGTCGACCGAGCACGCCCAGGTGGCGGTGACCGCCTGCAACCTCGCCGCCCTGGCCGTGCTGACGGAAGAGGGGTACGAGCCCGCGGTCGTGGCCGGGCACAGCGTGGGCGAGCTGACCGCTCTGCACGCGGCGGGCGTGCTCGACCTGGCCGGGACCGTACGCCTGGTGGAGACGCGCGCCCGGCTCATGGCCGGTGCCGGGCGGATCGCGGGCGGTATGCGCGCGGTGATGGGGCTGTCCGCGGAGCGGGTGGAGGAGCTGGCGTCGGCGGCCGCGGCGCCGGGGGAGCCCGTCGTGGTGGGACTGGAGAACGCGCCCGGTCATGTGGTCGTCTCCGGTGCGGTCCCGGCTCTGGACCGGCTGGAGAAGCTCGCCACCGACGCCACCAAGATCGTGCCGCTCAAGGTGGGGGGCGCCTACCACTCCCCGCTCATGGCCGGCGCGGTGCCCGGCTGGGCGGCGGCGGTGGACGCGGCCCCGATGCGGGAGCCCCGCGTCCCCGTCGTGCCGAACGTCACCGGCGAGCCCACCACGGACCTCGGCGCGCTCCGCCGGGCGCTGGTGGCGCAGCTCACCGGCAGGGTCTTGTGGACCCGTACGGTCGGCGCGGTCGACGCGGTCGCGCCCGGGGTGGAGGTCGGCGACAGCAAGGTCCTGGCCGGGCTGTCCCGCCGGGCAGGGGCGCGCTGCCTGAGCATGGCCGATCCCGGCACCCTGCGCCGCCTGGCCAGGGAGGTGGCGGCGTGAAGCGCTGGGGCGGCGCGGCGGTCGGCTACGCCGGGCTCAGGCGGCCGGTGGAGCTGCTCGACGGGATGCGGGTCGAGGACGTCTTCACCTCCGCCGAGCGGGTGCGGTCGTCGGGGCGCACCCTGGACCACTGGGCCGGGCGGCTGGCCGGCAAGCGGGCGGTGCTGCGGCTCCTCGGCCTGCCGCCGACCGCGACCCACCTCGGCCAGGTCGAGATCCTGCCCCTGCCCACCCCGGCCTGCCAGGCCGGCGCGACCTGCCTGGACGGCCACCCCCCGGCCGTCCACCTGCACGCCGACCTTGCCCGGCGGACCGACCCCCGCGGCATCCGCGTCTCCATCAGCCACACCGGCAGCCACGCCCTGGCCGTCGCCCTCTCCTCCCCCCACCTCCCGGAGGACGACCGCCGCGTGGTGCGCGGCTCGACGGAGCGGGGTGGAGCGGAGGAGGACCGCCGGGGTGGGGTGGTGGAGGGCGTCGTGCCTTTCTCCTCCCGCCTTCTGGAGTGGGGAGGGGCGCGTGGGTGACGTGGAGGTGCGGAAGGTCGTGGAGGCGCAGCTGGCGGCCTGGAGCGCGGGGGATCCGGCGGCGGTGGCGGCCACGGTGGCGTCCTATGCCGATCCCGACTCGGGGGGCGTGCTGAGCGGTGACGGGCTGGCCGGGTACGCGGCGCGGGTGCTGGGGCGGTTCGCCGGTCAGCGGTTCCTCGTGGAGCGGATGGTGGGCGGGGAGGACGAGGTCGCCGTCTTCTGGACGTTGCGGGCCGATCATCGCGGGGCGTACCTGGGGATGCCGGCGACGAACGGGACCGTCACGGTGTCCGGCACCGACCTGGTGACGCTCGACCACGACGGCGCGCACGTCCGCAGGAGCTACGACAGGCTCGCGCTCGCCGAGGCGCTCGGTTACGCGGCGCGATTCGTACCGGCCGCTGACGAGACCCGCCAGTACGGCATGAGCGCCAGGGTTCCCACGGGCCGCACCGAGCGCCCCGGCGCGCTGGTGCTGACCTGGCTGGAGATCCGCGACGACGCGGAGGCCGCCGACGTGGACCTGCTCAGCGTGGAGATCGTCAAGTCGCTGCGGGCGTCGCGCGGCTTCCTCGGGGCGGCCACCTTCGACGCCGGCGACCGCAAGTTCACGCTGAGCGCCTTCGACCGGCCGGAGTCGCTGCGCGCGGTGCACGCCCGGCCGCACCAGCGGGCCATGCGCCGCTTCTTCAGGAGCGGCCTGTGCACCCGCGTGCACACCAGCGTCTGGTACCCCGCCTCCGCGCGGGACTACGCCCGCTGCCCAAGCTGCGCCGCCGTCGTCGCGACCCGCGAAGGCGCGGCGTGCGCGTGCGGGTGGACCCCGGAGGACGCCGCCACGCTGTGATGCCCGAGCCCCCTGCGAACCATGTGGAGACGGAAGTGACCGGAGCCTCGATGATGGACTTCACCGCCGAGCACCGGCTCGGCGACAGCCCCAGGCCCGCCGTGGTGTTCATGTCCGCGCTGTTCGCGGGAGGCTGGATCTGGGAGCACCCCTACCGCCACCTGGAGCGGGCCGGCCTGCCGGTGCTGCGTACGAACGAGGCTATCTGCGCGCTCGACCGCCGGGTCGCCGGCTCGATCGAGCGGCTCGGCGACGCACTGCTGCGCGCCTGCGACGAGGCGGGGGCCGGCGAGATCATCCTGTGCGCCAACTCGCTGGGCGGCCTGGTCGCCATCGACCTGGCGGGCCGCCGCCCCGACCGGGTGCTCGGCATCGTGGTCAGCGGCGCGCCCGGCCTCACCGCCGACCCTGACGTCGGCCTCAGCTTCGACCGGCGGGGGAGCGTGCGGCCGTTCGGCGACGAGTTCGGCGAGCGCATGGTGGCCGCGCTGTTCCACGGCGGGCGCAGCCTGTTCTCCGACGACCGCATGGCGGAGGTCGGCGACATGCTGCGGCGGCCCGAGTCCATGGTGAGCATGGCCCGCAGCCTCAAGGCCACCCGCGGGTACCGGGTGCGGGCGGCGCTGGACCGCGTGTCCTGCCCGGCCATGTACCTCTGGGGCAGGCACGACAGGATGACGCCCGTGGATCCGTGGCTGGAGGTGCTGGCCGGCTACCCGGGCAACGAGATCCTGCTCGTGGAGGACTGCGGGCACATCCCGATGGTCGAGCGCGCCGACGAGTACACCGCCGCGCTGATGCCCTTCGCGGACCGCTGTTCCGGGGCGTTGGCGTGAGCGCCGGCGCCGCCCTCATGGGCGTGGACATCGTGGAGGTCGACCGGATCGCCCGCGCGGCCCGCCGGGGCGGGGACGTGTTCGCCCGCCGGCTCACCACCGCCGCCGAGCGCGCGCTGGGGCCCGGACCGGCCGCGTTCTCCGTCAAGGAGAGCCTCATCAAGGCCGTGGGCAGCCGGCCTCCCGGGTTCACCTGGCACGACTTCGAGGCCGAGGCCCGCCCGCCGTCCGGCTGGAGCGCCTCCCTGCTGGAGGAGGCGGCCGGCGAACTGGCCGCCTCGACCGGGCTGCGGCTGACCGGAGGCGCGGCGTACACGGTCCGGGGCGCGAGCGGCCGGGCCGCCCTGGCGCGGCTGCGCCCAGCCCCGGACGGCGCGGGCCGAACCCTCGCCGGGACCGCGGCGGGTGCGGCCCGACGGCGGAGCGGCGACGGCGGGATCGTGGCCGGGGCCGCCCGCTGGGGGAGCGGCGACGGCCTGTTCGTATCGCTGGCGATCGTGTTCGTGGACGGGAGCGTGGGATGACGCGGACGATGACGGTACGGCCCGGGGAGTCGATCCAGCGGGCGCTGGACGAGGCGGGCCCGGGGGCGCGGATCTCGCTGGCGGAGGGCGTCCACCGGCAGCACGTGTGGATCAGGCACCCGGGGGTGACCCTGACCGGGGCCGGGGCCGGCCGGACCGTGCTGGCGCCCGGCGAGGGCGGGCCGGTCGGCGTGCCCAGGTTGCACGACGCGGGCGACGACGTGGTCAGCGGCGTGACCGTGCACGGCGAGGGCGTCGCCGACGTGCGGGTGGAGAAGCTGTCCGTGCGCGGCTTCTCCGGGGCGGGGATCTACGCCCACACCGTCTCCGGCGTGACCGTCCACGAGGTGACCGCCGAGGACAACGCCGTGTGGGGCGTCTACCTGCGCGAGTCGAGCGGCTGCGCGGTGACCGGCTGCCGGGCCTCGGGCAGCCAGTACGGCGGCGTCGCCCTCAGCTTCTGCCCCCGCTCCGGCGCGCTGCTCGACGGCAACGAGACCTTCGCCAACGCCTTCGGCATCTTCGTCGACAACTCCTCCGGCGCGCGGGTGGTGCGCAACTCCTGCCACGGCAACGCGATCGGCGTGCTGCTGCTCAACCAGGTCTACGAGGGCGAGCCGGAGGGAGGCGTGCGCGACTGCCTGGTCGCCGGCAACGACCTGTACGGCAACGACCTGGCCGCCGGCGTGGAGCCGGACGGCCTCGGCGCGGCGGGGCCGCCGATCTCCGGCGTCGGCCTGGCGCTGATCGGCACCCACCGGGTCAGCGTCGTCGACAACCACATCCACGACAACCACCCCAGCGGGGAGTCCGTGATGGGGGCGGGTTTCGTGATGGGCTCCTCCAAGGAGTGGGGCGGCGACGACGCCCTGGACAACCACGTGCTGTGGAACCGGATCACCGGCAACAGCCCGCTCGACCACCAGCTCGGCACCGACCTGGCGCGGCAGGTGTTCGCCGGGAACGTCGCCGACAAGGGCGAGCCGCCCGGGCTGACCGCCGCCGAGGGCTGGGGCCCGCGGTGACGGCCACGCTGGCCTGCGAGGGCCTGCGCAAGAGGTACGGGGACGTGACGGCGGTCGAGGACGTCGGCTTCTCGATAGCGCCGGGCCAGGCCTACGGCCTGCTCGGCCCGAACGGCGCCGGCAAGACCACGACGATCTCCATGCTCGTCGGCCTGCTGCGCCCCGACGCCGGCACCGTCCTGGTCGGCGGCACGGACCTGGCGGCCGACCCGAGGCGCGCCAAGGCGAGGATCGGCTACGTCCCGCAGGAGATCGCCCTGTACCCGGAGCTGACCGGCCGCGAGAACCTGCGCTTCTTCGGCAGGCTGTTCGGCCTGGCCCGGCGCGGGCTCGCCGCCCGGATCGAGGAGGTGCTCGACCTGATCGGGCTGTCCGACCGGGCCGACGGCAGGCTGGACACCTACTCCGGCGGGATGCGGCGGCGGATCAACATCGGCGCCGCCCTCCTGCACCGCCCCGACGTGCTGATCCTGGACGAGCCGACCGTGGGGGTGGACCCGCAGAGCCGCAAGGCGATCCTCGACGGCCTGGAACTCCTGGTCGGCGACGGCATGTCGCTGCTCTACACCTCCCACTACATGGAGGAGGTCGAGCGGGTCTGCGACCGGGTGGCGATCATCGACCACGGCCGGATCATCGCCGAGGGCACCAGGCGCGAGCTGATCGCCATGGTCGGCAGCGCCGACAAGATCGAGTTGGTGCTCGACGGGGACGTGGAGGCGGCCTACGCCAAGCTCCGCACCGTCGAAGGCGTCATCGAGGCGGCCAGGACCGGCGCCGAGTCCGTACGGCTGATCGCCGAGGGCGGCAGATACCTGCTGCCCGCGCTGATCTCCGCCGTGGAGGGCAGCGCCACCGTCACCGCCACCCAGGTCATCGAGCCCGACCTCGAGGCGACCTTCCTGCACCTCACCGGCACCTCCTTACGGGACTGACCATGTGGCGGGCGATGCTCACGGTGAGCGCACTCGAACTGCGCACCCGGCTGCGCGACGGCACCGCGATCGTCATCGCGGTGATCGTGCCGGTGACGCTGGCCACCCTGTTCGGCCTGGCGCTCGGCGGCGACGATCCGCCGCTGCGCGCCACCGTCGGCTTCGTGGACCTGGACCGCGGCGAGTTCCCCGCCTCCGTGCGCCGCGAGGTGCTGGCCTCGGAGGAGCTGAAGGGGGCGGTGACCCTGCGCGACCTGCCCGGCGAGGAGCAGGCGCGGCGGGCGCTGGACGCCGGGGAGATCGGCTCGGCCATCGTGTTCCCCGCCGGGTTCAGCCAGAGCGTGGGGGCCGGGCGCGGCGGCGACGTCGCGGTGCTCACCTCGCCGGAGTCGCCGCTGGCCGGGGTGGTCGCGGGCGCCGTCGTGGACCGGATCTCGGCGGTGGTGGACGCCAGGACCCTCGCCGTGCACGCGGTCCTGCTCGCCGGAGTGCCCGGCGAGCGGGTCAAGGAGCTGGTGGAGCGGAACGGGGCCGCGGGTCCCGCGCTCACCCTGGCCGAGGACCCGCTCTCCGGCGGCAAGGTGGATCTGTCGGTCTACTACGGCTCCGGCATGGCGGCGCTGTTCGCCTTCTTCGTGGTGGGCGCCTCGTTCCGCGGCCTGCTCACCGAGCGCAAGCTCGGCACCCTGGACCGGATACGGGCCGGTCCGGTCGCGGCGTGGGTGCCGGTCGCCGGCAAGGGAGTCGTCGGGTTCGGGCTGGGCGTGGTCAGCGTCTGCGTCTGCTGGGCCTCCTCCACACTCATCTTCGGCACCACCTGGGGGGATCCGGTCGCGGTGTTCGCGGTGCTGGTCGCGCACGTGCTGGCCGCCGCCGCGATCACCATGCTGGTGGCCAGCCGGGTGCGGACCGACGCGCAGGCCGACGGGGTGATCATGGTCGTCTCGTTCGTGGCGGCGTTCTTCGGCGGCAGCCTGGTCCCGCTCTACGACCTTCCCGAGCCGCTGCGCGCGGTGGCGCTGCTCACCCCGAACGGCTGGACCTCCACGGCGCTGACCGAGCTGGCGGGCGCGGGCGCGGCGGGTTCCGTCGGCGCGGTGGCCGGCCCGATCGGCGTGCTGTGCGCCATCGCGCTGGCGGCGGGCGGGACGGCCGTCGCCGGCTTCAGGAAGGGACTGCTGCTATGAGCGGACGCCCGCGGCCGGTGGCGGCGCTCGTGGCCGCCAACCTGCGACGCCTCACGCGCGACCGGGTCGGCCTGTTCTTCATGGTGATCATGCCGTTCGTGTCCATCGCGTTCGTCGGGATGGCGCTCGGCGGTGGCACCGCCGGCTCCGACCGGCTGCCCGTCGGCGTCGTCGCCGAGGGCTCGGACCCGGTCACCACCGCCGTGCTGGCCGAGCTGCGCCGCCATCCGGACCTGACGGTGATCCCCATGGACGACGCCGCCGACCTGCGCTCCGGCGTACGGGAGGGATCGCTGGCGGCGGGCCTGGTCGTCCCCTCCGGCTCGACCCGGCTGGAGCTGGTCATGACCGGGACCAACGGCAGCGGGATGGCCGCGCGCGGCGCGGTGGACGTCTCGGTGAGCCGGGTGGCCGCCGTGCTGGAGGCCACCAGGGCGGCGACCGCCGCGGGCGCCACCGAGACCGAGGCCGCCGAGTACGTGCGGCAGGCCCAGGCCGAGGCCGGCCGGGTCTCGGTGAACGACTCCGCCACGACCGGCGGCGACCCGCGCGGCTTCGCCTACACCGCCCCGGCCAACCTGCTGCTGTTCACCTTCATCAACTCCATGGCGGTCGCCGCGGCGCTGGTGGAGAGCCGCAGGCTGGGCATGCTGCAGCGGGCGCTCACCGCCCCCGTGCGGCAGCGGTCGGTGCTGTTCGGCGAGGCGGTGAGCAGGTTCCTGGTGGCCGCCGCCCAGGCCGTGCTGATCATGGTGGTGAGCTCGCTGGCGTTCGGCGTCTCGTGGGGCGACCCGCTCGCCGTGGCCGTCGTCGTGGGCGTGTTCGCGCTGGTCGCCACCGGCGCCGCGATCCTGGTGGGCACGCTGCTGCGCTCGCCCGACCAGGCGCCCGCGATCGGCCCGCCGCTCGGCGTCGTGCTGGGCATGCTGGGCGGCTGCCTGTGGCCGCGCGAGGCCTCGGGCGAGGTCATCAACGCCATCGGCCACGCCTTCCCGCACGCCTGGGGCATGGACGCGCTGCTCACGCTCACCCGGCCGGGCACCGGGCTCGGCGCGGTCCTGACCGAGGTGGCCGTGCTCGCCGGGATGGCCGTCCTGCTGCTGGGCGGCTCCCTGGTCCTGTTCGACCGGCGCACCCGGGTCACCTGAACGCCGGGAGGGGATGGTTCGCATGAAGGGGATACTGCTCGCCGGGGGGCGCGGCACGCGGCTGCTGCCCGCGACGCTGGCGGTCTCCAAGCAGCTCCTGCCCGTCAACGACAAGCCGCTGATCTACTTCCCGCTGTCGGTGCTGATGCTGGCCGGGATCCGCGACATCCTGCTGATCTCCACGCCGCAGGACCTGCCGCAGGTCCGCCGGCTCCTCGGCGACGGCTCCCGGCTCGGCCTCCGCCTCACCTACGCCGAGCAGGCGGAGCCCAACGGGATCGCCGAGGCGCTCGTGCTCGGCGCCGACCACCTGGGCGGCGAGCCGGTCGCGCTCATCCTCGGCGACAACGTCTTCCACGGCTACAACTTCCAGGAGCTGCTGCGCGAGGAGTGCCGCGCCGTCGACGGCTGCGTGCTGTTCGGCTACCCGGTACACGACCCGCACCGGTACGGGATCGCCGAGACCGACGCCGGCGGCCGGCTGCTGTCCATCGAGGAGAAGCCGGAGCGGCCCAGGTCCAACCGGGCGATCGTCGGCCTCTACCTCTATGACGGCGATGTCGTGGACATCGCCAAGAACCTCACCCCGTCGGCGCGCGGCGAGCTGGAGATCACCGACGTCAACCGCGCCTACCTGGAACAGGGGAGGGCGAAGCTGGTCGACCTCGGCCGCGGCTTCGCCTGGCTCGACGCCGGGACCCCCGACTCGCTGCTGCAGGCGGGCCAGTACGTCCAGCTACTGGAACGCCGGCAGGGAGTGCGCATCGCGTGCCTGGAGGAGATCGCTCTCCGTATGGGCTACATCGACGCCGAGGCCTGTCATCGGCTCGGCGTCGAACTCGAGAAGTCCACCTACGGCCAGTACGTCATCTCGGTGGCCGAGCAGTTCATGAACAGGTGAGAGGAAGACCGATCGATGAGTGTGACGACATTGTTCCCGGGCAGATCGCCCGCCTTCGGCGATCTGGTGACCGACGTGTACCGCTACGCCTCCCGCAAGGGCGTGATCGAGGCCGTCGAGGTGGCCGCGGAAGATCTCGGCTTGACCGTCCGCGACGTGCGCGAGGCGGTGGCGAACCTGGTGGAGAGCCGGCTGCTCAGGGTCGACGACAGCGAGGGCGTACGGTTCGTGCCGGTGGACCCCGAGCTGGCCGCCGCCTCCCTGGTTTCCTCGGTGGAGCGGGAGATCTACCAGCGCCGCGAGCTGATCGACCAGATCCGCGAGCGGATGGGGGCGTTGCAGTCGGAGTACGCCGGCGCCGGCCGAGGTTCGGCGGCCGGCGCGGTGGAGTATCTCGTGGGGGCCATGGAGGTGCGCGGCTTCCTGAAGACGGCCGGCGACGCCTGCCGCGACGAGGTGCTGGCGATGCAGGCCGGTGGCGGCGACGTCGAGGACCTGTCACAGATGTATCTGACGCTGCTGGCCAGAGGGGTGACGGTGCGCCTCATCTGCCAGCACCGCAACCGGGCCGACGTGTCCACCCGGATGCTGCTGAAGCGGCTGACGGACGCCGGCGCGGCGGTCTTCACCGTCAGCCACGTCCCCAGGTCGGCGGTCGTCTTCGACCGGGCGCTGGTCGTCATGTTCGGCGTGGAGGACGACGGGGAGGCGAGCGTCGCCCGGGTGCACAACCACGGCATCGCGCAGTTCCTGCTGGACCTCTTCAACCACCTGTGGGAGACCGCCACCCCGCTGGAGGGCGTCGAGGTCGGCTACGCCAACGTGGCCGACGACCTCCAGCAGGCCATCGCCGCGCTGATGGCCAAGGGCTACACCGACGAGGTCGTGGCCAGGAAGCTCGGCATGTCGGTGCGCAGCTGCCGCAGGCACATCGCCTCGCTGATGCGCGACCTGGATGCGACCAGCAGGTTCCAGGCCGGGGTGCAGGCCGCCAGGAGATACCTCGGGGCCGCCGGTTGACGTCCCGTCCGCCGCGTTCCCGGGAACGCGGCGGACGGCCTCTTCCTACCTGCGGGGCCCGTCCAGCGCCACGACCACGTCGGCGAGCGCGCGGGCCCGCTCCAGGACCAGTTCGAGGCCCCGTACTAGGTCCTCGGCGGGCAGCCGGGAATCCAGGCAGATCCGCACGGAGCTGTTGGCGTCCTCCGCGTCCAGGCCGATGGCCGTCAGGACGTGGGACGGCTCCTGGGAGCCGGAGTTGCACGCCGAACCGGTCGACAGCGCCACCGAGCGCAGGCTCGACACCAGGCTCTCGCCGCGCACGCCGGGCAGCACGACGTTCAGCACGTGGGGGACGCCGCCGTCCGGGTCGCCGTTCACACGGACGCCGGGGAAGCCGGTCATGAGCATCTCCAGCGCGGTCGCGCGCAGCTCGCGCACCCGCCGCGTCCCGGCGGCCATCCCGGCCGACGCCAGCTCGCACGCCTTGCCCATGCCCACCACGAGGTGGGTCGGGATCGTGCCGCTGCGCAGCGCGTACTGCCCGCCGCCGAACAGCACGGGCCGCAGCCGGTGCCGGATCTCCGGGCGCACGTACAGCGCGCCGACGCCCTTGGGACCGCGGATCTTGTGCCCCGACATCGACATGGTGTCGATCCCGGCCTCACGGACGTCGACCGGGATCCGGCCCGCCGCCTGGGCGCCGTCCACGTGCAGCATGGCGCCGGCCTCGTGGCAGAGCGCGGCCATCGAACGGACGGGCTGGACGGTGCCGATCTCGCTGTTGACCCAGGAGGCGGTGGCCACCCGGGAGAACGGGTCGAGCAGGCCCGCCAGGTGGCCGAGGTCGACCCGGCCGTCCGGGCGCACCCGCATCGTCCTGACGTCCAGGCCGCGCCCGGCCAGCGCGCGGCCGATCGACAGCGAGGACTTGTGGTCGGTGGGGCAGACGGCGGCGTTGACCGGGGCGCGGTCCTCGTGGCCGAACATGCCGAGCAGCGCGAGGTTGTTGCTCTCGGTCGCGCCGGAGGTGAACACGAGGTCCGCGGGGTCCGCGCCGATGAGCCGGGCCACCGACTCGGTGGCGCCGTTCACGGCCCGGCGGGCGCGCTTGCCCAGCAGGTGCGGGGACGACGGGTTGCCGAAGTCCTCCCGCAGGAAGGGCAGCATCGCGTCGACCACCTCGTCGTCGACACGGGTCGTGGCGCAGTTGTCCAGGTAGATGACCTTCATGATGATCAGCTCCTGAAGGTGCTGACCGAGACGAGGTTGCCGTAGATCTCGTCCTCGGACATCTCACCGCTGCCGCCGGGGTCGGCGATGACCACCCGCATGCCGCGCAGGCCGTACAGGCTCAGCGCGATCTCCACGCCGGTCTGCACCGGCATCAGGCACTCACCCGGCGCGAAGATCAGGATCGTGCGGTGACCGGCCCGGTGCACCTCGGCGATCATCTCGGTGATCTCGCCGGCGCAGCCGGTCACGCCGCAGCTGATCAGCGTGCGGTAGTTGCCGTCGGCGTCGACGAACGCCACCTCGGTGTCCCGGACGCCCTCCTCCGGCTCGTCGGCGCCGAGGAACCGCTTCTCCAGCAGGCCCTGCTTGACGAACTTGTCGGCCGCCTTCTGGAAGCGGTACTTCAGCCAGGTCTCGGGGAAGGCGAGCGGGTGCTTGCGGCTGGGCAGGACGAGGTCCTCGGACAGGCCCGCGGCGGCCAGGTCGTCGCGGTATCCGGCGGGCAGCTCGGTGAACCCCTCGAAGAACTCCGCGCGCAGCTCGGAGGCCGGACGGCCCGTCCTGGGCACGTACTGCCAGTCGTTGATCAGCAGCAGCAGCCGGGCTCCGACGCCGGACTCGACGTAGGGCCTGGCCAGGTCCGCCGCGAGGCGCCAGGTGTAGCCGGGGAAGATCCCCACGCGGCCGGCGACGCGGCGGCGCATGGTCTCGTCGTGCTGCTCCTCGATGACGCCGGGGACGAGGCGGCCGGTGGCGTCGTCCTCGAAGAGCATGAAGTGGCCGCCCATGATGACCGGCTCGCCGAGGTCCTGGCCAGCCAGTTCGTGGCCGATCGCCTCGCGGAGCTCCTGTTCTGATGCCACGAGCCGGTGAGTCTTGGTCACCCGGTCGCTGAGAACGTTACCCATGATCTTTACACTCCGAGTTTCTGGTGGGTCGGGAGTAAGGGCTCGGCGGGGCGTACCGGGGCCAGCAGGCCGGCCAGAGTCGCCAGGGGCGTGGGCTCGGCCAGCGCGCGCGGCGTCAGGCCCGCCCAGCCGTGTTCGCGGAGGCGGGCCAGCACCTCGGGCGCTCGCAGGACTCGGCCCCCGGCGAGGACGTAGCTGTCCGACGGGTCGACGCGGCCGAGCCCGTGCACCTCGGACACCGCCCGCACCAGCTCCGCCACTGCCTCAGGAGACACCTCGGTGGCCGGCCCGGTTGCGTACGGTGACGCGCTGGGCGGGGTGAAGCCGGCCAGCGCGGCCACCTCGCTGACGCGCAGGTCGGTGGACGGGTCGTCGTGGGCGAGCACCAGGGCCTCGTGGCCGCGCAGGAACGCCTCCACGGCGGCCGCGTCCATGATCGAGGATGCCGCCTGGAGCGCGAGCACGACCGCGTCGCGCCACTCGTCGATCCGCATGTACGTGTCCGCGCCGTAGTGCGACCACGCCTCCGGCGCCCGGTTCCAGGTGAACGTGGTGCGCCTGCCCTTGTAGACCAGGGTGCGCTGGTTGAGGAAGTTGACCTCCGAGCCCAGCCGTACCGGCACGCCGCGCCGGGAGCCCTCGCGGGACACCAACTCGACGACCTCGTCATAGGGCACGTACGCGTGTCGGGCGGCCTGCTCGCTCTCGGCGGCCACCCGCCGCACCAGCTCGCTGAACGGCGGGTCGTCGGAGCAGTCCACCCGCAGCAGCATCGGGGAGAACATGCAGGTCAGCACGTCCTGGTAGGCGTGCGACCCGCGGTTGCCCGCGAAGGCGAGCTGCCCGACCGCGCCCTGGCCGGTGTAGGCGGCCAGCAGGGCGGTGTGAGCGGCCAGGTGCACCGCCGACGGCCACACCTTGTGCCGGATGGCGATCCGCCGCCCGGCCTCCAACAGCGACGGCGACGTCAACGTCGCGTGCCGAGCCTCCTGCGGCGCGTGCCGGGCGGCCGAAGGCGAAGTCGGCGTCGCGTAGCGGGCCTCTTCTGGCGGCTCCGGCGTGCGGCGGGTGGCGAACGGGTCGGCGGGGAGCAGCGCTACCTGCTTCTCCCAGTACGCCAGCGCCTCGGCGGCCAGGGCGGCGGCCTCGGCCGACGCCTCCCAGCGGGCCAGGTCCGCGGGCTGGTGCCGCACCGGCGGCAGGGAGGCGGGGCGGCGGGAGGCGATGCCCTGCGCCTGCGCCCACAGCTCCTGCTCGATCCTCTCCAGCGTCCACATGTCGACGGCCAGGTGGTTGAAGACCACGACGACCTGCTTGGGAGCACCCCCGGAGGTGATGACGCAGGCGCGGATCGGCCACTCGGCGGCCAGGTCGAACGGCCTGCCCGTCAGGTCCTCGACCACCTCGGCCGGGCTGGGCGTGCCGTCCCGCTCCACGCTCGCCTGGACGATGGGCCAGGGGCCGGGGGCGTGCACCCGCTGCCGCGGGCCGCCGTCGGCGTGGAAGGTGGTGCGCAGCGCCTCGTGCCGGCGGGTCAGGGAGGTGAGCATCGCCCGGCAGTGGGCCACCGTGAGGCTCGGCGGTATGGAGAAGCGCAGCAGGATGTGCGACTCGGGCTGGTGCCGGGGCGGCAGCTGGTGAATCCTCAGCCACATGTAGCGATGCCCCCAGCAGAGGTTCGCGGACTTGACAGCGGACAATTGGGACCTCCACCGCCGCGCATGTGAGGGACAGGCCGACATGATTGAGAATTCGCCGCCGGGACGCGTATGACAACCCGTCGCCACTGGCCGGAACAGACCGCCACTACCTGCCAGTGGCGGGCCGGCCCGCCGCCTTGACCGGTGCCGCGTGAGACGTCGAGAATCGATACGAGCAGACTTTATTTGTGAGGTCCCGATGGCGATTTTTGAAATACCTCACGATTTCCAGAATATTCTGCGGTCGCATTTGCCCTTCGCCGACTCGGGGGCGCTGTCGGGCTTCGACGACCTGGCCGGCCTCGGTCTCGACTCGATGGGCGTGGTGCGGCTGATCGTGGACATCGAGGACGCCTACGGCGTCCAGGTGCCCGACGAGATCCTGGACGAGAGGACGTTCGCCACCGTGGGCTCGCTGTGGGAGGCCCTGTCGCCGCTGGTGACCCGCGGCCCGTGAGGCCTCCCTTCAGCCGCGCAGGGCGCCCGCCACCGCACGCCGATCCACCTTGCCGTTCGCGTTGAGCGGGAGTTCCCCCAGTACGGTGACCGAGCGCGGCACCATGTACCCGGGCAGCACCGCGGCGACCCCCTTGGCCAGGGCCACCGCGTCCAGCCCGTGACCGGTGCAGGCCGCCTCCAGTTCGAGCTCCCCGTCCGCCCCCGGCAACGCGACGACGACGGCCTCGTGCACGCCCGGCAGGCCGCGCAGCGTCGCCTCGATCTCGCCCAGCTCCACCCGGTGGCCGGAGATCTTCACCTGCTGGTCCAGCCGGCCGAGGTGCACCAGCAGGCCGTCCCGCCAGGCGACCCGGTCGCCGGTCCGGTACCAGGACTCCCCGGTCACCGGCTCGCCGTCGCGGGCGCGTACCCCGTCGAACGAGGTGAACCGGCCGGCGTCGTCGGCCGGGTCGGCGTAGCCGGGGAAGCGCTGCACCCCGCGCAGGCACAGCTCGCCCTCCGCCGCGGGCCGCCCGTCGCCGTCGAGCACCACGTGCTCGACCCCCGGGTACGGCAGGCCGATGGGCACGGTGCCGTTGGCCGTGCGCGGCCAGCCGGCCGGGTCGGCGGGCAGCCGGTACTGGGTGCAGCTGATGGTCAGCTCCGTCGGGCCGTACAGGTTCTCCAGCACGCTCTCCGGCGCCGCCGCCTGCCACGCGGCGGCCTGCCGCAGCGACAGCGGCTCCCCGCAGAACAGGCTCCAGCGCAGCGACGGCATGGCGCCCGGCGTGAGGCGGCGCAGCCGCATGGCCAGCGACACCACCGAGGGCACCGAGAACCAGTGGGTCAGCCGTTCCCTGTTCACGAACGCGACCGGTTTGAGCAGGTCGTACTTACCGGGGACGACCAGCGTCGCGCCGCCGCCCCAGGTGGCGAACATGTCGAAGACGGACAGGTCGAAGGTCAGGTCGAAGGTCTGGGAGACCCGGCAACCGGGACCCAGCCCGTACCGGGGGACGACGTGCGAGAGGTAGGCGTCGACGCTCCGGTGCCGCACCGGCACGCCTTTGGGCGCGCCGGTCGAGCCCGAGGTGAACAGCACGTACGCGAGATCGTCCGGATCGGCCTCACCCGCGGCCGTCAGGGGAGCGGCCAGGCCGTCGGTGTCCAGCGACAGCACGGGGGCGGGCAGCTCCGGCGGCGGGGGCGCCGTCGCGTCGGCCAGCACCACGTCGAGCCCGGCGGTGGCGGCCACGGTGCGGTTGCGCGCGCCGGGCACGGCCGGGTTCAGCGGCACCGCGGTCGCGCCGAGCCGCTGGATCGCCAGGTAGCCGGCGAAGGCGAGCGGGGTGCGCGCCGCGTACAGGCCGGCCCTGGCAGGGGGGCCGTCGCAGGCGCGGACCAGCTCCGCCGCCAGGCGCGCGGACAGCGCGTCCAGGTCGGCGTAGCTGAGGCGGGCGCCGCCGGTCTCCAGCGCGATCCGGTCGCCGTACCGCGCCGCGGAACCGGCGAACCACTGGTACAGGGTGCGTGCCACGGGTGTCTCCGATCGTCGGTCAGCTCGCGCGCGCCGCCCGCTCGGGCAGCTCGCGGGGGAACAGCGCCTCCGGGAGGTCCCAGCCGTGCCCGCTCCACAGGTCCTTCAGCACCCGGCCGGGGTCGGTCACCGCGAGCTGCAGGCCGAGCGCCAGCGTCCGCATGATGTCGACCATCGCCTCCGGGGGCAGGACGTCGGGGTCGGCCAGCATCAGCACACGGGTCTCGCCGTCGTCCACCTCGACGCGGACCCGGAACGCCTGCCCGTAGCTCTGGGCCAGCGGCGTCCACCGCAGCGTCGCGGGCGTCTGGTCGGCGGGGTCGGCGGGGCGCCGGTCCACCTGGACGTAGTTGAACCAGGCCCGGAACAGGTGGTTGACCCAGCAGTCGTGACCCGGATCCTCCCCGGCCCGCGCGGCCATCGCCGTGACCTGGTCGAAGTCGTAGCAGGAGTGGCGGTAGGCCTTGGCACCGGCCCAGTGCAGGCGCTTGATGTGCTCGGCGAGCGTGGCGCCGCGGTCCACGGCGGTGACGAAGGGGATGAGCTGGTTCATCGTGCCGATGTTGTGCTGGTCCTCCTGGGCGAACCGGTTGGACGACATCAGGCTCATCGTGACCCGGTCGGTGTCCAGGTGGCGGGCCAGACCCGCGGCGACGAAAGCCATGATCACGGCCGGCGGGGTGACGCCGTGCGTCCTGCCCGCCTGCGCGGCCAGCCCGCCCAGGCGGCGGGAGGTCAGCGTCAGCTCCAGCCGCTCCTTCTCGGTACGCGCCGGCAGCGTCGGCAGCCGGTCCGTGAGGCCGCCGGCCAGCACGTCGCGCCAGTAGCGCTCGGAGGCGGCCTGCCTGGGCCGCCACGACTCCTCCCGCTGCCTGCGCGCCAGCTCGCGCGGGGTGAAGCCGGTCTCGACGGCGGCGCCGGAGCCCGCCACCAGGGCCTTGAACTGGTCCTGAAGGTGATGGATCGACCACACGTCGACGATCAGGTGCGAGAAGGTCAGGCTGAGGTACATCGGCGCGCCCCGGTAGGTGACCATCAGCGCGCGCCAGTTCAGGTCGCCGGTCATCGGGAACGGGATCGC
The DNA here is from genome assembly GCF_040676925.1 of Nonomuraea sp. NPDC049486. Classification (NCBI taxonomy): domain Bacteria; kingdom Bacillati; phylum Actinomycetota; class Actinomycetes; order Streptosporangiales; family Streptosporangiaceae; genus Nonomuraea; species Nonomuraea sp. NPDC049486. Next base: position 93,741 of record NZ_JBFAPV010000022.1, read on the forward strand.
CAGCCGCTCCAGCTTGACCCGCTCGTGCTCGGTGGGGTCGGCGACCTGGCGGTCCACCCGCTCGACGGGCAGCCGCACCTCCTCGTGGACGCGCTGCACCGGCAGGCCGTCGCGCAGGTGGTAGGTGGTGCGCAGCGTCTCGTGCCGCCGGACGAGACGTTCGAGCGCCCGGTCCACCAGCGCGGGGGACAGGCCGCGCAGGTCCCACGTCGACGGCAGGTTCGCCTCGTGACCCCAGCCAGGCGGGTAGCGCTCGATCTCGCGCCAGCTGAAGAGCTGGCCGTGACTCAGGGGTGCCTCGACCGACATGTGCTCTCCTCGAACCGGCTTTCTCCGCTCGTTATTCATCGCGGACGGGAAGCGCCCCGGTCAAGGCCTCGCGCGATGGCAAGTAATGGCGGCAACAATGTGCCAGCAGCGGGCCATGGGCCGGACGAGAAGTCGCCCCGTAAAGTCGCAATAACTAAGCGAAAGCCCGCGACCGGATCAATTGACGGGCGGTTCCGCACAGTCGTTCCTGATAAAGCGGCGGCGTCGAGAAGCCAGAGGCTTGGGGTGGCGAATTGATGGGTGACGAGTCGATTCGGCCGGTGGTCACCGGCGGTCCGGACGCGATCGCCGTCGTCGGCATGGCCTGCCGCCTGCCCGGAGCCGCCGATCCCGGGGCGTTCTGGAAGCTGCTCCGCGAAGGCGTGGACGCGGTCACCGAGGCGCCGGAGGACCGGTGGCCGGAGGCGACGGAGTACCGCCGCGGCGGCTTCCTCCAGGACGTCCACGGCTTCGACGCGGCGTTCTTCGGCATCTCCCCGAACGAGGCCGCGGCGATGGACCCGCACCAGCGGCTGGTGCTCGAACTCGCCTGGGAGTCCCTGGAAAGCTCCCGTACCGCCCCCGGCGGACTGCGCGGCAGGGCGGCCGGGGTGTTCCTGGGCGCCATCTCGAACGACCACGCCGCGTTGCTGGCGCGGGCCGGCGCCCAGCCGGGCAGGCATGCCTACACCGGGGCGAACCGCGCCATGATCGCCAACCGGGTCTCCTACTTCCTCGGCCTGCGCGGCCCCAGCCTCACCCTCGACGCGGGGCAGTCGTCCTCGCTGGTCGCGGTGCACCTGGCGTGCGAGAGCCTGCGCCGCGGCGAGACCGCGCTCGCCCTGGCCGGCGGCGTCAACCTCAACCTGAGCGGCGAGACCACCGACGCCATCGGCAGCTTCGGCGCGCTGTCGCCGGACGGCCGCTGCCACGTCTTCGACAGCCGCGCCAACGGGTACGTGCGCGGCGAGGGCGGGGCCGTGGTCGTGCTGAAGCGGCTGGCCGACGCGCTGGCCGAAGGCGACACCGTACACGCCGTGATCCTCGGCGGGGCCGTCAACAACGACGGCGGCGGCGAGGGGCTGACCGTGCCCAGCCGGCGGGCGCAGGAGGAGGCCATCAGGCTGGCCTGCGCGCACGCCGGCGTGGCGCCGGGCGACGTGGGCTACGTCGAGCTGCACGGCACCGGCACCAGGGTGGGCGACCCGGTGGAGGCCGCGGCTCTCGGGGCGGCGTACGGGACGGCCCGGCAGGACGGCGACCCGCTGCCCGTCGGCTCGGTCAAGACCAACATCGGCCACCTGGAGGGCGCGGCGGGCATCGCCGGGCTGCTCAAGGTGGTGCTCGCCATCAAGCACCGCGAGCTGCCCGCCAGCCTGCACTTCGCGTCGCCGCCGCCGGAGATCCCGCTGACGGATCTGCGCCTGCGCGTGGTACGCGAGACCGTCCCCTGGGCCGCGGGCGGGCGGCTGGTGGCGGGCGTCAGCTCCTTCGGCATGGGCGGCACCAACTGCCACCTCCTGCTCGCCGAACCACCCCCGCGCTCCCCCGAACCGGAGGACCTCGCCCGGACCCGCCCCGAAGATCTTGACCTGCGGCGGTCCGGGGACTCCCCTGCCCCCGGAGCCCGCGCGGGCGGGGACGCCGGGTGGCCGTGGGTGGTCTCCGCGCGGTCACCGGAGGCGTTGCGCGCGGCGGCGGGCCGGCTCGCGGAGGTCGCGGCGGAGCCCGGCGCCGAGCCGGACGGGATCGCGGCCGGCCTGCTGAGGAGCCGCACCGCTTTCGAGCACCGCGCGGTGGTGCTGGGCGCGGACCGGGAGGCCAGGCTGTCCGGGCTGCGGGCGCTGGCCGGCGGCCTGCCGCACGACGACGTCGTGCTCGGCGCGGCGACGGGCGGGCGGCGCGTCTTCGTCTTCCCCGGCCAGGGGTCGCAGTGGCCGGGGATGGCCCGCGAACTGCTGGCCGCGTCGCCGGTGTTCGCCGCCCGCGTCGCCGAGTGCGCGGACGCGCTCGCGCCGCACACGGACTTCTCCCTGGTCGACGTGCTCGGCGAGCGGCCCGGCGCCCCCGGACTCGACCGGGTGGACGTGGTCCAGCCCGCGCTGTGGGCGGTCATGGTCGCGCTCGCCGAGGTGTGGCGCTCCCACGGCGTCGAGCCGGACCTGGTCGTCGGCCACTCCCAGGGCGAGATCGCCGCCGCCACCGTCATCGGCGCGCTCAGCCTGCCCGACGCGGCGCGGGTCGTGGCGCTGCGCAGCCGCGCCATCGCCGGCATCGCGGGCCGGGGCGGCATGCTGTCGGTCGCGGCGCCCCTCGACGTGGTCGAGCGGGCGATCGGCCCGCTGGCGGTGTCCGTGGCGGCGGTCAACGGGCCGCGCGCGGTGGTCGTCGCCGGGCCGCGCGAGCTGCTCGACGAGCTGGCCGGTCGGCTCACCGACCACCGCACCAAGGCCATCCCGGTCGACTACGCCTCCCACACCGCCGAGGTGGAGCAGGTACGCGACGAGGTGCTGGCCGCGCTGGCCCCGATCCGCCCGGTGAGCGCCGCGACGGCGTTCGTCTCCACGCTCACCGGCGAGCCGATGGACACCTCGGGGCTCGACGCCGGCTACTGGTACCGCAGCCTGCGCAACCCGGTCCGGTTCGCCCAGGCCGTGCGGGTGGCGATCGGGGAACGCTGCGACCTCTTCGTGGAGTGCAGCCCGCATCCGGTCCTCGCCACGGCGGTGGAGGAGACGGCGGAGGACGCCGGGGGCGAGGCCGTGGTGATCGGCACACTGCGCCGCGGCGAGGGCGGGGCCGGCCGCGTGCTGCGCTCGCTCGCCCGGGCGTACGCGGCGGGCGCCCCGGTCGAGTGGCCCGCCGTGCGCGAGACGCCGCGCTCCTGCCTCGCGGACCTTCCCACGTACCCCTTCCAGCGCCGGTCGTACGGGCCCGCCACCCCGGACGCTCACCGACCGTCACACCTCCCCGGCGATCGCGTGCCCGGCCGAGAGCCGGACGTGGTGCGTGATGGCGACGGCGGGACGCCGGACGCGGTGTCGCGCGAGGAGCGGGAGGTGCGGTCCGCGCGGAGTTCGGCTGAGGTGCGGGAGCTGGTTCTGGAGACCGCTGCCCGGCTGCTCGGCCATGATGACGCGGCCGCGCTGGAGCCTGCCCGGACGTTCAAGGACCTGGGCTTCGAGTCGGCGACCTCGCTCGAACTGCGCGACCGGCTGCGCGCCGCGACCGGGTTGAAGCTCCCGACCGGGCTGCTGTTCGACCATCCGACGCCCGCCCGCCTCGCCGACCATCTGTACGCCCTGCTCACCGCCTCGGCGCCGGACACGCCGGTCGTACGGCCGCGACCGAGGCAGGCGGAAGCCGACGACCCGATCGCGGTGATCGGGATGGGCTGCCGCTACCCCGGTGGGGTGGCCTCGCCGGAGGACCTGTGGCGGCTCGCCGGCACCGGCCAGGACGCGATCGGCGAGTTCCCCGCCAACCGGGGCTGGGACCTGGACGCGCTCTTCGCCACCGGCCCCGACCGCTCGGGCACCAGCGACACCAGGTACGGCGGTTTCCTGTACGACGCCGACCGGTTCGACGCGGCCTTCTTCGGCATCAGCCCGCGCGAGGCGGCGGCCATGGACCCGCAGCAGCGGCTCCTCCTGGAGATCTGCTGGGAGAGCATCGAGCGGGCCGGGATCGACCCCGCCGACCTCCGCGGCTCGGCCACCGCCGTGTTCATGGGCGCGATGGCCCCCGAGTACGGCCCCCGGCTGCACCGGACCGCCGGCCTCGCCGACGGCCACCTGCTGACCGGCACCGCGCTCAGCGTCGTCTCCGGCCGCATCGCCTACACCTTCGGCCTGGAGGGCCCGGCCCTCACCACCGACACCGCCTGCTCGTCCTCGCTGGTCTCGGTCGTCCTGGCCGTGCAGGCGCTGCGGCGGGGTGAGTGCGCGATGGCGCTGGCGGGCGGCGCGACCGTGATGTCCAGCCCCGGGATGTTCGTCGAGTTCAGCAGGCAGGGCGGGCTGGCCGCCGACGGGCGCTGCAAGGCGTTCTCGGCCGCGGCCGACGGCACCGGATGGGCCGAGGGCGCGGGCGTTCTCCTGCTGGAGCGCCTCTCCGACGCGCGCCGCCTGGGCCACCCGGTCCGCGCCCTGATCCGCGGCGGCGCCGTGAACCAGGACGGCGCCTCCAACGGGTTGACCGCGCCGAGCGGCCCGGCGCAGGAGCGGGTGATCCGTCAGGCGCTGGCCGACGCGATGCTCGACGCCCGCGATGTGGATGTGGTGGAGGCGCACGGCACCGGCACGACGTTGGGCGACCCGATCGAGGCGCAGGCGTTGCTGGCCACGTACGGGCGTGGACGTCCGGCCGAGCGGCCGGTGTGGCTGGGGTCGCTGAAGTCGAACATCGGTCACACCCAGGCTGCCGCCGGGGTGGCCGGTGTGATCAAAATGGTGAAAGCGCTGGAGCACCGTACGCTCCCGCCGACCCTGCACGCTGACGAGCCGACGCCGCACGTGGACTGGGAGTCCGGCGGCGTGCGGTTGCTGACCGAAGCGGTGGAGCTGCCCGGCGAGCGTCCGGTGCGGGCCGGGGTCTCCTCGTTCGGGGTCAGCGGTACGAACGCGCACGTGATCCTGGAGGGCGCGCCGGCTCCGTCATCTGGCGGTCCGCTGGCACGGGTGCCGGAAGTCGGTGACGGTCCGCCGGAGCCCGTGTCGGCGGCCGGTGACGGTCCGCTGGCGCAGGCGTTCGCGGCCGGTGGTGGTCCGCTGGTGTGGCCGGTGTCGGCGAGGTCGGCGGAGTCGTTGCGGGCGCAGGCTGCGCGGTTGCTCGCGTACGGGGAAGGCGTCGCTGATCGGGACCTGGCCGGTGCGGGGCGGGCGCTGGCCCGGCGCGCGAGCTTCGGGCACCGAGCCGTGATCGTGGCGGGGGATCGGCGGGAGTTGCTGGCGGGGCTGGCCGCGCTGGCGGAAGGCGGGTCCAGTGCCGCGGTGGTGAGCGGGGTGGCGGCGCCCGGGGTCCGGCCGGTGTTCGTGTTCCCCGGTCAGGGCTCGCAGTGGGCGGGCATGGCCGTGGACCTGCTGGACGAGGACGAGACGTTCAGGGCCGCCCTGCTCCGCTGCGAGGAGGCGCTGCGCCCGCACATCGGCTGGTCGGTCGTGGACGTGCTGCGTGGTTCTCCCGGCGCGCCCGCGCTGGAGGGGTCGGACGTGATCCAGCCGGTGCTGTTCGCGGTCATGGTCTCCCTGGCGGAGGTCTGGCGCTCCCTCGGCGTGCGGCCGGCCGCGGTGCTCGGCCACTCCCAGGGCGAGATCACCGCCGCGTGCGTGGCGGGCGCGCTCTCGCTGGAGGACGCCGCCAAGATCGTGGCCCTGCGCAGCCGGGCGCTGACGAGGCTGGGCGATCGTGGCGGCATGCTCGCCGTGCCCGTCGACGCGGAGCGGGCCGCCCGGATGCTGGAGCCGTGGGCCGGCAGGCTCTGGCTCGCCATCCACAGCGGACCGGACAGCTCGGTGGTGGCGGGCGACGCCGACGCGCTGGAGGAGTTCACCGCCGCCCACGGCGACACCGTACGGATCCGCCGGGTCGCGATCGGCTACGCCGCCCACACCCCGCACATCGACGCCTTGCGCGACGAACTGCTGGAGACGCTCGGCGGCGTCCATCCACGCCCGGCCGAGGTCGCGTTCTGCTCGTCGCTGGAAGGCGGCACGATCGACACGGACAGGCTGACGGCTGACTACTGGTTCACCAGCCTGCGGCGACCGGTGCTGTTCCGCCAGGCGGTGGAGTCGCTCGCCGGCTCGGGCACCCCCGTGTTCGTGGAGTGCAGCCCGCACCCGGTGCTCACCGGGCACGTCGAGGACACGCTCGCGGACGCGTCCGGCGGCGCCACAGGAACGCTGAGGCGCGGCGACGGCGGCGCGGCCCGCCTGTTCAAGTCCGCCGCCCAGGCCTGGGTGCTCGGCGTGGACGTGGACTGGCCCGCGGCGCTCGGCCCGGCGACGAGCCACGACGACGGGCTCCCGACCTACCCCTTCGAGGCCGCGAGGCACTGGCTGGACGCGGAGCCGGTCACCGCCGGCGGCGGGCTGGCCCCGTCCCGGCACCCGCTGCTCGGAGCCGGTGTCCCGCTCGCCGCCGAGGACGGGTTCCTGCTGGCCGGGCAGCTGTCCCTGGCCACCGCGCCGTGGCTCGGCGACCACGCCGTGGAGGGTGCGGTGCTGCTGCCCGGCACCGCCTTCGTCGAGCTCGCACTGGAGGCCGCGGCCAAGGTCGGATGCGACGAGGTCGAGGACCTGACGCTGGAGGCCCCGCTGTTCCTGCCGGAGACGGGAGCCGTACAACTGCAGCTCGCGGTCGGCGGGCCGGACGAGCAGGGCCGCCGCACCGTCACCGTCCACGGCCGCACGGGCGGCGACGCCGAGGAGGGCTGGATCCGGCACGCGACCGGCCTGCTCGGCTCGGCCACCGCCCCGGCCGCCGGTCCGCTGGGCGGCACCGCCGAGGCCGCCGGTCCGCTCGCTGCCCAGGCTGCCGGTCGGCTCTCCGGCACCGCCCCGGCCGCGCCGATCTCGTGGCCGCCGCAGGCCGAGCCCGTGGACCTGGACGACCTGTACGGCAGGCTCGCCGAGCGCGGTTACGAGTACGGCCCCGCGTTCCAGGGGCTGCGGGCCGCCTGGCGCGCGGGCGATCACGCCTATGCCGAGGTGACCCTGCCCGAGCCGGTGAGCGGCGAGGCCGGGCGCTTCACGCTGCACCCCGCGCTGCTGGACGCCGCGCTGCACCTGGTGGTGCTGGAGTCGGCGGACGATTCCGGCCTGTTGCTGCCGTTCTCCTGGAACGGGGTCCGGGTGGTCGCGACCGGCGCGCGGACGCTGCGGGTGCGGATCGACGGGTCGGGCGACGACCGCGTCTCGCTGACGATCTTCGATGGCGCCGGGCAGTGGATCGGCGGCGTGGACACGCTGGTCCTGCGCCGGATGCCCAGGAACGCCGCCCCCGTCAGCTCCACCGGCTCCGCGGCGCACGTCGTCGAGTGGGTCGAGCCGGTCGTGGCCGGGGCGTCCGAGCTGCGCTGGGCGCTGGCCGGTTCCGACGAGCTGACCGACGAGATCGGCGCCGAGCTGGCGGCGGCCGGGATCGAGCCGCCCCGCTACTACGACCTCGCGTCACTGGCCGAGATGAGCGCGGCCGGCGTCCCCGACCTGGTCCTGGCCCCCTGCCAGGCCGACCCCGGCGACCTGCCGTACTCCGCGCACGACGCGGTGGGCCAGGCGCTCGACCTCGTCCAGGGCTGGCTCGGGGACGAGCGGTTCGCCGGGTCGCGGCTGGTCTGCCTCACCCGGGGTGACGACCCGGCGAGCGCGGCGGTGCGAGGGCTGGTGCGGGCGGCGCAGAGCGAGCAGCCGGGCCGGTTCGTGCTGGCCGACGTGCCCGAGAAGTTCTCCGCCTGGGGGCTGCTGGCCGCAGCCGTGGCCGCGGGCGAGACCGAGATCGCCGGCCGCGACGACACCGTCCTCGTCCCCCGCCTGGTGCGCCGCCCGGCAGCCACCGCTCCCGCCGTCTCCGAGCCCGCTGAGGTGGCTGGTGCGGTGCTGGTGACCGGAGGGACCGGTGGGCTTGGTGCTCTGGTGGCGCGTCGGCTGGTGGCGCGGCACGGGGTGCGGGACCTGGTTCTCCTGTCGCGGCGTGGGCTTGAGGCCGCGGGCGCGGCCGGGCTGGTGGCGGAGCTGGAGGAAGCCGGTGCCCGGGTGCGGGTGGCCGCTTGCGACGTGTCCGATCACGCGCAACTGGCGGACGTGGTGGCGTCGGCTGGTCCGCTGGCCGGTGTGGTGCACGTCGCCGGGGTGCTGGACGACGGCCTGGTGGAGGGGTTGACTCCGGAGCGGGTGGCCGGGGTGCTGGGGCCGAAGGCGGACGCCGCCTGGTTCCTGCACGAGCTGACCGGGTCCTCCGAGCCGGGCTTCTTCGTGCTGTTCTCGTCGCTGGCCGGGGTGGTCGGCAACGCGGGTCAGGGCAATTACGCGGCGGCGAACGCGTTCCTGGACGGGCTGGCGGTCGCCAGGCGTGCGGCGGGGCTGCCTGCGGTGTCGGTGGCGTGGGGGCTCTGGGATGTCGAGTCCGGCATGAGCGGCGCCATGGGCGAGGCCGATCGGGCGCGGCTGGCCCGCGCGGGGATCGCCCCGCTGCCGGTGGAGGAAGGGCTCGCGCTGTTCGACGCCGCCCTGGCCGGTGACGCCGATCCGGTGGTGGTGGCGGCCCGCTGGGACATGGCGGGACTGAGGGCACGCGCGGAGAACGAGGAGCTGCCGAGTGTGCTGCGCGGCCTGGTCCGCATGCCCCGACGGGCGGCGGCCGGGGCCGAGGCCCAGCCCTCGGCGGGACCGGCCGAGCTGACCGAGCGTCTCGCCGCGCTGGGCGAGGCCGGCGCGCTGACCCACCTCACCGAGCTGGTCCGCTCGCACGTCGCCGCCGTCCTCGCGTACGGCGGCGCGGACTCGATCGACGTGGACCGGGCCTTCAACGAGCTCGGCTTCGACTCCCTGACCGCCGTCGAACTCCGCAACCGCCTCACCACGGGCACCGGGCTGCGGCTGCCGTCCACGCTGGTCTTCGACCACCCCACGGTCCGCTCGCTCGCCGAGTACCTGTTCCGCACGCTGGCCCCCGAGACGCCCTCCGCCGAGGACGCCCTGCGGACGGCGGTGGACCAGGCCGAATCCGTGATGCTCGCCGCCAACGGCGAGGCGGACGCCGTACGCGACCGGCTCGTCGCCATTCTGCAGAGCGCTCTCACCAGGATCGGCGCGACCCCGGCGGACACGCTGGTTGCCGCGCCCACCAGGTCCAACGGCGCCGCGGAGGAGATCGTGTCCGCCTCCGACGAGGAGATCTTCGCCTTGATCGACAACCGAACGATGACATCTCCTCTGAGATCGCCACAGGAAGGGCTGGACCATGGCGAATGAGGACAAGCTTCGCGCCTATCTGAAGAAGGTCACCGTCGAGCTGGCGGAGACGCGTCAGCGGCTGGCTGAGGATCAGGGGCGCAGGCATGAGCCGGTGGCGATCGTGGGGATGGCGTGTCGTTTTCC
>NZ_JBFAPV010000023.1:0-97613 GCF_040676925.1 Nonomuraea sp. NPDC049486
GCAGGCAAGAAGATGCGGTATCCCAAGCGAAGAGGACGACTGTCCGTTCCCGGCCGAAAGGTGGGGCCGCACCAGGCCCGCCAAACCATCGCCGATCTCGGCGGCCGGTCCGCCGGGGCGCTACCCGGTGGCTTCGCCGGTGAACAGGGCGCTGATCGGAGCGGGCTCGTGACGTGTGGCGTCGCCGTCGAAGAGCTCCGCCAGGAAGCGCTTGCTCGTCTCGGGCGACCACTCCTCCGGCTGCCGGGCCGCGCGCACCGGCGACCAGGTGCGCATCCGCCGCACGGTGTCCCCGGCGACGACGAAGACCTGCCCGGTGACGTCCTCGCCGGACGGGCCGGCGAGCCAGGCGACCAGGGCCGCGACGCGGTCGGGCGGCAGCGCGCCGCCGGGCAGTGTGCCGAACGCGGCCTCGCTCATCGGGGTGCGTGCCCGGGGGGCGATCGCGTTGACGCGGACCCCGTAGCGGGAGAGCTCGGCGGCGAGGGTCAAGGTCAGCGTGGCGAGACCGGCCTTGGCCGCCGCGTAGTTGCTCTGCCCGGCGTTGCCGTAGAGCCCCGACTCGCTGCTCGTGTTGATGATCCGCCGTCCCGCGCGCCGCGGCTGCCCGCGCCAGTGCCGGGCCAGGGCACGGCACAGCCGGAAGGGCGCGGTCAGGTTCACCGCGAGCACCGCGTCCCAGTCGGCGTCGTCCAGGTTGAAGACCATCCGGTCACGGACGATGCCGGCGTTGTTGACCAGAACCGAGACCGGCCGCCCGGAACCCTCGGCGGCGGCCAGGACGTCCTCGGCCGCTCCCCGCTCGGTGAGGTCCCCCTGCCAGGAGAGGGCGATGCCGCCCTCGTCGCGGATCTCCTCCACCAACGGCCCGGTGTCCGCCAGGTCCGCGCACAGCACCGCCGCACCACGCCGCGCGAGCAGCCGCGCCTCGGCGGCGCCGATGCCCTGCGCGGCCCCGGTGACGACGCACGCGTGTCCCGTCAGATCGAACTCGTCGTACGGGCCGGGTGAAATCATCATGCCGTTCTCCATGCGCTGTTCATCGAATCCCGCCTTTGTCTCCGATTATAGGAGCATTAGAGGCGATAAATGCAATGACATAGGTCACGAATAGAGCGGACGAGATTTTCGTGAATGACGGGAATCTTGCCTTTGACCTGCTGTTTCTTTCTTTTGTTCGCCTGGTCGAATTCATCTCTTGACGGCCTGGCCGGTCAGCACCGACTCCACGGATTTCGTCACCACTTCCGCGGCGTCGTGAGGGGCGAGGCGTCCCGCTCGTATTTCGGTCGCCGCCCCGTGCAGAATGTACTGGACGACGCTGACCAGCCAGGTGGTGGGCAGGTCGGCGCGGAAGACGCCCTGGTCCTGGCCGCGGCTGACGAGCTCGGTCATGCGCCGGACCGGTCGCTCGTGCAGCTCCCTGATCCGTCCCGCGGGGAGGACCTCCTCGGCCGCGGCGAGCAGGGCCGCGGACTCGGCCACGATCTGCCAGCTCGACGCCAGCAGGCGGGTCATGGCCTCGCGGGCGTTCCCCGTCAGGTCGACGGCCGACAGGGTCTCGTCACCGGCCTTCAACGCGTCCACGAGCGCCGCTTCGACGAGTTCGGCGCGGGTGCCGAAGTGCCCGTACAGGGTCATCCGCCCCACGCCCGCCGCCTTCGCGATGTCGTCCGTCTTCGCGTTGGGGTCAGAGCTCAGCAGGGCGCGGGCCGCGGACACGATGCGGGCGATGCTGCGCTCGGCATCGGCGCGGCGCTTGGGGCGTATGGACGGCTCAGCCATGTCGGCACTCTAACGCGTACGCACACATACGAGTTATAGTCAGGGCAAAGCTCGTACATGGAAGTACGAGTTCTTGCCATGGAGACCTCATGAACCAACAGATCGCCCAGCCGGGCGCACACCCGGCGCGCTGGCGCGTTCTCGGCCTTCTCGGCGTGGCGCAGCTCATGCTGATCCTCGACGTCACCGTCGTCGCCATCGCCCTGCCCCACATCGAGACCGACCTCGGGCTCACCCGCGAGGCGCTGACCTGGACCGTCAGCGCCTACACGCTCACCTTCGGCGGACTCATGCTGCTCGGCGGGCGGATCTCGGACCTGGTGGGCGCCAAGCGCGTCATGCTCACCGGACTTCTTCTCTTCACCGCGGCGTCGCTGGTCACCGGACTGGCGGAATCCGCGGCCATGCTCGTGGGCGGCCGCATCGCCCAGGGGGTCGGCGCGGCCCTGTTGTCACCCTCGGCGCTGTCCCTGGTGGTGGCCCTGTTCGACGGCGAGGAGCGGAACAAGGCCCTGGGCGTCTGGTCCGCGCTCGGCGGAGGCGGAGCCGCCCTCGGCGTCCTGGTCGGCGGCCTCCTCACGGCGGGCCCCGGATGGTCGTGGGTCTTCTACGTCAACGTGCCCATCGGGCTGGTGATCGCCGCGGTGCTCGCCGCCCTCGTGCCGCGGCTGCCGACCTGGGGAACCGAACGGTCACGGCTGGACGTCCTCGGCGCGATCCTGGTGACGGCCTCCACCGCGTCGCTGATCTACGCTCTCATCGCCGCCGGCGAGCGGGGCTGGCTCACGTCGTTCACCGGCTGGCTCGTCCTGGCCGCCGCGGTGGGTTACGTCCTGTTCGTCGTGTGGCAGCGGCGGGCGCGGTCGCCCCTGATGGACGTCCGGTTGCTCGCGCGGCGGCCCGTGGCGGCGGGCGCGTTCCTCATCCTGATGGCGACGGCCCTGATGATCGCCGTGTTCTTCCTGGGCACCTTCTATTTCCAGCAGGCGCAGGGATACGGCGCGCTGCACACGGGCCTGTTGTTCCTCCCCGTGGCGGTGGCCACGATGCTCGGGGCCAACCTGACCGGCCGCGTGATCGGCCGCTGGGGCGGACGCGCGCCGGCCGTCGCCGGACTGGCGGTCGCGGCTCTCGGCCTGGCCGCACCGGCCGTGTCGATGCATCCCGCCGTCGTCGTGGTCGGCGTCTCCGTCGCCGCCGCGGGCACCGGCGCGCTGTTCGTCGTCGCCTCGGCGACCGCGCTCGGCCAGGTGGCGCCCCATGAGGCCGGGATCGCGTCCGGCATCGTGAGCACCTTCCACGAGTTCGGCGCCTCACTCGGCGCCGCGGTCGTCTCCAGCGTCGCCGCCGCGAGCCTGGCGGGAACCACGCTGAGCGGCTTCGCCGGCGGGTTCACCGTGGCCGCCGTCGCGGCGGGCGCCGGCGTCGTCGTCGCCGCCCTGGTGACACCCGGCCGGTCGAGACAAGGGGATCCCATCCCCTCCACGCCGAACTAGGCCCTGTGATGACGCGGATCAGGCCGGGAAGACCGCTCGGCGCGCACCCGGCCTGCGCCGCGAGGGCGCCGGTGCGTACCCGGCTTGCGCCGCGAGGGCGCCGTGCGTACCCGGCTTGCGCGGCGAGGGCGCCGTGCGTACCCGGCTTGCGCGGCGAGGGCGCCGTGCGTACCCGGCTTGCGCGGCGAGGGCGTCGGCGTGTTCGGCGCCTGTCAGGGCGTGTCGAGGCCGAGAGCGGTGCCGAGGTCGCGGCGGGAGGTGATGCCGAGCTTGCGGAACACGTTGTACAGGTGGTTGCCGACCGTGCGGGGGCTGAGGAAGAGCTGGGCGGCGATGTCGCGGTTGCGGACGCCGCGCGAGGCGAGCCTGGCGATCCGGCGTTCCTGGGCGGTGAGCAGGTTCCGGGGGACGTGCCCGGCCGCGCGGCCGTGACGCGGGTCGCCGGTGGCGCGGAGCTCGGCGGCGGCGCGGCGGGCCCAAGGACGGGCCCCGAGCTGGTCGAAACGTTCGCGGGAGGCTTCCAGCAACTCGCGCGCCGCGCGCTTGCGGCGGGTGCGGCGCAGCCACTGGCCGTAGACGAGCTCGGTCCTGGCCTGTTCGTACGGTTGCGGGTCGCGGTGATGAGCGCGCAAGGCGGCTTCGAAGCAGGCCTGGCGCCCGGAGGCATGAGGAGCGCCCGGCAGCGGTGGGCGAGCGCTTCGGGGGTGGGCCGGCCGGTCTGGGCGGCCCAGGCGTCGAAGCGGTGGAACGTCGCGCGATCCCTCTCCGGCTGGGCGCAGCGCACCGCGGCCTCGACCTGGTCGGGGGCCGAGAGGTAGGCGGCGATGAGGGATCTGCCCGACCAGCCGCCGGTCAGCCGGTCCAGGGCCGAGGCGTAGCGCGACAGCGTCGTCCGGACGGCGATGCTGCTCATGCCGAAGCGTCAGATGTACAACCAGCTGATGGCGTTCGGCGCCGGCGGGCGGGCCTGGTGGTACGACTCCACGTTCAGCCGGGGCTACTACGCGTCCTACGAGGCTGTGAAGAAATACGGCGACTGACCGCCGGGCGGTGATGGAATCTCTTTGACGTGCGGAATGTTGAAGTGCGTATGAAGAAGATCGGGTTTCTGAGCTTCGGGCACTGGTCGTCCTCGCCGTACTCCAAGGCGCGCAGCGCGTCCGACACCCTGCTGCAGTCGATCGAGCTCGCGGTCGCCGCCGAGGAGCTCGGGGCCGACGGCGCCTACTTCCGCGTCCACCACTTCGCCCGGCAGCTCGCGAGCCCGTTCCCGCTGCTGGCGGCCGTCGGCGCGCGGACCGGCCGGATCGAGATCGGCACGGGCGTCATCGACATGCGGTACGAGAACGCCCTCTACATGGCCGAGGACGCCGGCGCTGCCGACCTCATCGCGGGCGGGCGGCTCCAGCTCGGCATCAGCCGCGGATCGCCCGAGCAGGTGATCGACGGCTGGCGCTACTTCGGCTACGAGCCGGCCGAGGGCGAGACCGAGGCGGACATGGCGCGCAGGCACGCGGAGGTCTTCCTCAAGGTGCTGGAGGGCGAGGGGTTCGCCCAGCCGAACCCGCGGCCGATGTTCCCCAACCCGCCCGGACTGCTCCGCCTCGAACCGCACTCGGAAGGGCTGCGCCGGCGCGTCTGGTGGGGTTCCGGCTCGAACGCCACCGCGAAGTGGGCCGCCGGGCTCGGCATGCACCTGATGAGCTCCACGCTCAAGGACGACGAGAACGGCAAGCCGTTCCACGTGCAGCAGGCCGAGCAGATCGCGGCCTACCGGGAGGCGTGGAAGGAGGCCGGCCACGAGGGCGAGCCGCGGGTGTCGGTGAGCCGCTCGATCATGCCGATCGTCAACGAGACCGACCGCGCGTACTTCGGCCACGAGCGCACCAGCTCCGACCAGGTCGGCTTCATCGACGCCACCACCAGGGCGGTTTTCGGGCGCACGTACGCCGCCGAGCCCGACGTGCTCGTCAAGGAGCTGGCCGCCGACGAGGCGATAGCCGCGGCCGACACGCTCCTGCTGACGGTGCCCAGCCAGCTCGGCGTGGACTACAACGCCCACCTGCTCTCATCGGTCCTGACCCACGTCGCCCCCGCACTCGGCTGGCGCTGACGGCGACGCCCCGGCGGGGGAACGCGTCCCTTCACCGCGCCGGATCGCTCCGGCGATCGCCATGAGGGCGAAGGCCAGGAGCGCCAGCTCGGCCAGGGCCAGCAGTACGGTGAAGACCCATTCGGCGGAGCCGCCCGGACCGTAGACGCGGTTGGTCAGCCCCACGTCGACCGCCTCGACCCGCTGGCCCGCTCGATGGGTGCCCCGGTCGCTGCCCGCGAGGGTGACCTCCGTGCGCTGGACGAGGCCGTCGCGGGAGCGGAACGCGCCGGTCCAGGCGCAGCTCTCGTGCCCGGGATGGCGCAGGCAGTCCAGGCGCTGCGCGGTGAAGGTGCCCCGCAGGCCGTGGCCGGTGGCGAGCCGTAGCGCCGGGCCGATCCCGGGCAGCGTCCAGGACAGCGCGAGCGCGGCGACCAGCAGCAGGACGACGGCCATCGGCGGGGAGGGGCGGAACCTCATGCGGGCTGGAGCGCGCAGTCGCACCGCATGACGGCGCGTTCTTCCAGGCGCGGACGCCGGTGCAGCACCATGGCCACCACCATCGGCGCGAAGACCACGGCGTTGTAGAACAGATGCAGCTCGACGCGGGGGATCACGAGCTGGATGACGCTGGTGGGCGCGGCCCGCCCGGCCAGGTACGTCCCCGACAGCGCCTGGATCAGCAGGAGCAGGTGCTCGATGTGATGCCAGAACTGGATGGCCAGCGCGACGGTCCACCAGGTCCTGGAACGGCCCGTGAAGCCCGGGCGCAGCAGGATCAGCCCCACGAGCATGACCAGGGCGTAGCCGTAGTGCATCCATTCCGAGGTGACGAGCCAGGGGAACGGCAGCCCGAGCAGTCCGCGCGCCTCGGGGACCGGCCAGCCCAGCGCGTAGATCTGGATCGCCTGGACGACGTGTTCCGCCCAGTGCGCGAGGACGATCACGAGGAAGACACCGAGAGCCGTCTTGTGGTGTCGCTCGTTGAGCGTCGAACGGCTGATGGCGGGAGCGGACATGACGACTCCTGGGATCGGTTTCGTGGGGGGACGGCGCGGCCGCGGTCAGGGGAGGGCCGGCACGAGCTTCACGCCGATCGAGTCGGCGTCGAGGCACAGCAGCAGCTCGGTCAGGCTTTCGATGCACCGGCTGTTGGCCAGGGGCCCGGCGTCGGCGATGTCGAATCCCAGCTGCTTGCAGAACCGGGTGACGAGCAGCTTGGCATCGGGGTCGTCGCCCGCGATGGGGATCGTGACCAGGCCGGGCGCGCGGATGTAGGCGCTGATCCATCGTGCCGACAGGCAGTTGAACGCCTTCACCACGGCGCAACCGGGCAGCGCCGCGGCGATCCGCTGCGCCGCCGAGGCGTAGGGCGGCGCGGCCGGCTCACCGAAGCACGGGTTGGACACGTCGACGATGACGGACCGCGTCCGCCGCAGCTGGGGCGCCACGTCACGGCAGGTGGCGTCGATGGGCGTGGCCAGGATGGTCAGATCGGACTCGGCGGCGGCCTCCTGCGGCGGCACGGCCCGCGCGCACGACAGCTCGGCGGCGAGCGCGGCGGCCCGTCCGGGCGTCCGGTTGGCCAGCAGCAGCGGTATCCGGTGCAGGTCGATGAGCCGGGCCAGGGCCGTGCCCATCCGCCCGCACCCGATGATGCCGATCCGCGGATCCACGGGGCGGTCCTCCTAGGCTGCCGGGACGGGACGGTAAGGGTCGAGCGCCCGCCTGAGCGGGCCGGGGATCTCCGTCGGGTGGAGGGCGCCGCCGGAGCCGCGGCGCATGCACGCGATCGTCTGCCGTCCCCGGGCGACGAGCAGAGCCGGACCGGCGCCCAGCCGGTAGTAGTGGAACTCCATGGTCACCCGGTTGGCCTCGATGCCGCCCAGCGACATGCGGATCGACACCTCGTCGAGCGCGTACAGCTCGGCGAAGAACTCGCACGCGCAGTCGGCCGTCACCAGGGCGAGGTCGCGGGTGAGCTCCTGGAGGACCTCCGGCGCCTGGTCGGCGAGGAACCGTTCCCGGCAGCGGCCCTGCCACTCGAAGTAATGGGTGAAGTACACGTTCCCGACCACGTTGGTGTCCGCGAAGGTCACCACCTGGCGGTGTTCGTAGAAAGGATTCATCGCCTCTCCTGGGTGAGCACGGCGACGACCATGGGTCGTGGCGGGCCGCCGGAATCGTTCAGGGTGAGCAGGCCGGACAGGACGGCCGACCCGGAGGGGCCGCTGAGTTTGATCCAGCCGTGCTCGTACGCGGCCTCGACCTGGAGCGACCTGGCCTGGCCGGCTTCGGGCAGACACTTGAGCACCGCACTCAGCCGCGAGTTCAGAGAGGTGCGGGACTCGCCGGTCAGGCGCGCCAGCTGCTCGGCCTGATCCGTCCATTCGGGACCCAGCGGGAGCGGCGGGCCGTCCAGCTCCACCCACTCCTGGGTCACGGCGGCCGCCCCCGGGCACAGGTCCCCCACCACGCGTTCGAGGTACGGGCCGGTCAGCAGCGGCGGGACGGCGTCCAGGCGCAGCGGCCCGGTGTCGCGCAGCCGCAACCCCGACCAGCTGAACAGGGGACGCCCGTCCACGGACCGGGCCAGGACGTCGTAGGTGTAGTCGACGCCCTGGTGCTCCCGTTCGACCGCCTCGACGACCACGTCGGCGGACCGGGCGCCGTCGTGCACCTGGAAGCGATCGCACGCGACCGGCAGGAGGCGCCGGTGGGGCACGCACGCCTGCAGGACGTGGATGGCCGCGTCGTGCAGGGCGGCGTCCCCCAGGACCGGCTCGCCCAGCCCCAGGTCCTCGCCGGCCCCGGACAGCAGCGCCCGGCAGCCGGTGGGGAAGAGGGACTCGAAACGGGTCAGGCGCCGGAACGCCGGCCCGTGGAAGAACAGCGATCCGTACAGCTCGGCCGGTTCGTGGCCGGGCGGGTCACCGGCGGGGACCTCGACGTCCGGGGGATCGGCCGGCCCGGGGACGACCCGCCCGGCGAAGTGGTCGGCGGAGAAGTCGGTCTCCGCGCTGCGGACGGTGACCGCCACGCTGCCGTCGGGGTGGCGCAGGGCGTGGATCCGGATGGTCCGCGTCCCGTCGGCGGGCACGATGACCGGTCGTTCGAACCGGGCGTCCGTGATCGTGCGAGCCGGAGTGCCGAGCATCTCCGCGGCCTGGGCCATGGCCTCCAGAGCGCAGACGGCGGGCAGCAGCCGCACCCCGTGGAGCTGGTGGTCCGCCAGGAACGCGCGCGACGCGTCCAGCTCGCATTCGGCCGCCAGCTCGACCCCCGGGACGAACCTGAGCAGGCGGTGCAGGAGCGGATGCCGCGGCGGGGTGACCTGCGCGCGGTCGAGCTGGGGAAGCCGGCCGCTGATGACGACGGTCTCCCCGGCCGGACCTGCCGCTATGGCGTCCAGCAGCAGCTCGGCGCCCCGTTCCGCGGGCAGGGTGCCGATCCCGGCGCCGGCGAGGTGGTCGACCACGCCGAGCCGTTCGGCCATCCCCGCCCCGGACCACACGGTCCAGGCCAGCGTCGCGCTGACGCAGCCGTCGGGCAGCCGGGGCGCGAGGGCGCGCACCATGGCCTGGAGCCGTCCGTTAGCCAGGGCGTAGTGCGTCTCGCCGGCCAGCCCGAACCGCCCGATCACGGACCCGTACGCGAGGAGGAGCCGCAGCCCGCCGAGATCGACGGCGGCGAGCACGTTCTCCAGACCGGCACATTTCGTACGGGCGTGCTCGGCGAAGTCCTCGTCCGTGAGCTCGCCGAAGAGGGCGGGCCGGTTGATCCCGCTGGCGTGCACCACCCCGGCGATCGGGCCGAGCTCGGACAGCTCCGCCATGGCCCGCGTGACAGCGGCGGCGTCGGTGACGTCCGCCCTGCGGTAGGCGGCCACCACCCCGGCGGCCCGCAACCTCTCCAGGCCGCCGGCCAGTTCGGGGTCCGTGCCGGGATCCGACCGGCCGATCAGCGCCAGCCGGACCCCGTACGCCTTCGCGAGGGTGAGCCCGGCTTCCAGCCCGATCCCCTTGCCTCCGCCGGTGATGACGACCACGTCGTCCCGCCGCAGCGGTGGATCGCTGCGCGGGCGGGCCATGGGCGAGTGCCGGACCTCGTAGGTCCGGCCCGCGCGGTCCACGCCGAGCCAATGGACGTCGGCGTCCGGATGCTCCTGGCGCAGGGCGGCGACGAACCCGGAGGCGCAGTCGGCCTCGTCGGTGACGACGAGGGGCAGCCCACCGGCGATCGCCCGGCGCGCCGTGGCGACCAAGGCGGCCAGGTCGGCGTCCGTGGGCACGGCGGGGACATGCGCGCGCAGCGCGCCTTCCGGCTCGGGCGGCTGGACGGGCTCCTGGTGCTCGGTGAACAGGCGGAACCAGTCGGGCAGGTCCAGCGTGTGCTCCTCGGCCCGGGGGAACGCCTCGACGGCGGCGATCAGGTCACCGACCGTGGCCTCGGCGATCGAGGGCAGGACCGGCGGCAGCGCCTTCCCGCAAGCCGACGCCGACTCGGCGGCGAGCTGGACGACCTGCAGAGAGTTCATGTGCAGGTCGGCCAGGAGGTGGTCGTCGTCCGCGATCGCGTCAGGCTCCAGCTCCAGGGCGGCCCCGACCAGCTCGCGCACGATCTCGGCCACGCCGCCGCCTTCCGGCCGCGGCCGTTCCGGCGCGGCGGACGGGGCGGGCTCCGGCGCCGTCTCGCAGGGATTCGTCAGGAACACGGGCTCCCGGTCCAGCTCGAAGGGCCGGTGGAAGCGCTGGTCGAACAGGGTGCGCAACGAGTCGGTCGCGCCTGCCGCGAACAGGGCGGCGGCGGTCTCCAGCGGGCCCCGCGCGCCGGCCGCGCCGGCGTCAACGGAGACGGCCGGAGGCGAGCCGCCGAGGTGGGCGGTGGCCAGGGTCGCCAGCGAATGTCCAGGACCGGCTTCGACCAGCAGGTCGCACTCGGCGGCGAGCAGATCCAGCGCCTCACGGAACCGCACCGGATCGGTGATCTGGGCGGCCAGGTGCCGGCGCAGATCGGTGCCCGCGCTCAGCTCCGTGCCGGTGACCGTCGAGTAGACCGGTCCCACCGGCACGGTGAACGGCGCCTTGTCCAGGCAGATGGTGAACGGCGCGACGGCCTGCCGCACGGCGGGGGAGTGGAAGGCGTGGCTCACCTCCAGTCGCGTCGCCGTGACGCCGTCCGCGCCGGCCCGCCGCACCAGGGTCTCGACCTCGGTCCACGGCCCGGCGACGACCGTGGAGGCGCCGTTGTCGGCCGCGACGACCAGGTCCAGCCCTTCGATCAGGGCGGCGGCCCGGCTCGCGGGGGCGGAGACGGAGGCCATGCCGGTGCCTGGCGCGCCCACCTCGCCCATGATCCGGCCGCGCTCGGTCACCAGTTCCAGCGCGGCTTCCTCGTCGATGGCCCCGGACCAGGTCAGCGCCGCTATCTCGCCGACGCTGTGGCCGAGCGCGGCGACGGCGGCCACCCCGAGGCTGTCCAGCCACCGCAGCGCGGCCATGGAGGCCCGGAAGACGGCCGGTTGCACGATCGCCGTGTCGATGCCTTCTTCCCCGGTGAAGTACGCCCGCGCCCCGTCGTACAGCCTGCCCAGGGCGCCGGCGTCGCCGCGGGCCGGTCCGCCTTGGCCGGTGAACAGCAGGCCGACCTTCCCGGGCGGGCCCACCCCGCTGAAGACGCCGGACTCGGCGGCGGCGCGGCCCGCCAGGGCGGCGGCCCGCTCGGCCCGGCGGGCGAGCTGGCCAGGATGGTGGGCCGTGAAGGCGACCCGGTGGCTCCCCTGCGGCTCGCCGGCCAGCCGGGCGGCCAGGTCGGTGAGTTCGGAGAAGGACAGGGTCTCCGCCAGCCGGGCGACGTGCCGGAGCTTCCCGGTGAGCGCGGCGGTGCTGTCCGCCGTCACGGCGAAGACCTCCGTGTCCGTCGGTGTGCGCGCCATCCGCTCCTGTACGGCGGACAACCGGGTTCGACGGGCCGATCCCGCCCTTTCCACCACCAGATGGGTGTTGATCCCGCCGAACCCCATCGCGCTGACCGCTGCCCGTACGGGGGCCGAGGGCCAGGGGACGGGCCCCTCCGCGACGGTGAGCCCGTCCCCGAGGAGTTCGTGCGGCGTGTGCGAACCGGTGGTCGGCGGGACGATCTGATGGTGCACGGCCAGCGTCGCCTTGATCAGTCCGGCCACGCCGGCCGCCGCCTTGGTGTGCCCGATGTTGGCCTTGATCGACCCGACGAAAGCCGGGCGGCGGCCCTGTCCGCGCACGGCCCGCATGGCCTGGAGCTCGGCGTGGTCGCCGACCGCCGTCCCGGTGCCGTGCCCCTCGAAGTAGCCGACCGTGTCCGCGCCGAACCCGGCGCGTTCGTAGGCGCGCCGCAGGGCGAGCAGCTGCCCGCCGGGTTCGGGCCTGCTGATCCCGCCGCGCCCGTCGGAGGACACCCCCCATCCGCGGATCAGGGCGAGCGGCCGCCGCCCCAGCGCCAGCGCGTCCTCGGCACGCATCAGCGCGACCATGCCGCACCCCTCGCCCGGCCAGAAGCCGGTGGGAGAGGCGTCGTAGACCCGCATGTCCGTACGGGCGAGGGCCCCGGTCCTGGCGAACCCGACCAGCTCGAACGGGTCGAGGCTCAGGTCCACGCCTCCGGCGAGGGCGAAGTCCAGATCCCCGGTGGTCAGGGCCACGCAGGCGTGGATCACCGCGAGCAGCGACGAGGCGCACGCGCCGTCCACGGTGAAACCCCCGCCGTGCAGGTCGAAGTGATTGCACACGCGCCCGGCGATGGTGTTGGACAGCGCTCCGGCGAGGCTCTCGTCCGTGGGCTCGGGGAACGGCGCCTTGAACAGCTCCTCGGCCCGCTTGACGAGCTGGTCGCGGACGGACTCGCCGAGGTCCTCGCCGGCCATGGCCTCCTGCAGGACGCGGCGCACGTACGGCCATCGCAGCCGCATGGCGGTTGCCCTGGTGAACTCGCCGGTCAGCGTGTTGCCCAGGACCACGCCGACCCTGTCGCGGTCGAGTCCGGACGCGTCGGCGAAGCCCGCCGCCGCGAGGGTGTCGGCGGCCACGTCCAGGGCCAGCCAGTGCGCCGGATCGGTGACACGGTAGGTGGTTCCCGGGATGCGGTGCCGGGCCCGGTCGAACGACCAGCCCTCCAGGAGCGCCGCGTACCGGACATAGGTCGAGTCGGGGTCGCCGGTGTCGTAGTCGGCGAGGTTCAGCCGGGTCGCGGGGATGGGCCGGAACGCCCGCCTGCGGGCCATGACCAGCTCCCACAGGCGGTCCGGGCCGGTCGCGTCGGGATAGCGGCAGCCCATGCCGACGATGGCGACGTCTGTCATGGCGGTCACCTGGAACTGGGGACGGCCACCGAGGTGGCGGGGACCGGCACGGCGCTCTGCTGGAGGCGCGCCTCGCGGGCGGACAGCGCCGCGAGCAGCACGCCCCGGGCGACGCACACGATGACCAGCGCGAAGAACAGGCCGTACACGATGTGGAAGTGCACGAGCAGGCCGTAGACGACCGCCGTGGACGCTCCGAAGACGACCTGGTTACGCGGCTTGACCGGTGTCGTCCCGGGATCGGTGATCATGTAGTTGGTGAACAGGATGAAGGCGACGCCCGTCATGACCACCAGCGCGCTCGTCGTCGCCGTGCCGTCGACCCACGTGCGGATCACGGCCTGGGCGAGGAACGCCCCGGCCCAGCCCAGGATGAGCGGCATCTTCCCCGTGAGCTTGGCGTTGAGCATGGTCCCGGCGACGAGGATGAAGGCGGGGATGATCCAGTCGATCGGACCGCTGACCCACTCGGTGAAGTGGTACGGCGGCGCGATGCCGACCCAGGGGAACACCAGCAGGGTGATCGCGATGCCGGCGTTCGACGGGTTGAGTATGTGCCGCTTCTTCCCGGCGACGCGCACCCGGACGATGTACTTGCCGCCGATGGCGACGGCCACGGCGAACAGCACCGGCCAGAGCCGGTCGTTGACGTACAGCAGCATGGCGCAGGCCAGACCGGAGATGTGGGCGGGCAGGAGGAAGTCCAGCAGGCCTTCTTTCCGGTACTTGGGCGTCCGCTTCTCGGCGCTCGCCTCCGCGGTCTCCAGCGCGAGGTCGAGCGCGTAGGCGAACGCCACGGCCACGATCGGGGTGATGTACGCCTGCTCGAAGCCGAGCCAGAGGTGCCCGAGGAGGTTGAACACGGTGATGGACAGGGCGAATCTGCGAAGCGCCGCCGTTCTCGGATCGCGCTGGGCAGAGGTCATGGTGTTCCCTCCGTGACAGGGGTGATCGAGCGGTCGTCGCCGAGGCGGAGGCGATGCCAGCCGGGCGCGAGGTCGACGGCGGCGGTACGGGCCCGGCCGCAGGTGTCGCGCCAGCTCACCTCGACCGGCACGGACGTGGTGCCCGCGCGGAGCGCGAACATCAGCTCCGCGGCGGCGACGCCGGCGTGTCCGTTCGCGGGGTAGACCTGGCCGGTGCGCGTGCCCTGGGCGCCCGAAGCCAGCCGGACGGTCGCGCCGATGGCGGGGGAGAGGGCTTCGGCGTTGCTGGAGCAGCCGCCCGCCGGGCGCATCAGCTGAAGTCCCAGGAAGGGCGGGCGTCCCGGTCCGGTGTTGCGATAGAAGTGGCTCTGCCGCCATTGGTTGGCGACGGCGAAGTCCAGCCGGCCGTCATGGTCGACGTCCGCCGTGGCGATGCCGCGCGACGCGCCCGGATCCGCCACGCCGACGGCCTGGCTGACGTCGGCGTAGCGCCCGCCGGGGAGGCGGACGAAGAAGGGGTTGACGTTGTCCCCGGAGATGTCGGCGTCCGGATGGAAATCGGGCCACATGGCGGGGTTCGCCAGGAGGTCGTCGTTGGTCATGGCGAGTTCCTGCAGATCCGCCCAGCGGTTGACCGTGCCGCGCAGGAATCCGGTGGCCTGGAGGATCTCGTTGACGCCGTCACCGTCGAAGTCGCCGGCCTTGATGTCCCAGCCCCAGCCGCTGCGCGACAGCCCGAGCGCCTCGCTCTCGTCGGTGTAGAAGGCGGTGCCCGCGTCGTCGAAGACGCGTCCCCGGCCGCTGACCCACGCGAAGTTGCTCTCCAGCAGGCCGTACTCCTGGGTGATGTTGCTGACCAGGATGTCGGAGAACTCGTCGCCGTTCAGGTCCGCGAAGGCGACGCCCATGCCCTTGAAGGAGTCCTGGCCCAGCACCTTGGACTTCGGGGTGGTGACGTGGCGGGGTCCTCGCGTGACCTCGAAGGAGACCTCGCCGGGACGGGACCGGTTGCGCAGCAGGTGGTCGGGGGCGAAGTCGTTGGCGATGTAGAGCTCCGGCAGCCCGTCGCCGTCGAGGTCCTGGGCGCCGATCGCCAGGGTCCAGCCGTCCGCCACCTCCTGCTCGAAGGCGCCGGCGGCCTCGGCGTACGTCCCGCCGCCGCGCGACAGCAGGACACGGTTCGAGCCGCCGTTGGTGGCGTTCGACATGGACGCCTGCATCCGCAGCTCGGGCCCGGAGCGGGCGGCCGGGTCCAGGACGCGCGCGCCGTCGGGGAAGTAGTTGCCGACGATCAGGTCCGTGCGGCCGTCGCCGTCCACGTCGGCCAGCGACAGGGCGTTGGTGTTCCACACCTGGAAGGGCTGGACCAGTTCCCGCGGGGTGAACGCGGCCGGGCCGGTGAGCGGCCCGTCGCCGCGCAGGAACAGCACGGGGGAGCGGCCCCAGTAGTAGACCAGGACGTCGGTGGCCCCGTCGTCGTCGTAGTCCGCGGGCACGCAGCCCATCGGCGCCATCGTCGGGTCGTAGGGCAGGCCCGAAGGGACCAGGGAGATCGGCGGATACCGGTCCTGCGTCTGGGGAGCCGGCTGGAGCGTGACGGTGTCGGTTCTCGGATCGACCAGGCACACGTCGTCGGAGCGGGAGTTGCCGTCCAGGTCGGAGAGCGCGACCGCGGCCCCGACCGAGGAGATCCAGTGCCGGATGTCCTGGTAGGCGGGGGCGACCTCGCGCACGCCGCGACCGCCGTCGGCGGCGTTGAGCGGCTGCCGGGCGAAGGAGAACGCGGCGGCGGCCCGCTCCACCTCGGCGGGGAGGTCGCCGGGCAGCGCGGCAGCCCAGCCTGTGGCGAGCATCGTGAGGAAGGCGCCGATCTTGACCGCGTGGGCCGACCAATTGATCATCACAGGACACCCTCGGTGTGTTGGTGGAAGGTCTTCCGGATCCCGGCGCGCCAGAGTTCGTAGTCCGCGGGGGAGCCGGGCCGGGGTGTCCGGGCGAGAGCCTGATCCGTCCACCCGGCGGCCACGTCGGGTGTGACCCCGGTCAGCGTCTCGACGGCTTTCGCCGACCCGGGCGGGACGTGCCCGCTGAGCACGTGCGCCTTGGCCGCGAAGGCGGCGCCCTGGGCCAGATGCTCCCGGTGGCCCGCGCCGACGGCGAGCAGGTCGTCCGTCCCGCCGGACACGCCGGTGTAGGCGGCGGCCAGGCCGATGCCCGCCCACAGATCGCTCCTGCGGTGCGGCGGATACGTGCCGATGAGCCGGGCGATCAGCTCGGGGTCGGAGCCGGTGTAGAACCATAGGGCACGGCCCGTTCCCTGGTCTCTGATCGGGCGGGTGGCGCCGCGCGCCCCCACCTCGATCCAGTGGTTGTGGAAGACCTTGCGGGGCATGAAGTACGCCTGGTGAAACCCCCAGCCGTCCCAGGCCAGCCAGCGGAGCATCTCGTCGCCCAGGCCCGGCCACCGGGTGCGGCGCAGGCGTGCCAGAGCCCAACCGGCGCCGACATGGATCAGGTGGGTGTACCGGCCTCCGGTGTTCTCCATGAGGGCGCGCAGGCGGTTTCCCCTGAAAGTGATCGTGTCCAGCAGAGTGCAGCTCATGGCCGCGCCCTCGATCGCGAATCCGTGCAGATGACGCGGTAAATCGGTGACATCGGGAACTTTGTCGAGCGCCCGGTTATACCCTTCTCCAAAGGCGGCGACAATCTCCAGGAGTTGCCTTTTCGCCGGGCTGGAGTTTGGTACGAACCCCGTCAGTCTGCGTTCGGGCAGGCGAAATAGCCGGGTGAGCGCCATGGCTGTCCCCCGTCTGATCTGGATGACCTTCCGGGGGAGACACTAAGCAATTTTCAAGCGAAGGGTCAAGGGTCGGCAGATACGCCAAAATCCAGACAATTGAAGATTCATGAATTCACGTACGGTTGGCATGTGAATCTTGAACTATAAATGCTGATGTCGGTAGATGACCTGGCATGTCGGGCGCCAGGTCCGGCGGATAGGAGCGTAGTTGACTTTGATAATCGGCTGTCCGTAATGCGACCAGTCATAGTCAATTGCCCACGTTTCCGAGTAGGGCGAAGTGGCTCAACTGTCTCCAGGTTCAGAGCCGCACGACGAAAGGGCTCGGCGATTGTCACTGATGAGACAGAGGCACATCCTGTTCAAGCTGTGTCACTGATGGTGAGGGTGTCTTCGATGTCCTAGGATCTGGTGGGTCGCTCTCCGATGCACAAGGAGCACCGTGCCCGACACCCGCCACGCGTCCATCTCGGTCGACCAGTTCATCCCCGCGCCGCCTGCCAAGGTGTGGGACGCGCTGACCAAACCCGAACTGCTGGCCCGCTGGTGGGCGCCCGGCGACGTCAGCGCGGTCGTCGGCCACCGGTTCCACCTGCAGATGCCCGGCTGGGGCTCGGTGCCGTGCGAGGTGCTGGAGGCGGAGCCGTACGAGCGGCTCGTCTACACCTTCAACACCACCTGGACCCTCACCTGGCGTCTGGTCGTCGAGGGCAAGGGCACCCGCCTGCTTCTCGAACATTCGGGCTTCGACCTCGACGACAAGCGCGACCGCGCGGCGTTCGAGCGGATGGGCAAGGGCTGGCAGGGCACGGTTCTGCCCCGGCTCGCGGAGGTCGCCGCGGCGGAGGGGTGAGCGACCCCCTACGCCCCGCCCGGCCGCATGAGCCCGCGCAGCACGAAGGGCAGCGCCTCCATCTGGAAATCCACCTCCGGACACGCTTCGCGCAACGTCCCCTCCATGACGATCAGCGACAGGAGCGGGAACACGAAGTGCGGATCGGCGTAATAGCCGTGCCTGCGCTGGATGGCGAAGAGCCGTACGGCGAAACCCACCAGATCGAACTCCGCGATCCGCGCGCCGGTGCTGCTGCGCACCAGCTCCTCCATGTCGGCGCGGAACCCCGAGGCGTCGTGGCCGGCGGCGCCGCCGAGCACCGTGGACAGGACGATCGAGGCGCACTCCGCCCCTTCCCCCCGGCTCATGCGGTAGAAGAACGCCGCGAACGCGAGCCGGTCCGAGTCGGCCAGCTGCCGATGGAACCCCGCGTCGACGATCACCACCGAGCCGTCCGGCATCGGGTGCAGATTGCCCGGATGCAGGTCGCAGTGGACGAACCCGTCGATGAACAGCATGTGGTAGATCGCCCGCAGCGCGTTCACCACGGCCACCCGCCTGCCCGGTCCCCGGCCGGACCGGTCGAGGCCCGGCATGTACTCCATCACCAGCACGTCCCGGCGGCAGAACTCGGTCAGCACCTCCGGCACCCGGACGGCCCGATGGTGCCGGAGGTCGGCCCGGAGCCTGCGCAACGCCGCCGCCTCGGCGAGGAAGTCGAGCTGCCCCGTCAGCGCGTCGCCCAGCTGGTCGACCACGGCCGCGAACGGCGCGCCCCGCAGCCCCGGCAGCCGCTGGAGCAGCCGGGCGCCGAGCCCGAACAGGGCCAGATCGCGGGCGATCACCCGGTCGACGCCCGGCCTGCGCACCTTGACGGCGATCCGCCGGCCGTCCTCCAGCCTGGCGCGGTAGACGCACGCCACCGCGCCGGCCGCGACCGGTGTGAGCGGCTCCGCGAGGCGCCCGGCGAGACCGGCGGGCAGGGCCGGAGCCGCCTCCGCGACCGGGAGCGGGGTGAGGCGGTCCCGTAGCCGGGCCAGCGCCCGGCACGCCGCCGGAGGGATCACGTCGACCCTGGTGCTCAGCAGTTGGCCGATCTTGACGAACGCCGGCCCGAGACGCTCGCAGGCCCAGGCCAGCCGATCCCCGGCGATCGCCGCCGGCGGGACCCCGGACAAAAGCCCGCGCACGTCGGTGACCGCCCGCAGGAGGGCCAGCCCCAGGATCCCGCCGATCCGCGCCGCCCGGACGACCAGCGGCAGCAGGTCACGTGGCGGCGCCCTCATCCATCCGCGGAAGGCATGTCGATGTAGTGGGTGAGGTGGCTGCCGCAGACGCTCTGGGAGGCCAGCGCCAGGCTGGGGGTCGCGTTCCCCGGCTCCCGCTGGGCGATCCCGCCGGGCAGGTCCGCCACGTCGTAGAAGAGCGTGGCCCCCTGCGACAGGAACGTGGTGCCGATCGGCGGGAACACGGTGATCTCCTTGGCCTCCATCACCAGCGGGTCGATGTTGATGTGGAGTCGGCCGCGCAGCGCGAGGATCAGGTACTGGTCGAAGGTGACGTCGGCGGGCAGCAGCCGCTCCGGCCCACCTGGCGCGATCCCGGTCAGCCGGCCCAGGTTGAGCCGGCTGGGGTTCTGCTGGATCAGCAGCCCGGTCACGTTGGAGTGGAAGTGGGTCATGAGCCTGGTCACCTCGACGGTCGGCCGCCCGTCCGGGGTCGTGGTGACCGTGTCCGAGCTTCGGACCGCGCTCATGCCCTGCACGTCGTCGCAGTCGAGGGTCTCCCCGTCGGCGAAGAAGAGCTTCAGCTCGCCTCGTATGGCCAGCCCCACGTGATGCGTGCTGCCCGGGATGATCAGCGGGTCGGCACGATCGAACCGGGCCGGCCGGGCGTCGACGGACATTCTCGCCACCTCGCTTTCGGCTTCACTTCAATAAACCATAGCTATTCACCTCGAACAATGGTCAGATCTAGACCTATATCGGGACATTTGGTATAGCTGTTTAAAGCTACGGAGGGAGGGCGGTCCGGATGACGGTCCCCATCGGCGCCGGGTTCGATCCCGTGGACCCCGCGGTCCTGCGCGATCCGTACCCCTACTACGCCTGGCTGCTGCGCCACGATCCGGTCCATCGCGGCGCGAACGGCATCTGGTACGTCACCCGGTACGACGACGTCCGCACCGTCCTGGGCGAGGCCCGGTTCGGCCGGGCCGGCATCCGCGACTTCTGGGCCTCGCTGGTCGGCCCCGGTCCGCTCAGCGAGGTGCTGCGCCACACGATCTTCTTCCAGGACGACCCCGACCACGAGCGGCTCCGCTCCCTGATCGGCCCGGCGTTCACTCCCCGGCTGATCCGGAGGATGGGCGCGGAGATCGAGCAGACCGCACGCGACCTGCTCCGGCCGCTGCGGAGGCGGGGCGAGATGGACCTGGTCGACGACTTCGCCTACCCGCTCGCGCTCGCCACGATCTCCACGCTGCTCGGCATGCCGGCCCGCGACCGTGACGCGCTGCGCGCCTGGTCGGTCGACATCGCCCCCACACTGGACCTCCTGGCCAGTCCGGAGGAGATCGCCCGGGGCCAGGCCGCCATGGGACAGTTCGCCGAGTACCTCACCGAGCTGATCGCCGAACGGCGCAGGAGCCCGGGGGACGACCTCATCAGCGCCATGATCGAGGCCACCGGCGGGCAGCGGCCCATCACCACCAACGCCCTGATCGGCACGGCCGTGGCGCTGGTCTTCGCCGGCCACGACACCGTGACCAACCAGATAGGCAACGGCGTCCTCGCCTTCCTGCGCCATCCTCGGCAGCTGGAACTGCTGCGCGCCGAACCGGACCGGCTGGCGGGCGCCGTCGAGGAGTGCCTGCGCTACGACTCGTCGGTCCAGTCCAACAGCCGGCAGATCTCGGCGGACCTCGACCTCTCCGGCACGAAGCTGCCCGAGGGCGCCTTCGTCGTCGCCCTCGCGGGGGCGGCGAACCGCGACCCGGCGCAGTTCACGGATCCGGACAGGTTCGACATCCGCCGCTCGGAGCGACCGCCCATGTCCTTCGGCGCCGGCATGCGCTTCTGCCTCGGGGCCCTGCTCGCCCGCATGGAGCTGAAGGCGGCACTGGGGCAGCTCGCCGGTCTGGCCGAGCTGCGGCAGGCCGTTCCCACCGGTGAGCTCGTCTACCGGCGCAGCACGATGTTCCGCGGGGTGGTCAGCCTGCCGATCACGTTCGCCGCCACACCCTAGCCAGCCGAGGAGGAGTCACGTGTCCCTGTCAGACGCGGTCGCCTGGTTCGAGATCCACGTCAACGACATAGGACGAATGCGTACGTTCTACACGGAAGTGTTCGGCTGGACCTACGAGGAGATCCCCGAGTTCCCTCTGGGCGCGTACTCCATGATCGTCACCGGGGCGGGCGGCCCGCCCGTCGGAGGGCTCGCCCAGTCGGCGCGCCGGACCCCGCCCACCGGCGAGTCCACCGTCGTCTACCTGCTCGTGGACGACATCGACGGCACGCTCGACGCCGTCCTGAAGGCCGGCGGCAAGGTGGACCGGCCGAAGATGGACATCGGCGGGAACCACGGCCACTGCGCTGTCTTCCGCGACCCGGAAGGCAACCACGTGGGCCTCTGGGCCGGCCGCTGAGCCCTGCCGCACACCGCTCCACCTCCCGGGAACCGTGATCGGCCGCTGCCCATGCGGGTCCCGGGGTTTCGCCGCGCCGCGCGGCAGCAGGCAGCACCTGCGGCGCAGCCGTGTCCAGCACCTCGAACGTCCATGATCCGACCGGCGCGCCGGTCGCGCCGGTACGAAGAGGAGACCCACATGGCACTCACCGAACAGCGCCCCGCCGAGCGGGCCGGGATCCG
Source organism: Nonomuraea sp. NPDC049486 (assembly GCF_040676925.1). NCBI lineage: Bacteria > Bacillati > Actinomycetota > Actinomycetes > Streptosporangiales > Streptosporangiaceae > Nonomuraea > Nonomuraea sp. NPDC049486. Next base: position 21,138 of record NZ_JBFAPV010000023.1, read on the forward strand.
CCATCCCTGGCGGGCCGTCCTGATCAGCTCGCTGATCGGATTCCTGCTCACCGTCGTCTGGTCAGCGGAGTTCGTCGACTCGGTCATCGGGGAGAACGTCGCCGGCACCGTGCTCGGCCAGGAGCCGGAGGCCACGGTCCTCGACGGCATCCTGCCCGGCATCGTCTTCGCCTTCGCCACCGGGCTGGGCGGCACCTTCACCGCCTGCAACATCGCCGTCCTCGGCGCGCTCTGCCCGATCGTCGGACAGCCGCGCTCGCTGTCCGACCGCGTGGGGGCCGTCTTCAAGCCCCTCGCGTGGCTGACCGTGGGCATGCTCACGGTCTCCGGCGTGTACGGAGCCGTGGTCGGGATCGTCGGGACCGCCATGCCGCAGTTCTCGACCGCCCCCACCCTCCCGGGGGAGCTGTCGGCCAGGAGCGTCCAGTCGATGGTGGCGTTCGGCGTGATCGGGCTGGCGTTCGTCTGGCTCGGGCTGGCCGCGCTCGGCATCGTGCGCGACCCGCTCGCCCGGCTCACCCGGCGCTTCCCCAACGCGCCCATGGTGGTCATGGGAGCGCTCATCGGCGGCTTCCTCATCGGACGGCCGTACGGACTGTTCCGGCAGCTGTTCCGGGACGCCGCCGAGAGCCACAACCCGCTCTACGGGGCGCTGGCGTTCATGCTGCAGTCCGTGGGGAACATCGTGATCCTCACGGTGCTCTTCGTCCTGCTCGCGGTGGTCATGGGCGGCCGGGTGCAGGGCTGGTTCGCCGCCCGGCCCGGCCGGCTCGCCCTCATCACGGGAGCGGCCTTCATCGTCGTCGGGGTCTTCACCTTCCTGTACTGGGACGTACGGCTGCTGGCCAGACGCGAGCTCATCCCCTGGTACCCGGTGATCCCCTGGTGACGGGCCGCCCGGACGACGGGCGGGCCGGTAACCGGAGCTGATGAGGAGAAGCATGGCCAGGCGAACGCAGGCCGAGCGCTCGGACGTGACGACGGCCCGGCTGGTCGGCGCCGCGCACGAGCTGTTCGGCGGCAACGGCTATGCCGCGACCTCGATCGACACGATCTCCGCGGCGGCGGGGGTCACCAAGGGCGCCGTCTACCACCATTTCGGTAGCAAGATCGAGCTGTTCCGCGCCGTCTTCATCCGCGAGCAGCAGAAGATCGCGGCAAGACTGGAGTACGCCGCCGCCGAGGAGGACGACCCGTGGGAAGCCCTGCACAACGGCGTCCGCACCTTCCTGGAGCACTGCCTGGATCCGGGTTTCCGGCAGATCGTGCTGCTCGACGCCCCGTCGTTGATGGGCTGGGAGGCCGTGCGGGAGCTGGAGCACGGCCACACCCTGCGGGTCCTGCTGGCCGGTCTGCGCCTGGCCGGCGGGGGAGCGCCGGAGACGGTGGCCGCTCGCGCGCAGCTCGTCTTCTCGCTGATCTGCGAAGGCGGCATGCTGCTCGCCCGGTCGCCGAATCCGGCGGTCGACCTTCCCCCGCTGGCCGCGGACATAGACGCGTACCTGGAGACGCTCAGATCGCGGTCGGGCGGGGGCCGGGAAGCAGCCCCAGCAGACGGGAACAGCGGGTGAGGGCTTCCTGGTCGCCCTCCAGGCTCAGCCGTCTGGTCACCACGGCCTCGAAGGGCGAGAGCCGGCCGGAACCGATGTCCACGAACGTCTTGGCGTCGGTCGAGACCCGCAGGACCGCGTCCTCGGCGCCCTGCTGGACGACCGAGATCTGCCGGCCCCGCACCGCGATGTGGAACACCTGGTCGTCGACGAGGAACTCGTAGGACTCGTCGACGTCGGGGATCTGGTCCTTCCTGATCAGCGCCTCGACGGCCAGGACCCCCCACTGCGGCCGCACCTCGTCTTCCGCGCTGAAGGAGTGGGGGACGTTCAGCCCCCACCGGGCCAGGCCGAGCACCGGCTCGCGGAGCTCCTCACCGAAGGCCGTCAGCTCGTAGGTGTGCCCCCTGCCGCTCAGCCGCGGATGCTGCCGGACGACGCCCTGGCGGGTCAGCCAGCGGAGCCGCTCGGCGAGGAGGTTGGTGCCGATGCCTGGAAGATTGTGAAGCAGCTCGTTGTATCGCTGAGGGCCGACGAGGAGCTCTCGGATGATCAGCAGGGTCCATCGCTCGCCGATCACGTCGAGGCAAGCGGCCAGACCGCAGTATTGCCCGTAACGTCTGCGTTCGCCGGCGCGGGCCACCGACTCGTTCACCATACTAAGAAAGTGTATAGCGATGCTCCGGCGATGCCTCGGGAAGCCGTCGCCGGCGAGGTGAGCGCGTGGCAGGGCTCAGCGGACGCGCTCGGCGCGGGCCCGCGCGACGATGGAGCGCAACACGACGGGGCCCGCCAGAGATTGGAAGTTGATTCCCGGATCCAGCTGCTTGACCTGCCCTTCTATGGCCAGGAGGGCCATGAGAGGAAAGATGAACTCGGCCCGTGAGAACGCCTGGTGCCGCCGCTGGACGGCGAAGAAGCGGGCGGCGAACCCCGCCAGGGAGAAGGCCCCCGCCGTCAGCCCCGTGACGGAGCCGATGAGGCCCTCCATGTCGCGGCGGAACGCCTTCTCGGCCTCGGGCGGCACCGGACGGGCCGCGGCGGCCAGCGCGTGCGTGGCGCAGATCTCGGCGTTCCCGCTGGACATCCCGAGGAAGAACTCGGTGAAATGCGTCCGCATCTCCTCGTCCAGCTCGTAGGTGAACCCGGCGTCGACGATCGCCAGCCGGCCGTCGGGCAGCTCCCACCAGTTGCCCGGGTGCAGATCGCAGTGGACGACGCCGGTGATGAAGAGCATCTCGTACACCGTCAGGACGAGCCGCTTGGCGGTGCGCCGGGGATCGCGGAACCGCCGGCCGCCGGCCTGCCCCGGTATCCACGTCATCGTCAGCACGTCCGGCCCGCTCTGCCCGGGGAGCACCCGGGGGAAGACCACCGGCAGGACGAGTTCGAGGTCTTCGAGCCGGCTGAGGGTGGCCGCCTCCGCCACCAGGTCGGTCTGCCCGCGGACCGACTCGCACATCTCGTGCACGACCCGTTCCAGCGTGGGCCCCGAGCGCCGGAGCAGGACGCCCGCGACCCGGGCCATGGCGGTGATGAGGCCGAGATCGATCCGCAGCTGTTCGGCGGCCGTGGGGTGGACCGTCTTCACCGCCACGTCGGCGCCGTTCACCAGGCGCCGCTCCACGGTGGCCACGGATCCGATCTCCACGTCCGCCCCGCCGGCGCCGGCCCGCCCGCGCGCCAGGCCCTCCTCCAGCTCCTCGCAGAACGCGGCGGGGAGGATGTCCCTGCGGCTCGACAGCATCTGCCCGACCTTGATGAACGCCGGGCCCAGCCGCCACAGGGCCGCGCTCACCACGGCGCCCGCCCTCCTGAGCGTCCCCTCCCGCCGGCCGTGCCGCACCACGGCCCAGGCCAGCGACGCCGCCGTGGCGCACACCACGACGGCGACCTGCGCGATCCGCACGGCCGACCGGGCCGCGGAGCTCATCTCCCGCCCTCCGGACGCCGGATCGCGTCCTGGCGGGAGGCCGCCAGGTGCCGCTCCAGGGAGTCCAGGTAGTCGGCCCAGCCGCGGGCGTACCCGTCGGCCAGCTCCGCGGGAGGATCGAGGTGCCGCAGCGTCAGGACCGCGCCGCCCGGCGCCCCGCTGACGCTCACCTCCACCACGCTGTCGTGATGACCCGGGTCCTCCAGCAGGAACCGATACTCGCCCGCGTCCTCCCCGCGCCGGTAGCGGAGCACCGTCGCGTGTTTGACATAGGACTCGCCGGAGTCCTCCGTGAACCGCAGCCGGTAGCGTCCGTCGGAGCCCCGGGCGCACGGCGTGAACCAGGCGGAGATCGACTCGGGCGCGGTCACCGACAGCCATAACTCGGGGAAAGCGCAGTCGAAATGCCGGTGGATGGAAACGGCGGACGAATCTCTGTCCACGGACATGGCGTCACGTTAGCACGCGTAAATCATCGGCGGAACGGGCCGGTCGCCGAATTCCGCAGGAAAGCACACCGCAATTTCGAAGAAGCCGCCCCGGAAAGGCCTGACTATAATTCGTACATTTGCTGTCGTGCCAAAAGGGTGTCTTTCCATGGGTGAGAGAATTGCCGGGACGACCCGACACGAGATCGGCGACGGGCCGGAGCTGCCGCGGCCGATGGCCGTCGTGGCCACCGCGATGGTCGCCACGATGCTGGAATTCGGCTCGCGGACCGGGCTGAGCGCCGCGCTGGCCGCCGGCCCCGCTCAGGCGGCCGGGCTCGCCCGGGCCACCGGCGGCGACGCGCGCCTCGCCGAGGAGTGGCTGCGCGGCCTGGCCGCCGCCGGGCTGGTCTCCCACGACGAGGCGGGCTACGCGTGGTCGCCCGAGGTCCGGCCGTTCATCGGCGGGACGATGGACGTGCAGCCGGGGGTGGCGTTGTTCGGCGCGCTGACCCGGTGCGTCCCCGCGATCGCCGAGGCATACCACACCGGGGGAGCCCTCGACGACACGAGCTATCCGCAGGAGCTCGCCGAGGCGATGCAGCGGATGAGCGCCCAGTGGACCGGGGTCATCCTTCCGGACATCTGGTTGCCCGCCGTCCCCGGGCTCACCGACACCCTGCGGGCCGGCGGCAGGGTGGCGGAGATCGGCTGCGCGTCCGGTGAGACGCTGGAGACCCTGGCGACGGCCTTCCCCCGGATCACGGCGCAGGGCTTCGACCTCGACGAACGGCTGACCAGCGCGGGCAACGCCCGGCTGGCGGCGCGCGGCCTGACCGGACGCGTCTCGCTGTGCCACCTGGACGCCACGACGGCGCTGAGCGGCGGATACGACCTGATACTCGCCCTTAGCGTGCTCCACGACGTGAGCGACCTGTCCGGCATGCTGCGCGCCGCGGCCTCCGCCCTGCGCCCCGGCGGCACCCTGCTGGTCGTGGAATCTCCGCCGCTGACCGGACCGGCGGCGGCGATGCTGCTGGCGACCAGCGTGCTGTACTGCGTCCCGGCCACCGCCGCGCGGGGCGGCCGGCCGCTGGGCACCCTGGGGCTGACGCCCGAGACCCTGGTCGCCGCCGCCGCCGAGGCCGGGCTGTCGCCGGTCACGACGCTGCCCGCCGTGCACCCGATGGTGGCGGCGCACGCGTTCGGCAGGACGGCCGACCGGGCGCCCGGCGATGCCGGACCGGGCGAGCCCGCGCGGGAGAGCGCGGCCGGCCCGGACCACCTGCCGCGCGTGCGCGGGCTCCGCCTGGCCGGCCGCGCGGTGCGGCTGACCGGCCGGGTGGGCGCCGCGGCGCCGCACGTGGTGTCGGCGTGGCTGGTCGACCGGCTGCTCCGCGGCAGGACACGGGCGCAGACGCGCGGCACCAGGCGGCTCGTACGGCATGTCGAACGCATGGGCCCCACCTACGTCAAGTTCGGGCAGATGCTGGCCAGCCGCGCCGACCTGTTCCCCGCCCACGTCACCGAGCAGCTGGCCGCCCTGCACGACGACGTCACCCCGATGGGCGCCGCGGAGTTCGGCCGTCAACTGGCCCTCGCCACGCGTCAGGAGCCGCGGCTGAGCCGGCTCAACGTGACGGATCGCTGCGTCGGCAGCGGCAGCATCGCCTGCGTGTACGAGGCCATCGACCCGGACGGCCGCCTGCTGGCCGTCAAGCTGCAGCGGGAGGGCGTCGCGGAGTCGATGTCGACCGACCTCACCCTGCTGACCGCGCTCACCCGGGTGGCCGAGAAGCTGCCCGCGGCGGGCGGCGCGCCCATGGCCGACCTCGTCGGCTACATGTCCCGGGCGCTCTACGGCCAGATCGACTTCTTCCGCGAGGCCGGCCACCTGCGCCGGCTCGCCGCGAACCTGGCCCGGTACGAGGAGATCATCGTGCCGCGGGTGCACGAGGACTACACCTGCCCCGTGGCCCTGGTGACCGACCTCGTCCCGGGACTCGCCGACGACGTTCCGGCCGCCGACCTGGCCGGGCGCGACCGCGTCGCGTCGCGGGTGCTCGAAGCCGTCGGCTCGATGATCTTCAAGGACGGCTTCGTCCACTGCGACCTCCATCCGGGCAACATCTACATCCGGCCGGACGGCACCGTCGTGATCCTGGACGCCGGCTACTGCGTGGAGATGCCGGGGAGGGTCCGGGACGCACTCCGGGACTTCTTCATCAACCTGGCGCTCCGCAACGGGCAGCGGTGCGGGGAGATCATGTACGACTCGGCCTTCCCCACGGGACCGCCCGCCGGGCACACCCCGGCGCGCAGGCGCGCGTTCGCCCGCGAGATCGCCGGGCTCGTACGGGCGACGACGGAGCCGGGAGGGCGGTTCGACATGACCGACTTCGGCCCCCGCGTCTTCGAGCACCAGAACAGCTACGGCGTCCACCCGCCGGCCGACTTCGCGTTCCCCCTGATGTCCCTGATGATCGTGGAGGGGACGCTCCGGCGCTGGTGGCCCGGCCTGCAGATCCCCGCGGCCACCGGAGTCCGGTGAGCCCGGGGCGGGCTCAGGCGTGGACCGCCCGCTGGAGGGTGTGCCGCCAGGTGGCCAGGAACCGGTCCCGCAGCACCTCCCGCGTCTCGGCGTCCAGGTCCAGCGCCGCCCATCCCGTGTGCCGCACCCGCAGCTCCAGCGCGGTCGCGGTGGCCGTGACAGCCACCTCGGCCTCGGTGGGCGGGCACCCGGGCACGGCTTCGATCCCGAGCGCGACCAGGTCGTCGAAGTGCGTGCGCCAGCGGACGACGGGAAATGGCCGGGGCCCCTCGGAGTCGATCACGTAGAACCAGCGCGGCGGCCACGCGGGACCGGAGAGCGGCAGCCACTCGCTCAGGACGGCCCGGTGCAGCGGGCGCCAGCCCGGCCTGTCGAGCGTCCTGCGCTCGGTGATGTCGGCGAGTCCGTCGTCCGTCTCGCCGGGGGCCGGGGGAGCGCCCGGCAGCGACGCCGCCAGGCGATCGAGCCGGTGCTGCCACAGCCGCCTGGCCTGGTGGACGGTCGCCGGGTCCGCCGACTCCAGCGTCTCACTGACGCGCAGCAGCACCGGCCCGGACCCGAGGACGTCGAACCGGACGGCGGTGACGGGGCTGACCCCGAGATAGGCGCTGGTGAACGCGAGGACCCGCTCCGGGAGGATCGTCTCGACCCAGAGGCGGTACACCGAGGACGTGCCCGTCGCGACGGTCAGCTCCTGGGCGACGTGGGTGATGTCCGCCTCCAGCCGCCCCCACCAGGCCTGGGCGCGCCGGGCGTCCACGATCATCCGCCACGCGGCCGCGGCGTCGCACGGCAGCCGGACGGAGTGCTCGACGACCGAACCGTTCACCTCTGCCTCCCCGGCGCGCGGGTGTTCCAGTCACGGTGGCCGGAACCCCAGGTGTAGACGGTGTCGTCCGCGACCTGGGCACGGACGATCCGATCCCGCGGACCGACCTCCCGATGCCGCGCGGTCCCGCCCGGGAGGCAGAGCCTCACCAGGCGCCGCACCGACGCGTCGTCCACCACGAGGGAGCTGCCGCCGATCCCGGAGATCGCCGCCACCGGACGCTCGGGCGTGGGCTGGGGCCCGCCGAGCACGATCTCGCCGGGCATCGGCCGCCGCCGGTCCAGGAGTCTCTCGGTGACCTGGACGCCCCACTCCGGCGGCACGACCGCGAACCCCGCCCGGCCCGCCATCCCGGCGCTGGCCGCCCCCATCCCCACCGCCGACCAGAGCGACCACTCGGCCGTGACGACGCGCACCTCCGGACGTTCCTCCCGCAGCCGCGCCGCCTCCCGCCGCAGCAGCTCGTTGGCCAGCGCGTACCCGCCGAACAGCCGGTGCGGGTGGCGGGACTCGGTCGAGCCGAACGCCACCACCGACCGCAGCCCGGCGGGCACCAGGGCCTCCACCAGGGTGCGCAGGGCCGTGGCCTTGCCGCCCGCCAGCCGTTCCAGGTCGTCGGCGGACAGGTCGGCCAGCGGCGCCAGATCCAGCTCCCCCGCGGCGTGCACCAGGTGCGTGATCGGGAAGGGGGCCGCGGGAACGGCCGCGGTGACGTCCGCCTGATCGACGACCACGCTGGTGCGCGCGATCGTGGCGGCGAGCCGCCGCCGGTCGGCCGCCGGCAGGCCGCCCGCCGGGCGCCGGTCGAGCAGCCACAGCGGGTGCCCCGCGGCGGCCAGCCGCGCGGCCAGGGCCAGGCCGATCCCGCCGAGCCCGCCGCTGATCGCCACCCCGGCGGGCTCGCCGCCGCGACCGGTGGGCGCGGGCAGGCGGTACCGCATCCACCGTGGCGGACGCGTACGGAAGGACTCCCGGCCGTCGCGCACGATCTCGCGGTGACGCAGGTGCGGCCACTCGCGCGACGCCGCCCGGAGCAGGCCGCCGCCGCCGGCGCCGCGGTGGGCGAGCGTGAGCGGCAGGCCGCGCTCCGCGGCTCGCCTGATCCCGCCGAGGAGCAGAGCGGCGTCACCCGGGCGCCAGCGAGCGCCGAGTTCGACGAGGATCCCGTCGTCGTCCGCGTGCACACGTGATCCGGAATGCCGCGTTTCCGGGAGCGCGCACGGCCGTGGCGGGCAGGGGCCGGGGACGAACGTCAAATCCGTGTTCGGTGCGATCAGATTGCCCATCGCGACCCTTCCATGGATCACCTCGACCGGCTGATCGGCTTTCTGAGGTCACGCCGACAGTATCCGATCACTTTTTCTCCTGCCAGGCGCGAACACCGTGCCCGGCCTCGGTAGGCAACGTGGGAGAAGTTTTGTCATCCGCTCCCTCCTAGCGTGACTGCTGTAGCCACAACTTCGCCCTTCGGAGGCAACAGATGGCAATCGATCTATGCAATAAGTCCCCGGAATCAGTGGGTAACCCCGGTCCTGAGTCATCGCTTCCGGTCGAGGCTCCGCCGCTCGAGTCGCTCCGCGACGAGCAGCGGGACGCGCTCAACTTCGCCTACCGCACCACGCTCAGCATGGACCCGCGCTTCGTGGCCGGCGACCCGGCCGCCTGGTGCAGCGATTTCGGCTACGCCCTGAACAGGGCCGCCGTCCGGGTCGACAACCGGACCGACGAGGAGCTCCAGCACGACGCGCTGCACCACCCCGACCCGGTCATGCGCGAGCAGGCCGTCTTCGAGTACGCCGACCGGGACCTGCCCGACGCGTTCGAGCTGCTCGCCGAGGTCATCCGGCACGACAAGAACCGCGAGGTCCGCTGGGACACCCTCTGGGCCATGGAGAAGCTCGGCGGCCCGCACGCCATCGCCGCGCTGCGCCGCTTCGCGAAGGACTCCGACCCGGAGATCGCCGAGTGGTCGAAGCTGTTCGCCAGCGAGCTCACCACCGGCGACCCCGCGTTCGACGGCCGCGGCGGCGTCTTCACCGAGGGCAGGACCTTCGACGAGACGATCTACCTGCTCATCCACTGCGACCTCTACGTCCGCCTCGACGGCACCAACCAGCACTGGGGCAAGGTCTCGCTGGGCCCGCTCGGCCTGGCGCGCGTCTACGGCCAGGCGCACGCGTGCCCGAACGTCGCGACCCGCGAGAAGCAGCTGCTGATGGCCAAGACCATCAGCGGCCTGCACGTCGACGGCTCACCGCACATGGACAACTACCTGTTCCGCGGCTTCACCGAGCGCAGCAGGCGCGACCGCGGCAACTTCTTCTTCGAGTCGCAGGTCCCGCGGACGTTCTTCAAGTCCGGCCGCGCGGACGACCCCTCGCAGGGCACCCACGACACCCGCATCGGCTTCGCCCGCTACGGCACCTGGCACCTCGACCCCACGCTGAAGGTCCGCGGCGAGGACGCCATCAGGTACGTCCGGGGCCGGTTCCAGGGCTGGGGCTACACGAACGTCGAGAGCGTCGCCGGCAAGTCACTCGAGGAGATCCTGCAGCCGGGCAACGGCATCCTGTCGACCATGCACGACCCCGAGGTCAGGGACCTGACCAACGTGTTCATCCTCGGCACCTTCAAGGGGAAGCTGAACGACTGGGACGGCGACGGCCGCATCGACCTCAACTCCAGGGACGTCTACAGCACCGTCGACGGCGAGATCGACAGCAACCAGGACGGCATCGCCGACGAGCCCGGGCGCACCTGCTGCGACTACCGCGCCGTGGGCCTCTGATCCCGGCCACAGGCCGATCACACACCCCCTGAAAGGAAAAGCCATGATCACCAATCCCGAGAAGACCACCGTCTACGGCCGGCCGGTCCAGACGGACGGGGTGCCCAACCTGTACGAGGGCACGCAGGTCGTCCGCTGGGCCACGCCCGAGGCCGGCATCGACAACCTCGGCATCCACTCCTGGGACACCTTCGCCATCCCTGGAGTCGGCGAGTTCGACGTCGAGTTCGACGGTTACGTACGGGTGGTCCGGTCCGAGCCCACGGAGAACGAGTGGGCCGACGCCGAGGTGTACACCAACCTCATCGAGATGAAGATGACCGGCACGTCGGAGGAACTGGGGACCATCACCGTCACCCTCAACCCGACCTGCCTGTCCGCCGGCCAGATCCGCAACCCCTTCGATCCCTACGCGGGAGAGGGCCCTTCGGCCAAGGCGTGCCGGATGGCCGTCGGATGCCTGTTCGACATCCCCAAGCTGGGCAAGACGCTGTTCAACAAGGAACCCGTCATCCTGACGATCGACGACGTCCGCTCGATCCCGCCGGCGGGCGCCCCGGGCAAGGGCCAGATCTACCGGATGCTGCCGCTGCACGACCTCAAGAACCCCGACGCCGAGCCGGTCGGCTACCTGACCAGCCTGCGCTTCAACATGGGCGGCTACCTGGCCCCGGAGAAGATCGCCTGACCGGTTTCCCAGCACCTCTGAACGAGCCGAGGACGCCATGACCACTGTCTCACCACTGCCCGACGAGCTCACCGTTCCGCTGACCGAGCCGTCACCCTTCCCTCCCTTCCGCGCGACGGCCCAGCCGGTCGCCCACGACCGGTGGGAAAGGCTGATCACGACGGTGACCGTACCGGCAGACCTGGACGCGGTGTGGACGGCGCTGGCCGATCCCGGGCGGATCGGGCTCTGGCTGGCGCGCACGGGTGAGTCCTGGGCGCGCGAGGGCGAGCGGAGCATGCTCGACTTCCGCGACGGCGAGTTCTTCTGGTGCCACACCGACGAGGTGCGGCCGCCCGGCCCGGACGGTCACACGGCCACGCTGAGCTATCGCTGGCGCTGGGTCGGCGTGGGCCCGGCCACCCGCGTGACGTGGCAGCTCACCGCCATGGGCGCGGCCACCACCGTGACCGTCACGGAGATCAGCTCGAACGGGCCGTCGGACTGGCGGAGCTGGAACGGCACCGGCTGGCCGGGCATCCTCGACCAGCTCTCCGACCACGTGCAGACCGGACGGGACGTGCGCTGGACCTGGCGGCGCATGGGGCCGTACGTCCAGACCGAGCTGCCCCTGCCGGCCTACGAGGCGTGGGCGGCGCTCACCGCCGTCCCGGCGCTGCAGTACTGGACGGGACGCACCTCCGGCTCGCTGAACGTCGACGACCCGATGGCGTTCGTGATCGGCGACGCCAGCGGAAGCTGCGTGCTGACGGTCACCGAGCACCTGGAGGCCGGGCAGCGGTTCCCGTCCTACCTGCCGAGCCTGAACTTCAGGCTCGACCGCGGCGGATGGCCGGATCACCTCTCCGGCCATCTGTGGATCGAGCCGGCGCACCTGGGCGGCAGCCTGCTGCAGGTCTTCCACTACGGCTGGGAGATGTTCGGCTCGACGGAGACCGCCCCGCACGACCGCACCCTGCTCACGCGGTTCTGGGCTTCGGCCTTCGACCGTCTCGGCACTCTCATCCGGCGCGCGTCCGCGCCACCGGACATGCCGGACGGCATCCCCGGATGACGTGAGCCCGCGCAAGTCATCGCACGAACACACAACGGAAGGACCGGCGACATGGGACACGCCGAGGACGAGGTTCACCCGCTGTACCAGCCGCATCTTCGCAACAACCCCTTCCCGATCTACGCGAGCATGCGGGAGGAGGGACCCGTCCAGCTCGTCAAGGAGCCGCGCGGCATCGAGCACTGGGTGATCACCCGGTACGAGGAGGCGCGGGCCGCGCTCGCGGACCGGCGGCTCTCCCGCGATCCCCGGAACATGTGGGAGGTCATGCGGCAGACGGAACTCTACGACGAGGGCGAAGAGGACTCCGAGCCGCACATGCTCAACGCCGACCCGCCCGAGCACACCCGGCTCCGCCAGCTGGCCAACAAGGCGTTCACCGCCGAGCGGGTGGAGCGGCTCCGCCCGGGCATCCAGCAGATCACCGATGAGCTGCTCGCCGGGATCGACACCTCCAAGCAGGTCGACTTCATGCGCGAGTTCGCGGCGCCGATGCCGATCAAGGTCATCTGCACGCTGCTGGGCGTGCCGTACCAGGACGCCGTGAGCTTCACCAACTGGGTGCTCGCGGCCCTCACCCCCACCTACGTCACGGGCGAGCGGATCCGCCCGTACGAGGCCAACCGGCTGCTGCGCGACTACTTCGTCGACCTGGTCGCCCGCAAGCGCGCCGAGCTCAAGCCCGGCTCGGGGCGCGAGGAGGAGCAGCCCGACCTGCTCAGCGCGCTGGTCGTGGCGTCGGACTCGGGCAACACGTTCAGCGAGAAGGAGGTCGTGTCCACGGCGGGCCTGCTCCTGATCGCGGGCTACAAGACCACCGTGAACCTGATCGGCAACGGCATGCTGGCGTTGCTGCAGCACCCGGGCGAGATCGAGCGACTGCGCCGGGACCCGTCCCTGATGACGTCGGCGGTCGAGGAGCTGGCCCGCTACGACGGCCCCGTGGAGCGCGCGATGCTGCGCGTGGCCACCGAGCCCGTCACGATCGGCGACGTCACGATCCCGGCCGGCGGGCTGGTGACGGTCGCCAACGCCGCGGCCAACCGCGACGAGAGCAGGTTCGAGGACGGCGAGCGGCTCGACGTGAGCCGCGGCGACCGCAACCACCTGGGGTTCGGCTACGGCATCCACTACTGCATCGGGGCGCCGCTGTCCCGGCTGGAGACCGAGATCGCGTTCACGTCGTTGCTGAACGAGTTCTCCGACATCACCCTCGCCTGCCCGGTCGAGAAGCTGGAGTACCGCGAGACCGGTGTGCTCCGCGGCCTCGCCGAGCTGCCGGTCTGGTTCACCCGGCGCGAGACCGCCTAGCCTCCCGACGGTCCGGGCCCGAACCGGCACGCCGATCCCGGCGTGCCGGTTTCCCTTTCCGCCCGTTCATCGCCTCGGCCCGCGGCCGCAATCTGGAAGAAGCCGCCCGGCTGAGCCGATGCCTACGCTGACGGAACTGGACAGGAAACGACGACAGGTGGCGCACATGGGCGATCCCGGCGTTTTCGACCGTACATCCGACATCGAAGAGGCCATGGCGGCCGGCGCGCGGTTCATGACGGATCTGAGCCGCGCCATGGTGGTGCTGTCGTGCGCCGTCGGGGACCAGCTGGGCCTGTTCGCGGCGCTGGCCGACGGCGAAGGCCACAGCGCGGACGACATCGCGAAGCAGGCCGGCGCCGACGCCCGTTACGTGCGCGAATGGGCGCGTACGCTGGCCGCGGCCGGCTATCTGGAGCTGGACCGCTCCGGCGAGGAGTTCCGCCTCCCGCCCGCGTACACGGCGCTCCTGGCCGACCCCGGCTCTCCCTTCTACGTTGGCGGGATCGCCCGCCTGGTCCCTCCTCTGGCCGCGATGGTCGAGCGGGTGGCGGGCTGCTTCCGCAGCGGCGAGGGGCTGACGCCGGGCGACTATCCGCCGGCGATGTACCAGGCCACCTGGCGGATGAGCGCCAAGTGGCTCGAAGCGATGCTGCTCGACCAGTGGCTGCCGCTCGTCCCCGGCCTGGAGGAGAAACTGGCGGCCGGCGCCGAGGTCGCCCACTTGGCCTGCGGGTCGGGCACCGCGCTCGCCCTGCTCGCCCGGCGCTTCCCGGCCTCGCGCTGCACGGGGGTCGACCGGCACGAACTCAACGTCGAGCGGGCCCGCGGCGAGATCGCCGAGTACGGCGTCGCGGACCGGGTGACGCTCACCCGGGTGACGGGGTTCGCGGACGGCCTGTCCGGACCGTACGAGCTGATCATGGCCTTCGACTCGCTCCACCTCGCGGCCGACCCCGGCGACGTCCTGCGCGACGTGGCCCGCGCGCTGACGGAGACCGGCGTCTTCCTGCTGCTGGAGACGGACTGCTCGACCGACCCGCACGAGAACGTGGGGGACGTCGCCGCCTTCCTCTACGGCACCAGCACCCTGTACTCGGTGCCGCTCTCCCGGACGGGGCCGGTGGTGGCGGGCATGCTGGGGCTCCCGCAGCCGGTGCTCACCCGCCTGTGCGCCGACGCCGGCCTGACGGCTCCCCGGCGGATCGCCGCCCCCACCCCCTTCAACGTCCTCTACGAGATCAGGAAGGCGTCATGAGCGGAGCCCGTACGGCCGGCGACGTCCCCGCACCGCCCGCGCCGATCCGCTGGTCCGAGGCGGGCGACGGCTCACAGCGGGCCCGTGTGCCCGTACCCGTCGACCACCGCGACCCGGATGGGCCGGCGATCGACCTGGCCCTGGTCCGCTACCCCGCCGCCGGGCCCGGAGCCCGGCGGGGCGTCCTGGTCGTCACCCCCGACGACCCGGGCAGCTCCGGCATCGCGATGGCCACGCAGGTGAGGGCGGCGCTGGCGCCGTCCGTCGCCGCCGTCTTCGACGTGATCGGGTTCGACCACCGCTTCAGCGGCGAGAGCGCGCCGCTGCGGTGGGGGCTGGACCAGCGCGAGATCTTCTGGGTGTTCCACGAGTCGGAGTCGTTCGCCGAAGAGGTCCGGTTCCAGGCCGAGCTCGCCGCCAAGGCCGCCGGCCACTCCGTCGACGTGCTGCCGCACATCACCACCCGCGCCATCGCCCGGGATATCGACGTCGTCCGGCGTGCCCTCGGCGAGGAGCGCGTCTGCCTGCTCGGGCACAACTACGGCTCCTACGTCGCCGCCGTCTACTGCGAGCTGTTCGGCGACCGCGCCGACCGGGTGATCCTCGACAGCGTCCTCAGCCCCGACTGGGTGTGGCAGGGCCTGTTCACGAACTTCGCGCGCAACTGCGAGGCCACGCTGCGGCACTGGTGCGCGGCGACCGCGCGCCCGCAGGGTCCCCTCGGTGACACCCCGCAGCAGGTGCGCGACGCCTTCGACGAGGTCCTCCGCAAGGCGGGGGCGGCGGGGGTCACGCTGCCTGGGGTGCCTGTGCCGCTGGACGAGCAGTTCCTGCGGGTGCTGACCATGATGCTGCTCAGCTCGCGGCGCTCACATCCGGCCCTGGAGGACGTCATCCGGTCGGCGAGGTCCGGCGCGCCACTCCAGCCGGGCACCCAGCAGCTCATCGGCTCGATGTTCGCGGTGCCCCGCGACGCGAGCACCGCCGCCGCGCAACTGGCGATCCTGTGCGGGGACGCGGCCTGGCCGCGGGCGCTGGAGGAGTACGAGGCGGCCGTTCAGGACGCGTCCGGGTTCATGGACCGGGCGCTGCTCGGCGTCAAGGCCGGCGCCTTCTGGCCGGTCCAGCCGCTGGAGCCGCCGACCGTGTTCGGCCCCCGCGAGACGGGTGGCGTGCTCCTGATCCAGGCGGAGCGTGACATGTTCACCTCCGACGCCGGGGCGAGACGGCTGCGCGGCCTGCTGGGCGACCGGTCCCGGCTGGTCATGCTGCGGGACGTGATCGAACACCGGATCTTCCCCTTCGCCGGCGACCCCCGGGTGGACGCGGTGGCACAGGAGTTCCTGATGACCGGGCGGCTGCCGGAGGCCGACGTCGTCGTGGGCGACGACTCCTACGAGGATGGGGAGGCCCGTCGATGAACCAGCCGGCGTCCTATTACCGGCAGCAGGTCGCATGGGGCGAGCCGGACCCCGCGCTGGGCGGCGCCCGCCGGGCGGTGCTGCGGGTGCCCCTCGACTACCGGCGGCCGGGGGAACGCGACATCGAGATCGGCATCGCCAGGCACAGTGCGACGGGCCGCCGCCAGGGGGTGCTTCTCGTCGGCCCGGGCGACGACCTGGGCAACAGCGGCCTGGCCCTCCTGGCGGCGCTGCTCGGCAGCCTCCCCGAACGGCTGACCGAGGCGTTCGACGTCGTGGGGTTCGACCACCGGTTCATGGGCGCCAGCACCCCCGTCTTCTGCGACCTCGAACCCGAGGAACGCTTCTGGGTCTTCCACCAGCCCGAGTCCTTCGACGCCGAGATGCGCTACCAGGCCACGGTGGCCGCCAAGTGCTCGGCCGGGACGCTCGACCTGCTCGCCCACGCCAACTCCCGCAACATCTGCCGTGACATGGACGTCATCCGCGGTGTGCTGGGCGCGGACCGGATCGACTACCTGGGGTACTCGTACGGGACCTATCTCGGCGCCGTCTACGGCGAGATGTTCGGCGCGCACCTGAACCGCGCGGTGCTGGACGCGATCTGCAGCCCCGACTGGGTGTGGCGCGGGCTGTTCACCGACTTCCCGGCGAACGGCGAACGGGCGCTGAACCGGTGGTGCAGGTGGGCCGCCACCCAGCACGCCACCTACCGGCTCGGCACCGCCGGCCCCGAGGTCCGGGCCGCCTACGACTCCGTCCTCGCCGCGGTGGACCGGGGGGAGCCCGTCACGCTGATGGGGTTCCCCCTCGACCGCACCCTGGCCAGGCTGATCCCCGTCGGGATACTCAACAGCGAGAAGGCCTATCCCGTCCTCGCCGACATCCTCCGCCACCTGCTCACCCAGGCGGACCTGGACGCGAGCAGCATGGAGTTCCTCGCCCGGATGTTCGGCGAGCCGAAGGAGGAGAGCGGCACGGTCGCCCAGCTGGCGATCCTGGCCGGCGACGCGCTCTGGCCCCGCAGCCCGGCGCTCTACGAGCAGGACATGCTGAAGGCGGCCGGGGAGTTCCCCTGGACCGGCGCGGCGCTCAACGGGATCAAGGCGCCGGCGTTCTGGCCCGTCCCGCCGGCGGAGCCCGCCACCCGGCTCGGCACGGAGTCCGGCGGCGGCAGCTACCTGCTGGTGGCGGCCGACGAGGACATGTCCACTCCCTGGGCGGCCGCCCGGCGGATGCACGAGGTGCTGGGGGAGCGCTCGACTTTCGTGACCGTGGCGGACACGGCGCACCACCGGGTCTTCCCGTTCTACGGCAACACCGGACTGAACGAGCTGGTCTGCGACTTCCTGCTGACGGGGAGCACGCCGGGCCCCGACCACGTCTGCCCCAACCCGGACCGGCTCCTGGAACCGGCTGCGTCCGGCCGGGGCTGACCGGCGCCGGGAAGTAGCCTTCCTCTCATGCTGATCGAGAAGGAACGGCACGACGGCATCCGGCGCGGCGCCATCACCGTCCTGTTCCGCCGCTGGCGGCAGCGGCAGGCGACCGCGGGCAACGTGTACCGCACCGCGCTGGGGCAGGTGGCGGTCGACGCGGTCGACGTCGTGACCCCCGAGCAGATCACGGACGCCGACGCGGCGGCGGCCGGCTACCCGTCCGCCGCCGCCGTGGTCGGCGACCTTCGCGGGCGCCCCGGTGACCCCGTGTACCGGCTCCGCATCCGGTTCGTCGACGAGCCGGATCCCCGTGACGAGCTCGCCGCCTCCGGCGAGCTCACCGCGGCGGACCTGGAGGACGTCGAGGCCAGGCTGGCCCGGCTGGACCGGGCGAGCAAGAACGGCCCGTGGACGGCGGTGACCCTGGAGATCATCAGCCGCCGGCCCGCCGTACGGGCCGGCGACCTGGCCGAAGAGCTGGGCCGCGATGCCGCCCAGTTCAAGCTGGACGTGCGGAAGCTCAAGAACCTCGGGCTCACCGTCAGCCTGGGCACCGGCTACCGGATCTCTCCGCGCGGCGCGGCCTACCTGGCGGACCGGCGGCGATAGGTCACGGGGGCGCCCACCCGAACAGGTCGGAGCTCTGCCCGCCGGCATCGCCTCCCCGGGTCATCGCCCTCAGCATCGCGTCGCGGATGACGGCCAGCAGCGGCGATCGCACGTGCGCGACGCGGCCCAGCATCCGCGACTGGCGCACGACCTTGCGCACCCGCGGCCCTCGTTCCGCCGCGTAGCGACGCAGCGCCGCCTCGACCGCCGCGGTCGTCGAGACGCCGCCGGCCAGCACGCCGGCCAGCACGACGGCGTCCTCCAGGGCCATCCCGGCACCCTGACCGAGGGTGTAGACCATGGGATGCGCGGCGTCACCGGCGAGCACGACGCGGCCCCGGGCCCACGTGCGCGGTGGCGGGCGGTCGAAGACGTCGTGCGCCACACACCCGGCCGGGTCCGCCGAGGTCGTCACCTTCCGCAGGTCCGGGTGCCAGCCGCCGACGCGCTCGTGCACCCGGGACAGGGCCTCGGCGACCGGCAGGGACGGCATGACGCCGCGCGGGGCGGTCATGGACGCGACCCAGTAGAGTTCGCCGCCGCCGATGGCCGCGGTGAACAGGACCAGGCCCCGCCCGTAGGCGATGAAGCCGTCCGGGTACGCGGCGGGCGCCGGCCCGATGCCTCTCACCGCGGTGAACCCCCGGTAGCGCGGTGGGCCGTCGCCCAGCAACTGGGCGCGGACGGCCGAGTGGATGCCGTCCGCGCCGACGAGGACGTCCCCGCTCAGGACCTCCTCGGTGCCGGTGACCAGTCCGACGCCCGAGTCACCGTGGAGGTAACGGGTGGCGGCGCGGCCCTCGATGAGTTCCGCCCCGGCCGCCTGAGCCTCGTCGCGGAGCAGCCGGTGCAGGTCGGCGCGCAGGACGGTGACCGAGGGCATGCCCCAGCGGTCCTCGTACCCGTCGAACGACACCCACCCGAGCACCCGCCCGCGATGGTCGAGGAACGCGCTGCGGTGCGGGGCCGAACCGCGGGCGCCCGCGGGGTGGCCCGCCTCCCGGACGCGACGGGCGAGATCGGGCGCGATCGCGGCCAGCGCCTTGACGGCGTTGGGGGCCAGCACCAGCCCGCCGCCGGCCCGCTCGGGTTCGGCCGAACGCTCCAGGACGACCGCGTCCAGCCCGCGGTGGCGCAGCGCGATGCCCAGGGCCAGCCCGGCGATGCCGCCGCCCGCCACGAGGATCCGGCCTCGTCTCGTCGCGTCCATCCTCCGAGCATGCCCGACAGGAGGGCGCGACTTTTCTCCCACATTGCGGCCCCTCGTACCGGGCGCGCGACGCCGACGCGTAGGAAGCAGCCGACCCTTGACGGGTAGGATCTTCCCTACCTACGATTGCCGCATGGAAATCACGCATCTTCAGAAACTCACCGTTCCCGTCACCGACCAGGACGCCGCCAAGGCCTTCTACGTCGACAAACTCGGCTTCGAGGTCCGCACCGAGCAGCCCATGCCGATGGGCGACAACCTGCGCTGGATCGAGGTGGCGCCCAAGGGCGGGCAGACCACGCTGGTGCTGTGCAACTGGATCCCGAACACGCCGCAGGTCCAGAACGCCATGCTCGAGACCAAGAACACCGACGAGGCCGTGGCCGCCCTCCGCGGGGCCGGTCTCTCCATCGACGACCCCACCCCGACGCCCTGGGGCAAGC
The DNA here is from genome assembly GCF_040676925.1 of Nonomuraea sp. NPDC049486. Taxonomy (NCBI): domain Bacteria; kingdom Bacillati; phylum Actinomycetota; class Actinomycetes; order Streptosporangiales; family Streptosporangiaceae; genus Nonomuraea; species Nonomuraea sp. NPDC049486. Next base: position 40,650 of record NZ_JBFAPV010000023.1, read on the forward strand.
AGGCGACGATCACCGACCCTGACGGCAACACGTTCATCATCACCGACGGCGGCGGCGCCTGACCCGACCGTCACCACCGCGCGGCCCGGCCCGCGTGGTGGCCCGCCCATCGTCTAGCGCCCGGTACGCGCCTCGCCCGAAGGGCGTACTGAGGTGGGAGAAACCATGACGCAACCACCCCGCGACGAAACGTGGTCACCATCCGATGCGGACGACCACGCGCCCGCAGGCACCGTCTCGACCCGGATGTGGATCACCCTGGTGCTGGTCTCTCTCGGAGCCATGATGGAGGCGCTGGACTCCACCGTGATGGCGATCGGGAACCCGATGATCGCCGTCGAACTCGGCACCCGGCTCACCCAGCTCCAATGGGTCAGCAACGGCTACATGTTCGCGGTGGTCGTCTTCCTGATCACGGCCGGGAAGATCGGTGACCGGTTCGGCCACCGCAACACCTTCCTCGTCGGCATGGTCGGCTTCGCCGCCAGCTCCGTCGCGGCCGGACTCGCCGGCTCCGTGGAAGTGCTCATCGCCGCCCGCGTCGCGCAGGGCCTGTTCGGCGCGGTGCTCGCGCCCAACTCCCTGGCGATCATCCGGAACCTGTTCCCGTACGATCGCATGAAGACCGCCATCGGGATCTGGGCCGGGTTCGGCGCGCTGGCCATGGCGGCGGGCCCCTTCGTCGGGGGCCTGGTGGTCGGTCAGTTCGGCTGGCGGGGGATCTTCTTCCTCAATGTGCCGATCTGCGTGGTCGTGGTGATCGCCGGCCTGCTGCTGATCGACAAGGGGCGCGAGCGGCGGCTCGTCGCACCGATCGACATCCCGGGCGTGATCCTGCTGTCGGGTGCGCTGCTGGCGCTGGTGTGGGGGATCGTCCGCATCCCCGTGGACGGCCTCGACCTGTTCACCGGGCTGCTCTTCGTGGCCTTCGCGCTGTTCGGCGGGCTGTTCCTGTGGCGGCAGCAGACCTCGGCGAACGCGGTGCTGCCGTTGCGCCTGTTCCACTCCACGTCGCTCTCGGCCGCCGTCGTGGTCATCGCGATGGCCGCCTTCGTCGCCTTCGGCAGCTACTTCTACTTCGGCCTCTACCTGGAACAGGTGCAGGGCCACGCGCCGTTGACCGCCGGATTGCTGCTGCTCCCGCAGACGGTCCTGTTCGGCGTCGGCGCCGCGGTCGGCGGCAAGCTGAGCAGCGACCGGGGCCCGCGCGTGCCGATGATGCTCGGCGCCGTCCTGGTCGCCCTCGGCTCGGTGGGGATCGCGCTGCTGCAGGCCGATTCCTCGTACGCGCTGCTCGGCCCGTCGCTGGGGCTGATGGGCGTCGGGATCGGCGCGATCGTGCCGGTGGCCGTCGGGGTGATCCTCGGGCACAGCCCCGCCAACCTCGCGGGGACGGCGTCGGGCATGCAGCAGACCGCGCTCATGCTGGGCGCGGTTCTCGGCACGGCCATCATCGGCACCGTCATCAGCCTGCGCGTCGCCGCCGACCTTCCCGGGCGCCTCACGGCGGCCGGGGTCCCGCAGGACGCCGCCGGCAAGGCGGTGGAGCAGACCTCGGTGGCGGCCCAGGGCGTTCTGCCGCAGGTCGGCGGGGTGACACCCGAGGTCGGCGCCCGGATCGAGATGGCGGTGGGGCAGAGCTTCACCAGCGGCCTGAACACCGCGCTGATCGTGGGCGCCGTCCTGATGGTGGTGGCCGCCGTGGTCGCGAGCCGCGTGCGGGCGCCCGAGCAGGACCCGGGCGGAGCCTGGGGCTGACTTCCGCAATCCAGTGAAAGGAAACCTGGCCATGGCGCTCTCAGGAGCGGAGATGCTGGTCCGCGTGGCGGCCTCTCTACCCGACAAGACCGGCAAGTCGCTTGAGGAGTGGGTCGCCTCGGTAGGCGAGTCCGGACTCGACCCGCTCGACCAGCGCGCCGTGCGGCAGTGGCTGAAGTCCGAGCACGGGCTGACCAAACCGCAGCAGGAGGCGGTCGCCACAGCCGCGGCCAAGGAAGCCGGCTGGTCCGAGCCCACCGCCGACGATCATCTCGCCGCGCAGTACGACGGATCCAGGCAGGCGCTGAAGCCGATCTACGAAGCGCTGGTGGAAGCGGCCACCGGGCTCGGCGGTGACGTGACCCTGGAGGTGCGCGCCGGCTTCGTCGCGGTGAACCGCAAGCGGCAGTTCGCCGCCATCCAGCCGGCCACCGCCAGCCGGATGGATCTCGGCCTGCGCTTCACCGACCCGCCGGCGGACCAGCGGCTCAAGCAGGCCACGGCGCCGGGCCAGTCCACCCACAAGCTCGGCCTGACCGCCGTCGAACAGGTCGACGACGAGGTCAGGGCGCTGTTGCGGCAGGCGTACGAGCAGAACGCCTGATTCCCGGCCCCGGCACGCCGGGTCACCGCAGATAGTGCCGAGCCGGGTTGGCCCGCGGATACCTGCGCAGGTACGCGAAGAAGTCGGCGAGCGCGGCGTCGCCGCGGGTCAGCAACCCGGGCGTGTAGTGAATCGTCATCAGCACCGGCGCGTCCTCCGCCAGCAGGTTGAACATGAAGGCCTGCGCCTTCGTGAGGAACTCCTCGGCCTTCTCCTCGGGCTCGCCGGGCAGCACGTGGGTGCCCCAGCTGAAGAACGAGGCGGTCGTCCGCGCCCGGGGCGCCGCCATGCCGGTGATCCAGTAGAACCAGCGGCCGTCGAGCGTGCCCTGCTGCCAGAAGATGTTGCTGCCGTGGATAGACGCCCACACGCGGTACTCCTCGCCGCCCGGCATCAGCGCGTGGTAGCGGTAGCCGACGGAGAACTCGTCCCAGGTGACCGACTCGTTGGGGTCCTCGACGAACTTCCCCTCGTGCGGGAGCGCGAAGTGCTGCAGATCCATGGTCTGGGCCGCGACCACCCACGGATCCACCGCGAGCTGCTGGTCGAAGGCCATGGCCCGGGTCGCGACGCGCGCCCCGGGCACGGGCGGGTCCGCACGGGGCAGCTCGAACAGCGGCGCGGACCCGTTGAACGCCCACACGATGCCGTGGGCCTCGACCGTGGGGAAGCGGAACAGCCGCGCCCGCGGATCGACCGGGGTGCCGCCGGCGGAGACGCACCGCCCGTCCATCCCGTACCGCCAGCCGTGGAAGGCGCAGCGGATGGCGTCGCTCTCAAGGCTGCCCACCGCGAGGTCGGCGCCCAGGTGGACGCAGTAGGAGCTGAACACCGCCACCTCACCGGAGGGCCAGCGCACGGCCACCACCCTGCCGCCCAGCAGGTCGGCGCCCACGATGCCCCCGGTCTCGGGCAGGGCGTCGCTCAGGCACACCGGGTGCCAGGTCTGGGTGAACAACCCGTCCTCGCCCTCGGAGGGGATCGGCTCGGAGCGGGGCCGGTGTCGTACGTCGTCCGTGATCGTCATGACGGGTTCCGACCTTCCTGGCGGGGGGAGCTGAATCGCGTTCAGTCTCACCGCCGCCTGACGGCGGGGTCAATCGAGCCCGTCAGAACGACAATCTCGAAGAAACCCGGCATACGTCGATGTGTTTGCCTAAGGAGGTGTCATCCGACTGGGAGGAACCGTGCACGTCGATACGGACCAGCTCGCCGCGAACAAGGCCGTCGTGGGGAAGCTCGTCGACGCGTGGAACGTCCGCGACGTCTCGCAGATGATGCAGTACTGGTCGCCCGACATGGTGCACCACGGGCGGGACGGGGCCATGCCCGCCAGTGAGGTGGGCGGCGAGATGCAGCGTTTCATCGCCGCGTTCCCGGACATCCACATCCACGTCGAGGAGATGATCGCCGAGCGTGACCTCGTCAGCACCCGGCTCACGGTCTCGGCCACCCATTCCGGCCCTTATCTGAACATCGAACCCACCGGCCGGTCCGTCCGCTGCGCCCTGATGGGCCAGCTGCGCATCGTCGGCGGCAAGGTGGTCGAGCACTGGGGGGTCGCCGACACCGTCCATCTCCTGGAGCAACTCGGGCTCATCGACGGCGAGCTGCTGGAGGCGACCGCATGACCTGGGAGGGCGTGTGAACGACGAACTGGCGACAGTCAAGGCCGAACGGGAAGAGGTCGTCCGGCGTTTCCGCGGGGCCGTCCTCTTCTCCAGGGATCTGTCGGCGATAGAGGAGGTGCTGGCCCCGGAGTTCGTGGACCACTTCGCGCCTCCGTGGGATCCGCCCGGCCGCGACGGCGTCGCGCACCGGTTCGGCCAGGCCGCCGACGCCCTGACCACGACCAAGGTGGAGGTCTTGGTCTCGGTGTGCGAGGGGGAGTTCCTGTCCCAGGCCATCGAGCTGCATTTCGCGCACACCGGCGAGTTCATGGGCATCCCGGCCACGGGCCGGTCCTTCGCGATCGGCGGATCGAACACGTTCCGCTTCGACGGCGGGCAGATCGTGGAGCACTGGGGGGTCTTCGACGTCGCCAAGATCCCGGATCTGCTGCGGGAGACGCACGGCGCCCAGGGCGGCTGGGCGTCGATGTGGCCGGAGCCCTCCAGGCCGGCCTGAACGACGGCCGGGCGGCGTGGACAACCCCGACCCCGTCAGCGGATGCTACTGGGAGCTGGAGGTAAGCGTGCGGATCCGCGGAAGCAGCGCAACGGACAAGCCCGGCATGTCAGACGATCATCGGCTCCGGGCCGTCGAACAGGTCCTCAGCAAGATCCGGCGTGACCTGTCACGCACCCACTCGCTCGACGACCTGGCGCAGACCGCGTGCTTCAGCCCGTTCCACTTCCTGCGCGTGTTCCGCGGCATCACCGCCACCACCCCCGCGCGGTTCCTGGCGGCGCTGCGGATCGCCGAGGCGAAACGGCTGCTCGCCGTCACGAACCTGGACATCACCACGATCTGCATGCAGGTGGGGTACACGAGCCTCGGCACGTTCTCCCACCAGTTCGCGCGGCACGTCGGGGTGTCCCCGCGCAAGTTCCGGCGGCTGATCAGCGAGATGGCCGACCAGTCCTGGGAAGCGGTGCTCGACGCCGCGGCGCCCCCGCCACCGGAGCCGGAGCCGGCCCGGACGCTCCGGGTGCGGCTCAACAACCTGCGGCCGGGCGACTTCGCGCTGATCGGGCTCTTCGAGTCCGGCATCCCCCAGGGCTGGCCGGCGGCCTGCGCCATGGCGCGGGGCACCAGCGAGGCCGATCTGGCGGTCGGACCCGACGGCTCCTACATGGCCCTGGCGATGAGCTTCCCGCCGGACGTCGACGTCGAGGACCTGATGACCAGCGACGTGCCCGGCCTCTGCCTGGTCGGCTCGTACGGGCACATACAGGTCAGAGGCGGGCACGTGACCCAGAGCAGCATCGTCATCGACCTGCGCCCGCGCCGGCCGAGCGATCCCCCCATCGTCTTCGTCTCCCCGCTGCTGGCGGCGCAGGAAAGCCTGCTGGACTCGACGGTCGGCACCTGACGGCCGTTGCGCAGGCTCGAAGAAGTACCGGCGACCGGCCTGACCTAGCGTTTGGGCCACCGCGTTATTCCCCCAGCGGAGGTGACCGTGACCAGTCTCGACGCCCCGGTGCCCCGGCCGACGAGCCCGCACCTTCCCCACGAAGGCGACGACGGACTCTACACACAGAGCTGGTATCCCATCTGCATGGCCGAGGATCTGACGCCGGGCGCGGTCGTCGGCGCGGAGTTCCTGGGCGGGCGCGTGGTGGCGTTCCGCGACCGGTCAGGGCGGCCGTCGGTGCTGTCCGCGTACTGCATGCACCTCGGGGCCGACCTCAGCGTGGGGACGGCCGCCGGCGGGCTGCTGAGATGCCGCTTCCACGGCTGGACCTACGACGAGCAGGGGGTGTGCCGCCGGACCGGCAGCGGCGACGCGGTGCCCGAGGGCGCGCGGCTGTTCAGGTTCCCCACCGAGGAGAGGTTCGGCGTCGTGTGGGCCTTCAACGGCACCGACCCGATCTTCCGGATCCCCGGGCTGCCCTGCCCCGAGGAGGAGATCCGGGCCCGGCGCGGACGCTTCGGGCACCTGGCCATGGAGCCCTGGATGGTCTCGGCCCACACCCTCGACCTGCAGCACCTGTCCCTGCCGCACGGCTTCGACCTGAAGGTGCCGCCCGCCGACACCGTGCGGCGCACCGAGCACAGCCACGGCTACGACCTCGTGGGCTCGCTGCCCGACGGCACCGCGTACGACGTCCGGATCGACATCCACGGCCCCAACCTGTTCCTGCAGACAGGGTTGCTCAACGGGCGCTGGTACTTCTGGATGACCTCGCCCAGCCTGCCCGCTCCCGGCCGGACGGACTCGTTCTTCGTGTACGGGATCCGCAAGGACGGGTCGGAGACTGAGGAAGCCGCGGAAGAAGCGCTGCAGCGGGTGTTCAAGGCGCAGATGCAGTTCTACTCCGATGACTCCGACATCTTCGACACCATCCACTTCCAGCCCGGCCTGCTCACCGCCCGTGACAAGACCCTGGCGATGTTCCTGGACTACATGCGCACCTATCCCCGTGCCAATCCGGCACGCGAGTTCCTCAACTGACCGCCGCGCGCTCCCGAACGGAGTAAAGGTGTCCGATGCCATGCCCGACATCCAGGCCGACGACGCGTTCGGCACCATGCTGGCCCTGACCGACACGGTCGCGCCCTGGGCCGTCCGCGTGGCGGCGACGCTGCGCCTGGCCGACCTGGTCGCGCCCGGCGGCGCCCCTGCTGACGCGATACTCAAAGGACTCGAGGCCGCGGGCGAGAGGGTGGATCAGGAAGCGGTGCGCCGCCTGCTGCGCTACCTCGCGTCCCTGGGTGTCTTCGAGTACGACGCGGCTTCCGAGCTGTACCGCCCGACGCGGCTGTCGGAGCTGATGACGGAGGACAGCCCCGTCAGCATGCGCGACTGGTGGCGCATGGACAGCGCGATGTGCCGGCTCGACCAGACGCCCACCCTCATGATGGAGGCGATCAGGACCGGCGAGCCGGTGTACGAGCGGATCTTCGGCCGGGACGTCTGGGCGGACCTCGCCCAGCACCCGCCGCTGGCGGCGTCGTTCGAGCAGGCGATGGCCCACAAGACCCGCATATCCCTGGACAGCGTCATCGCGGCCGTCGACTGGCGGACCCGCGGAGACGTGGTGGACGTGGGCGGCGGCCATGGGCTGCTGCTGCAGGCCATCCTGAAGATCTCCCCGCAAGCCCGCGGAACGGTGTTCGACACGCCGGCGGGCGTCGCCACGGCACGGGCCCACCTGGCCGGCTCGCCGGTCGCCGGCCGCATCGCCTTCGCCGAGGGGGACTTCTTCGGCCCGTGGCCCGCAGGCGCCGACACCTATGTCCTGATGAACGTGCTGCACAACTGGCCCGACGACCAGGTGGTGCGGGTGCTGCGGCGCGGCGCCGAAGCCCTCGGGCCCACCGGCCGCCTCCTGGTCGTCGAGACGGTCGTCGGCGGCGCGGGCGACCAGCGGAGCCTGGCCCGGCTGGACATGATGATGCTGCTGTTCTGCGGAGGAAAGGAACGCAGCCGCCCGCAGTACGACGAGCTCGCCGCGCGGGCCGGGCTGACCATCACCGGCTCGCACCCGACCTCCTTCGGCCTGGCCATCCTGGAACTGGCCCCGGCCGGGACGACGCCCGCCGGGAGCGCGTGATGGACGAGCGCACCGTGCACCGATTCCCGCTCGGCCCCACCACCGGGCTGGAGCTGGACGGGAAGTACCGCAAGCTGCAGGAATCCGAGCGCGTCGCCCGCGTCCGCATGCCCTTCGGCGGGGACGCGTGGCTGGTCACCGGGTACGAGGACACCAAGTTCGTGCTCTCCGACCCGAGGTTCAGCCGTGCGGTCACCCTGACGATGGACCTGCCCCGGCTGCAGCCGCACATCGTCCAGAACCCCGGCATGATCATGAGCATGGACCCGCCCGACCACACGCGGGTCCGCCAGGTGGCCGCCCGCGCGTTCACCCCCCGCAGGGTGGAGAAGCTGCGGCCGTGGATCGACGAGCAGGTCGACGGCCTGCTCGACCGGATGACCGGGCAGGGGCCGCCCGCGGACCTCGTGCGGGATCTCGCGCTGCCGCTGCCCGTTTCGGTGATCTGCGAGATCCTGGGCGTTCCTTTCGCCGACCGGGAGAAGTTCCGCGACTGGTCGGACATCGTCATGTCGGTCACGGCGTTCACCCCGGACGAGATCCAGGCGGCGTTCCTGAGCCTCACCGAATACCTGCGGTGGCTGGTCGGGCAGCGCCGCGTCGCGCCGGCGGCCGACCTGTTCAGCGTCATGGTACGGGCGCGGGACGTCGAGGCGGTGATGAGCGAGGAGGAGCTGATCACGTTCGGCGTCACCCTGCTCGTGGTCGGTCACGAGACGACCGTCAACGAGATCGCCGACATGATGTTCGTCATGCTCCGCGACGGCCTCTACGCCGAGCTGGCGCGGGGCGATGGTCCGCCGCTGCCCCGCCTCGTCGAGGAGCTGCTGCGCTTCGTCCCGCTGGAGAGCCCTGGCGGATTCGCCCGCGTCGCCACCGAGGACGTCGTCGTCGGCGGAACCCTCATCGCCAAGGGCGAGGCCGTGTACACCCAGCTGTCGGCGGCCAACCGGGACCCGGAGGTCTTCACCGAGCCGGACGAGATCGACGCCGAGGCCGAGCGGGAGCCGCACCTGACGTTCGGGTTCGGCCCGCACCGGTGCATGGGCGCGGCGCTGGCGAAGATGGAGATCGAGGCGGCCGTCGGCGGTCTGCTGCGCAGGGTCCCGGGCCTGCGGCTCGCCGTCGAGCCCGAGGAGATCGTCTGGAAAGCCGACCGGCTGGTGCGAGGGCCCGAGGCGCTCCCGGTGACGTGGTGAGCGGTCCGGCGGGAGGATTCGCCTGGCCCGGCGCGCCCGTCGTGTCCTCGCTCCCGCCGGCCGCATTGACAGGTAGGATAGCGCCTACTGATAATGTAGGCGGGTCGGCGCATACCGGGCCGCCGGCGACAGTGCGATCAAGGGTTGCTCATCATGCCGCGGAGCGGGAAGACGACGACGCCAGACGGCGTCCCCACCCTGCTCGACGACGTGTTCCCGGCGCTGGCCAACCCGGTCAGGCGCCGCATACTCCAGCTCCTGCTCGCCGGGCCGCATTCGGTCAACAACCTCGCGGCGCACTTCGACATGGCCCGCCCGAGTGTGTCGGAGCACCTGAAGGTGCTGCGCGACGCCGGCCTGGTGACCGAGCGGAGAGTGGGCAGGGAACGCCACTACTCGCTGTGCCGGGCGCCTCTGGAGGAGATCTCCAACTGGCTGCACCCGTACGAGGTCTACTGGCAGGACCGGCTGAGGCTCCTGCGCGACACGGTGGTGGAGGAGGAGGCCGATCAGCGGGGGCGGTAGGGGAGCCCTTCGCCGGTCGCGTCCTGCCCGGCGGTGTCGCCGGCGAGGACCGTCTCCAACCGGCTGAACAACCACGAGCGCCAGCCGCCGCCCATGATCCGGCGCGCTCGCTGCTGCAGCTCGTCGTCCGGGTCGAAGCCCTCGTGGTCGAAGAACAGGCGGGTGCCGTGGCCCTCGGCGACCAGCCGCCAGGTCGCCGTGCACCGCGCTCCGCTCGGGCCGTGGTCGTCCCAGCTGATGCGCAGCATCCGCTCGGGCTCGATGGCCAGCACCTGGCAGTGGATCACGCCGTCGAACTTCGTCGTCGGCACGGCCTGCGTCACGATGGTGAACCGGTGGCCGACGACCGGCTGGAAATCCTCCGGCCCCAGCCATTTCGTCACCAGCCGGGGCTCCACGAACGCCCGCCACACGCGGTCGGGAGGGTAGGGCACGAACTCGTCCAGCCTGATCGCGCGGGGGTCGTCCGTCATGTGTGTCAGCTCTCGATCAGCGACTGAAGAACCAGAGCGAGTCTATCGCCGCAGATAAGAAGGCGCACTTGCGAAGGAGACACCGATGAAGATCGGAATAGGGTTGCCGGGTGACGAACCGGACCTCCTGCTCGACTGGGCCCGGCAGGCGGACGCGGGACCGTTCAGCACGCTGGGACTGCTCGACCGCTTCATCTGGCGCAACCCCGAGCCGCTGGTGATGCTGGCGGCCATCGCCGCCGTCACCCGCCGCATCCGCGTCCAGACCGAAGTGCTGATCGGCCCGCTGCGTGACACCGCCCTGCTGGCCAAGCAGGTGGCCACCCTCGATCGGCTCGCACAGGGCAGGTTCACGCTGGGAATGGGGGTCGGCAGCCGGACCGATGACTTCGCCGCGGCCGGAATGCCGCTCAAGGGGCGAGGACGACGGCTCGACGACCAGCTGTCCGAGATGCGCCAGTTGTGGGCCGGCGAGCGCACGGCGGGCGGGCTCGGGCCGGTGGGGCCCGCGCCGCTGACCCCCGGAGGCCCGGAGATCCTTTTCGGCGCGTTCGCGCCGGCCGCGCTGGCCAGGGTGGCCCGGTTCGGCCACGGGCTGCTGTGCGCCGCTCCTCCGCCGTGGGCCGGCGACCTCTTCCGCGCCGTGGACAAGGAGTGGTCCCAGGCCGGTCGGGCCGGGCGCCCGCGCAACGTCGGCCAGCTCAACGTGGCCTTCGGCTCGGCGGAGACCGTGGCCACGGCCAAGGCGGCGATCAGCGAGTGCTACGCGATCGTGGGGGCCTCCCACTGGATGGTCGAGGGCATGCTCACCACGGAGGACCAGATCCGCACGGCGCTGCGCGGCTTCGAGGAACTCGGGGCGGACGAGGTCATCCTCTACTGCTGGTCGCCCGAGGCCGGACAGGTCGCCCGGCTGGCCGGTCTCGTCGACCGCTACGGCGCGGCTCTCACCTGACGGCCGGGCGGCGGCGGGCGGCGGTGGACATCGCCGGATATCCGTGTTTCGTACGTGCCAAGGGGTAGCGCGGCAGACCCGGCGTTCGGGCGCCGTCTCCAAGATCGGACGCTGACCGGGCCGGGACTCGCTATCGCCGTAGCTGATGAGGCTAGCTGGGATTGCGCGTTTCCATCGGTTCGCCGACCGCGTTGACTGGTCACAGACCAGACGGCGCAGCTTGCGTCGCTGTCATCGTGAGGGGGTCGTCATGACCCTGGACGCACGAGAAACGAGCACGCCCGGCCGCATGGGCCTGAACGGCCAGATCCCGCGCTGCGAGCACATCGATCGGTGTCCGGTCGTGGAGCACGGTCCACCCGAGTGCCGGGCGTGCCTGGCACTCGGACAGTCCTGGACATGGTTGCTGGTGTGCCTGAGCTGCGGATGGGTCGCCTGTTCCGACGACTCGCGGGGCGGCCACGCCAAGGCCCACTACCAGGAGACCGACCACCCGGTCGTCGCCGCCCTGGAACCGAGCTCGACCTGGCGTTGGTGCTACGTGCACCGCCGAAACGTATGAACGAGACGAGAGATCATGACGATTTCCGAGCAGGCGGCGGGATGCCGTCAGGACTACGACGGCACCTCGCCGTTCCCCGAGGCGAAAGAGCATGTTCCGGCCGGGTGGGTACATATCGGCCTCACGGCGGCGATCGTGGTCCTGCCGTTCGTCGCGCTGGCCGTCGCGATCTTCCTGGCATGGGGGCAGGGGGTCACGCTCACCGATCTGCTGCTGGCCGCGGTCCTGTACATGCTGACCGGCCTAGGCGTAACGGTCGGGTTCCATCGGTTGCTCACCCATGCCTCCTTCATCGCCTCGCCGCGGCTGCGGGTGGTGCTGGCGGTCGCCGGGTCGATGGGCTTTCAGGGGAACGTGATCGACTGGGTGGCGGTGCATCGCCGCCATCACGCCTTCACCGACCGGCCGGGGGACCCGCACTCCCCTTACCGGTACGGCTCGGGCCTGCGCGGGCAGCTTCGGGGGCTTGCCCACGCCCACCTGGGCTGGCTGTTCGCCGAGGACCGGACCCCGGCCGAGCGGTACGCCCCGGACCTGCTGGCCGATCTGGCCATGCGACGGGTGGCCCGCGCCTTTCCCGCGCTGTGCGCGCTGTCGCTGGCGCTGCCGTTCCTGGCGGGATGGGCGATCACCGGCACCCTGTACGGTGCCCTGACCGCTTTCCTGTGGGCCGGCCTCATCCGCGTCGCGCTGCTCCAGCACGTCACCTGGAGCGTCAACTCCCTGTGCCACGTCATCGGCGCCAGGCCCTTCAAGACCCGCCGCCACGACCGCTCCTCCAACCTGTGGCCGCTGGCGCTGCTGTCCTTCGGCGAAAGCTGGCACAACGGCCACCACAGCGAGCCAAGCTGCGCCCGCCACGGCCTCGATCGTGGCCAGATCGACCCCTCCGCCACCGTGATCGGCCTGTTCGAGCGGCTCGGCTGGGCGAGCAACGTGCACTGGCCCGATCACGAGCGCACTGAACGCCGTCGCGTCGGCCGGCCGTCACACGGCCGATGATCGATGAATGTCCTAAGGGCGCGTCGGCTTCGCCACCGGTCACGGGCATCCCTCGATCGCTCCGGCACTCCTCACAGGGTTCCGCACCATCACGTGGAGCCTAGAGTGGGAGAGACGGCCCCGCATGGGCGCCGTCCGGACGGAAGGGGTGGCCGGCGTGGAGATGCGTCAGCTGCGCTATTTCGTGACACTGGCCGAAGAGCTGCATTTCGGCCGGGCCGCCGCGCGCGAGCACATCGTGCAGTCCGCGCTGAGCCAGCAGATCCAGCGGCTGGAACGCGAGCTCGGCGTGCGCCTCCTGGACCGCAGCACCCACCACGTCGACCTGACCCCGGCGGGCGCGGCCTTCCTCGTCGAGGCGCGCCAGATCCTCGATCACGTGGGCCGGGCCGGGCACGCCGCGCGCAACGCCGTCACGCCGGCGCCCACGCTGCGCGCCGGCATCATCGACGCCGGCTACGACACCATGCCGCAGGTCCTGCGCGAGCTCCAGCACACCCATCCCGACCTCACGATCCACCAGGTCGAGGCCGGCACCCCCGAGCAGTACCGACAACTGTCCGACGGCCGTCTCGACATCGGCATCGGACACGCCTCGCAGGTCCCGGCCGAGGTGACCTCCAAGCTGATCAGGCTCGACCCGCTCGGCGTGCTGGTGCCCGACGGCCATCGCTTCGCCGAGCTCGACGGTGTCCCCGTCGCCGCCCTCGCCGACGAACCCCTGCTGGTCGGCGAGGAATCACAGACCCCTGAGCTCAACCGGTTCGTCATCACGCTGTGCCGCTCGGCCGGGTTCGCGCCCACCATCTACGAGGGCACCGTGCAGAGCAGCCGCGCCGCCGCCGACCTCGTCCTGCAGCACCGCTGCCTGCACTGCGTCCCCTCCTCGTTCCGCACCTCCAACCGGCCGGGCACCACCTGGCGGCCCCTGACGGAACCCACCACGCACTACCCCTGGTCACTGCTGTGGCATCAGGACAACCCGTCCCCGCACATCGCCACCGTCATCGACAGCGCCCAGCACCTGGCCGAGCGGCTCGGCTGGCTCGAACCGGTCAGCCCCGCCATGTGACCTGAGCCCGGCGGAGAGAGCCCGCGCGCCTACGGAAGTGACTGCTGATGCCGGCAGGGTTCTTGCGCGACCTTGATGGCCTTCGTCAGTGCGGCGATCAGCGGGATGATCGCGGCGGGGCTTCAGGCGCGAGTCTCACACGGGCGCCGCCGCGTCCTGACGCAGGTCGCTGGGGGCGTCCTCGCTGGTGAAGACCAGCCCGAGGCCGTCGACGGAGACCTTGACGATCGGCCGGACGGAGCTCGCCGTAGAGGAGCCGAGTCTTCCAGCTCGCGCTGGATCGTACGGCGCAGCGGCCGGGCGCCCATGACCGGGTCGTAGCCGCGGCCGGCCATCAGCGCGCCGTCGGTGATCGAGACGGCGTGGTGGGCGTCTGCGGCTCGCCGCGGGCCGGCATCGGCTTGAGGATGCCGGCGCGTCGATCGCCCCCTATTCAGCCACCGGCCGAACGTGTCAGCGCGGTGGACGCATCGCCCCGATGAGAGAGGCGACCGGCACGCGAGCGAATCCGATGCGCGTGTCGCTCGCTCCGTAGGCCAGCCACACGGCGTCGTCATGCAGCAGGCCGCCGCAGGAATATACGACGTTGGGCACGTAGCCGTCACGTTCGCCGTCGGCGGAGGCGAGAAGCGCGCCGGGGAGCTCGGCGATGACCCGATGCGGCTCGTCGGAGTCGAGCAGGAAGGCGCCCATGGCGTAGTCGCGCATGGGGCCGACGCCATGCATCAGAACGAGCCAGCCGAACCCGGTCTCGATGGGGGATCCGCAGTTGCCCACCTGGATCAGTTCCCAGCCGCGGCGGGGTACGTACAGAGGTACCGGCCGTTGCCATCTGTTGTGCCCGTCGAGGGTCGTGAGACCGATGGTCTCGCCGTCCGAACGGCACAGCGCCAGGCTGCGCTCCCCGACCGATCGCGGGAACAACGCCATGCCCTTGTTGACGGCGGCGGGGCCGCGCATGGGGGTGAATGTGAAATGCCGCAGATCATCGCTTTCGATCAGGTGGGAACGGATGTGCCGCCCGTCGTACGCGGTGTAGGTCGCGCGATACGACGGCCGGCCGTCATCGCCGACGACCTGGACGAACCTGGCGTCCTCCATGCCGTTGCTCTCGGCCGCGGTCCCCGGCCAGAGCACCCGCCGGTGGAGGGGGAGATCGGCGGGGAAAGCCACGGCGGAGTCGGGGCGCGTCGCGCGGCGCATCTCCTCCACGGTCCGCTGGGTGGTGGTACGAGTGAGCAGGTCGACCGGCAACTGGCCGAGCACCTGCTCGAAATCGTCGTCGTCGAAGCGTTCCGGCAGGGACGCCAGCATGGTGGCGGTCACCTCGTTGTCCCAGGCTTCGTCGGAGAGCCCCGCGGCGAGCAGGTCCCGCCGATGGTGGGTCCGGTGCCGGCGCCCGATGGACAGGGTCCCGGAGCGATCGGAGACGATCAGGTCCGAGCCGGGGCCGAGCAGCGCCGTGGTGAAGCCGATGGAGGACAGGTGGCCTTCGCCGATCTGCCGCAGACTGATCACCACGCGGAGCTGTCCAGGGCGCAGACCGGACTGGTCGGGATGGGGGACCATCGAGGGATTGCACACCGCCGCGGCCTCCACGGCGTACTCGTGGCTGAAGTAGGCGCCCACGAGGAGGCGGGCCCGCGGGGACAGGTCGACGTCGCGCGGGACGCGATGGCGGACCAGGTCGTGGTGATGGGCGAACGTCGCTTCGAGGTCGTGGTGCCGACCGCCGAATCGCCGCAGTGTCATCTGAAGCATCTCGGTCGTCTCGTCGTCGTCAAGAAGCATGACGCGGTCGATCAGGGCTGCGGCCCGGGTACGGGTGAGCGCGGCGTCCTCGCCGGGCACGAAGAATTTGATGATCACTCTTCGCGGGTCGGGAGTGAGCGTCGGGCCGAGCCGTGTGGCGAGGTCTCCGCTGGTCATGGGAGCCGCCTGGCATGCTGCATGGTGGAGATCAGCGCGATGGTCGACTCCGCGCCCTGGTTGAGGTTCGGGCCGTGCTCGGTCAGGCCGTCGTAGCCTCCGCCGGTCGCCGGATCCCACATGAGAGCATCGGCGTCGTTGGCGCCCTGGAACCACGCCACCGACCGCCGTACCCTCTCCTGCCACGCCTGGTCGCCGCTCACGCGGGCAGCGGTGGCACAGGCGTCGGCGAGTGCCGCCACCTCGATCGGCTGCTGGTCGAAGCGGGGTCGCGGCGCGTCCAGGCGCCAGCCGGCGGCGGGCACGACCGCGAGCCGGCCGTGCCTCGTCTGGACATCCCACAGCCAGGTGAGCATGCGCAGGCCGGTGGCGAGCCGTAGCCGGTCGTCGCTCAGCTCGCCGACGGCGATGAGCACCTCGGCGAGAGCGGCGTTGGCGTAGGTCAGGCGCGGCTGCGGCCACGGCCAGGAGGGGTTCTCCGAGGGAGCGCCGATCGCCTCCGCGGCGTCCATCAGCAGGCCGGCGGCCACGCTGCTGTCCGAGTCGGCCCGCAGGACCTCGGCAGCGCCGAGCCCGGCGAAGGCCATCGCGCGCGGATGCGGGGAGCGCTGTTCGGCGCCGGCAGTGAAGGCGAGCAGCGCTTCGTCCCGGATCCACGGGACAGGGCTGCGGGCCGCCGCGGTGCCCAGACCCCACATCGCCCGTCCCCACCAGTCGCCGACGCCCGGCTGGTCGTCCCAGCGCCGGTCGAAGGAGAGCCGGTTGTGGAACGCCCCGGAACGGTCCTGAGCGTGCGTGAGGAAGGCCAGGTAGCTCTCCGCCAGCCGGGTCAGCCGGTGGGCGGGGCGCGGTTCGCGGGTGGCGACGACCAGCCCGCGGGCGACGTCGTCGGTGCAGTAGCCATGTTGGCGGCGGACGAGGGCGTGCCGGGCATGCTCGAACAGACCGGTGTCGTCGCTGAGCCGGATCAGGTGCCTGAAGCCGGGGGTGGCGGTGCTCACGGCAGCACCGCGACCGCTGTGGCCGGCCGCTCGGCGACGAGCGAGCGGACGAGGTCGTCGTACCGGGCCGCGACCGCGGGCCACAGCAGGGTCGGGATCAGGGTGCGGGTACGCCTGGTGAGACTGTCGGCCAGCCCCGGCTGGATGAGGACCCTGCGTATGGCGGAGGCGAGCCCGGTGGGGTCACCGTGTGGGACGAGGAGTCCTGGGCCGCCGGTGAGCAGTTCCACGGCATGTGGGAAAGAGGTGGCGACGACCGGCACGCCCGCGGCCACGGCCTCGATGAGGACACCGGAGGTGACCTGCTCCGCGGAGTCGTAGGGCAGGACGACCACGTCCGCTGAGCGGACCAGCCGGCTCAGCGAGTCCTGATCTCGATAGAGAGCATCATGTCGGACGTCCGAAGACACCCCGAGCCGGGCGGCGAGCTCATGGAGCTCGTCACGATAGGCCTCGCCCTGCTGCTCCAGCACTTTGGGGTGGGTCTTCCCGGCGATAGTGTAGATCGGCGACGGGTCGAGGCCCCTCAGGAGCGCGAGCGCGCGCAACGCCCACTCGATGCCTTTGCCCGGCCCGAGCAGTCCCCAGGTGAGCAGGTGCGGACGGGGTCGGAACTGGGCCGGGACCCGCATGTGGTCGGCGGCTCCGTGCGGGATGACGAACACCTTGCCGGTGTCGACCCGGTAGCCGGCGGCCAACCGGTCACGCGCGGTGCCGGTCATGGTCACGATCGCGCCGGCGGCGGCTCCGATCTCCTCGAGCAGGGCCTTCTGCCGCGGAGTGGGTCTGGTCAGGACGGTGTGCAGGACCACGATGCTCGGCACGGTGAGGCGACGGAGCAGCGGCAGGACGTCCTGGCCGTCCGGACCGGGGTAGATGCCGTACTCGTGTTGGACGATGGCCACGTCGAATCTCTCCAGAGCGGTGGCCGCCGCCTTCCAGCCGCCGGGTCCGCCCGGGGTCCAGGTGTGCACGACCCCGGGCTGCGGTCGTTCGTCGTCGCCTGCCGCGGTGACACGGACGATGCCGCCGAGCAGCTCACCGCCGCTGGTGAGATGGGCGGCCAGGGCGGAGTTGAAGGTCGCCAGCCCGCACTGGGTGGGCGGATGGGTGCTGAGAAAGCCGTATGTGAAGGCCAACTGCCATGCCTTTCGGTCACTCGGCCCGCACCAGAGCGGACGCCGATGCGGCTCGATCGGTGAAGACGGCTACCCCCGTCTGCCTGTGTGGTGGAACCTTGGAGCCTTCACCGGGGGCCCGCCCACATACGGGGGCCCGGCTGCCGAGACCCTCAGCCGATGGCCTGGTCTTCGTACACCTGACAATGTTCTTCGCTCAACCTTCCCCCAGCATCTCGCGGTAGACACCCAAGTAGCCCGCCACCATCCGATCGGCGCTGAACCTGAGTTCGGCCCGCGCGCGGCAGCCCGCGCGATCGACCGTGGTGACGCGGGTCAGGGCGGTGACCGCCTCGTCGAGGGAGTCCACCAGGAAACCCGTCACCCCCTGGTCCACGACTTCGGTCATCGATCCGCGCCGGTAGGCGACGACGGGCGTGCCGCAGGCCATCGACTCGACCACCGACAGGCCGAAGGGCTCGTCGAACGCGATGGGATGCAGCAGGGCGGCGGCGCCGCCGAGGATCTCGCCACGCTGCGCGGGTCCCACCGATCCGAGGAACCTGACCTGCCTTCCGTCGACCTCCGGAGCGACCCGCTTCTCGAAGTACTGCTCGTCCTGGACGATCCCGCAGATGGTCAGCGGCATGCCGGCCCGCCGGGCGATTTCGATGGCGGTGTGCGTCCCCTTGTCGGGATGGATGCGGCCGAACGCGATCAGCCGCCGGCCGCCCACCGGATCGAAGGGAAACGCGTCGAAATCGATGCCGTGGTGCACCGTGGCGACGTAGTCCAGTTCGGGGGCACGGTCCGCGTCCGAGATGGACACGTAGGTGGACCGGGCATGGGCGTAGGCCGGGAGTATCCCCTTTCCGGAGAATCCGTGAACCGTGGTGAGCAACGGAGCCCGGCAATGATCGGCGAAGGCCAGCGGCAGCCAGTCGAGATGGTTGTGGACGAGATCGAACTCATGCGAACGGCTCAACGCGTGCGCGACATGCATCGCCTCCCACACCCGCCCGTCGAGCGATCGATCGTCGGCGTACCCGCGCGGGCAGACCCCGTCCAGGGATCCAGAAGTGACGGAGTCCAGCGTGGCGAAGAGCGTCACGTCGACACCGGCGGCGGCGAGGCCCTCGGCGAGCAGGCTCGTGACCTGCTCCCACGGGCCGTAATGACGCGGAGGCGTACGCCAGGCGACCGGTCCCAGCAGCGCCACTCTCACGAGACGGTGGCTGGGGTCCGCCGCACCGGAACACGATCGTCTGACATGGACGCCATCACTCCTTCGGGTTCACATTCAAGTCCGGTCCTCCCTTCCGGACAATCGTGAAAGAGAGAAGAGCTCATCTCGTACCGTGATCACCAGAAGGTGGTCACCGGCACATCGGCGAGGCGTCTATCGGGCCCGTGCCCGGCGCGGGCGGGCCGGGCAGCGGCGCGACGGCACCTGCAGGCGAAAGCCGGTCGTCCGGGGCCGGCCGGTGAGCTCGAGCAGGCGTCGTACCTGCGGGGAGGGCGACCGCAAGGTCAGGGTGTGGCCGCTCCGGAGACCGGCCGCGGCGGTGACCAGGGCGCGTAACCCGCCGACGTCGCAGAACACCAGGCCACTGAGATCGACCGAGAAGCTGCCGCGGCTCGCCATCGAGTCCAGCGCGGAGGACAGGGCGGGCAGCGTGGCGCGGTCGAGTTCGCCCTCGATCCGCAGGCCCACGTGATCGGCGAGCGGCGTGATCCGTAAAAGTCGGCCGACAGCCGTGCTGGGTGAGAGCTCGCCGGCCGGGTCTGCGGTGTTCATGCTGGCTCCTGCCGGCGGGGGTACGGGAAACCTGGCTGAGAGAACGGTCAGGTGTGGTGATGTGATCGTCCAACAGCCCCGGCCAGGCGGAAAGCAGCAATCCGCGCCCTGCTCATCTCCAGGTGAGAACACCGGCCGAGCGGACGATCGCCCTCAGTCCTTCCCGGGAGGCACGGGTTGGGTCGGTGGTTTCGGAGACGGCGGGAGGGGGATCGGATCTTCCTTGAAGAGCTCGGGCACGGCCCTGTAGAGGATGGCCGTGATCGGCACGGCCACGACCGCGCCCGCGATCCCGGCCAGGATGCCGCCGACGGCCAGCACGATGATGATCGCCAGCGGGTGGAAGTGCAGCACCCGGCCGACGATCAGCGGCTGGAGCACGTGGTTCTCCAGTTGCTGCTCGACGATCAGGATGCCGATGAAGATCAGCGCGTAGATCGGGCCTTTGGCGCCGAGCGTGACCAGCGTCGCGACCGCGCCGGCGAAGAGGATGCCGACGATCGGGATGAAGCTGGCCAGGAAGATCAGCACGGCGAGCGCCGCCCAGAGCGGGACGCCCATGATGGCCAGCACCAGGCCCATGAGCACGCCGTGCACCGCGGCCACGGCCACCGTGCCCTGCACGTAGTGGGACAGCGTGGCCCAGGCGGTCCGCCCGGCGCGGTCGACCCGCGGCGCCATCCGGCCGAACCCCTTGAGGAACCAGGACCAGATCTGGTCACCGTCCTTGAGCAGGAAGAACGTCACGAACAGCAGGAGCACGATCGAGGCCAGCACTTCCACCACCACCACGGTGCCGGCGAGAACCGTCGTGGTGATCTGCTGCTGCCGCTCGCTGATCAGCTTGGCGATCTCGTCCACCAAGCCGCTGAGCTGGATGGGCTCCAGTCCCAGAGGGCCGGTGTAGAGCCACTCCTCCACCGACTTCGCCGTCTGCCTGACCTGTGTCACCAGCCCGGGGAACTCCTGGTTGGCCCGGACGCCGATGATCCAGCCCGTCCCGCTCAGCACCGCGAACGCGACGATCATGGTGATCCAGGTGGCGTAGATCGACCGCAGGCCCGACATCCGCAGTTGCCGGGTGAGCGGGAAGAGCAGCGCGGTCAGGAGCAGCGCGATCGCCACGGGCAGGGCGATGAGGCGCATCGTCGCCACGAAGCCGAACACATAGTTGGCCACGATGCCGATGACGATCAGACACGCGCACCACGCGGCCATCCTGGCCAAGGTCGGAGGGACTAACCGCAGCAGGCGTTCCTGGCGTGAATCCATGCATGGAGACTTCCCCACCGGGGGGAGACAGGCGCGCTTCCCAGCTTCGATCCGGGAATTTTGCAGAGTGAATAGCTCCACCCGGCCGCCTGAAGATCGCAATGCTTGTCGTCCTGGCTGGGTCTCTACGCCGAAGGCGTGTCACGATGTCGACTGATCCGGCTGCGATCGAGTGGCCGCATCTGTGGGCTCGGCTGCCGTGGATGGGGGCACGCCGTGTGAGGGGCCGCTGCGCCTGCCCCGCCCCGCTGAAGAGGTCATGAGGTAGTGTGGAGACACCGAGGACATTTCGAGCGTCGGCATTCAGGTCTGCGTCGCCCCCGGCGAACCAATACCGGCCCCTTCACCAGGGCCTGGACAGGTCAGCCGACCATGATGCCGACACTGACTCCTCAATCCGCACCCCTCAGCACCGCCTCCTCCGCGATCCCTCGCTTCGATTCCGCGCTACGACTCAGCCTTCACCCCGTGCTGGATCGCCGAGCCGTCGTGGACGGAGCCTGGTGGCCCCACTCCCGCGACGCCGCCGCCGAACTGCCCGAACTCATCGCCGCCGCCGACCAGCGACTGGGCCGGACCACGCTGAGGATAGGCCTGCACCATGACGCCTGGCAGGGCATTCCACGCCGCATCCTCGCCCGTGGGCGGCAGGTCCGCGTCGGCTGGTTCCGCCACACCGACCCGCGGGTGATCACTCTTGTCCTCGCCGCCGGCGAGCCGATCGTCCTGCTGATCATCCCGCCCGACACCGCCCCCGACGCCGCCGAGACCACGCTCAAGCTCACCGCCCGGGACATCGCCGGCCTGACCACCGACGACATTCTCACCCGGGCGGGCCCGCCACCCGATCCCGCGTTCCGCGCGGGGACCGGCGACAGCCCCGCTCGCTGGGAGAACGAGGGCGGATCGGTCATCGCACAGTAGGCGACAGCCGCAGACGATCGAGCCTCAGCCCTGGCGTGAGGTCACCCACGTGCCGCCTGCCGGCCGGATTGAGCGGCTCAGGCACCGCCCCTCGTGGCGGCGGGCCGATCTCCGGCCGGCAGGCATCTCATCGCATCGCGGCTTCTCCGGCAAGGAGACTCTCCATGACCACCCCCCGCACCGGCTCTCCTGCACGTCCGCCCACGCTCCTCTCGTCCGGCAGGAGAAGATCCGTCCGCCCTGGAGCAAGGGACAGAGTGGTGGCGACCCCGCCGATCCGGGAGGTCCACCCGAACAATCGCACGGCGTCCCATGTCTCACCGCAGTCCGACTGAGAGGGGGGATCGACCGGTTCGACGTGTTCGCGGGGGCGAGGGGTGTCCGTGAGAGACCTGACGGCGCGGGCCGTTGCCCTTCCGATCGTCCACCGATCCTCGGCCGTGATCCGCCCGCGGCAAGATCACCGATCGTGAAGAAGACCACGATCACCGCACTGGTGGCCTGCGGCTGCCTGCTGGCGGCGGGCGCGCCCGCTCAGGCCGCCCCCAAGGACCCCGTACGCGCGCTCAAGAGCAAGCTCACCGCCGGCCACGGCGTGCGGTTCACCGAGACGACCACGCTCTCCGGCGGCGGCAAGAAGAAGATCCAGAGCCGCAAGGGGACCTTCCAGTTCAACGCCAAGGGCGTGGCGGCCTCCGACATCACCGCGACCTCCCCGACCCGCCCCCGCGAGCGTACGATCAGCGTCGGCAAGGTCAGCTACACCTCGGGCGGCATGTGGGAAGGCCGCTTCCCGGAGGGCAAGACCTGGCTCAAGGGCAACGCCATCCTCGGCGGCGGCAGCGGCTTCTACGGGCAGGTCATCAACCCGGCCGAGCCGAAGACCCTCGCGGCGCTGGTCAAGAAGGGCAGACTGCGCGGGAGCAGCCTCACCGGGAAGATCACCTTCAAGGAGCTGGAGAAGGTGTCACGCTGGTTCGACGCGTCGATCCCGCTGCGCATGCACAACGACACGAAGGTCTCCTACACGCTCACGCTGACCTCGGCCGGGCTCGTGAGCAGGGTGAAGTCGTCGTACGCGGCCACGGGCGTGTTCGACACCAACCAGCACGAAGGCAAGACGATCGTGATCGACAGCCGCTTCACCGGGTGGGGCGCCAAGGTGTCCATCAAGGCGCCCGATCCCGGGAAGGTGACCACCGACATCGGAGACTGACCGTCCCCGTGCGCCGGGCCTCAGCTCGCCGCCTGCTTCACCAGTGCGCTGATCCGCGCCTCGACCTCGGGCGTCACCTCGGTCAGGGCGAACGCGACCGGCCACATGGGGCCGTCGTCCAGGTTCGCCCGGTCGCTGAACCCGAGCGTCGCGTAGCGGGTCTTGAACTTCCCCGAGGGCTGGAAGTGGCAGACGATCTTGCCGTCCAGCGCGTAGGCGGGCATGCCGTACCAGAGCCTCGGCGCCAGGGCCGGAGCGCCGGCCATGACGGCGGCGTGCACGCGCTCGGCCATGATCCGGTCCTGGTCCGGCATCTCGGCGATCTTGGCGAGAACGTCTCGCGCCGCTTCCGCCGCCTTGTCCGCGCGCGTGCCGCGCCGTGCCGCCTTCTTCCGCTCGGTGGCGTGCTCCTTCATCGCGGCCCGCTCCTCGGCCGTGAATCCCTCGTACGTGCTGCTCATGACAGGACCTCTCTTTCGAATCTTTCGAAGATGTGCGGAACGGCTCAGACGGCTGCGGGCTCCCAGACGAACCCGTCCGGGTCGGTGAAGGGCCCGGCGTCGCCGCCGATCACGAGCCGGTGCGACCCGGCGCCCTCCTGGGCGACTCCGGTGTCCTTGGCCAGCGCGCGGCGCGGGTAGAGCGCCAGCGTGACGGCCGACGACGGGGTGTCGAACTCGACGTACTTGCCGCCGAAGCTCTTGGCCACGGCCAGGCCGCGCTCGACGTAGAACCGCTTGCTCGCCTTGACGTCCGCCACCCCCAGCAGGAGGGCGACCTGCTCGATGCGCCGGGCGGCGGGGCCGGTGTCCTTCTTCTTCGAGGTCGCGATCTTGCAGATCGTCCCGTCCGGGGCGCGTACGACGCCGCCGTAGCCCCAGAACCCCTTCGCGGCCGGCTTCAGCGTCGTGGCGCCGGCGTCGAGCGCGGCGCCGATGAGGGCGTCGACGTCGCCCGGCTGGGCCGCCACGAGTGACAGCGCGAAGCCGCGGAAGCCGGTCGCCGGCGCGTCGGAGGCGCGGACGTGCACGTACGGGTCGAGGCCGAAGGCCCGGTAGAAGGCGTCCGCGGCGGCGGGGTCGGGGACTTCCAGGGTGACGGATGCGAAGGAGGTCATGGCGGTTCCTTTGGGAGAGTCGGGGTCGTGGTCGATCAGGGGGCTCATCGGTCCTGGATCAGTCCGAGGACGTTGCCGTCGGGGTCGGTGACGGTGGCCACCAGGCGGCCGGCGCCGACCTCGTGCGCGGCCTCCCGCACGGTGGCCCCCGCGGCCGTCATCTCGGCCACCTTCGCCTCGATGTCGGGCACGTGCCAGTACGCCACCGGCGAGGTCATGCCCTGCGGCCCGCCGCCGGGCACCAGCCCGATGTGCTGGCCCCCGGCCTCGAAGCCGACGTAGTAGGACGAGTCGGTCTGCGGCTCGACGCCGAGCAGGGCCGCGTACACGGCCTTGGCCTTGGCCAGGTCGGTCACCGGGTGCAGCACGGTCTTGATGGAGATGGTCATGGTCGCTCCTCGTGGTTCGTCGCTGGGTAAAGCCTGCCGCCCGGCCCGGCCGGTCCACATCCGTGCTCACCACGGAATCCGGCCACGGATCGACGGCACGGACCACGCACGGAGCGGATGCGCCAAACTGGGACAGTGGCGACAGAAGTGGATATCTCGGCTCGGGAAGCCGAGGTGCTGGACCTGGTCGGGGCCCATCTCAGCAACGCCGAGATCGCGGCACGGCTGTGCATCTCGGTGCGCACGGTGGAGAGTCACGTCTCCTCGCTGCTGCGCAAGCTGGAGGTGCCGGACCGCCGGGCGCTCGCCCGGCGCGCGCCAGAACCGGCCGGCGCCGCCCCGTCGCCGGCGCCGGTCCTGCCGGCCCCGCTGACCTCGTTCGTCGGACGGGCGAGCGAGCGGGCCGAGCTGGCCGAGCTGATCAAGACGAACCGCCAGGTGACCGCGGTCGGTCCCGGCGGAGTCGGCAAGACCCGGCTGTCGCTGGCCGTGGCCGCGCGGGCGGCCGGCGAGTACGCCGACGGCGTGTGGTTCGCCGACCTGGTCCCGGTCACCGATCCCGGCCTGGTCGCCACCGCCGTCGCCGGGGCCGTCGGCCTCGGCGAGGAGCCCGGCCGCGACCTGACCGAGTCGGTGGCCGCCGCGCTGGCCGACCGCCACGCGCTGCTGGTGCTGGACAACTGCGAGCACGTGCTGGACGGGGTGGCGCTGTTCACCGAGCGGCTGCTGGCGGCGTGCCCCCGTGTGACGGTGCTGGCGACCAGCAGAGCCCGGCTCATGGTGCCGTTCGAACGCGTGTACACGGTTCCGCCGCTGTCGCTGTCCGCCGACGGAGGGTCCGACGCGGTCGCGCTGTTCATGGAGCGGGCCGCGGCGGCGGGCCGGCCGCTGGATCCCGCGCTGCGCGACCAGATCGCCTCCGTCTGCGAGCGGCTGGACGGGATGGCGCTGGCGATCGAGCTGGCCGCCGCCCGGTGTTCCACGCTCGGGCTGGACGGCATCGCCGCCGCCCTGTCCCACCCGCTGCGGATGCTGACGGGCGGCTCCCGCGCCGACGAGCGGCATCGTTCGGTGCGGGGGGCGCTGGACTGGAGCCACGCGCTGCTGGAGCCGGCCGACCGGGCGCTGCTGCGCCGGGTGTCGGTGTTCGTCGCGCCGTTCACCGCCGCCGCGGCGGCGGAGGTGGCCGGGGACGAAGAGGGCATCGTCGCCGAAGGGCTGGCCCGGCTGGCCGAACAGAGCCTGCTCGTGGTGACGGCCGCCCCGGGCGGGACCGGGTACCGGGCGCTGGAGACCATCCGCCAGTACGGGATGGAACGGCTGTCCGAGGCCGATGAGCTGGCCGTCACCCGATCCCGCCACGTCCGCTGGTGCCTGGAGCGGGCCGACGGGCTGGCGGTGGCGCGGGAGGGCTGGCGGGCCGGGTTCGACGCGGTGGCGGACGACCTGCGCGCGGCCCTGACGTGGGCGGCCGACCGGCCGGAACGGCGCGCGGAGGCGTACCGCCTCGCCCGATCCCTGGCGGAGCTGACCTTCACCCGTAACCTGATCGGCGAGTCCCAGGAGCGCTACGAGCAGGCCGCGGCGCTCGCCGGCGACGCCGCCGCCGCGCCGATGCTCCGGCAGGCCGCCGCCGTGGCCGGGTGCAGGATGCGCGGCGACGACATGTACCGCCTGCAGCGCGCCGCCGCGGACGCCGCCCGCCGGTCGGGCGACCTCGCCGGCGCCGCCTGTGACCTGGCGATCGCCGCCGCCAACGCCTGCCGGTTCTCCGGCAAGTTCGTACGGGAACTGCCACCGGAGGAGACGGACGCGCTCATCACCCGGGCACGGGAGCTGGCCGGCGGCGACGCGGCCGCCGAGGCCGCCGTGGCGCTGGCCGAGGCCGGGCGGGCGCTCACCGAGGTCGGGGCGGAGGAGGGCCTGGACGACGCGGTCCAGGCGACGATCGCCCGCGCGGAACGAGCGGTCGAGCTCGCCCGCCGCACGGGCGACCCGCTCGCCGAGTCCGCCGCGCTCGACACGCTCACCTGCGCCCGGAGCTGGGCCGGTGACACGTTCGCCGCCGCGGGCACGGCCCGGCGGCGGATCACGCTGCTCTCGTCCGCGCCGGAGACCCCGGCCGGCACCCACGAGCTGATCGAGGCGCTGGGGGAGGCGGCCGAGGCCGGCATCGGCACCGGCGACCTGCCGGGTGCCCGCCGGTGGGCGCGGCGGCTCGCGGAGCATCCGTTGCTGGCGGAGGTCGGCCACCGCGCCACGGGCTGGCTCCTGGTGGCCGACGCGCTGGCGGGCGACGTCGAGGACGTGCTCACCGGCGGCGTACGGTTCCTCGACGCGTGGCAGCGGGCCGGCCGGCCCGCCAGGTCGGTCCTCGGCCCGCCGGCGGCCGCGGTGGCGATGACGCACGCCCTGCGTGGCGACCTGGACGCCTCGCGCGAGTGGAGCGCGGTGCTGGGCCGGCTCGACGACTCGCCGGGGAACACCCGCGGCTACGGGGCGGTCTTCGACGCGCTGCCGCTCCTCCACCGCGGGCAGGCGGCGGAGGCGCTGGAGCGGCTGGCGCCCGAGCCGGGCGAGGTGTGGCAGTGGGTCACCTGGATCTGGCTCCACTGGTACGTGGCGCTGCGCGCCGAAGCCGCCGTACTGGCCGGAAGCCCCGACGCCCGCGACCGGGTGGCCGGGGCACGTGCCGTCGTGGCCGGCAACCCGGTCGCCGGCGCCATCGTGGAGCGAGCCGGAGCCCTGCTCGACGGCGACCGGGAGGCGCTGCCCGCCCTGGCGGCCGCCTTCGACGCCGCGGGCTGCCGCTACCAGTCCGCGCGAACCCTGGTGCTCGCCGGCGGCGCCCACGCCTCACGCGGCGCCGCCACGCTACGCGACCTCGGACTCGCCCCGTTGCCCCCAGCTCCGGCGCCGCCCGAGGGCTAGAACCGGACGGGGGCCTCCGCGTCGATCGTGGATGGTCTGTATTCGCGCAGAAACAGCAGGGCGCCACGGGCCGCGTCTTGGTCCGGTGCCGTGTCCTGGCGTCGCATTTCCGCGGCCGCGTACGACCTGACCAGGCGGTGCAGCTCATAGCGGTGGGGGCCGGTCTGCTCGGCGAGGTGGTTCGCCACCAGGTGGTCGAAGTGGGCCCGTACCCGGTCGACCGGCATGCCGACGAGTGCGGCGACCGGGCGCGGGTCGAGCACCGGGCCCGGATGGAGACCGCCGGTGAGGCGCAGGACGCGCTTCGTCGTCGTGTCGAGCCGCTCGTAGGAGGAGGACAGCATGGCGTGCACCGCGTCGTCACCGGAGGCGACGGCGTCCGGATCGGCGTCGATGTCCCGTACGAGGTCCGTGAGCGGCAGCTCGGGCTGACGCGCGAGTCTCTCGCCGATGACGCGCAGGGCCAGGGGCAGGCCGTCGGACAGGGCCGCGAGGCGGCGCGCCTGGTCCGTCTCCCGCCAGGCCGGGTCCTTGGCGAGCAGACCGGCGAGCAGGGCGGCCGACTCGTCGCCTGACAGGGGGCGCAGGACGACCCGTGTCGCGGCGCCGCTCGCGACGAGCCCTCGTAGCTGGTTGCGGCTGGTGACGACGACCACCGGCCCGCGGCCCGGCAGGAGAGGCCGCACCTGCCGGGTGTCGAGAGCGTTGTCGAGCAGGACGAGCAGGCGGCGGCCGGTGGTGCGCGTCCGGAAGAGGGCGGACGCCGCCGTCTCGTCGGCCGGTATGTCGCCGGGGGCGACGCCGAGGCCGCGCAGCAGGGCGCGCAGCGCGTCGGCGGGTTCGAGCGCCGGCCGCGCGTCGAAGCCTCGCAGATCGAGGTACAGCTGCCCGTCCGGGAAGTCCCCGGCCACGGAGGCGCACCACCGTATCGCCATGGCCGTCTTGCCGACGCCGCCACGACCGACGACGACGGCGGTCCTGGCCGCGGAACCCTCCTCGGCCAGGGCGTCGTCCAGGAGCCGGAGCTCCTTGGCGCGGCCCACGAAGTGCCTGACGTCAGGGGGGAGCTCCCGTGGCGGCGTCACCCCCGGGAAGGCGACGTCGTCGCCGGACAGGATCGCCTCGTGCAGCTCGCGCAGTTCGCGGCCCGGCTCGATCCCCAGCTCGTCACGTAACGTACGGAACACCGAGCTGTAGACGTCCAGCGCTTCCGCCCTGCGCCCGCACCCGCGCAGCGCCGTCATCAGCTGGGCCCAGTGGCGCTCACGCAGCGGATGCTCCCGGGTGAGAGCCCGCAGCTCCGCGATCAGCTCACCTGGCGGACCTGCCCGGAGTTCCAGGTCGACGCGCCGCTCGACGGCGTGCTGATACTGCTCGGTGAGGATGGGCACATCCAGGTGGTGCAGCACGTCCGACTCCACGTTCTCGCACGCCGGGCCGCGCCAGAGGCCCACCGCCCGGCGCAGGAGCGCCACCTCGTCCTCCGGGCGGCCGGCCCGAGCCGCGAGACGCAGCAGCCGCCGGAACTCGAGCAGGTCCAGCCGCTCATGATCGAGCTCCATGACGTAGCCGCCGTCCCGCGTCCGGATCAGGCCGCCGTCGCCGAGCCATCGACGCAGGCGGACGACGTACGTCTGCACCACGCGGCGCGGGTCACGCGGGAGTCTGTCACCCCAGAGGCGCCTGGCCAACTGGTCCACGGAGACGCACTGGTCGGCGTGCAGGAGCAGCGTGGCGAGCAGGACCCGGTTCTTCTAACCCGGCACGGACGTCCGGATGCCCTCCTCGGTCGTGACCGACAGAGACCCCAAGATCGAGAAACGCGACGCCACCATGACGATCACCTTCGTGCGAGTGCCGGAGAACAGCCGCGGCACACGCTAGAGCGGACGGCGAGCCCGCTCGAACCTTTCGAACAGGGACTAACAGTCGCCCATGAGGCGTCACCCCCGGAAAAGCGGACCGCCGCGCGGACGAGGCCGGCGGCGGTGGCGAAGCGACGCGCGTCAGGACGGGCAGGTGCCCCCGTCGATGACCGTCATCCCCCCAGGCGCTATATAGCCGTTGCGCGACGGGACGGACAACCGGGAGTATTTCGTGTAATAGAAAATGATCACTGTGCCGCTGGGAATCGACCCCTTGGGGGTCCATCCCGTCGCCGTGCGATACAACGTCTTGCTGACGTTGAGCTTCGCCTGGGTCCAGTTGCACTTCGCGACCGTGGCTGTCGCGGCGGCGCTGCCGGTGAAGAGCGTGAGACCGACCGCGAGCGCGGTGCCGATAATGGCGATACGCACCTATATCCTCCGTTTCAAATCTGCTGGGGAACAGCGGGCAGGCTATTCCCGCGCACATTCATGCGGCCTTCGCGCCGCCTTCACGGGGTGTAGCGGTAGCCCATGCCGGGTTCGGTGATGAGGTGCCGGGGTTGCGCAGCAGGATCTCCAGGATGTGCCACTCGGTGGGCGTCAGCCGCAGGCCGCCTGACACGGTCTTGCGCACCAGGTCCACGGTGTGGTCGCCGAGGTGGACGGCGGCGAGTTTGGTGTCCCGCGTGGCGGCGCGGCGGGAGACGGCGCGGATCTCGTCTCAGGCGCCGGCCGTGTCGAGGCGGGCGAACTGCTCGTCGGTGAGCTTGACGTCGAGCGCCGGCAGGGCCGCCTCGTACTGCTGGAGCGTGCGCGGCCCGATCAGCGGCACGACCGTGGGCGAGGTCTGGCGCAGCAGCCACGCGAGGACCAGCGCGTTCGGCGTCACGCCCGCCTCGGCGGCCACCTCGGCGACGGCGGCGAGCCGGGCCTCGGCGTCCGGGCCGCCGTACGGCTCCATCGCCCCGTGGCCCTCGCGCTTGGCCGGGTCGTCGTAGATGCCCTTGAGGATGGGGGAGTACGCCACCAGGGTCAGGTCGTCATGCCCCTCCAGGTAGTCCAGCTGCTCGTCGTCCACGATCGACGCGTGCCGGAGCCCGGCGCGGCGGCGCAGGTACGAGTGCTGCTGCTGGAGCGCGACCGGCGCCGGCCAACCATGCCGGGCGCACAGCTGCCGGATGCGCTCCAGCCGCCAGGTCCGCGCGTTGGACCAGCCGATGTGGCGGGCCTTGCCGGCCCTGACGATCCCGGCGAGCGCCTCCAGAGTCTCCTCCAGAGGCGTGGCCCGGTCGTCGACGTGGACGTAGTACAGGTCGACGTGGTCGGTGCCGAGCCGGCGCAGGCTGCCGTCGATCGCCTCCCGCAGGGTCTTCGCCCCGGCCCCGGCGAACGTCCTGTAGGCCACCTCCCAGTCCGGCCGGCCGCCGGCCCAGACCGCGTCCAGGTCACGGGGGACGGCGCTGCCCTTGGTGGCCAGGAACACGTCCTCGCGCCGTCCGGTCCTGGCCAGCCAGCGGCCGATCAGCTCCTCGCTCTCGCCGCCGCGGCTGCCCCGGCGCTCCCACCAGGCGTAGCAGTCGGCGGTGTCCAGGAAGCCGCCGCCCGCCTCGGCGTACCGGTCCAGGATCGCGACGGCCTCGTCCTCCGGCGTGGCGGTGCCCATGATCATGCAACCCAGGGCGAGTTGGCTGACCTGTTCACCGGTACGGCCGAGCTGCACGGTCTTCATGTGATTCGCGTCCTTCCTCGATCTCGTGGCGATGACGCCCGCGATCCCGGCGGCCCCCGTGGCGCGCCCGTGTCATGACGCTAGAAGCTCGAGTGCGCTCCAGGTCAAGTGCCCGGCCGGTGGGCCACCGGGTTCGACGCCGAGTCCGGTGCAGCCGGTAAATAGACGTGGATCGATGCCGGGCCGGAGGCGATCATCAGGGAGTCAGTTGCCATGTCCCCCTGAAGATCGGGAATGTACGCATGATCCCGCCGGTCGGAAGGGGCTCTATGGGGGTCCCGATGGCCATGAAGCACGCTCCGGCGGACTCGACGGGCACGATACCGGCCGGGCCGCCGGTGGAGTTCCGGCTGCTCGGCGAGGTCGAGGCGGCGGCCGACGGCCGGCTCGTGGATCTCGGCCACGCACGGCAACGCCGCGTCCTGGCGGTGCTCCTGATCGAGGCCAATCGTGTCGTGTCGGCCGACCAGATACTGGATCGGGTATGGGGTGAGGCCCCTCCGCAACGCGCCCGCGCGGCCGTCCACGGCTATCTGTGCAGGCTGCGGCGGGTGCTGACCGAGATGGACGGTGTCGGCCTCGTGCGCCGGCCCGGCGGGTACGCCCTCACCGTCGACCCCATGACCGTGGACCTGCTCAAGTTCCGGAAGCTGGTCGCCGAAGCCCGCGAGGCGGAGGAGGGCGGAACCGCCCTGGCCCTGTTCGACCGGGCGCTGCGTCTATGGCGCGGCGACCTGGTGGCGGGGCATGACTCCGCGTGGCTGAACGACGTCCGTCATGGCGTGGCCCTGGAGCGTCTGGCCGCCGAACTGGACCGCAACGATCTCGTCCTCGACCGCGGCGGGCACGCCGGGCTGCTGGCGGAGCTGACCGCCTCCGCCTCCGCGCATCCGCTGGACGAACGGATCGCGGGTCAGCTGATGCTCGCCCTCTACCGCTGCGGCCGCCAGGCCGGCGCGCTCGACGTCTACGAACGGCTTCGGCGACTGCTCGCCGAGGAACTGGGCGCCGGCCCCACCCGGGCACTGCGAGATCTGCACGTGCGGATCCTGACCACGGATCCGGCCCTGGTCGTACGCGAGCCCGTGAAGGCGGCCGAACGGCCCGTCCAGCCGCTGATCCCGCGTCAGCTGCCCGCGCCACCGCGGTCGTTCACCGGGCGGGCCCGCCAGCTCGCCGCGCTCGGCGAGGCCATGCGCGCGCCGTCCGGCCTGGGGGGCACCGTGACGATCAGCGGTGCCGGCGGCCTCGGCAAGACGTGGCTGGCTCTGCGGTGGGCCCATGAGAACGCGGACCGGTTCCCGGACGGCCAGTTGCACGTCAATCTCCGGGGTTTCGACCCGGCGGCGGATCCCCTGCACCCGGCGGTCGCGGTGCGCTCCTTCCTCGACGCTCTCGGCGTGCCGCCCGCCGTGATCCCGCCGGATCCGGAAGCGCAGGCGGCGATGTACCGGCACCTGACCGCCGGCAGACGCATGCTGATCGTGCTGGACAACGCCCGCGACTCCGCCCACGTGGCGCCGCTGCTGCCCGCCACTCCCACCTGCGCCGTGCTCGTCACCAGCCGCCGCAGGCTGACCGGGCTGATCACCGCGCACGGCGCCCGGCCGCTGGTCCTGGACGTGCTGACCGAGGCCGAGTCACGCCGGCTGCTCACCCGCGAGTTCGGCGCGAGCCGGACGGCGGCCGAGCCCGAGGCCGTCGCCGCCGTGATCCGCCACTGCGGGGGCCTGCCGCTGGCGCTCGGCGTCATCGCCGCCCGCGCCGCTGTCCACCCCGGGCTCTCCCTCGGCGTGCTCGCCGGTGAGCTGCGGCAGGCCACCACCCGGCTGGACGCCCTGGACGGCGGTGAACTGGCGGTCAACCTGCGGGCGGTCCTGTCCTGCTCGTACGATGCCCTGTCCTCCGGTGCGGCCCGCGTCTTCGCCCTCCTGGGCCGCGCCCCGGGACCGGAGATCAGCCTGCCGGCGGTGGCCAGCCTCACGGCGCTGACCGTCACCCGTACCCGGGCCCTCCTCCGCGAGCTGGTCAACGCGCATCTGCTGGACGAGCCGGTCCCTGACCGCTACCGGGCGCATGACCTGGTGCTGCTCTACGCGGCCGAGCTGTCCGGCCGTCTCGACGCCGGGGGAGCCGGGCTGAGGCGGCTGCTCGACCACTACCTGCACACCGCCCATCGCGCGGATCGGGCGCTCAGCCCGCACCGCGAGCCGCTGACGCTGCCCCCGCCCCGGCCCGGCGTCGTCGTGGCGGACATCGCCGACCATCGCGCGGCTCGGGCCTGGTTCGGCGCCGAGTACCCGGCGCTGCTGGCCACCGTCGACGACGCCGGGTCCGACGCGTACGTCTGCCGGCTGGGGTGGGCGCTCATGACCTTCTGCGACAGGCGAGGGCTGTGGCATGATCAGGCCGCGACGCAGCGCGCCGCCCTGGAGGCCGCCCGGCGTCTGGCGGACCGCCCCGCCGAGGCCCACGCCCACTGCGGCCTCGCGCTCGCGTACATCTCTGTGCGGCGGTACGGTGATGCCGGCGAGCACCTCCGGCAGGCCCTGCGACTGTTTCGTGCGCTCGGTGACCGCGCCGGGCAGGCCCACGCCCACCGCTGCATGGCCCGGCTGTTCGCACAGCAGGGCCACCACCGGGAGGCGCTGCCCCACGACGAGCAGGCATTCGACCTGTTCCGGACTCTGAAGAACCGGCGCGGCCAGGCCGCCGGGCTCAACGCCATCGGCTGGCACCACGCCCACCTGGGCCACCATCACCGAGCCCTCGCCCACTGCCGGCAGGCCCTGTCGCTCTACCAGGAGATCGCCGATCGTCAGGGCGAGGCGGCGACCTGGGACAGCCTCGGCTTCATCCGGCGCCGCCTCGGCCATCTCCGCCAGGCCGTCACCTGCTACGCGCGGGCGCTGGCGCTGTTCCGCGAGCTCGGCGCCAGGTACTCCGAAGGCCTGGCGCTGAGCTCGCTCGGTGACATCCTTCACGACGCCGGCGATCCCGCCGCCGCCCACCGCCACTGGCAGGACGCGTTCGACATCCTCGACCAGCTCGGCCACCACCGCGCCGAGGAGGTCCGGGTCAAGCTCGGCGGGGCGCGAAGCTCCGGTCCCTCGCGGCCGGTCGCGCCGCGAGGGACCGGATCGTGAGCCGCCGAGGTCACGGGGCCAGCCACACCTGGACGCCGAGCGCCTCGTCGTAGTAGTCGGCCGCGCTGAACACCTCGCCGTTGTCGCAGTTCCCCACGTGCGATCCGTACGCCGTGTCGTTGAAGGACCAGCCGCCCCCGCTGTCGCCACTGATGCCGACGTCGTTGTCGGTCCCGACCAGCCGCTCCGTCGGGAAGGGGAAGGGGGCGAACGTGCAGGTCACCGAGACGCTGTCGACGTCGGGAGTGCAGTGCCTGACGTTGGAGGACCGGCCGTACTGGCAGACGGACTCGCCCAGGCTGATAGCGGCCACCGGCTCCACCGACCTCGCCTCCCGCACGTCGGCGCTGCTGGCGTAGAAGATCCCCGCCAGTACGGGAACGCCGAAGTGGTACTCCACGTCGCCCCAGGCCCGGCGATGCTGGAACTGGGGCGTGATCGGGAACGACAGGCCCGCGTCGGTCCAGTCGATCTCGTTCATGCCGTCGCAGTGGCCCGCGGTGGTGATGCCGGGAAGCACGCCGTTGGCGAGGATCGGCCAGCCGCTGGTGCACTGGGAGCCGCCGCCGCGCACCCGTTCCCCGCCGAAGCCGAACTCCAGGCTCGTGACCGGCTCGTCCCGCACGGCGAGATCGATGTGCGGGCGCAGGCCCTGCGGCATCGCGGACAGCACGGCCTCCGGCCGCGAGTCGACCCCCGGCGTTTCGGTGACCTGGGCCGGGATCCGCCCCGCGCCCACGATGTCGACGGACGTGGCCACGGAGGTGAAACCGTAGGCCACGAGCGCCTTGTGCACGGTGAGCTGGCGCTCCTCCAGCTCACCGAACGAGTACGGTTGCCCGTCCACGACGTCGATGTCCACGTCCGCGCCGGCCACCAGCCGGTCGACGAACGCATCGGCCGGCCCCTTGACGTAGAGCGTCGGCGCACCGCCGGGAAGGGGGTTGACGGCCGAGCCGACGAAGATCTCCGGCCTCTCGCGCGCGACCTTGGCGGCGACGTCACCGACGGCCTCCGCCGCCTTGCGGTCCGCCGCGGCCTGCGCCAGGGTCCAGCCCTTGCCCTCCGCGACCAGCTTCAGATCTTGACGCAGGGCTTCCGCCGGCGACTGAACGGGCGGCGGGTCCGGTAAGCCGGTACGAGCCGCGGCCGAGGCCGGCGTCCCGGCTGACAGCAGCAGCGCCGCGACGACGAGGGCGACCGGCCCATGAATGCGTTGTCTCACTGACATACCTCCACCGTCGATGTGTAGGCGCCAGCCTGCGGGCCGCTCCTTCCGCAAATCTTCGGCAACCCTTGAATCCGCAGCTCAAAGGTCCGTGGGTCGCCCCCTTCGGATCCCCGAAGGGGGCACGCGGGTCCGTGGCCGGCCGCACGGGGGTCAAGGGGTGTAGCGGTAGCCCATGCCGGGTTCGGTGATGAGGTGCCGGGGGTGGGCGGGGTCGCGTTCGAGCTTCTTGCGGAGCTGGGCCATGTACTGCCGCAGGTAGTGGGTCTCCTTGACGTACGTGCTGCCCCACACCTCGGCCAGCAGGTAGCGCTGGGGGATGAGCTTGCCGGGGTTGCGCAGCAGGATCTCCAGGATGTGCCACTCGGTGGGCGTCAGCCGCAGGCCGCCTGACACGGTCTTGCGCACCAGGTCCACGGTGTGGTCGCCGAGGTGGACGGCGGCGAGTTCGGTGTCCCGCGTGGCGGCGCGGCGGGAGACGGCGCGGATGCGGGCCAGGAACTCCTCGATGCTGAACGGCTTGGTCACGTAGTCGTCGGCGCCGGCGTCCAGAGCCTCGATCTTGTCCTGGTTGCCGGCCCGCCCGGACAGCACGACGATGGGGACCCGCGTCCAGCCGCGCAGTCCGTGGATGACCTCCACGCCGTCGACGTCGGGCAGGCCGAGGTCGAGCACGACCAGATCGGGATGCCATTCGGCGGCCTGGCGCAGCGCGGAGGCGCCGTCGGTGGCGACGGCGACCTCGTAGTCGCGTGCCGTCAGGTTGATGCGCAGCGCGCGCAGGATCTGCGGCTCGTCGTCGACGACCAGGATCCTGGTCATGAGGTCGACGTCTCGAAGTGGACCGGCATGCTGACGATCATCGTGAGACCTCCTCCTGGAGTCTCCTCGGGGGTGAGGGTGCCGCCCATGGCCTCGGTCAGCCCGCGCGCGAGGGCCAGGCCGAGCCCCACGCCGGTGCCGTTGTCGCGGTCGCCGAGCCGCTGGAACGGCAGGAGGACCCGCTCGCGGTCCTCCGGCGGGATGCCGGGGCCGCGGTCGACCACCCGGATCTCGACCATGTCGTCCTGCCGGCTGCCGGTCACCAGCACCTGGTGAGCGGGCGGGCTGTAGCGGACGGCGTTGCTGATCAGGTTGACCAGCACGCGTTCCAGCAGGGCCGCGTCGGCGACGATCTCCGGCAGCTCGATGGAGACGTCGCTCCTGACACGCCCGCGCAGCGGGCCCAGGTCGTCGATCGCGCGGGGCACGACCTCTTCCAGGGCGATGGGCTGGAGCGACAGGCCGAGGACGCCCGCCTGCAGGCGGCTCATGTCGAGCAGGTTCTCCACCAGCCGGCCCAGCCGGGCCAGGGACTCGTCGGCGGTCGCGAGCAGCTCCTCACGGTCCTCGTCCGTCCAGGTGATCTCGCGGTTGCGCAGGCTCTCGACGGAGGCCCTGGCGGCCGACAGGGGGGTGCGCAGGTCGTGGCTGACGGCGGCGAGCAGCGCGGTGCGCATGCGGTCCGCCTCGGCCAGCGGCCTGGCCCGTTCGGCCTCCTCCTCCAGGCGCTCCTGCCGCAGCGCGACGGCGGCCTCGGCGGCGAACGCCTCCAGGACGCGCCGGTCGCCGGCGTCCAGCAGCCGCCCGCGTGCGGCGAGGACCAGCTCGTCGCTGATCACCACGTCGGTGTCGGCCGCGGCGGGCGCGGTGCAGGGGGCGGAGCCGGAGACGGCGACGATGCGCCAGGCTCCGGGTTCGGACTTGTCGTCGGGCGTGGGCTCGCCGACGCGTTCGAGCAGGGTGACCGAGTCCAGGCCGAACGTCTCGCGCAGCCGGGCGAGCAGCGAGGGCAGCGCGGCCTCGCCCCGCAGCACGTGCCCCGCCAGCGTGGACAGCACCTCGGCGTCCGCCCCGGCGCGGGCCGCCTGGCGGGTACGCCGGGCGGCCACGTCCACGATCGTGCTGACCGCCACCGCGACCAGGACGAACACGATGAGCGCGAGCAGGTTGTCCGGATCGGCGATCGTCAGCCTTCCCGTGGGCCGGGTGAAGAACCAGTTGAGCAGCAGCGACCCGCCCACCGCCGTGGCGATCGCCGGCAGCATGCCGCCGATCAGCGCCACCACGACGACCAGGCACAGGAACAGCAGGATCTCGCTGGGCAGCGAGATCACGTCGCGGAACGGCCAGAGCGCGGCGGTCACCGCCGGCAGGCCCGCCACCGCCACGATCCACCCGGCCACCCGCCGCTTGCGGGTCAGCGCCGCCCGCGCGCGTTCGGGCCGCCGGCGGCCCCGCTTGACCTCCTCGTGGGTGACGAGGTGGACGTCGATCGAACCGGACAGCGCGGTGGTCTCCAGGCCGACGCCGCGGGAGAGGATCTGCGCGAACCTGCCGCGCCGGGAAGCGCCCAGGACGAGCTGGGTGGCGTTGACGCCCCGGGCGAAGTCCAGCAGGGCGCGGGGGATGTCGTCGCCGACCACCTGGTGGTAGCTGCCGCCCAGGCTCTCCACCAGCGCGCGCTGCCGGGCCAGGCTCGCCGGGTCGCTGGCGACCAGGCCGTCGGAGCTGGTGACGTGCACGGCCAGCAGGTCGGCGCCTTTGGTGCGGGCGGCGATGCGCGAGGCGCGGCGCACCAGGGTGTCGCCTTCCGGGCCTCCGGTCAGGGCGACGACGACGCGTTCGCGGGTCTCCCAGGTGGTGGTGATGCCGTGCTCGGCGCGGTAGCGGTCGAGCTGGTCGTCCACCTTGCCGGTGACCCAGAGCAGAGCGAGTTCGCGCAGGGCGGTGAGGTTGCCGACCCGGAAGTAGTTCGACAGCGCGGCGCTGACCTTCTCCGGCGCGTAGACGTTGCCGTGGACCATCCGGCGGCGCAGCGCCTCCGGCGACATGTCGACCAGCTCGATCTGGTCGGCCCGCCGTACCACCTCGTCGGGCACGGTCTCGCGCTGCGGGACGCCGGTGATCTCCTGGACGACGTCGTTGACCGACTCCAGGTGCTGGATGTTCACCGTCGTCACGACGTTGATGCCGGCGTCCAGGATCTCGTCGATGTCCTGCCAGCGCTTGACGCGTTCGGAGCCGGGCACGTTGGTGTGGGCCAGCTCGTCGATCAGCGCCACCTTCGGCCTGCGCGCGATGACGGCCGCCACGTCCAGCTCGGTGAAGGCGGCGCCCCGGTGGACGATGGTCTTGCGGGGGACGATCTCCATGCCCTCCAGCAGGGCGGCGGTGCGGGGGCGGCCGTGGGTCTCGACGAAGCCCACGACCACGTCCCGGCCGCGCTCCCGGGCGCGGCGGCCCTCGGCGAGCATCGCGTACGTCTTGCCGACCCCGGGCGCCGCCCCGAGGTAGACCCGCAGCCGCCCCCGCACGTCACGCCCCGTCGAGGGCGAGGTTGAGTTCGAGCACGTTGACCGCCGGCTCGCCCATGAAGCCCAGCGCGCGTCCGGTGGTGTGCTCCTCGACCAGGGCCTTGACCCGTGCGGGCGGCAGGCCGCGTTCGCGCGCCACCCGGGGCGCCTGGAGCTCGGCGTAGGCGACGGAGATGTGCGGGTCCAGCCCGGAGGCGCTGGCGGTCACCGCGTCCGCCGGCACGGCCGGCGGCCCGGCGTCGCCGCGCACCGCGACCGTACGGCCCGCCGCGTAGTCCTCGCCCGGTTTCGCGCACTCCACTCTCTTGCCCTGGTACGAGGCGATGAACGGGGTGGCGGGACAGGCCTGGTTGACGCTGACCGCGTGGCCGGCGAAGACCTTCAGCACCGCGCCGGTCCCGTCGGGGGTGCAGTACGGTCGGGCGCCGCTCACGCCCTCCAGCTCACCGGCCGCCTTCGAGCGGGCGCAGACCCGGGTCAGCAGCGACTGCCTGCCCTCGTCCCCGGCGCCGGGCACCGGCAGGACGTCCACGATGTCCTCCGGGCCGAGGTTGCTCGCGCCCGTGGAGGTCGGGTCGTAGCCTTCGCCGGACGCCGCCGGGCGGGACTGGAAGTACTTCTTGACCGGATCGCCGCCGGCGTCGGTGAAGGACTGGCCGATCAGCGAGCTGCCGCGGCCGCCCTCGACGATCGAGCCGTTGGCCCGGTGGTTGAACAGGATCTGGGCGACGCCTGTGGTGACCAGGGGATAGATCAGGCCGAGCAGCACCGTCAGGACGGCGACCGCCCGGATCGCGGCCGCGTACCGGCGCACCCAGCTTGGCAGGCGTTTCATCATGACATCCCCGGAAGAAACTGGATCAGCAGATCTATGATCTTGATGCCGATGAACGGCGCGATGATGCCGCCCAGGCCGTAAACGTACAGGTTGCGCGACAACAGCTTGGAAGCGCTGGACGGCCGGTAGCGGACCCCGCGGAGCGCCAGCGGGATCAGCGCGACGATGACGAGCGCGTTGAAGACGACGGCGGACAGGATGGCGGACTGCGGGCTGGCCAGGCGCATGACGTTGAGCGCGTCCAGGCCGGGATAGACGGCCGCGAACATGGCCGGGATGATCGCGAAGTACTTGGCGACGTCGTTGGCCATGGAGAACGTGGTCAGCGCGCCGCGCGTGATGAGGAGCTGCTTGCCGATGTCGACGATCTCGATGAGCTTGGTCGGGTTGGAGTCCAGGTCGACCATGTTCCCGGCTTCCTTGGCGGCGCTCGTGCCGGTGTTCATGGCCACGCCGACGTCCGACTGGGCCAGGGCCGGGGCGTCGTTGGTGCCGTCGCCGGTCATGGCCACCAGCCGGCCGCCCTCCTGTTCCTTCTTGATGAGCGCGAGCTTGTCCTCGGGGGTGGCCTCGGCCAGGAAGTCGTCCACTCCCGCCTCGTCCGCGATGGCCTTGGCGGTCAGCGGGTTGTCGCCGGTGATCATGACGGTACGGATGCCCATCCGGCGCATGTCGTCGAAGCGCTCCCGGATGCCCTCCTTGACCACGTCCTTGAGGTGGATCACGCCCAGGACGCGGCCCTTCTCGGCGACCACCAGCGGGGTGCCGCCGGAGGCGGCGATGCCGTCCACGAGACCGCCGGCCTCGTCGGCGGGGTGGCCGCCGGCGTCGCGCACCCACTTCATGACCGCGGTGGCGGCGCCCTTGCGGACCTGGCGCCCGGCCTGGTCCGGCGCGCCGGGTTCCGGTGGGAGATCGACCCCGGACATGCGGGTCTGGGCCGTGAACGGCACCCACTCCGCATGGGCCAGCTCGCCCGGCCGGCGCTCGCGCAGGCCGTAGCGCTGCTTGGCGAGGACCACGATCGAGCGGCCCTCGGGGGTCTCGTCCGCGAGGCTGGACAGCTGCGCCGCCTCGGCCAGGTACGCCTCGGCGACCCCGTCCACCGGGACGAACTCGGTGGCCTGCCGGTTGCCCAGGGTGATCGTGCCGGTCTTGTCCAGCAGCAGCGTGGACACGTCGCCGGCGGCCTCGACCGCGCGGCCGGACAGCGCCAGGACGTTGCGCTGGACGAGGCGGTCCATGCCGGCGATGCCGATGGCCGACAGCAGCGCCCCGATCGTGGTGGGGATGAGGCAGACCAGCAGGGAGACCAGCACGATGCCGGTGACGCCGTCCGCGCCGAGGGCGAGCGAGTCCGGCACGCCGGGGTTGACGAGCTTGGTGTAGATGGCCAGGGGCTGCATGGTGACGGTGGCGGTCAGGAAGATGATCGTCAGCGCGGCCAGCAGGATGTTGAGCGCGATCTCGTTCGGCGTCTTCTGCCGGTTCGCGCCCTCGACCAGGGCGATCATCCGGTCGATGAAGCTCTCGCCGGGCTTCTGCGTGATCTCGACGATGATCCGGTCGGACAGCACCTTGGTGCCGCCGGTGACAGCGGAGCGGTCGCCGCCGGACTCGCGGATGACCGGGGCGGACTCGCCGGTGATGGCGGACTCGTCCACGCTGGCGATGCCTTCGACGACGTCTCCGTCGCCGGGGATGACCTCACCCGCCTCGACGATCACCCGGTCGCCCTGCCGCAGTTCGGGCGCCCGGACGACGTCCCAGTGGCCGGGGTCGTCCGGGCTCCTGAGCCTGCGGGCCTCGGTGCCGGTCTTGGCCGCGCGCAGCGTGGCGGCCCGCGCCTTGCCGCGGCCCTCGGCCACGGCCTCGGCCAGGTTCGCGAAGATCACGGTGAGCCACAGCCACACCACGACGGCCCAGGCGAAGAACGTCGGCTCCACGACGGCCAGCACGGTGGCGAACACGGCGCCGGCCTCCACGATGAACATCACCGGGTTGCGCCACGCCGTGACCGGGTTGAGCTTTCTCAACGCGTCCGGCAGCGAGCGGATCATCGGGACAGTCCTTCCGCGAGGGGGCCGAGCGAGAGGGCCGGAAGAAAGGTGAGGGCGACCAGGATGATCGTCACGCCGGCGACCATGCCGACGAACTGCGGCCGGTGGGTGGGCAGCGTGCCGGCGCCCTCGGGGACGGGTGACTGCGCGGCCAGCGAGCCGGCCAGCGCGAGCACCAGGATGATCGGCAGGAACCGGCCGAAGGCCATGCACAGGCCGAGCGCCACGTCGTACCAGGGGGTGTTGACGGTCAGGCCCGCGAAGGCGGAGCCGTTGTTGTTGGAGGCGCTGGTGAAGGCGTACAGGACCTCGGAGAGGCCGTGCGGGCCGGTGTTGAGCATGGCCGCGCGCCGCTCTTCCGATCCCATCGCGGACGCGGTCCCGGCCAGCACCAGGACCGGGGTCACCAGGAAGTACAGCGAGGCGAGCTTGATCTCGCGGGCGCCGATCCTCTTGCCGAGGTACTCCGGCGTGCGGCCGACCATCAGCCCGGCCACGAACACCGTGATGACGGCCAGGATCAGCATGCCGTACAGGCCGGCGCCGACCCCGCCGGGGGCGACCTCGCCGAGCATCATGTTGACCAGCGTCATCATGCCGCCGAAGGGCGTGTAGGAGTCGTGGGCGGAGTTCACCGCGCCGGTGCTGGTCAGGGTGGTGGAGGCGGCGAAGGTGGCGGAGTTGGACACGCCGAAACGCATCTCCTTGCCCTCCATGGCGGCGCCGGCCGCCTGCGGCACGGTCGCGTTCCCGGAGAGCTCGAAGACGTTGGTGAGCAGGACGCTCGCCAGCGCGAGCACGCCCATCACGGCGACGATCGCGTAGCCCTGCCTGACCTGGCCGACCATCCTGCCGAAGGTGCGCGGCAACGCGAACGGGATCAGCAGGATCAGGAAGATCTCGACCCAGTTCGTCCAGGCGGTGGCGTTCTCGAAGGGGTGGGAGGAGTTGGCGTTGTAGAAGCCGCCGCCGTTGGTGCCCAGCTCCTTGATGGCCTCCTGGGAGGCCACCGGGCCGCCGGTGATCGCCTGGGCGCCGCCGGTCAGCGTGGTGACCTCGTGGACGCCGGAGAGGTTCTGGATCACCCCGCCCGCGACCAGCACCAGCGCGCCGGCGAACGCGATCGGCAGCAGGACGCGGACGGTGCCGCGGACCAGGTCCACCCAGAAGTTGCCGATCGTGCCGGCGGCACGCCGGGCGAACCCGCGCACCAGGGCGATCGCCACGGCCATGCCGACCGAGGCCGAGACGAAGTTCTGCACGGCCAGCGCGGCCATCTGGGTCAGATGGCCCATCGTGGACTCGCCGGAGTAGGCCTGCCAGTTGGTGTTGGTCACGAAGCTGACCGCGGTGTTCCAGGCGATGTGGTCGGTGACCGGCGCCATGCCCAGGCTCAGCGGCAGCTTGTCCTGCAGCCGCTGCAGCCCGTACACCACCAGGACCGAGACGACGGAGAACGCGAGCAGGGCGCGCGCGTAGACGCC
The DNA here is from genome assembly GCF_040676925.1 of Nonomuraea sp. NPDC049486. Taxonomy (NCBI): domain Bacteria; kingdom Bacillati; phylum Actinomycetota; class Actinomycetes; order Streptosporangiales; family Streptosporangiaceae; genus Nonomuraea; species Nonomuraea sp. NPDC049486. The sequence goes on from NZ_JBFAPV010000023.1 coordinate 83,423, forward strand.
CCAGCGCTGCTCGGCGTCGGCGCGCACCCCGAGCAGCCGGTAGATGCCGCGTTCGACGAGGTTGTGCCGGTCGGTCGAGTAGACGCGGTACATGTAGTCGCCGAACGGCTTGTGCACCAGGGCCAGCGCCGCGATCAGCGAGGTGACGAGGACGAGGCCCGCCACGGTGGTGCTCATCAGAAGCGCTCCGGGAACAGCAGGGCCGCGACCAACAGGATCACCAGGGCCACGGCGACCACGAGACCGGTCGCGTTGACGGCGTTCACAGCCGCTCCACCGCCCTGACGACCAGCCCGAGGACCGCGAAGACCGCGATCGTCAGGGCGACGAAGATGACGTCTGCCATTCCACTCCTCAGTTCGATGTCCGAGAGCGCCGCCGCCTTCACCGCGGTGGCCGCAGAACAAGCGAACGCTGAGGTATGGAGGGTTTTGCCGTTCTTGACGGGTTTCATACGGCTACGAACCGAATCTTGACGGCTTCTCTACGCGTGCCATCGAAAGCGACGCGCGCCGCCGGTCACTCCGGTTCGACGCGTACCGTGCCCGCCGTGCCGTCGACCGTGATCAGCTGACCGGTCGTGATCTCGCGGGTGGCGTCGCGGACGCAGATGACGGCCGGGATCCCGTACTCGCGGGCCACGGTGGGGCCGTGCGCGACCGGCGAGCCGGTCTCTGTCACCAGGCCGGCCGCGGTCATGAACAGCGGTGTCCACCCCGGGTCGGTGGTCGGCGCCACCAGGATCTCGCCCGGGTCGATGTGCGCCCCGACCGGGTCGCGGATCACCCGCGCCCGGCCCGTCGCCTGGCCCGCGGCCCCCGACATCCCGGTCAGCACGCCGTCCTGGACCGGCCGCGCGGGGGCGAGCGCCTCCACGTCGGTCCCGTCGGACAGCAGGGCGCCGGGAACGGAGGGCCGCCGCAGCTCCCGCTCGTACTCCGCGCGCCGCCTCGCGGCCAGTCCCCGCTGGTCGGTTCCGTCGTGCACGGCGGCGCGCGCCTCGTCGAGAGTCAGGAACATGATGTCGCCGGCGTCCGCCAGCCGGTCACGGGCGGCCAGGTCCGCGCCGACCAGGAGGAGTTGCCGCCGGGCCGCCTGGATCGCGGGCAGCCAGGCGAACTTCCCGATCTCCCGCAGCCCGGTGAGCCGGCGCGAGCGGCGCATGAAGAACACCGCCAGCCGGCCGCGCACCGGCCGCCTGCGCCGCGCCCGCCGCGACAGCGTCGTGATCATCCGCTCGGCCTTCGCCGCCGCCGCCCTGAACCGCGCGTCGGGCGCCTGCCCGGGGTCGTCGACGCGGAGATAGTTGGCGATCGTCGCGAACAGCGGCGCGGGGTCCTCGTCCCAGTGGGGCACGCCGACGTCGATCTCGGCCGCGGCGCGCATCCCGTACTTCGCCAGGAAGCCCGCCATCCCGATGTCCGGGAGGTCGCCGGCGAAGTATCCGGCGGCGAGCTCCTCCGGCGGGGTGCCGAGGAACAGCTCGCGGTGCTCGCGGGCCCGCACCGCGAGGTCCCAGAGCTCGAGGTCCATCTCCGTGGTCACGTTGTACGGCATGCCGCCGAGCACGGTGTCGAGCTCCTCGTCCGAGGCGACGCCCTTGAGCAGCGCGGCCGGGATCGTCCCGGCGATAATGCCGGCCGCCAACGGCCAGAGGATCCCGTGCATGTCGATGTTCATGATCGGCTTGTGGGAGTCCTCGATCACCCACCGCAGCCGTTCCGCGGCGGTGGCGGACTCGCCCGGCGGGGTGGTGAGGCGCTTGATCTCCGCGACGCCACGGTAGGCGCGAGCACGGGCGAGATCCGGGTTGACCAGGCTCGACACGACTCCGGCGACCCCGCCGGGCAACATCCGCAGCGCGCCCTTGACCAGGCTGCCGACGCGGAACGGCAGACCGGGCCGCGGCGCGAACCGCGGATCGTCCAGCATGCTCAGCACGGCGCCCTGCACCCTCGGCCCGTAGATCTCCAGCGAGGTCCCCAGGCGCCCGCGCATGACCCCGCTGCGCAGGAAGTCGGTCACGTCGAAGAACAGCCGGCCGCCGATCGACACCAGCCGGGGCATCGGGTCGCGCCGGTCGACCCGGGCCCCCGCGGCCTCGAACCACAGGCTCGAGCCCGACTTGAGCAGCGAGAACCCCATCGGGGTGCACGGGCGCAGCATGCCCTGCATGTGGCCGAACTCCAGGTAGAGCCGCGTGTCACCGGTGTCGGGCGGCGGCGGGAAGAGGGTGGTGATCGGCCGGGACTGCAGCAGCCACAGCGTCCCCCCGGCGTCGATCGCCCACTCGACGTCCTGCGGCGAGCCGAAATGCTCCTGCAGCCGCGCCCCCGCAGCCCGCAGCTCTTCGAGCCGCGCCGCGTCGAGACACCCGTCCGGGTCCGGCACGGCCGGCGCTCCCCGGCGGAGGACATGATGGTCGGGTACGACGGTGCCCTCGACGATCGCGGTGCCCAGACCGGGAGCGGCGTCGACGACCATGTCCGTACGGCAGCCGGTGATCGGGTTCGCGGTGAACATCACCCCCGCCACGACGGGGTCGATCATGCGCTGCACCACCACGGCCATGGCGGGCTCGTCCTCGACGTGCACGGCTGCGCGGTAGGCGACGGCGCGCTCGGTGAACAGGGAGTCCCAGCAGCGGCGGACCGCGTCGATCAGCTCCGCGTGACCCTCGACGCCGAGGTACGTGTCCTGCTGCCCGGCGAAGCTGGCCTCCGGCAGGTCCTCCGCGATGGCGCTGGACCGGACCGCCACCCGCCCACCGCCGAGCCGCTCGTACGCCTCGACCAGTTCCCGCTCCGGCAGCTCTCCTGACCGGTAGCACTCGACGGTGAGGCAGAAGCCGTCGGGGACGCGCTCACCCGCCCTGATCATCTCTCCGAGCCCGGCGCCCTTGCCGCCCACCAGGTCGATCATGGAGGCGTCGATCTCGGACAACCCGATCAGCTTCATCGCGCCATCTCCTCATGGCCGGCGCCATGCGCGACATGGCCGCCCCCGGTTTCCCGGCGCTCCGCCCCCGACGCTAACACCGCGGCGGAATCCAGACCAGGCGGTCACCCCCGTGTCACGAGGGTGACCGCCGTGCGGGTCAGGTCGCCGCCGCGAACGTGTACGAGCCGGAGGCGACCTCGTAGACCGCATGGCCGCCGTCCATGCGCAGGAAGGCCGCGCGGTGGGGCGCCGCCACGAGGCGCCTGTCCCCGGCGGGCACCCAGACCTCGGCGGCGGTGTTCGGGGGCACCTCCACCGTCAGCGTGAACCGGCCTGCCTTCTTGGTCCAATCAGACCGTACGGTGCCGTGCGGGGTGTCGTAGCCGCCCTTGACGAAGGTGAGGTCGCCGACCGGTTTGGGGTGGATGACCAGCCGGCGGTAGGCGGTCGAGCCGTCGGCCGCGCGGATGCCGGCCAGCCCGGTGTGGAACCACTCCTCGATCTGGGCGAGGATCATGTGGTTCTTGGAGTCGCCGCGGTTCCAGCGCTCGCCCATGGTGGTCATGCCGCCCGGGTTGGCGCTGGTGGACTCCATGAAGAAGCCGTAACCGGGCTGGTCGTCCTCCTGGAGCAGGTCCCACAGCACGTCGTCCCTGCCGCCGTCGGCGAGCGCCCGGACGGTCGGCCCCATCCCGATGGTGCCGCCGCTGAAGTGCGGGCCGTCGCCGTTGGGGTGGAAGGCGTACACCAGCTCGACGAGCGCGTCGAGCACGGCCTGCCGCTCGCCGTCGGGGACCAGCCCGGCGTCGAGGGCGAGCGCCTGGGCCGTCTGGGTCGCGCCCGCCATGCCCGCGTCGCCGTCGGAGGTGTAGCGGCGGAGCTGATGGTTGTAGAAGCGGGCGTTGAAGGCGTCCTTGATGTCGGCGGCCAGCGCCCGGTAACGGGCGGCGTCGCCGGCGTGGCCGGTCAGCCCGGCCATCGTGGCCAACTTGCTGATCATGACGTAGTAGCCCCAGGTGCCGGTGATCCGGCCGGAGGTCTGGTCGGCGGCCACCCAGTCGCCCAGGGCGGCGTCCACGATGTGGGCGTCGGCCTTCTCCCGCTCGATGTAGCCGGCGAAATCGGTCATCCGGTCGTAGTGGCGGGCCATCGTCTCGGTGTCGCCGTAGAGCTCGTACAGCAGGGACGGGACGAGGATGATGGCGTTGCCCCAGTTGATCTCGTCGCCGAAGCGCCCGCTGTAGCCCCAGTCGTAGACCGGGGTCTTCAGCGCCACGTTCCCGCGCATCGGGGTGTCGGCGACCGACTGCCCCTCGACGAGGTGCCGCATGGTGGTCTTCAGGTACGCGCTGAGGTCGTGGTCGCGGTGGATGGCGCCCATCGGCATCGTGTAGTCGGCCGGGTAGGACAGCTTCTCGCGGCCGGGGCAGTCGGTGAACACCGACATGATGTTCGAGGCGAAGGAGTATCTCGCCATCTTGTGGATCCGGTCGACGCGGGCGCTGGAGGTCGTCACCCGGCCCGCGACCGGCGTGTCCGCCTGGAGCCGGATCCCGGTGACGAGGTCCTTCGCGGGCCTGTAGCCCTCCGGCAGGCCGGTGACCTGGATCCACTGCATCCCGAAGTAGGTGAAGTCGGGGTGCCAGGTCTCTCCGCCGCGGAGCCCGGCCGTGGTGTAGGTGGAGAACAGATCGCGGCCCCGGCTGCCGCCGCCACCCATCAGGGAGGACTGGTCGACGGTGCCGTCAGGGGCGAGGGACTCGGCGGGCGACATGCGGACGGTGACTCCGGCGGGCACCCTGCCCCTGAGGTGCAGCAGCGGCCATCCGGTGATGTTCTGGCCCAGGTCGAACACCCAGACGCCCGGCTTCGGGTTGGTCATCGAGACCGGGGTGAGCTTCTCCACGGCCCTCACCGGCTCGGCCGTACGGCCGACGAGCTCGGTCGCGAGGTTCGGGGGAGGGGCGATGCCGGCGGCCCGCCACTCCATCGCCGAGCCGTCGCGCCGCGTGGCGGCGGGGGACAGGTCGGCGCCCGGCGCGTCCCAGCCGGGCTGCTCGCGGCGTGCGTCGTGGTCCGAGCCGGAGTACCACGCGTCGGTGACCAGCGGGCCGAGCGCGGTGCGCCAGTCGCGGTCGGAGACGACGGCGTCCGCCGAGCCGTCGGCGTAGCGGATCTCCAGGCGGGCGATCAGGCGCGGCGTCACCGCGGCGCCGGCGCTCGGGTCGCTCGCGGCGATGTTGTTGCCGGACCCGGTGACGGCCGCCCCGGCACGGTGCGGCTTCTCCAGCCCGGGGGTGAAGGTGATGCCCGTGCCGCCGGGGCCCGGCGTGCCGATCGCGGTGATCGTACGGGATTCGAGGGTGTCGCCGCCGTCGCCGGTGTCGATGTTGACGGTGCCGCCGAGGTGGTAGCCGGTGACGTCGTCCAGTCTCACCGTGGTGGCGCCGGGCGCGGCGTCGGCGGCCAGAGTGCCGCTGCCCTTCAGCCGGCTCTGCCACCAGGAGTAGGGCGCGGTCCGGCCGGCGGCGGGGTTGGTGACGCTGCGCCGCACGTAGGCGGGGCCGTTGCCGAGCCGGACGCCGAGCGTGTTCGGTCCGCCGCGCAGGTGCCGGGTGACGTCGTAGGCGCGGTACTCGCTGGAGAGCTGGTAGTTGGAGTTGCCGGGGGCGAGGACCTCGTCGCCGAGCTCGCGGCCGTTGAGCGTCGGCAGGTGGAGCCCGACGCCGGAGAGGTAGAGGCGGGCTTCGGCCACCCGCTTGCCGCGGTCGAGGTCGAACGCGCGGGCGAAGATCGGCATCGGCTGGTTCTCGGTGCGGCCGGGATACTCGATCCAGCGGGCGCCTCCCCAGTCGCTCCGCTCCAGCAGGCCGATCTCCCAGGAGGAGGGCCTGCTCCAGGAGGACGGCGTGCCGCCGGCGTCCCAGACGCGGACCTGCCAGCTGACCTTCTCGCGCGAGCGCGGGGGCCGCCCGCCGTAGCGGACGCCGGACTGGACGGCGGAGCTCACCTTGCCGGAGTCCCAGATCAGCCGCCCGTGCCTGAGGTCGGCCTCGCTCGCGGCGGCCTGGATCTGGTACGCGGTCTGCGCGTCCGCGGGGCAGACGGCGGGGGAGGGGCGCCGGTGGCACGGGTGGGCGGCGCCCTGCCGGGTCTCCGTCATCCGCCAGCTCAGTAAGTGCGCGGTGGCGTCGATGCCGAGCGGCTGGTCACGCCGGCCGTCGACGCGCAGGTCGACGGCCTCGACGTGGGGCTGTCCGCCGGCGGCGGACGCCGGGGGGACGAGGGGCTGCGAGAGGACGAGGGCGAGAGACACCCCCGCCCCGGCGAGCACGCGGGTCCGGCGAGGTGCGGTGAACACGAGGTCACTCCCTTCCGGCGGCATGGCCGCTCTTCCGTGGTGAGCCCCCTGGAGAGTGAAACGATTTAACATCCGCGGACGTCGTCACCGTAAGCGCTCCCTCATGTGCCGTCAAGAGGCAACGGTTCCCGCTCCCGCCGCACCTCGACCGGCCGCGTGTGTGGATGCGTGGGTAACGTTACCCACGCGCGTCAGGACGCGGGCGGGGCCGTGGAGCCGCGGACGACCAGGCTGGGGGTGACCGAGAAGCGGACCGCGGACGTGCGGCCTTCGATGCGCTCCAGCAGCAGCTTGCCGGCGGCGCCGCCCATGACGGAGCCCTCCTGGTCGACGCTGGTCAGGGTGATGTTGGGCAGGGCGGCCAGGTGGGTGTTGTCGTAGCCGGCGACCGAGACGTCCGCCGGGACGCGGAGCCCGGCCTCGTAGACCGCGGCGAGCGCGCCGAACGCCGCCTGGTCGGCCCCCGCGAAGATGGCCGTCGGGCGGGGATCGCGGTCCAGCAGCTCCCGCGCTCCCTCGTAGCCGCCCTTCTCGTGGTAGAAGCTGGTCGCGACGGCGATCTCGTCTGCCAGCCCGTGCTCGCGCATGACGCGCTCGTAGGTCGCGGCCCGGATGTTGTGGAGCAGGTCGGCCGGCTGCGCCTGGCTGTCGTCCTGGTGCGTGATGTGCGCGATCCGGCGGTGGCCGAGCTCGATGAGGTGCTTCACGACCAGCTCGGCGCCCGCCTCGTCGTCGTCGTAGACGGAGTCGTAGAAGGACGACCGCTCGTGGCGGGCCAGCACCACGGTGGGCTTCTCCTGGGCCACCTCCTCCAGTCGCGCCTTCGAGGCGAGCGGGGCGACCATGATGATGCCGTCGACCTGGCGGTCGATGAGGGCGTCGACCGCCAGTCTCTCCACCTTGCGGGTGGCGCCCCCCTGGATCATGAACGCCCGGTAGTCGGTGCCGGCGAGCTGCTCGGTGAGGCCGTCGAGGATGTCGGCGAAGAACGGGTTCCTGATGTGCGGCAGCATCAGGCCGATCGTGAAGGTGCGCCCGCGCATGCCCCGCGCCACGGCCTGGGGCCGGTAGCCCAGCTCCTCGATGGCCGTCTTGACCCGGTCTCTCATGGCGGGGCTGACGCCGTAGGCGTTGCGGATCACCTTGGACACCGCGGTGACGGAGACCTGGGCGTGGCTGGCCACGTCGTTGATCGTCACTCGTCGGCGTCGGCTGGGCGCGACCATGAGGCTCCAATTCCCGTGGGGTGATCCCAGTGTACGAGCTGGACGCGAGCCGGTCCGACGGGGGAAACATTACCTGCATTACTCGTACGTACAGCGATCTCAACTGCGAGAAGAGTGGGTACCGTTACCCAAATCATGTCTTGACACCTCTTCGGGCAACGCCTACGTTAACCGCATCGGGGAGCCGCTTAAAACGATTCAAAACCCCTGGAGGGTGTGTGAAGACCTCCCACCGCATGCTGGCATCGGCCGTGGCCGTGCTCGCGACGGCGGCCCTTGCCTCGTGCGGATCCGGCTCGGAGCCCGCCGCCGACGGCACCGTGACCCTGTCCTTCATGACGGGCAGCGACCAGTCGACCGTGGACACCTCCAAGGCGCTGGCCGACGCGTTCATGAAGGTCAACCCCACGATCAAGATCGACATGGAGCACCAGCCGGGAGGCAGCGAGGGTGACAACGTCGTCAAGACCCGGCTGTCCACCGGCGAGATGACCGACGTGTTCTGGTACAACTCCGGTTCGCTGCTGCAGGCGCTGAACCCGGCCCAGACCCTCGTCGACCTGACCGGGGATCCCGTCCTGGCCCAGGTCCAGCCCGACTACCTGCCCGTCGTCTCGCACGACGGCAAGGCGTACGGCGTCCCGGCCACCACGATGGGCGGCGGCGGCATCCTGTACAACCGCAAGGTCTACGAGCGGCTCGGCCTGGAGGTCCCCAGGACCTGGGCCGACTTCATGGCCAACAACGACACGATCAAGGCCGCCGGGATCACCCCGGTGATCAGCACGTTCAAGGACACCTGGACGTCCCAGATCTTCGTGCTCGCCGACTACCACAACGTCCAGGCCGCCGTGCCCGGCTTCGCCGCCGACTACACCGCTGGCAAGGCCAAGTTTGCCACCACGCCGGCCGCGACGGGCGGCTTCCAGCACCTCGCCGACGTGCACGCCAAGGGCCACCTCAACAAGGGCTTCGGCTCGGCGACCCTCGACCAGGGACTGAAGATGCTGGTCGAGGGCGAGGGCGCGCACTACGCGATGCTCAGTCAACTGCTCCCGCCGCTCCTGGAGACCTACCCCCAGACCGCGACCGATGTCGGCTACTTCGGCATCCCGGGCGACGACCCGGCCGCCGGCGGCGCCACCGTCTGGGAGCCCGCCGCCCTCTACATCGCCAGGACCACCGAGCACCTGGACGCGGCCAAGAAGTTCCTGGCCTTCGTCGCCTCCCCGGCGGGCACCGAAGCCGTGACCGCCGCCGTCCAGCCGTCCGGACCGTACCGGATCAAGGGGTCGAAGCTGCCGGAGGACGCCATCCAGGTGGCCAAGGACCTCCAGGCCTACATCGACCGGGGCGCCACGACGCCCGCGCTGGAGTTCCTGTCGCCCATCAAGGGCCCGTCGCTGGAGCAGATCACCGTCGCCGTCGGCTCGGGGCTGACGCAGCCCGCCGAGGGCGCCGCCCAGTACGACAAGGACGTGGAGAAGCAGGCCAGGCAACTGGGGCTGGCAGGGTGGTGACCGAGCAGCGTGCCGGGCTCCGCGCGGGGCCCGGCGGGCCGCCGGCCGAGCGGCACGCCCGGCCGGCGGCCAGGCGCAGGTCGCCCTACCCGTACGCCCTCTACCTGCCGGCCGCCGTCGTCTACCTGGTGATCTTCCTGGTGCCGACGGTGATGGCGTTCTACTTCGCGCTGACCCGGTGGACGCTGTTCGACAGCGAGTTCGTCGGCCTGGACAACTTCCGCGACTTCCTCTCCGAGCAGAACCTGCGCGTCGGCTTCCGGAACACGATCGTCTACGCCGTGGTCACCAGCGGGCTGAAGGTGGTGCTCGGCCTGCTGCTGGGCGTGCTGCTCACGTCCAGGCTGCGGCTGCGCGGCTTCCTGCGCGCGGTGGTGTTCTTCCCGGTCCTGGTCTCCACCGTGGCGGTCGGCATCACCTTCAGCGCGCTGCTCCGCCCGGACACCGGCCTGGTGAACAAGGCCCTCGCGCTGGCCGGCGTCGACGGCGCCGACTGGCTCGGCGACGCCACGACCGCGCTGCTGTCGGTCGCGCTGGTCGACGTCTGGAAGGGCGTGGGCCTGGCCACCGTCATCTACATCGCCGGGATCATGTCGATCCCGCGCGACTACTACCAGGCGGTCGAGGTCGACGGGGGCGGCGCCTGGCACCGGTTCCGGCACGTGACGCTGCCGCTGTCCTGGCCCGCCACCTACTCGGTGATCATCCTGTCGTTCATCGGCGGGCTGCGGTCGTTCGACCTCATCTGGACGATGACGCGGGGCGGTCCCGGCTTCACCAGCGACGTCATCGCCTCGATCATCTACAAGCAGTATCAGGCGGGCTTCTTCGGCCTGTCGACCGCCGGCAACGTGCTGCTGTTCCTCATCGTCACCGCCATCGTCGTCCCGCTCACCTACGTCCTGGGCAAGAGGCAGGTCGCCGTATGAGGACCTTCAGGAAGTTCGGCGCCGACACGATCGCGCTGGTCCTGGCCACCGTGATCTTCCTGGTGCCGTTCTCGTTCATGCTGCTGACCGCGGTCAAGGACCCGGCGCAGGCCGCCGATCTGGACTTCGCCTGGCCGGTCGACTGGCGGGTGGTGGACAACCTCGTCGAGGTCGTCCAGGCGCGTGACTACGTGCTGCTGCGCGCCTTCGTCAACTCCACCGTCCTCACCGTCGCCTCGGTCGCGCTGATCGTGTTCTTCGCCGCCATGGCCGCGTTCGTGCTGCAGCGCCGCGCCGGCAAGGTCGGGACGCTGGTCGACTTCCTGGTGCTGTCCGGGCTGATCATCCCGCCCGCGATCGTGCCCACCATCTGGCTGCTGCAGGCACTGGGCCTGTTCAAGACCCTGCCGGGGCTGATCCTGGTCGAGGTCGCCTACGGGCTGTCGTTCGCGATGCTGCTGTTCAGGGCGTTCATCGCGGCGATCCCGCGCGAGCTGGACGAGGCGGCCCAGATCGACGGCTGCCACGGGGCGCGGCTGTTCTTCCGGGTGATCTTCCCGCTGCTCCGGCCGGTCACCATCACGGTCGTGCTGACCTCGTCCGTGGCCGTCTTCAACGACTTCGTCAACCCGCTCTACTTCCTGCCCGGCGACGAGAACGCCACCGTGCAGGTCACCCTCTACAACTTCCAGAGCCAGTACAGCACCCAGTGGAACCTGCTGTTCATGGACATCGTCCTGATCACGATCCCGCCGCTGCTGGCCTTCGTCTTCTTCAACCGCAAGATCGTGGCCGGCATGACCGCCGGCGCCATCAAGGGATGACATGACCTCTCTGCGGCGACGGCACCCGCACCGGCGTCGTCGCGTCCGGGGAATCGGTGCTCGTGCCCTGGCCAGGACCGGAGCTGGGCTCGCGCGAGCGGCGCGGTCCCGTCGAGCGGGCCCGCCTGTACGTCACCGCGCACGGCACGTACGAAGTCGAGATGAACGGCCGGGTCGTGGGCGACGACGTGCTCGCCCCCGGCTGGAGCAGCTACCACCACCGGCTGCGCTACCGCACCCACGACGTCACCGCCCTGCTGGAGGAGGGCGCCAACACGATCGGCGCCACCCTCGCCGACGGCTGGTACCGGGGCCGCGTCGGCTTCGCCGGGGGCAGGTCCGCCGTCTACGGAGACCGGACCGCCCTGATCACCCAGCTGGAGATCACCTACTCCGACGGCACCACGGACACCGTCGCCACCGACGGCGCCTGGCGGTGCGCGCCGAACCAGGTCACCGCCGCGAGCCTCTACGACGGCGAGTCCCACGACGCGCGCCTGCTTCCCGGCGGCGGCCTCACCCGCGCCCGCGCCACGCTCGACACCCCGTACGGCCGGGCCGAGGCCGGCTGGGAACGGACCGGGGACCAGACGGAACTCGTCGTGGTGGTGCCGGCGAACACCACCGCCGCCGTCCACCTGCCCCTGACCCGGACACCGCCGTCGAGGTGGGAGCCGGACGGCACGTCTTCCGCTGGGCGTGATCAGCTGGGCTCCGGACCGAGCGCCCGGCGCAGGAAGTCCAGCTCCAGCAGGAGAAGGTTCTCGGCGACCTGCTCCTGGGCGGTCATGTGGGAGACGCCCGACAGCGGCAGGACGGTGTGCGGGCGGCCCGCGGCCAGCAGCGCGGCGGACAGCCGCAGGGTGTGCGCGGCGAAGACGTTGTCGTCGGCCAGACCGTGCACGAGCATGAGCGGGCGGCGCAGGTTCGGGGCGTCGGCGATCAGGGAGCTGCGGTCGTACGCCTCGGGGTTCCGGTCGGGATGGCCGAGGTAGCGTTCCTGCCAGTGGGTGTCGTAGAGGCGGGCGTCGGTGACCGGCGCGCCCGCGACGGCGGCGTGGAAGACGTCGGGGTGGCGCAGCACGGCCGCGGCGGCCAGATAACCGCCGTACGACCAGCCGCGGATCGCCACCCGGTCCAGGTCCAGGTCGGGGAAGCGGCCGGCGGCGGCCCGCAGCGCGTCGGCCTGGTCCTCCAGCGCCGCGCTCAGCTTGTCGAGGTGCACGGCCCGCTCCCAGGCCGGTCCGCGGCCCGGCGTGCCGCGCCCGTCCACGACCAGCACGGCGAAGCCCTGGTCGGCGAACCACTGCGCGACCGCGTAGTCGTCCAGCCCGCGCAGCACCAGGGCGCCGCCCGGCCCGGCGTACGGGCTGAGCAGGACCGGCAGCCGCCGCGAGCCCGGCACGTGCCCGGACGGGAACACGATCGCGCCGCGCAGCTCCCGTTCGCCCAGCGACACCAGGTCCGCCCGCGGGCGCACGACCGGGGTCGCGCCGTTCGAGACGATCGGCGTGGCCGCCCCTCCGCCGGTCACCGTGACGCGGGTCCCGTGCTCCTCCAGAGTGCGGCTGACGACCAGGGTGACGCCGCCGGCGCGCGTTCCGGTGTGCACCCCCGGCTCGGAGGTGACCCTGGTCAGCCCCGCAGCCCTGGAGTAGCTGTAAAGGTGGCGTTCCGTCGGCTCGTCGCAGCACTGCGCGAGCACGGTGTCGCCGTCCACCGCCAGGATCCGCAGCACCTGCAGGCCCGGCGGCGTGACCAGGTCGTCCCCGACCATCAGCCGGCGGGTGTCGTCGCGGTCCACCGTCCAGACCAGCTCCCCGGCCGCCGTACGGGCGGGGGTGCCGGGCACCAGCGTCAGCCAGGCGTCGTCGGTGTCCTCGCGCACCAGCGTGGTCGCGCCCGTCGCGGGGTCGGCCTCCAGGAGGCGGGTGGTGCGCTGGTCGCGGCTCTGCACCAGGATCAGCAGCCCCTGCCCGGTCCACGACACCGCCGCGACGTACTCGAACGCCGCCCTGTCCCAGACCACTTCGGTACGTTCCCCGGCCGGCGAGGTCAGCCAGAGCGTCACGTCGGCGTTGTCGGTGCCCGCCGCCGGATAGGCCATGGTCCTGGAGGGCCTGCCCGGATCGGCGGGCTCGGACAGGTGCCACCTGCTCACCCGGGCGTTGTCCACCCGCGCCACCAGCAGGCGGGTGCCGTCGGGCGACCACCAGTAGCCCCGGTGGCGGGCCATCGACTCGGCCGCCACGTGCTCGGGCAGCCCCCAGGTCACCTCGGGACCGTCGGGCGTCAGCAGCGGCTTGCCTTCGAGGTGCAGGGCGCCGTCGGACACGTGGGCGACGCGCTGCCCGGCCGGGTCGAGCCGCGGGTCGGATCCGGTCGTGCCGAGCGGGGTGACCTCGCCGGTCAGCAGGTCGACGGTGTGGAGCGCGCCGTCGAGCGCGTAGACGGCCTTGGTGACGGCGGCGTCGGTGGCGTAGGCGACGATGCCGCTCGCGCGCTCGCGGGTGCGTTCCCTGCGGGCGCGCTCCGCCTCCGGCAACGTCCCGCCCGGCGTGCCGGGGTCCACGAGCAGCCGCTCCTGCCCGGTGGCCACGGTCAGCGTCCACAGCCGGTTGACCGGGTCGTCACCGCCCGAGGACCTGAGGAACACCACCCGGGCGCCGTCCGGCGAGATCGTGAAGTCCCTGGGGACGCCGAGCTTGAACCGGGCCGTACGGGCATGCTGACGAGGAAGCGTGAGGGGAGGCATGGGGGATCATAGGCACGCCCGCCAAGCCGGACGCAACCGCATAAACCAGCGCCGATCGCCTCTCCCGCCACCCTGCGGTTACGTCGTCACGGCGCGGCCTCGTCGTTACGGTGCGACCCCTCTTTACGGCACGATCCCGTCGTTACGGGCGCGACCCCTCGTTACGGCGCGGCCCTCGTTACGGCGCGGCCACGTCGTCACGGCGCGTCCGAGGCGGCCCGGATCGGGCCGCGGAAGGAACCTCGGGGGTTCTCGCCCGGCATCGGTGCTCAGCTTCTCGAACCGGACTTGATCGACGAGATCGACCCGCACCTCGCGCCGACCCCTGCTCGCGGAGGTCCGGCTGTACGACAAGCCGGTCCGCCTCCACAACCCCAGCTCGGAAGCTCACGTACGGTGCCGGACCCTCACGGCGCCCGGCAGTCTCCGCCTAGGGCGGGGGTTCGCGTACGGACCGGACCCTCACGGCGCCGGGCGGCCTCCCCACGAACCCGGGGGGAGTTCGCGTACGGTACCGGACCTTCACGGTGGCGGGCGGCCTTGTGGACGGTCAGGAATTTCTCCAGGTGGGCGGCCAGCCTGATCCAGGCTGGCGGCCATGAAATCTCCAGGTAGACGGACACGTAAAGTCCAGGT
>NZ_JBFAPV010000024.1:0-94468 GCF_040676925.1 Nonomuraea sp. NPDC049486
CCGCCTCTTGAGGTGCTGAACGAGTCCCTTTCATCCCGATCAGCCGCATAGGCTACGACCATAAGACGGCTGTCCGGAATCACCGCGGCCCCTCACTCCCCTATCAAGGCTTTTGACGCTGGGCTTCGCCCCTACCCGTTTCCAGACGAAGCCGCCAGCCTGCTACCGGGCCTCCTGGCAGCTACCCGGGCCGGACTTCCACCGGCAAGCGACGACGAGCTTACGAACAACAAGATCCACCGCTACGTCACGGCTTCACCTCCTGCTCTGCTGGGCGCACGAAAAAACTTTACTCTATCAATCACCTCCCGGGGAGTAGTTAAGGAATTCTGGGATAGGTACCGGCGACTCCGGCAGAGAACCGCTTAGAAAAAAGCTGCGGCCCGGGACGACGGACCTCACTACACTTTCACGAAGTTCAGCCTGCATGAATCTCTCTATGGCTAGAAGGCAGGCATACCGCCAGTGGGCCACAACAATCGAACCGCCAGCACCATATCCAATCGTCTCGCCCGCCGGGCTCCACACGGGGATAGTCTCGTAGTCGAAGCGAGCTCCGGCGAGATAGGGGTCGAGAGCCGAAGTGTCGTAACCGAGCCGCTGCTGTTGGTGGTTCGAAGGGTCGAGCGCGGACAGCAGACGGCCATTTGCGGCCAGCGCAAGGAGGTTATGCCATCCGGGATACGCGGGACTGATGCCCCGGTCATGCCAGCAGGTGGCCATGACCGTACCTCTTGCTGTTGCCAGGGCCGCCAACGTCTGGGGCTTAGCGCATCGAGTTCCGGAGCCGAGTTGGCAGACCAGGACGCCGTCACCCCATTCGGACAACATTGCGCCTTCAGGAGGGGTAACACTGTTGAAGCGCGCGTCGTCGCCAGAGCTGGGCTCGTTTTCCGCTCCAATGACCTGGCGGACCGACTCTATATCACGGCCTTTCACCGCAGCGAGGCAGATTAGATCAATCCAGGTAATATCGAACACCGACTGCAGATCCTTCTCGTTATGTATTTGTGCTTAGGTTGACGGGAAGGGAGGAGACGGTACTCCCTTCCCCGTCCTGTCGAGTTACTTATACACGGCGTTATCGTTCGTGGTGATCATGACCCAGAATGGAGAGCCATCCATAATCCGATATCGCCAATAGAACCACGTCAGGCGAGTGCCGGCGGCTTCATTCGGCGAGTGATATACGTATCGGACCGAATAGTTGTCTGACAGAGGCTGCCGCATTTTCCATTTACGGCCACCACCTTCCCAGGTGGAATTGAAGGGATATTCGTCGCATTCGTGGAGCACGAAGAAGGTGAGTGTGTTGCAGCCCTTTTGCCTTTGGGTCGTGGTTTCGGCGCGCAAGCCTGCGTCAGTGGTCCTGTGGAGCGGTAGGCCTTGGCCGCTACCGCGAGGTGCCACATAGTTGCCTGGCACGACTTTGTCGCTTTTGACGGGTGCAGTGCCTGGGGCCGTTGGATTGTAGAACGCATCCTTGATATGCCGAGCGACCGGTCCATGCGCAAGGCTAGTTGTTTCGTATTGCAGAATTCTGTTCGCCTCCTGGAAGATGCAACCACCTTCGTAGTTGAAGTTTGCACGTTCCGTATCGCAAGCGATGCGTACCGGATCTCTAAACTGATCGAAGTCCTCATCTCCAAGCGGGGTGGCGACCTCGATATACGGACTGATGGTACATGTTCCCAGAAAGTTCGGCCCTATATTTCCCTTATTCGACCGGATGATGAACTGTGCATACTTGTCGCCCTCCCACTCCGGCAGTGAAGCCTGTCGCCCGGTTCCAGTGATGGGCTGACACTGTGAGCCCGAAGGAGACCCGGCGAGCTTGACATAGGTGCGAATCGTCGCGGTTTGGGTTACCCCCGTTTTACGCATATGGTTGATCTTGAACCATACGTCGATGTCGCGGCTCTTGCGATTGGGATCATCCCATGCTTGATCGTTGTTCTGCCGGCCGATACGCGTGTTGATAACCGTCGACCCGCGGAACTGCACCCAGCCGACGGGAGCTTTGACGTATTTTTGTAATGCAACGTCCCAGACCATGGCATAGAGAGTGACGCCGTACCAGTGGGTGTAGCACCATGTGAAGGGAAGGTAGACGTTTTTCCATATGTACACGCCACCCGGCCCTCTGTCGCCTTCGCATTCCTCTGCTGTGAGATGACCGACCGAGAACTCCGGCGGCTCGCTGGACGCCGCTGGAGCGGTGGCCTTACGTGTCTCGCCTTCTTGTTGGGACTTACTAACGGTAAGGCTGTACCAGGTAGACCAAGCGCCATGAGCATCGCCAGTAATTACCCGGGCTCGCCATCTCACCTTCTCGCCGTCCCGGAGCTTGCCCTTGGGGACCTGTAGAGATATCCGGGTATCGTCAGGCTTGGCCGTGACCTCCCCTGACCAGATCAGCCGCTTGTCCGTGGTTGCCTTGCCCCCCTTGCCCGCCTTGACGGACTTGGTGGGCTTGCCGGCGACCTCCACTTCCACCTTCGCCTCGCCGTCGCGCCCGGCGCGCAGCCAGGCGGTCAAGTTCGGCGTGAGGTCGGAGGTGAAGGTGACGCCGTCCACGCGTTGGCCGTCGTCGACCACGAGCTTCTGAATCTGGGGGGCGAGGCTCTGCCGCAGCCGCTGCGCTGCCGTGCTCGCGGCCGCAGCGCCGATGGGGATGTTCATGTCGGTCTGGATCTCGGTGGCGGTCTGGGCGCGATTGTAGACGCGCACCTCGTCGATCAGGCCTCGGTAGAACTCGCCCAAGGCGGCGTTGCCTCCGATCCGGAGTCTGCCACCATCGTCGATGAGTTCGCCGGTCAGCGGTGCCTGCGAGACTTGGGTGCCGTTGACGTACAGGCGGACCGCATTGCCGTTGTACGTGACCGCAAGATGGCTCCACTGATTGAGTGGCAACAAATTGCTGCTCGCGCTTCCGCCGGCATCGTCGTCGGTCTCCAGCCAGCCCGCCGGGCCAGTGCCGGTGGAGGCGTACAAGCCGTAGGACCCGCCCCAACTGTGCTCTTTCAAGAGCACGGTCCTCCAGCCATCCAACGCCGAGGGCCGCACCCAGGCCGAGAGAGTCAGGGCGTTTCGCAGACGCAGCGACGCGGCATGCTGGACGGTGACCCAACTCGAGGAGCCGTTGAACGACAACGCCTTGCCGTGCTTGCCTGTCGCCCAAGTGGTGTCCCGGGCAGCCCCGGTGTTGTCGTAGCCGGAAGAGTCGCCCACCGTCGTGCCGGAGCCGTCTTCCATGCCATAGGCCGCCACCAACCCCGGCACCGGGTCGGGCGTGGGGTCCGGCGTGGGCGTCGGGGTGGGTGTGGGATCGGGGTCCGGTGTGGTGGAGCCGACGGGGGTATTCATATCGGCCTGGATCTCAGCTGTACTCTGGGCGCGGTTGTAAACGCGCACCTCGTCGATCAGACCGCTGAAGTACTCGCTGTAAGCGGCGTTACCGCCGATGCGCAGCGGACTGCCGTCATCGAAGAGACTGCCACTGAGCGGGGTCTCGTCGACCTGCTGGCCATCGACGAACAGCCGAAGCACAGTGTTGTCATAGGTGAGTGCCAGATGGCTCCAGGTGTTCACCGGCAACGGCGTGAGCGCGTCGACGTACGAGGAATCGTCGGGAGAGGTCTGCACCCAGCCGCCCGGAGCCGAGAAGTCCGTTGCGGCGTACAGGGTGTACGAGAGGCCCTCGTCCAGTTCCTTGCCCACCACACTGCTCCAGTCGGCCACCGTGGACGGGTTGACCCAGGCCGACAACGTCATCCCGGTCGTCAGCCGCAGCGACGCGGCGTCCTGAACAGTGACCCAACTGGAAGTGCCGTTGAATGACAGGGCCTTGCCAAACTTGCCGTTCGCCCAACTGGTGCTGCTGCCTGTGCCGTTATTGTTCTGGCTGGAGGAGTCGGCCACGCTTATGCCGGAGCCTTCGTTCATGCCATAGGCCGCTACGAGTCCCGGCGTCGGAGGCGGCGCGCCTGCACCTGTGGTAAACGACCAAATATAGGGCGCCATAGAAGTACCCGTTGCGTCTTTGGCGTTGGAGACGTCGATCTGGTACGTAGTCTCAGCGATGAGGTCGGAATTTGGTGTGAAAAGCCATTCGGCGTAGTTATTGAGAGGGATTACCGTGCCTTGCACGGGCGTGTTAGTAGAGTCCCTGACGGTGAGCTGCACATCAGTCACTGCCTCGCTGAACGTTACCCTTACGGTGGTTTCTGCCGGGACGTCCACAGCGTCTCGTGCCGGGACGGTCCCGGTCACAGTTGGGAGGCTAATATCGGTGCCACCGCCGGTTGTGAACGACCAAGTGTAGGGAGTCATTACATTGCCGGTACGGTCCTTGGCATCAGTGACTTCGACAGTATAGACACTTCCAGCGGCCAAAGGTGTGTTCGCAGAGAAGGTAAGCTTGACATTTTCCGAGTTCATACTGGCGTTTCCAGCCACCGCAACGCCATGCGCATCCTCAACAGTGATGGCGGCATCGCTTACCACTTCGGTGAAGTGCGCAGCTATCTGGACGTTTGTAGGGACGTCCGTAGCATCAGAGGGTGGCGTCGTCGTCCCCAGCCTGGGAGCTGTCGTGTCTGGTTCGGGTTGCGGATTGTCATCCGGGAGGTGGTCCGCATTCACGTATGTAGGTACGGAGCTGCGATTCTCGCCGAGGGTCTGGAGTTCCTCATATGTCACCGGTGAGGGGTTTGGCCCGTCAGGATGTGTCTGCGCCCGCATTGCCACGGCTTCCTCGTACGTGGGCGGTTCGGTGAGCTCCGGCCCCTCGTAAGAGTAGTAGACGGCTTCCGTCTCCATCGGAGGCGGTTCGAAGTCCACGGTGAGGATGGGCGGGTGGAGAGTGCCCAGGCAGTCTTGCCGCGGGGTTGTGGTGCAACCGCCGGCCTCGTTGGTCCGGTAGCGTCGCCAATTCCTGAGGTCGGACTCGTTGCCAGCGGTGAGTTGGAAGCCGTAGTTCGGCTCGCCGTCCGCCCAAGCCTGGACGATGTCGTCCACGGAGTGGATGAGGTCCCAGGGGTAGCTCATGGCGCCGGAGCAGTTCTCACCGGCGTAGCCGGCGTACTCGGTGTCAGCTCCGGTGGTCGTGATGCGCGGCTGGGACGACCACGTCAACGTGGAGACGTCCCAGCGTTCGGTCACCTGGTAGGCGGTGATGCCGGATCCGACGAACTCGCCGCAGTCGCTGGACAGGTGGTTCCACAAGACCAGGTCGGCGTTCTGGACCGTTGCTCCCCGGATGGGGTGGTCGGCCGGGAACTCGTCGAAGCGGATGTAGCTGCGCCAGCGGACGGCGCCGTCATTGGACTTGCCGACCAGGATCCGGTCCAGGCCGCTGTTGGCGTAGCCGTTGGGGTAGTCGGCGTTGTTGACGAAAGTGTCGTTGCCCAGCTCGGGCTCCCACCAATCGTCGTCGAACGCGGCCAGCGTGACCGGGTAGGCGACCGCAGGGTCGGCGAGGTAGGCCGGGTCGGGGGTATAGACCAACGCCGAAGCGCCCTCGTCCAGGGTGACGGTGGCCTGGCCCACCTTGCCCGCGTCGATATCGCTGTCGAGGTCGGCCGCGACCGAGTCGAGAAGCAGCGCCGGGGGCAGATCGGCGATCTTCTTGCCCTGGGACAGCAGCGCCGGTCTGCCCGCGGTGTCCTTGTCGAGGGCCATGTTCTTGGGCACCGTTGCAGGGATGCGGAAGCTGACCGGGGCATTGATCCGCTCCCGCAGGACGATCTCCTGCTTGAAGCCGGCCGCCGTGGCGGTGACGACCAGGTCTATCCCGTTGCCGTAGACCGAGGGGTAGGTGGCGGTGCTGCCGTCGATGGTGGGCTTGGGGAGTTTGCCGGGGCTGCCGATGGTGGCCGAGCCCTTGCTGCCCTTGCTCTTCAGCACGAAGGCGTCGTCACCGGCCGACAGGGTCAGCTCGCCCTTGACGGCTTTCGGCTTGATGACACCGTCGGCCTCGACCAGTGTGGTGTCGACGGGTGTGAGACCGTCGCCCTTGGCGTTCTTGACCCGGATGGGGTGCTGGTGCTGTTCCATCCGCAGGGTCTTGCCGTCGGGGTTGGCGTAGTAGGTGGCGTTCTCCGAGCGCAGCGACTCGATCTCGATGCGGCGGTTGTCCTTCTTGGCCTGCGCCAGCGCTTTGCTGGTTGGCGTGTCGGGGGCGGTGGGTGGCGTCTTGGGTGTGGGGGTGGGAGTGCCGGTGGGGGGTGGCGTGGGGACCTGGGCGATCGCGGGTGCGCTCATCAGCGAGAGCGGCAAGGTCAGAGCCGCGATCAGGGCAGCGCTGCGGCGCGTCCGGCGGGATAAGCCAGACGCTGTTCGTAATGGGTTCATTCGTGCCTTTCGAACGGATGTTGCAAAACAGGCTGATCATCACATAAGGCAGAACTAAAAGTAAAGATCCTTTTCAGCATCGGGTAGGGCACACTCCGCCACCGAGGCCGAGTCAGCGATCACTGCGCCTGCCTACTACGTTCATGCAGTTCAAGCGATCTAATCGAATCCGGGAATGCGCCTACAGCTAGTCGGGGTCGCGCCGGGTGGGGCGCCGGATGCCGCCGTGCTCGCTGCGTGCTCGTACGTCCCGTAACGCGCCGTCAGCATTCGGTACTGCCGGACATGCAAAAAGCGCCGAGACGGCACAAACCAACGCCCAACGGCACTGGCGACACTAAAGGATCTTGCTTCTAACCCGATGGCCGCAGACATCTGATCTGCGGTTCAGCACTCCCTGGTGTGGAGCGTGAGGCCGCCATCGTTCGCGGGCCGAAACCCCAGTCCGCGGAGCTCGGGACCGTCGATCGCCGTGACCACGCACAGGGCACCAACCTCGGCGACCTCGCGGACCGCAACACGCACCAGCGCCTCGCC
The DNA here is from genome assembly GCF_040676925.1 of Nonomuraea sp. NPDC049486. NCBI lineage: Bacteria > Bacillati > Actinomycetota > Actinomycetes > Streptosporangiales > Streptosporangiaceae > Nonomuraea > Nonomuraea sp. NPDC049486. Next base: position 6,892 of record NZ_JBFAPV010000024.1, read on the forward strand.
TACCTCTAATGGCATGCCGGGCTGGACGTGCACCACGTCGAGACGGGCGATGGCGTGCCGCTTGTCCTGCCAGGATGCGGCTGCATAACCGACAAAAAGTCTCCCGCGGGCGTCGTCGACGTAGGCCTGAAGCCAGCAGGCAAGCCTGGCCTCGACGATCAGCCGCCGGGGAACGGTGACATCCATACCCGCCTCGGCCAACCAGCGGCCCGGCTTGGACCCATGCGGGGCAACCGACGCCGGCGGCGACCTCCGGATGGCGCGGACGCTCTCCCAGTCGTCCTTCACCTGCCAGATGGGAAGCACGACGTCCTCACCACAGGGGACCGCACTGATGAAGAACCCCGCAGGCCAGAGGTCAGGAGCATCACGGGTGTCCAACAGGACGTAACCCTCCCGGACCGTCCGGCGGCTTCGACGGACCAGCCCGGTATCGAGTTCCTCCGTGAGGAGATACTCAACGTCTGCGGCCCATCCATCGATTGAGGTCGCCGGCAGGCCAGTCCACGGGCTCTCCGACTTGCCGGAAACTCGACCTTGAGGGCGTAGACGTTCGGGTCTCGCCGCCAGCGGAAGATCACCAACATGGCGTCGGGCTCCGCCACGACAGCCACGGCGAAGTACCCCTTCGTCACAGCGCCCGGACGCAGCCATCGCTTCCTGACCGCTTCGAAGACCTCCTGCCGAGACCACTCAATCGTCACACATCCAGACTCCCACGCTCTTATCCGAGACGCGGGTGATGGGCGCCGACCCTGCATACGCCTTCAAGTCGCGGGAGTCGGCCAAGCGGAAGCGGCCGCCGCCAAACACGGCGAGCACCCAGACACCGGTCAGGTCGACCAGACCGTGAAGCTGGTGACGCAGCCGCCTCTACCCTCCAGCCGGCTCACGCCACGATCTTGGCGAAGAGGAGCAACTGACGGGTGGCGGTCGAGAGGGACCAAGGTGCACGGCCTCAGCCAGGACTCCAAATCCAGAATCGACTCAGGCGTTCACTCGGGCCCGCCCACCGCCGACCGCCAGGGCCTCGCCCCATTCGTACGGCCTGCGGTCAGGAGTCCAGTTTCGATTCACATCGAGGCTTCCGGGGCGAGTGCCCAAGTCGGCGACACTCGGGGACGTACGGAGTCATCAGGTTCGGATCCTGCAAGGGCGCTTGTCGCCAGGTCCCGATCTGCGGCCCGGTCAGTAGCTCAGCAAAGCGGGCCAGGAGCCCGACGCGGAAACGCCCGATTCCGGGCGAAGTGACTCGCGAGCCGCCGACCTGGGCGGGCAGACACAGCGGGTTACCGATGAGGTTGCGAGCCATCTCCACACCTTCACCAAGTTTCTGATCTTGCTCGCTGGCGTTGAGTATAGCCGCTACTTTACGCTGTAGATCCCTATGAGCGGGTCCCCCGCTGATAGCCCACGCTCACGGATAGAGGCCCCGAGCGACGACCGGTCAGTTGAACATCGCGAACCGTCTGGACCGCGGCGAGGGTGCCGGGACCTGCCGTCCCGTGACGGTCCACCCGGGCGGGTGACGGCCCGGGCCACGGTCCAACGACGGTCCAGACAGCGAAAAGGCCGGTCGCTCCATTGGAGAACCGGCCTCTGACCTGCTGCGATGTGGTGGGCGATACTGGGATCGAACCAGTGACCTCTTCGGTGTGAACTGAGTATTTCTGTCATATTGAATCCCAGGTCATCCCGCTCAAAGTGATATTAGCCCAGGTAAAATGGGGTGTAACGAGCCTGGTCCATGCCGAACAATTCCTCATCGTGACGAGCGGTCCGGGGTCAAATCGGGGTCAGATGATCATACTGGGGAAGGTGGTCGAGTGGGCTTCTCTCGCAAGCGCCTCGGAGTCGGCGGCAAGCCTCACTACACGGCGTACTACAACGACATCAAGGGAGTGCGACGGTCGGCCGGCAGCTTCACGAGCAAGAAGGAAGCCGACAAGGCCTGGCAGCGAGCCGAGGCCAAGATCGCCGAAGGACGGCTGGGCAACCCTGGCCGCGGGCGGCAGACCTTCCAGCAGTACGTCGAGGACGTGTGGCTTCCCAACCATGAAATGGAGGCGAGCACCCGGCAGGGCTACACCTACTCCCTCTACAAACACCTCATGCCCGAGTTCGGGCCGATGAGGATGGTCGACATCCTCCCCGAGCACGTACGGCAATGGGTGACCAAGATGAAGAAGGCCGACATCAAGCCTGTCACCCTCCGCTACAACAAGATCATCCTCAGCGCGATCTTCTCCACGGCATTCGACGATCAGGTCATCTTCATCCACCCTTCCAAGGGCGTGAAGACACCCACCGTCCCCAAGAAACCCCGCACGATCATCACACCCGAGCAGTTCGACATGCTCCACCAGCACCTGCCCGACGACGCACGCCTCCTCGTCGAGACCGCCATCGAGACCGGACTGCGCTGGGGCGAGTTGACCGAGCTGCGCGTGAAGGACCTCGACCTCGCCACCCGCATCCTCACGGTCAGCCGCGCCGTCGTGGAGATCAATCCGAAGTTCCACCCCCAGGGCCGCCGTTTCCTGGTCAAGGAGTACCCCAAGGACAAGGAGTATCGGCGCCTCAAGCTCACCTCCCAGTTGACTGCCAAGATCCAAGCCCATATCGCCGACCAGAGCCTCGTCATCGACGCCCTCCTCTTCACCCACCACCAGCCAGTGCCAGCACCGCGTGCCGCCCTCAGCCCTGAGGCGCTCGGCTTCACCGAGCCGAACGCCGCCGGGCGCACCTACCGGCACGGCACCATCAGCGGCTACTCCAACGGCAAGTGCAAATGCCGCCACTGCAAGGACGCCTACGCCGCCTACCGGGCCGCACGCCGCGCCGCGGGCAAGGACTCCCCCAGGACCCCGCGCACCCGCGACACCGACGGCCACATCCCCCGCGACTGGTTCCGCAAGCAGATCTGGAACCCGGCCCTCGCCGCGGCAGGCATCCAGATCCACGTGCGCATGCACGGACTGCGCCACGCCCACGCCTCATGGCTGCTGGCCGGCGGCGCCGACCTCCAAGTCGTGAAGGAACGCCTCGGGCACGCGAGCATCGCCACCACCGAGAAGTACCTCCACACCCTCCCAGACGCTGACGAAACCGCTCTCGACGCCCTGACGAAGATCCGCACAAGAGGCAGAACTGGCTGACGTCATTACCGCTGCCAGTGATCGATCGACTGCAGCGCGGCTTCAACGCACCCGGCCCAACGCCGCCAGGGTGGCCGATTTCGCCCACCTGACGGCTTGGTGCGGCGTCGTCTACGTCGCCTTCGTCGACGTCTACTCCCGGGTCAGCGTCGGCTGGGCCGCCTCGCTGACCAAGCACACCACGCTCGTACTCGACGTGCTGGACATGGCGTTGTGGCGGCGCGAACACACCCGCCGGCCAGTCGAGCCGGGGCTGATCCCACCACTCCGATACCGGTAGTCAGCCGCCGAGCTGGGAGAAGGTTCATCGACAGCCCTGAGCAGCTATCAGTCGCACCATCTCCTGATCTTTGGGAGTGCTCGGGCGGCCCACGCGCCTGCCGTACTGCCCACCGCGGCACCGAGATAGCTACCGACCCCAGCGGCGAGGCCGCACAGCGCGCCTCCCGCCGTGACGGCGCCGCGGACGGCGGCTCGCGCGGTCTTCACACCGCCGGACAGGTGCATACGGCCCTTGTGGTCCTCGGGTGTGTCCAGAAACCGTACAACCCCGGCTCCTTAACGTGACTGGCCATTCGGTTGCTGCTCAAGCCCCCGACTCCCCCAACGAGCCGTCCCTAATAGTCGCGCGCGCCGCCGTCACCGACCGGTGGCGCATCCACGACGAGTTCGTACGCGGCAACCCCACCCGCGTCCAACGGCCGGAGACTCACGCGCGGAGTCCACGGCGCCACACCCCTGAACCGCCGGGCGTCCTCGTGCCGCCGACGGGTGCGGGGCTTCTTCCGGGAGCAGCCCGACCTGGCCGGTACGTGGCACGCGTCACTGGTCGGCAGGCTCGACCGCGATGACGTGGCTCCGCTCGGGGTTGAGCTTGATCGTCACGTCCGTCCCAGGCTCCGGGATGAGCCGGGGGTGGGAGCGAACCGTCACGGTCTCCGAGCCGCACTGGACCCGGCACTCGCCGAGCTCGCCCAGGTAGCTGCGGGACAGGACCCGCCCGCGGATCTCGCCGCCGGGTTCCGAGCCGGGCTCGACGGGCTCCAGCCCGATGTTCTCCGGGCGGATGCACACGGTGACCGCGTCGCCGGCGCCCGCCTGGACGCCGCCGTGATTGGCCGACTCCACGGTGCCGATCGGGGTGCGGACCCGGAGGTGGTCATCGCCCTCCACCGAGGCCACCACGCCGGCGATCAGGTTGATGTGGCCGACGAACGTCGCCACGAACTCGGTGGCCGGGAAGTTGTAGATCTCCGTAGGCGTGCCGATCTGCTCCACCTTGCCCTGGTTCATAACGGCGATCCGTGAGGACAGGGAGAGAGCCTCGGTCTGGTCGTGCGTCACATACACCATCGTGATGTCGGTCTCGGCCTGGAGCCGCTGGAGTTCCGCGCGGAGGTCGTCGCGCAGGCGCGCGTCCAGGTTCGACAGCGGCTCGTCGAGCAGGAGGACGGGCGGGCGCATGACCAGAGCGCGGGCCACCGCCAGGCGCTGCTGCTGGCCGCCGGAGAGCTGGTTGCCCCGGCGCGCGGCGAAGGGACCGAGCTGCACCTTGTCCAGCGTCGCCGTGACCCGGGCGTCGAGTTCCTCCTTGGCGGGCCGGGCGCGGCGGTTGACGGTCAGCGGATAGGCGACGTTCTCCCGTACGGTCATGTGCGGCCAGATCGCGTACGACTGGAACACCATGCCGAAGCCACGGCGGTTCGTGGGCACGAACCGGGGCGGATCCGAGGAGTAGAGGACGTCGTCGGGCGTGGCGATCGTCCCGGAGTCGGGCGTCTCCAGGCCCGCGAGACACCTCAGCAGCGTCGACTTGCCGCAGCCGGACGGCCCCAGCACGGTGAAGACCTCGCCCTGGTCGATGGAGAGGTCGATGCCGCGCAGCGCGAGGTAGTCATCCTGCCCGGTCTTCGACCGATACGTCTTGTACAGCTCCTTGACCACCAAGGCGGGAGCAGGACCCTGCGCCCCCGCGGCCAGCGGCTGGTTCGGCTGCGCTGTCGTCTGCACGTCTACTTCCCTTGTTCTACTCGATGGATCAGTCACTTGACCTGCAGCCGTGCGCCCACCATGCGGGTGAGCAGGCTGGTGAGGAACGCCATCCCGGCGATCAGCACCCCGACGACAGCCGCGGATTCCTGGCTGGAGCTGGTCGCGAATTTGAACATCAGCAGCGACAGGGTGTTCGTCCCGGGGCTGGCCAGCAGGACCGTGGCGCTGATGTCCTTCATCGCGGTCATGAAGGTGATGGCGAAGACCGGCATCATCATCGGGCTCACCAGCGGCACGACCACCCGGCGCAGCGTGGTGAGCCAGGACGCGCCCGACACCGAGGAGGCGTCCTCCAGGTCACGCGAGAGCTGCTGCACCGACGTGCTCATCATCTGGCTGCCGAGTGGCATCGCCTGGACGATCAGTACGAGGATCAGCGGCAGGAGCGTGGTCAGGAAGCGCGTGAGCAGCGGCGTCATCAGGGCGATGGTGAGGAACGCGGTGCCGATCAGCAGGCCGGGGATCGCGTACGGCAGCCAGGAGACCACCGAGATGACCGACACGACCCGGCCGCGACGGCGAGTGAACAGGATGCCCAGCAGGGTGTAGATGACGGTGCCCACGACGGCCACGATCAGCGAGACCCAGATGGAGTTCCACATCGCGCCGGCGAAGTCGTCGCTGGTGAAGACCTGGGTCCAGTGCCGGGTAGTCCACGGGGAGGGCAGGAAGAAGAACCCGAAGAGGCGGGTGAAGGACCCGGCGATCAGCATGCCGAACGGCAGGACCAGGAAGAGCGCGATGCTCAGGTAGATCACGATCGTGCCCGCCCAGACCAGCGGGGTGCGCGGGCGGATCCGGATGCCGGCCGCCTTCCCGGACAGGGTGCTGATGTCCGCGCGCCTGGCCAGCACCCTCCGGTAGACCAGCGCGACGGCGAACAGCAGGACGAGCAGGACGGAGCTGAGCGCCATGGCCTGCGGGTAGTCGGCCGGGTTGGCCCTGAGCAGGTCGTAGATGCGCGTCGAGTAGACGAACAGGTGGGCGGGCGTGCCGAGCAGTTCCTCGACCTCGAAGGTCTCCAGGCTCTTGATGAACCCGGCGAGGAACGCGACGAGCAGCGCCGGCGTGAGCAGCGGCATCGTGATGCGGCGCAGGGTGGTGAAGCCGCCGGCGCCGGCCACCGCGGAGGCGTCCTCGTAGCTGGAGTCGAGCGCCTCCATCGCCGGGGTGACCAGGATCGCCATGATCGGGACCGTGGCCAGGGTCAGGTAGATGAACATGATCCCCGGTATCGACCCGAGGTCGAAGACGGGCCCGGTGACGAAGGGCAGCTTCATCAGCAGCTGGTTGACCAGGCCGTAGCCGGGATCCAGCAGGAGCTGCCAGCCGAACGTCATCGGCAGCACGGGGAGGAAGAAGGCGAACCAGAGCGAGCTGTGGATGAAGCCCTTCCCCGGCACGTCGAACCTGACCAGCATCCAGCTCAGCAGGAAGGCGATCCCGAGCGAGATCGGCACGCGCAGCGACAGGATCAGGGACACGACCAGCGAGTCGACCGTGGTCGCGCTGTCGAAGACGCGCTCCCACGGTGCCAGCGACCAGACGGGGGTCTGGCCCGGCGAGGCGTCGTTGAAGCTGCTGATGAGCACGTACGCGACCGGCAGGATCGTGGGCACGCCCACCAGGAGCAGGACGAGCCAGAGCCACCGGGGCGACCTCTCGGAACGCGCCCGCCTGCGCCGGCCGGTGGCCGGTGAGCGGCGCTGTTCTTGAGTGGTGATGGGTTCAACTCTCGCCATGAGTGGCACTGCTCCCGTCTCGTCCCTAAACGCGGGAAACTTTCTGACTTTGCGGCACGATCTCGGCAGCCGGATCAGAGGCGCCGAAGCGCTTCCGGAATGCAGGATCTGGACCCGCCGCTACCGTTCGCCACGCCGTTCCGCAAGCGGGTGCGTCTTTCCTTGGGGGGAAAGACTCGCATCGGGGAAATGGCAGGTCAACGACGCATCCCGGGTTGTGGAACGACCGGGATCAGGCGTCCAGCACCCGCCGGACGGCCCTGTTGATGCCGAGGTAGCCGGTGCACCGGCAGAGGTTTCCGACCATCGCCTCGCGGATCTCGTCGTCGGTCCTCTCCCGGCCGTCGTCCGCGGCGCACAGGGCGTAGGCGGACATCAGCTGCCCGGGCGTGCAGAAGCCGCACTGGAAGCCGCCCTCCTCCGCGAAGGACTCGCGGAGCGCGGCCATCTCCTCGGCGACGCCCTCGACGGTGCGGACCTCGTCCTCGACCGTCGCCGTGACGGTCACGCAGGCCAGCCGCGGCTTGCCGGCGATGAGTACGGTGCAGGCCCCGCACTCCCCGACCCCGCACGCCTCCTTCGCCCCCGTGAGCCGCAGCCGGCCGCGCAGGGTCGTCAGCAGCCGCTCAGCCGGTTCCAGATCGAACTCGTGCGCCGAGCCGTTCACCACCAGGCGCTTGTTCATGTTTCCTCTTTCTGCACCAGTTCGCGGAGCGCCGACTTCAGGAGGTTCGCGGCGGCGAACGCCTTCCAATGGTTGCCGGGCAGCGGATGCGTCTGGCCGAGCCACGCTTCGGCCACCCGTTCCAGCAGGTCCGGGGTGACGCGCCCGCCTTCCAGCAGCGCTTCGGCGGCTCGCACCCGCGCCGGGGTGGGCGACACGCCGCCGAGGACCACCCGCACGTCCCGGACCGTGCCCGGCTCCGGCACCTCGGCCGAGACGCCGACGGTGGCGACCGCGAACGCGCCCTTCCAGAGCGAGAACTTGCGGTAGACGGTGGAGCGCCACAGGGCCGGCGCGGGAACCGTGACCCGGACGATGACCTCCTCGGGCGTCAGCCCCACCTCGCCCGGGCCGGTGTAGAGATCCTCGACCTCCAGCCGGCGCTCGCCCCCGGGACCGGCCACCGTCAGCTGCGCGTCCAGCGCGATCAGCGTGGTAGCGAGGTCCGACGGGGTCACCGCCTGGCACCGGTGGCCGCCCTCGACCGCGTGGTAGAAGCGATGGTCGCCTTGCACGGCGTAGCAGGGCCTGGTCGTCCCGCCGCGCTTGTAGCAGTCGAAGCCGTTCCGGTAGAACCAGCAGCGCTTGGCCTGGCAGAGGTTTCCGGCGATGGTGGCCACCCCGCGCAGCTGCGGGGTGGCGATCTCCCGGACCGTGCGCCGGATCGCCTCGCCCACCCGGTCGTCGGTCTCCAGCGCCTCCAGGGTCACCGCCCCGCCGATGACGAGCGCGCCCGAGTCGTCCGTCGCGATCCCGGTCAGCTCGCCGCGCGGGGAGAGCTGGACCAGCGTGGACGCCACGGGGAGGCCCTGCTTCTCCCGGACCAGCACGTCCGTGCCGCCGCCTATCGGCACGGCGCCGGGCTGCTCGCGCAGCAGGCGGACGGCGTCCTCGGCGGACTCGGCCGTAAGGACCCGCTCGACCCGCCCGGGCGGAGGGGAGGCCTTCAGCTTGGGCCCGCCCCGCTCCAGCAGCTTGTGCACGCCGAGCGGGTAGGACCGGCGCATGCCCGAGACCCACAGCCGCTTGAGGTTTCCGCCGGGCCTCCCGGCCTTCTCGGCCAGCCCGTCACGCCTCCGGACCGCGCCGAGCACACGGTCGGGGGTGAGCGGCGCCTCCCGGATGCGGGCGCCGATGGCGTGGGAGACGGCGTTGGTGAGCGCCGGGCCGGTGGGCAGCAGCACGATCTCGCCGAGTCCCTTGGCGCCGAAGGGCCCCTCCGGGTCGTCACATTCCAGGAAGATCGTCTCGATGGGGGGTGCGTCGGTGGAGCGGGGCAGCGCGTAGTCCACGTAGGCCGGGTTCACCGCCCGGCCGCCCTCGTAGATCATCTCCTCGCTCATGGCGGCGCCGAGGCCCATGAGGACGCCGCCCTCGACCTGCCCGCGCGCGGTGTTCTGGTTGATGATGGTGCCCGAGTCGTGAGCGGCGACCACCCGCACGACCTTGACAGCGCCGGTGTCGGTGTCGACCTCGACCTCCACAGCGTGCGCGGCGAAGGCGTACGAGGGCGCGATGTTCTCGTAGCCGTCCTCGGCGGCGTCGTGGTAGGGGCCGACGAACTGGCTCTCGATCGAGAAGGATCCGTCGTCGGCGTCGGAGAGCAGGGCCGCGAGGTCGCCCATGGCGAGCCGGTTGCCGTCGTACTCGGCGTGGCCGTCGGACCACCGCACCGCGGCCGGGTCCGCGTGGAACTTCTCGGCGGCGGCGCCGATCAGGACGTCCCGCAGGTCCGAGGCCACCTTCCTGGCGGCGTGGACCGAGTGGTAGGTGCCGCGCGACGCCCCCGCTCCGGCGTCGGGCGGGGTGAGGTCGGTGTCGGTGGAGACGACGCTGATGTCGTCGAGCGAGATCCCGAGGATCTCCCCGACCGCCTGCGCGATGATCGTCTTCTGCCCGGTGCCCGCGTCTCCGACGCCCGACCGCAGGGTGGCGTGACCGTCCGGGCGGACCTCCAGCGCGGCGCTGGAGGTGACCATGTGCTGGCGGTGCAGCCCGGTGACGTGCACGCTGCAGGCGACGCCCACGCCGCGGCCCCGGCCTCCCGTCCGCCGCTTCTCGTCCCAGCCGATCTTCTCCCGGACCGTTTCGAGGCAGGCCTTGAGCCGGCCGGAGTGGATCTCCCAGCCGGTGAGCGAGGTCTCTCCCACCTCCGACACCGCGTTCAGCAGGCGCAGGTCGATGGGGTCCATGCCGATTTCGCCGGCCAGCTCGTCCATGGCGCATTCGAGCGTCCAGTTGACCTGGAAGCCGCCTGCGCCCCGGAAGGACGACGGGGACTGCTTGTTGGTGTAGACGCACCGGCCGCTGCTGGTGTAACTCTGCCAGCGGTAGGAGGATCCGAGTGCGACGGAGCCGTACTCCATCTCGCCAGGCCCGGAGTAGTTGTACGCGCAGTTGTCGACGTCGTAGTCGGCGTTGAGGAACGTCACCCGGCCGTCGTCATCGCAGCCGATCCGGATCCGGGTGTCCCACCAGAAGCGCGACTTGGTGAAGGCGAACTCCTCGTGCCGCGACTGCTTGAGCTTGACCGGCTTCCCGGCGGCCATGCTGAGCGCGCCGACCAGGACCTCGGTGCTGGAGATCTGGCTGCGGCCGCCGAAGTCGCCGCCCACCGCCAGCTCGTGCAGCCGCACCCGATCCTTCTCCAGTCCCAGGACGTGGGCGATGTCCGTCTGGAGCTTGCGCGGGTTCTGCGAGGGGACCCACATGTGCAGGCGGTTCTCGTCCGCCCGCCAGTCCGCGAGCACAGTGTGCGGTTCCATGGTGGCGTGCGTCTGCCGGCTGGAGACGTACCGGGCGCTGATGGCGTGCCGGGTGGCCTCGCGGGCCCGCTTCTGGTCGCCGAACTCCCGCCTGATCCGGCTCGCCACGTTGTCGGGGTTCTTCGCGTGGATGGCCGGCGCCTTCGGTTTGAGCGCGTCCTCGACGGTCGCCAGCGTCGGCAGGAGCCTGTACTTGACGCGGATCGCGGCCAGCGCCCGCTCCGCCGCCGCCGCGTCGTCGGCGGCCACGATCGCGACCGGTTCGCCGACGTGCCGAACGACGTCCTTGGCCAGCGGGTACCGGTCGGAGTCGGCGGGCCGGTAGTCGATGTACCGCCGGTCCGGCAGGTCCGCGCTGGTGAGCACGGCGTGCACGCCGGGGAGGGCGCGCGCCGCCGAGACGTCGATGGAGACGACCCTGGCGTGCGCGTGCGGGCTGCGCAGCACGGCTCCGTGGAGGAGCCCGGGAAGGTCGATGTCATCGGCGTACTGGGCGGCGCCGCTGGTGATCTTCGCCCAGTCCACCGGCTTGGCGTTCGTACCGATCAAATTCACAAGAGTTCTCCGGCTCATGGTGGGCCCTAGGCCGCGGTCATCCCGCCGTCCACCGCGATGGTCTGTCCGTTGATGTGGCCGGCGGCCTCCGAACCGAGGAAGGCGACCGCGCGGGCGATGTCCTCGGGCGTCGTCAGCCTGCCGCTCGGGGTCTGCTCCAGCATCGCGAGCAGCCCGGGGTCGCCCGCCTCCACCAGTCGCCGCACGTTCGGGGTGCCGACCGGCCCGGGGGCCAGGCAGTTGGCCGTGATGCCGAACCGGCCGAACTCGTAGGCGAGCTGGCGGACGAACCCGCTCAGCCCCGCCTTGGCCGCCGAGTACGCCGAGTGGCCGGCCAGCCCGATGAGACCGGCCACCGAGGAGATGGCGACGATGCGCCCGTAACCCCGCTCCACCATCCCGCCGAGCACGGCGCGGGAGAGGAGCACCGGCAGCAGCAGGTTGTTCTCGACCTGCGCGCGCAGGTCTGCCGGGCTCTTGTCCAGGAAGGGCCCGGGACGCGCGCCGGCCCAGCCGCCGGCGCTGTTGACCAGCACGTCGATGCCGCCCAGCGTCTCGGTGACCGCGTCGACGGTCCGGGTGACGGCCTCATCGTCGGTGAGGTCGGCGACCACGGACACGGGCCGCTCACCACGTGTACGGGCGAGCTCGTCGGAGAGGCCAGCCAGGGCTTCGGAGTTCCGTCCGCTGATCACGACCCGGAGCCCCGAGGATGCGAGCTCGCCCGCGACGGCCCGGCCGATCGGCCCGGTCGCGCCGGTCACGAGCGCGACCCGCCCGTTGGAAGAGTCCGGCATCGTCATCCCCCACCGTTGAGCACCAGGCTCTCGCCGTTCACGTAAGAGGCCCGCGGGGACGAGAGCCAGAGCACCGCCTCGGCCACCTCCTCCGGCATCGCGATCCGGCCGATGGCCAGCGCGGCGCCGTAGTCGTCGGCGGCGCTGCCCCGCTCTCCAGCCATCCGCTCCAGCATCGGGGTGCGCACCGCGCCGGGGCAGACGGCGTTCACCCGGATACCCTGGGCCGCGTAGTCCTTGGCTGCCGCCCGGGTCAGCCCGAGGATGCCGTGGATGGCGGCGCAGGCTGTGGCGAAGCCGGCGACTCCGTACAGCCCCCAGTCACCCGCCATGTTCACGATCGAGCCGCCCCCGCTGCGGAGCAGGGCGGGCAGCTCGTACTTGACGCAGCGCATCGCGCCGGTGAGGCGCAGGTCCAGCAGGCGCTGCCACTCCGCCTCGTCGATCTCGGCGACGGGCGCGCGCCCGCTCTCCTGGCCCGCGGCGTTGAAGGCGCAGTCGATTCCGCCGTAGGCCGCCTCGGCGGCGCCGATGAGCTCGCGGACGCTGTCCGAGTCGGTGACGTCCACCGGGATGAAGACGCCCTCGGCGCCCGCCTCCTCGATGGCCGCCACCGACTCGGCGCCCCGCGTCTCGTTCCGGCCGGCCACGACGACCTTGGCGCCGGCCCGGGCGTACGCCAGCGCGGTGGTACGCCCGATGCCGGACGTCCCGCCGATGACCAGCGCCACCTTGCCGTCGAAATCGGGCACGTTCCTTCTCCTCGCTGCTTGCTCGATCCGGTCGTGACCGGGCTAGGGCTTCTTCGCCGCGGACGGCTTCTTCTGCTCCCGCTTGGGCTCGAAGGCCGACTCCACGAGTCGCCGCCACCGGGTGATGGAGACGTCGGGGCGGAACAGGCGCTCCGGCGGGGCGTCCATCTCCTCGACCATCCAGGCGTCGCGGCCGGTGAACTTGCCGTGGAAGAGCCAGCGGATGTAGGTCCAGTACCGCAACCGGAAGGCGACGTCGCCGAGACCGGTCTTGAACCTGACCGCGTACTGCACGTAGCGGTGGTGGTTCTCGTCCTCGGGCACGTACCACTCGAAGTGCAGGTACGTCGTCCACGCCACCCGCAGCAGGCCCGGGAGCCGCACGGAGATGTGGCCGGGCAGGTTCAGCGACTTGATGGTCGGGTCGAGCCGCTTGCCGACCTCGCCGGGGGTCATCTTCCGCTGCGCCACCTGGGTGATCTTCCGGCGCGGCCACTTGCCAAGCCCGGGGAAGTCCGACTCGTACTCGACCGACTCCTGGACCCGGAAGAGCCAGTCGCCGTCCTCGCTGGCCACGATCTTCGTCCTGGCCCAGCCGGGCATCTGCCGGAACATCATGAACGCCTGGTCCCGGTGGAGGTAACGGGCGTGGCCCTCGTCGAATCCGTTTTCCACGGCGAAGCGCCAGTTGCCGTAGCGGCCCGGCGTGATGCGCCCGGCGGCGACGAAGTCGTGGGTGAACAGCTCCTCGGGCAGCTGGTCCCGGAGCGGTGTCGGCTCCTGGTCGCCGACGAAGACCCAGACCAGACCCAGCGCTTCCTCGGTCGGGTAGGACCGGACCGAGACGTTGCCCACGATCGGGGAGTCGGGGCCGTCCGGGAGCGCCGCGCAGAGCCGGCCGTCGGTGACGTCGAAGGTCCAGCCGTGGTACGGACAGCTCACCGTGCCGGGGAACACCTTCTTGCCCTCGGAGAGCTTCACGCCCCGGTGCGGGCACCGGTCGTGCAGCGCGTACACCTTGCTCCCCTCACGGATGAGCATGATGTTCTCGCCCAGCAGCTTGACGCCCTGGGGCTTGTCCCCCAGGTCGCGCGCCCACACGGTGGGGTACCAGTAGTTGCGCAGTCCGAGCGTGGCCGCCTCGTAGTTCGGCCACTGCCTCCAGTCCTCCAGGCCCTGGGGACGGGGCTTGCGCTCTTTACGGGCGCCGTTGGCCTCTTCAGGCTTCGTAGTCACAGAACTTCCTCCTAGCCACCGAGCTGCGTGCTTCAGGACCTGGCGGTCCGCCGGGCGAGACCCCGGGGGACCTGCTGTCCGTTGCGGACCGACATCGTTCGGGTCTCCCGGATGCCCGTGATCACCTTCCGCGTCGCCGGGTGCAGGGCGACCAGAACCGCCAGCGACAGCGCGCTGGGAACGATCCAATGCTTCATGACGACGCCTTTCGCTTCTCGATCTGGATCTCGCGGCCCCGGACCACCTGGTGGCCCCAGCTGCTGGGCCGTCCCGCATAGCGGGAGATCGTCCATTCGCTGTCATCGATCAGCCGCCCCTCGCAGCCGACCTCGATCTCGATGTCGCCTGGGGCGTTGGCGTAGAACGACAGCATGCCGTCGTTGGTGTGCCGGCCGATGCCGCGGACGACCGCCCCGGCCGCCAGTGCCCGGTCGTACAGCCGGCCGACGTCGTCGACGCTCGCCAGCTCGACCATGATGTGCCGCAGGCGGCGCGGGAGGTCGGCCGGGACCAGCGCCAGGCTGTGGTGCCGGGGGTTGCAGCGCAGGAACGTCACCTGACGGACCTCGCCGGTGTCCGCGGGGATGTCGGCGAAGTCGGTCACCCGGAAGCCCAGGCCCTCGCGGTAGAACCGCAGGCAGCCCGCCAGGTCCCGGGTCGAGAGGACGACGTGCCCGGCACCGAGCCTGCCGGTGACGAACCGGGCCCCGATCGGGGACACGTATGGGCGCCCGGCCGAGGAGCGGGCGCCGTAGGCGAGCTCCACCCGCAGGCCGTCGGGGTCGGTGACCACCAGGAGCCGCGTCACGCCGCGGTCCTCGACCAGCGTCTCGGAGCCTTCCGCCACGGCGAATCCGAGGGATTCGAGCCGCTCGCCGAGTTGCCGAAGCGTTTCCAGGTCCGGCACGTCGAATCCGACGTAGCTGACGTCGTTGGCCTGACCGTCCTCCACGGAGAATCGCCACACCCGGTCGTCCAGACGGAGCCGCGCGCCTTCGTGACCGCCCTCCAGCAATTCGACGCCGAGAACCTCGGAGAAGAACGCCGCGGTCTGCGAGAGTTCCGTTGACGAGAATCCGAGATAGCCCAGTTGCAGGTCTCTCACATGATCTCCTCAAGGGTTAGCAGGGCCGGCTGACCCCAGGTCAGCAAGCTATTGTCCGGGTCCCGGACCGGCAATCGGACGTCCCACGATCCGGGACCCGACCGGCGTTTCAGCCGCCCGGCAGGAATTCCGGCGCGGTGACGTCCGCGGCGGGAATGGTGGTCGCCAGATCGCAGGTCCAGCCGCGGGACGAGGCGGAATCACCCTGGCATTTCGCCATCGCCACCGAACTCGCCAGGTAATGATTGGCGACCGTCACCTCCCCCTTGTGATTGGTGAAGGCGAGACCGCCGTCAAGGGCCTTCTGGACTTCCTGGGGATCGGTGGAGCCGGCCTTTTCGACGGCCGCCTTGAATGCGCTCAGCGCATTGGTCGCGGCGAAGTGGCCCCACGGGTAATCCTGGTCCGCGAATTTCGCCTCGTACGCCTTGCGCAGCGCGGCGTGCTCTGCCACGTCCTCGTACGACTGCGGGATGAAGTCCGAGATGCCCCACACCTCGGGGAGGTCGGCGCCGACCGCGTCGAGGATCTGGTCGGTCAGCGACTGGAACAGCACGACGTCGTACCGGTCGAAGAGCCCGGCGGCGGTGGCCTGCTTGACGAAGTTCGGCGCGAGGCTGCCGAACAGGTAGACGTAGAGCCCGCGCTGGCCGCCGGTGGCGCGCGACTGCAGGGAGCTGATGTACGACCGCTGGTCGGTGGCGGCCATCGGCGTGAACACCGTCTGGTCGACCTTCGCCCCCGGCTGCTGCTTCTGGATCTCCTCGGTGACCTGCTCGGCTGTCGTCTTGCCGGTCAGGTAGTCCATCGTGTAGACGTCCCAGGTCTTGACATCGGAGAACTTGTCCCGGGCGAGTACGCCGGCCGCCCGCGCGAAGCTGTCCTGCGAGAGGTCGGCCATGTAGTAGTTCTTCGGGCCGTCCGGAGGCAGCAGCGACGGGTCCTTGCAGCCGCCGACCACGACCGACCCCAGTTGCTGGGCGACCGGCCCCAGGGCGGCGCAGATGGAGCTCGTCCCGTTGGGCACCACCAGGTGGATGCCGTCGGAGGCGAACTCGCGAAGGTTCTGCAGTGCCTTGGCCTGCTCGCCGGCGTCGTCCTTGGTCACGACCTCGACCTGCCGGCCGTTGATGCCGCCGGAGTCGTTGACCATCGCGGCCCACGCCTCGGCGCCGTCCCGCATCGGGATGCCGGCGGCGGCGAAGTTACCGGTGAGATACGTGCTGAGGCCGATCCTGATCGGCCCCTCGCCGTCGCCCTTGTCGTCGGCCGCGTTACCGCATCCGGCGGCTGCCGCGCTGAGGGTCAGGACCACGAGTGAAGCGGAGAGCCGCCTCAGTACTTTGCGCATGTTCTTCCCTGGGTAGTGATCAGACCGACAGATAGCGGCTCTGGATTTCGGTGTCCCGCTGGAACTCCTCCTTGGTCCCGGCGAAGACGAGGGCTCCCCTGTCGAGGACGAGAACCCGGTCGGCCAGCCCGAGCGCGAAGGGCACGTTCTGCTCGGTCAGGAGGACGGAGGTCTTGAACTCCGACCGGAGGAGGCGGATCGCGTCCCCGATGTGCTCCAGGACGACCGGGGCCAGCCCCTGGGAGGGCTCGTCCATGATGAGCGTGCTGGGCCGCGCCACGAGCGCCCGCGCGATCGCCACCATCTGCTGCTCCCCGCCGCTGAGCTCGTTGCCCATCCGGTCGAGCAGCGGCTTCAGCTTGGGGAGGAGGTCGACCACCTCGCTCACGTCCAGGCCCTGGCCCTCACGTACCGCCGCGTAGGCGAGCTGGATGTTCTCCCGGACGGTGAACTCGGCGTAGACGCGCCGGTCCTCGGGGACAAGCTGCATACCCGCGCGGGCGCGCTGATGGGTGGGGAGCCGCAGCAAGTCGCGGCCGTCCAGGACGACGCTCCCCCTGGCCCGCACCGTGACCCCCATCAGGGCGCGTGCCGTGGTGGTCTTCCCGCTGCCGTTCCGGCCGAGCAGGGCGGCGAGCGAGTCGTCCTCCAGGGTGAAGCCCACGTCGAACAGCGCCTGGGCCCGCCCGTACGAGGCGGAGAGGTTCTCTACCGTCAGCATCGCCTACTCCACTCCGAGGTAGATCTCGCGCACGTCGTCGCGCTGCCGGACTTCCTCCGCGTCTCCGGTGCACAGCAGCCGCCCGCGGTCCAGTACGGTGATCCGCGCGGCCAGCCGGAACACCATGCCGATGTCGTGTTCGGTGAGCAGGATGGTGATGCCTTCCCGGCGCCACAGCTCCTCGATCAGGTCGGCCGTGTGCTCCGTCTCCTCCGGGGACATGCCGGCCGTGGGCTCGTCGAGCAGGAGCAGCCGAGGGGACATGGCCAGGGCACCGGCGATCTCGAGTCGCTTCCGGTCGCCCTGGGAGAGTGAGCCGGCGATGACGTGCGCCTGATCGGCCATGTTCACCGACTCCAGGGCCTGCTCCGCCCGGGACCGCACGTCAGCGCCGATCGTCCGCCACATCCGGCGGCTCTGCCCCATCGCGATGAGCACCGCGACCTGGACGTTCTCCAGGGCGGTCATCTCGGTGAAGTTGCGGGTGACCTGGAAGGTGCGGCTGATCCCCCGGCGCGCCTTGGCGTGCGCCGAGAGCGGCGTGAGGTCCTCGCCGTCGAGGAAGATCTTCCCCTCGGTGGGGGCGTGCTCGCCGGCGATCGTCCCGAACAGGGTCGACTTACCGGCTCCGTTCGGCCCGATCACCGCCCGGAGCTCTCCCGGCTCCACGTGCAGGTCGACGCCGGACAGCGCCCAGTTCCCGCCGTAGCGCTTCTTCAGGCCCGAGACCACGAGACCCGCTGCCATCACCGCTTCCTCCATGTCTGCCGGGGAAGGACCAACGCGAGCCGCCGGGGGGCCTCGATCAGGCCGCGCGGCAGGATCAGCACGACCACCAGGAGCGCGATCCCCATGGTCAGGATGGACATGTCGGGGAAGTAGCTCTGCAGCTCGTGGCTGAGCAGCACGTACACGACCGCGCCGAGCGCCGGCCCCCAGAACGAGTTCAGCCCGCCGAGCACACACATGATGAGCGCGTTGCCGGAGACGACCCAGAAGAAGAACTCGGGGCTCACCGCCGACTGCGTGTAGGCGGCCAGGGATCCGGACAGCCCGCAGAAGGCGCCGGACAGGGTGAACGCGACCACCCGGAAGCGCCGTACGTCCACCCCCATGTGCACGACCCGTACGGGATCGTCACGCAGCGCTCGCAGGACCGCGCCGAACGGCGAGTGGACGATGACCCACATCAGCGCGATCGCGGCGAGGCAGATGCCGAGCAGCAGGTACCAGTACTCCACGCCGACGGTGCTGGGGAACCCGTTGGCGATGGCGCTCAGCCCGTTGTCGCCGCCGAACACCGAGAGCCGGCCCGACAGCATGTAGAAGCACTGGGCGACGGCGACGGTCACCATGAGCGTGCCCATCCCGGTCATCCGCATGGCCAGGCCGCCGACGAAGCCGCCGAGCAGCGCGCCGAGCGCGATGGCGGCGATCAGCGCGAGCCAGGCGTTCCAGCCTTCGAGCGCGAGCACCGCCGCGGCGTACCCGCCGACGCCGTAGAACGCGGCCTGCCCGAAGGTGTGGATGTTGGCGTGGCCGATCAGGAGGTTCGTGCCCAGGGCGAAGACCACCTGGATCACGATGAGCTCCCAGAGGAAGAGCCCGGCGCCGGAGGTGATCCAGGGCAGGATCAGGCCGGCGACGACGATCAGGGGGAACGGGGCCAGGCTGCGCAGGTGACGGACGCGCGAACCGCGCACTGTCTCGGCCATGGTCACGCGACTCCGATCTGGCGGCGGCCCATGAGTCCCTGCGGGCGGAGCAGCATGATCAGGGCCATCGCGATGTAGACGCTCACGTCCGCCACCTCCGGCGCGAAGCGGATCAGCACGGACTGCAGGATGCCGACGATCATGGAGGCGACGAAGGTGCCGCTGATGCTTCCCGAACCGCCGATCACGACCACCGCGAGGGCCTCGATCAGCAGGGTGATCGCCATGTTGGGGTTCAGCTCCATGAGCGGCGAGACCAGGCTGCCGGCCAGGCCGGCGAGGACGGCGCTCAGGACGAGCATGACGAAGTAGACCCGGCGGACGTGGATGCCGAGCATCGCGGCCATGTCGCGATCGACCGCCGCGGCCGTGACCTTCCGTCCCAGGCTGGTCCGGTGGATCAGGAGGGAGACTCCGGCCGCGACGGCGGTGGCGATCCCGATGAGGCAGAGGTTGTAGACCGACAGGTTCACCCCGCCGAGGGTGATGCTGCTGTTGAACGCGCTCGACCGCATCGAGGAGCGGCCTATCTGACCGTAGGCCAGGATCACGATGCCCTGGATGATGAACAGGACCGCGAAGGTGCCCAGGAAGGGGTAGAGTCCCGGCCGGTCGTACAGCCGGCGGATCACGGAGATCTCCGTCGCGGCTCCGCAGAGCCCGGTGAGCAGGCAGGCGGCCAGCACCGCCACGACGATCTGCGGCACGCTGAGCGGCCGGTCGCCGAAGACCGACACCGCGAAGTACGCGCCCAGCATGAAGAACGCGCCGTTGGCGATGTTGAGGATCCGCATGACGCCGATCTGCAGCGACAGCCCGATCGCCACCAGGAACAGCACGGCGCCGAGGCCGAGGCCGTTCACTATCGGCAGGAGGAACGATTCCACTGACTCACCGACTTCGAGGGGTTGAGTACCGATGAAGGGGGTGCCGCACACCGTGGCGGCAGGGGGTCACCGTGGCTCTGGGCCCCGGAGCGGCGTCATCAGGAAGCCACGTCGGCGGGACGGCGGACGAATTCGCGGGCGATCGCGGACGCGGCCCGGGCCAGCGGGGCGCGGAAGTCCGCGAGCTTGTCCCGGTAGGCGTTCGCCGGCCCCACGACCGACAGCGCGGCGATGGCCGTTCCCTCGGCGTCCCTGATGGCGGTGGCCAGGCAGCAGACGCCCATCTTGCGCTCCTCGATGTCGAACGAGAAGCCGGTCCGGCGGATCTCCGCCAGGGACTCGGAGAGCGAGTCCCAGGTCCGGTGGGTGTACGGGGTGAAGGCACGGCCGGTCTGCTCGAAGATCGCCCGGGCCTCCTCCTCCGGCATCGCCGCCAGCAGCGCCTTGCCCAGGCCGGTCGCGTGCAGCGGCCCCCGCCTGCCGATGCCCGTGGGCAGCCCGTCGACGGTCCGGTGGGCCTTCATCAGGTACAGGAGGCTGTTACGGTCGCGTACCGCCAGGTGGACGACCAGTCCGGTCATCTCCCGGAGCAGCAGCAGGTGCCTGGTCGCGACGTCGTTCAGCCGCTTGACCTGGGGCGCCCAGGAGCCCAGCTCGAACATCTGCATCGCCATGCTGTACCGGCCGTCGGGCGTCGCCTCCAGCATGCCGGCGTGCCTGAGCGTCACCAGCATCCGGTGCGCCGTGGTGCGCGGCATGTTCAGCTGTGCCGCGCACTCGGACGGGGTCAGATAGGGCTGATCGCGGAACAGTTCGAGGATTTCGAAAGCCTTGAGTACCGCGTTGGAGGGCTGCGTCATCATGCTCATGGGGGCGTGCACTTCCGATCCTGCGATCAGCAGACCGATGCTGACGGGGGTCCATCCACTAGGGGGAGGGGATGGTGACCGCCCACGATAGCAATCTCGGACATTTCGACCAGCGGGGCCTATTGCGGACTGTCCGAGGGCTTCAGGGCGGCCACCAGAGGGTGGTCGTAGGAGATCTTTCCGACCTGGGCGGCGCCCCCGGGCGAACCCAGCTCGCCGAAGAACGCGGAATTGATCTCGGTGAACTGCTGCCATTCCTCGGGCAGGTCGTCGTCGTAGTGGATCGCCTCGACCGGGCAGACCGGTTCGCATGCGCCGCAGTCGACGCACTCGTCCGGGTGGATGTACATCATCCGGGCGCCCTCGTAGATGCAGTCGACCGGGCATTCGTTCACGCATGCCTTGTCCAGCACGTCCACGCAGGGCGCCGCGACGACGTATGTCATCTGTTTCTCCTCATCAGGAACCCATGTCACAAATCTTTTCCACCATGCGGAACCCGTGGTCCCTAGTCTGCGGGTGGAACGGCGCCGCGTCTCGCGCCGTCCCACGATCCGGAACCGGTCCGGGCGTCCGTCAGGGGACCTGCCAGGTGGCGTTGCCGGCAAGCAGCTCGGCCAGGTCACCGGAACCGTCCTCGGCAGCCCTGGCCATCTGCTCCCGCACCAGCCGGTCGTAGGAGGGCCGCCGGACGCTGCGGAAGACCCCGATGGGGGTGCCGATGAGGGTGTCCGGGTCGGCCAGCCTGGAGAGCTCGAAGGCCGTCACCGGGTTCGGCAGGTGGGCGTCGTGGACGACGAGCGCCTCCTCGCCCACCTCGGCAACGTCGGCGATCACGAGCCGGCCGCCGGAGTCGCGGACGACCCCGCGGTCCCCGTTCGCGCCGAAGCGGATCGGCTCCCCGTGCACGAGCCGGATCAGGGCGTCGTCGCGGGTGTCGCCGTTCTTGAGCACCTCGAAGGCGTTGTCGTTGAAGATGTTGCAGTTCTGGTAGATCTCCACGAGCGCCGTGCCCTCGTGCTCGGCGGCGGCCCTCAGGACGTCCGTCAGATGCTTGCGGTCGGAGTCGATCGTCCTGGCCACGAACGTCGCCTCGGCGCCCAGCGCCAGGGAGACGGGGTTGAACGGATGGTCCAGCGATCCCACCGGCGTCGACTTGGTGATCTTCCCGATCTCCGACGTGGGCGAGTACTGGCCCTTCGTCAGCCCGTAGATCTGGTTGTTGAAAAGCAGGATCTTGAGATTGACATTCCTGCGGAGCGCGTGGATGAGATGGTTGCCGCCGATCGACAGCGAATCGCCGTCACCGGTGACGACCCAGACGGAGAGGTCCGGACGCGATACCGAAAGGCCCGTGGCGATCGCGGGCGCGCGGCCGTGGATCGAATGCATTCCGTACGTGTTCATGTAGTACGGGAATCGGCTGGAGCACCCGATCCCGGAAATGAACACGATATTCTCGGGGGCCACCCCCAGCTCGGGAAGAAAGGACTGGACGCCGGCCAGAATCGCGTAGTCGCCGCACCCGGGGCACCACCGGACTTCCTGATCGGTCTTGAAGTCCTTCGCCCGCAACTTCGCATCGGTCTTCGGCACCAAGGACAACGCCGGACCCGCGATGACCGTCTCAGACATCATTGATCACCTCCGTGAGGACGCCCTCGAGCTCTTCGGCCTTGAAGGGCAGACCACGAACCTGGTTGTAGGACCGCACCCGGGCGGAGAACCTGCTCCGCAGCAGCAGGGCGAGCTGCCCCAGGTTCATCTCGGGGACCAGCACCTTCTCGTAGCCGTTCAGCACCACCCCGAGGTTGGCCGGGAAGGGGTTGAGATGCCGCAGATGGGCCTGCGCCACGGCGAGCCCACGACGCCGTACCCGCCGTACCGCCGCGCCGATCGGCCCGTACGTCGACCCCCACCCGAGCACGAGGACCTTCGCCTCGCCCGAGGGGTCGTCCACCTCGAGATCCGGTACGGCGATGCCGTCGATCTTGGCCTGCCGCAGGCGCACCATCTTGTCGTGGTTAGCGGAGTCGTACGAGATGGCTCCGCTTCCGTCGGCCTTCTCCAGCCCGCCGATGCGGTGTTCGAGGCCGGATGTCCCGGGGACGGCCCAGGGCCGGGCGAGCGTCTCGGGGTCCCGCTTGTACGGCCAGAACACCTCGCGGCCGTCCTTCTCCTCGTGGTTCGGACCGGTCGCGAACTCCACCGACAGGTCCGGCAGGTCGTCGATCTCCGGCAGCCGCCACGGCTCCGCGCCGTTGGCCAGGTAGCCGTCGGAGAGCACGACGACCGGGGTCCGGTAGCGGGTGGCGATCGCCGCCGCCTCCAGCGCGGCGGCGAAGCAGTCGGACGGCGACCGGGGGGCGATGACCGGGAGCGGCGCCTCGCCGTTGCGCCCGAACATCACCTGCAGCAGGTCCGACTGCTCGGTCTTGGTGGGGAGGCCGGTCGATGGGCCGCCGCGCTGGATGTCGACGACGATCAACGGCAGCTCCAGGGCCACCGCCAGGCCCATGGTCTCCGACTTCAGCGCGACGCCCGGGCCCGACGTCGTGGTGATGCCGAGCGCGCCGCCGTACGCCGCGCCGAGCGCGGCGCCGATCCCCGCTATCTCGTCCTCGGCCTGGAACGTCGTGACGCCGAATTTCTTGTGCCTGCTCAGCTCGTGCAGGATGTCGCTGGCCGGGGTGATCGGGTACGACCCGAGGAAGACGGGCAGCCCCGTCTGGCGGCCCGCGGCCACCAACCCGTACGCCATGGCCAGGTTGCCGGTGATGTTCCGGTACGTCCCGGACGGCATCGCGGCCGGCTTGACCTCGTACTGGACGGCGAAGTCCTCGGTGGTCTCACCGAAGGACCAGCCCGCCTCGAACGCGGCGAGGTTCGCGGCCAGGATCGTCGGCTTCCTACCGAACTTCTCCCGCAGGAACTCCCGCGTGCTCTCGGTCGGACGGCTGTAGAGCCAGCTCAGCAACCCAAGCGCGAACATGTTCTTGGCCCGCTCGGCGTCCTTCTTGCCCAGCTCGAACGGCTTGAGAGCCTGCAGGGTGAGCGAGGTGATGGGCAGCGCCCGCACCGTGTACCGCTCCAGGGAGCCGTCCTCGATCGGGTTGCTCCGGTAGCCGACCCTGTCCAGGTTGCGCCTGGTGAACTCGTCGGTGTTCACGATCAGGTCGGCTCCCCGCGGCAAATTCGGCACGTTGGCCTTCAGCGCCGCCGGGTTCATCGCCACCAGGACGTCGGGCGCGTCTCCGGGCGTCATGATGTCGTGGTCCGCGAAGTGCAGCTGGAACGCGGAGACCCCCGGGAGCGTGCCGGCCGGAGCACGGATCTCGGCGGGGAAGTCCGGCAGCGTGGAGAGGTCGTTGCCGAACAGCGCCGTCGAACTCGTGAACCGGTCTCCGGTCAGCTGCATGCCGTCACCCGAGTCTCCGGCGATCCGGATGATGACACGATCAAGTGAAACGAGGGGCTTCCCCATTCCAGTGACTCCTTCACAGTCTCAACGGGTCTCCGGCACGGCGCTCTCTGGAACGTTCCAGCGCCGTGCCGGGAGGGTGGGTCAGACCGCCCAGATCGTCGGGACCAGACCCCGGTCCTCGAGATCGCGGCGGAATCCGAGGGTCGCCTCGACGATGTCGAAAGGCAGTGCCGGAGACTTCGAGCTGGTCCGGACGTCCTCCGGATCGAGCTCGGCCACAATGAAGCTGGGCCCGCCGCAGGTCCGCGCGAGCTTGAGGTTCTCGTCGAGGTCGGCGTCGTTGGCCACCGCGACCGCGTGCTCGATGCCGAGTCCCTTGGCTGCCGCGACCAGGTCCACCTTGCCCGCCCCGGTCGCGGTCGGCACCGAACCGGTGGAGGCGTAGCTCCGGTTGTTCATCACCAGGATGGTGAGGTTCGGCGGCGAGTAACGGGCGATGGTGGCCAGCGTGCTCATGCCCGCGAGCATCGAGCCGTCGCCCTCGATGGCGTAGACGTGCTCGGTGGGGAGCGACATCGCCAGGCCGAGACAGACGCTCGAGGGGTAGCTGAGCTCCATGTTGTAGAGCGTGGCCTTGCGGTGGTCCACACCGTAAAGCATGCGGCCGCCGAAGCTCGGCCCGGTCACCGCGGGGCTGTCGCCCCGGTGCCGTGCGAACGTCCTGAGGACATCGATGCGCTGCAACGTCGCTCCTTTACTGGTGAAGGGTGTGCCGCGGGAGCAGGACGGCGATCGGCCGCCGGTCCCCCTGGACGGTGAGCTGCGCCTCGCGGATCAGCAGGGGAAGCTCCTCCTTACGCATCGCGACCACGTAGGGGATGTTGAGACCCTGGAGGAACGGCTCGGTGGTCCGCCTGGTCGCGGAGGTGTAGTCGTGGCGCTCTCCGAGCACCGTGTTGTGGCTGGCCAGGATGAGCAGCGGGGTCCGCTGCACCACGGCCCGCGCCAGGATCAGGCCCGAGAGTCCCAGGCCCGATCCCTCGCACAGGAGCACCGGCCACTTACCACCGAGGAAGGCCCCGATGCACGCACCGACTCCCTCGTCCTCCCGGGTGACCCCCACCGTGGTGATCTCGGGTGTGGCCTCCACCGCCCTGATCACCGGATGCAGGATCGTGTCGGGCAGGTAGGCCGCGAACGTGATCCCGGCCTCCACGAGAGCGGCGCGGACACTCTCGACCGCGTCCATGTCATGCCGGTACTCGACCCGGCTCGGGCCTGCGGTCTGCATGTGACCTCCTCGGTTGGTATGTGCTGTCTGGGCGTTCGGTCAGCTGCCGCCGCCGATGAGCGACACGATCTTCTCGGTGACCTTGAGCTGCTCGTTCAGGTAGAACTCGCTGTCCATGTCGGTGAAGTACTCGACGCCCTCCTTGGGCACGACGTACTCTGGCAGGCTGCTGACGTCGAGGTCGGCCCGCGTGCTGGCTTCGAGCATGGTGTCCTGGTAGACCTGCTGCCCAGCCGGGCTGGCGAACCAGTTGATGAAGACCTGCGCGGCAGCGGGGTGCGGCGACTTCTTCGCCTGGTTGATCGCCCCGAACCCGGTGGTGACGTAGCCGGGCCACGGCTCAGGCGCGATGACCTGGAGGTTGATGCCCTCCTTGCGGAACTGCTCCAGCGAGGACTGGGTCAGCGCCAGGCCGATCGGCTGGGTTCCCCGTGCCACCGCCTGGGCGAGCTGCTGTGGGTCGCGGTAGAAGGTCGGCTTGGTGTCCACCCAGATCTTCTTGACCAGGTCCTCGCCGTGGCCCTTCATCATCGCCACGGCCACGCCCTGGCCGGGGCTGGGGCTCACGGTGGGGTCGTAGGCGGCGATCTTCCCCTGGTACTTCGGGTCAAGCAGATCGTCCCAGGTCTTGATCTCGGCCGGGTCGACGATGTCGGCGTTGACCGTCACGAACCCGAAGACGTAGGCGGAGCCCTGGAAGATGTACTTCTCCTCAGGGTCGAACCAGAGCTTCTTGCCGCCGCGCCAGGCAGGCCCGTCCTGGGTCGACGGCAGGATCATCTGCGGCTTGAGCGGCTCCAGCAGCTCCTCCTTGTAGAGGCTGCGCAGCTGGGTGCCCTTGCCGATGATGACGTCGATCGAGGGCGATCCGGCCCGCGCCTCGGTGTCGAAGCGGGCGGAGTTGGCGCTGCCCGGACCTCCGACGTAGTTCACCTTGATGCCCGTGTCGGCCTCGAACGCCTTGGACAGCGGACCCTCCAGGGCGGGAGACCCGGCGAGGGTCACCTCCCCCTCGGCCCGCGCCTTCTCAAGGAGGGCCTCCCACTCGGGGCCGCCATCCTTCTGCCAGTCCGTCGCGGCGGCGGACGCCTCGGGGGTGTCCGCGCTGCCCGCGCCGGCGGCGTCGCCTGATCCGCAGGCCGAGGTCAGCCCCAGCACGCCAGCCAGCAGGGCGGCTGTCAACGGCGTTGACCATTTCCTTGATCGCATACGGGGTTCCTTCTCTTTCGTGGGGGGTACCGCATCGCGGCGAGCTGAGGCCGTTTCAATGCGTTGACCGGCGGTGTCCTGAAACGGCCCGCTACGTTGACCGAAACCGTCGCAGCACCGGTCCGCACGGTCAACGACGGGTTCCGCGATCCGGGATGCTGCGGGTTCGGCGGGCGTCAGAGGGTGCTGTCGAGCCTGACCAGCGTCTCCGCCAGGACCTGGACGCCCGTGGCTATGTCCTCGACGTCGGTCCACTCCTCCTCGACGTGGCTGCGGCCGTCGCGCGAGGGCACGAAGATCATCCCGACGGGGGCGAGCTCCGCCATCATCACCGCGTCATGGCCCGCGCCGCTCGGCATCCGCCGATGGCTCAGCCCGAGGTCCTCGACGACCTGCTCGATGGCCTCCACGAGCTCGGGAGCGCAGACGACCGGCTCCTCACCCATCAGCCACTCGATCGCGACCTCCATGCCGCGCCTGGCGGCGATCGCCTGGAGCTTCTCGTTCACGAGGGCGCGGTTGGCCCTCAGCCATTGGGCGTCCGGACTGCGGAACTCCGACAGCAGCTCCGCCCGGGAGGGGACGACGTTCGAGGCGCCAGGCTCCACGGTGACCCGCCCGGTGGTGGAGACCTGGTCCCCGGAGACGGAGGCCTCCACCGCCAGGATCGCCTCGGCCGCCGCGCAGGCGGCGTCCCGCCGCATGTGCATCGGGGTCGTCCCGGCGTGGTCGCCGCGCCCGTTGAAGACGGCCGTCATGCGATGGATGCCCGCGATGCCGGTCACCACGCCCACCGCGGTCCCGGTGGCCTCCAGCACCGGGCCCTGCTCGACGTGGAGCTCGACGAAGCGTGCCACCTCGGCCGGCGTCCAGGCCAGCTGGAGCGCCGTGGCGGGGTCTCCGCCGGCGTCGCGCAGCGCGTCCGCGAGCGTCCGGCCCGTCGGGTCCCGGAGTTCGAGGTGCTCGGCCGACAGGTTGCCGCTCAGCGCGCGGCTCCCGACGCAGCTGATCCCGAAGTCGTTGGCCTCCTCACCCGCGAAGTCCACGACCTTAAGGGAGTGCCGCAGCCGGACCCCCGCCTCTCCGAGCAGCCGCACCGCCTCGATGGCACCCAGCACGCCGACGATCCCGTCGAAGCGGCCGCCGCCCCGGACGGTGTCGGTGTGCGACCCGGTGACCAGCGCGGGCAGCGACGGGTCGGTTCCGGGCAGGACGCCCACCACGTTGCACGCCGCGTCCACCTCGGCGTCCAGCCCGGCGGCGGTCATCGTCGCGGCCAGCCACTGGCGGGAGCGCCGGAACGGGTCGCTGAACACCTGCCGGGTCCAGCCGGGCGCGTCCTTGTCGCGGAACTCGGACAGGTCGTTGATGTCATGCCAGAGCCGTTCCTGGATCGGTGTGAACCCGGCCAAGGGCGTCGTCTCAGCCATGGAAGAACCCCTTCACCACTCGGTTGAACTCGTCCCGGTGCTCGATCTGCGCCCAGTGCCCGCACCGGCCGAAGACGTGCATGCGGGCGTCGGGGATGCGGCGCAGCATCATGAGCCCCACGTCGAGCGCCCCGGCCCGGTCGTCCTGTCCCCAGATGATCAGCGTCGGGCAGGTGATCTCGTGCAGCCGGCCCTCGAGGTTCTCCGTCGGGGGCAGCCCGCCGCCCATGGCCATCACCTCGGGGTCGAGGCTGGCCTGGTAGCGGGACTCGACCAGCTCGTCGGTGATGAGGCCGGCGTCGTACACCATCGTCGTCATCAGCGTGCGCATCTTCTCCGGCGACGGCCCGTCACCGCGGTAGTAGTCGCGGATCATGGCCACCGCCTGCGCAGGCATCGGCGTCATCGCGCTCTGCATCCCCGGCATGCTGCCGATCAGCGCCAGCCTGCGGACCAGGGCCGGGTTGTCGATCGCGAGCTTGAGCCCCACCTGGCCGCCCCGGGAGTTGCCGAGGACGTCGACCGACTCGATCCCGAGCTGGTCCATCAGGACGCTGAGCAGCCGGGCGACGTTGGTGAGCGCGGGAGACTCGATCATCACCTTCTCGGAGCGTCCGAAGCCGGGCATGTCGACGAGCAGCAGTCGGCGGTTCTCGGACAGGGCCGCCACGTTTTCCCGGAAGTTGCTCCAGGTGTCGGCGCCGGGCCCGCCCCCGTGCAGCAGCAGCATCGGGGCGCCCTCCCCGACATCGTGGTAGTGGAGACGGATGCCGTCGACGACGGCGTAGTGACTCTCGGGAATCGTTGGTTCCATGGAAACTCCTTGCGTAGAGCTAGCTGCCGGGGTTCGCGTTCGCCGCGGCCCTCAGCCGCGGGATGACGACGTCGCCGAGCACGTCGAGGGTCTCGAGGGTGTCCTCGACCGGCATGCCGACGGGCGCGATGCGGAACTGCACGTCCGTGACGCCCACTCGGGCGTACTCCTGTACGGATCGCACGGCGGTCTCGGCGTCGCCGATGATGGATCGCTGGCCGAGCGCCGCCGCGACGTCGGTCTCGCCCGGCGGGATCGGTGTGCCGCGGTCGTCCAGGGAGCCCACCGCCGCGTAGGCGGCGACGATGCCTCCGGCGTAGCGGGCGCCTGCCTCGCGGGCGCACTCGCCGTCCCTCTTGAGCACCGTGAGCCGGTTGACCGCGACGCGGGCCGGTCCACCCTCCCGGCGTGCGAGCTCGGCCCGGTACTCGCCGGCGAGCCGGCGGATCCGCTCGAAGGAGTACGCCGACGAGGCGTACCATCCCTGGCCGAATCTGACCGCGCGTTCGAGGGACGCCCGGACCCCGCCGCCGATGAGGAGCGGCGGCACCCGGCCCCGGTGAGCGAGCGGGAAGATGCCGCCCTGCACGGACACGTGCTTCCCCTCGTACCCGTCCCCGCCGCGCAGCAGGGTGAGCAGGGCCTCCAGGCGCTCATCGAAGACCTCGCCGGGGCCGGCCGGCTGGCCGAACCGGGAGGCCAGGAACCCCGGCCCGAGCCCGATCCCCACCGTCAGCCGTCCCTCCGACAGGGAGTCGAGCAGCGCGACGTCGTAGGCGAGCCGCAGGGTGTCGTACGCGCGAAGCAGGACCACCCCGCTGCCCAGCCCGAGCGAGGTCTCCCCCGACAGCGCCGCCAGCACCATCAGGGCGGAGGGCCCGTGGAACGCCGTGGCCGCGCCGGGGCCCTGCGCGTAGTTCTCGCCGACCCAGACCGAGTCGAGTCCGTACTTTTCGGCCTTTTTCAGCACCGGCCGGATCTGCCGCAGGTGCTCGCCGAGAGGCAGCGCCGCCGGCCCCAGGTCTAGTGCGATGCCGAATTGCATATGTTCCTTCTCCGACCGTTCAAGAGGCTGCCTGGTCTCCGCCGAGCGTGACGGCGACCAGAATCCGGGCCAGGCGGACGATGTTCGTCACACCGCACACGTTCATGGCGCGGGCGAAGTCGTCGGCCACGCCGGACTGCTCCCCGGCCCTGGGCATGCCGATCCGGGCCGTGGGCACTCCCCAGGCCCGCAGGATGTTGGCGTCCGTGGCGCCGCTGGTCCGCCGGATGGGCTCATGTGACCGCCCGGAGACGAGCTCCCAGGCCGCGATCGAGCGGCGGATGATGTCCTCACCGGGGTCGGTGCGGGAGCCGGGGATGGACAGCACCCGTTCCACGCCGAGCCCGAACCCGCGCTCGGCCAGCTCCCGCCCGACCGCCTCCAGGCCCGTGCGCAGCTGCCGCTCGGCGGCGGCGGAGCTCACTCCCGGGCTGGTACGGAGGTCCAGGTAGATGTGGCACTCCGCGGGGACGAACGCCGGCTTGTGCGGCCATCCCGCCCGGATCGCGGTGACGGCTCCCTGCGGGCGGACCAGGCCCCGCTCGTTCCGCTCGGCGTAGGAGTCGAACCACCCCTCCAGGGCGTCGATCACCGGCTGCGCGGCCAGGATCGGGTTGCGGTGCAGCCCGGTGCCGCGCAGGCCCGCGTAGCTCAGGCGACCCCGTACCGAGATCTTGAACCAGGTGAGGCCCGGCTCCTCCCAGGCCACAGCGTCGCCGGACTTGGCGATGATCGCCGCGTCCGGAAGCCCGCCCTGCTCCAGCAGGTAGCCGCAACCGGCGCCGTGGCCGATCCGGCGGGTGGGCGGCGGTTCCGGGGCGTCGCCGGCGTTGGTGGGCATGCCGCCCCCGCCCAGGCCGATCCGGAGCGTGCCGGGGAGGGAGACGCCGGACCGCCGGATCGCGATCCCCGCCGCCAGCACCGCCGCGGCGTGGCCCTTCGGGTTGTTGGCGCCCAGCCCGATCACGTAGCCGTCCCGGACCTGGGCTCGCGGGGTGATCTCCCCGGACTCCTCGGCGCCCGCCCACGGCTGGTCGTCCGCGGGGTCGCCGCTCAGATGGGTGTCGATCGGCGAGTACAGCAGCAGTTCGGGTCCCGGCCTGCCCGTGCTGATCCGGCCCACCGCGTTCGCCAGGTCGCCCTGGACGTGCTGCACCTCCGCCTCGATGCCCTCGGCCCGCAGGCGGGAGGCCGCCCAGGTGGCCAGCTCCCGTTCGGCGCCGGGAGGGCTGGGGATGCCGGTCATCCCGACGGCCAGCTCCTCGGCCAGCGCATCGGTGATGTGCCTCCAGGCCTCGGCTGTCCGTGATTCGAAATCCGGGCGCGTCATTCGCCGCTCCTCTCTGGGCAGGACGGGACGGTGGCGCGGCTCGGGCGCGCGAGGTCGGTGTCGGGGCCGATACGCCGGCCGGCTTAGCACGCCGGGACGGCTCGGGCACCCCACAGTGTTCTGTCCGCCGCCGCCTGGTCAAAGCCCCATCCCAGGATCCGGGACCGGTCAGTTCGAGCGCCGAAGTGGCTCGTCCCGCGTCACGGGACGGCAATTGGAGACCTCTACGGCCAGGGCCCATAGTCGGTGAAGAAAGCGTTCAGCCAGACGATCGAAGGTAGCCGATGCTCGAGAGCGACCGTACCGCCATGCCTGCGCGAGGTGATGACGACGCCAACGTCCGAGCGGCCGCGAACCGGCTCGAACAGGCGGCGTCGTCGATTACACCATGCCGTCCGGTGCGCGACCTCCTCGGTGACGACGACATCTCCATCGCGTACCGCGTACAGGACCTGATCACGAAGGCGAGGACCGCGTCGGGCGCCCGCGTGATCGGGCGCAAGATCGGTCTCACCTCCCCCGCCGTGCAGGAGCAGCTCGGGGTCGACCAGCCCGACTTCGGCACGCTGTTCGCCGACATGAACTGCGAAGAGGGCGAGCCCGTGCCGATGGATCGGCTGCTGCAGCCGCGGATCGAGGCCGAGGTGGCCTTCGTGCTCGGCGCCGACCTCTGCGCCGGTGACCTCGGCCTGCCGCAGGTCCGCGACGCCGTCGAGTACGCCGTCGCCGCCCTGGAGATCGTAGACAGCCGGGTCGCGGGCTGGGATATCTCGATTATCGACACGATCGCGGACAACGCCTCCAGTGGCCTGTTCGTGCTCGGTTCGCGGCGCGTCCGTCTCGACACGTTCGAGCCCGCGGACGTGACCATGACGCTCGCGGAGGACGGCGTCGTCGTTTCCGAGGGCGTGGGACGCGCCTGCCTGGGTGACCCCCTGCTCGCCCTGTCCTGGCTGGCCCGGACCACGCGCGCCCTCGGCGAACCGTTGCGGGCCGGCGAGCTGGTGCTCTCCGGGGCGCTGGGCCCCATGGTGACGGTCAGGCCCGGCACGGTGATCGAGGCCGACATCTCCACCCTGGGCAAGGTGTCGGCGAAGTTTCCTGAAAGAGGTAAATCATGACAACGAAGGTCGCCGTGATCGGCTCAGGGAACATCGGGACCGACCTCATGATCAAAATCCTCCGCCGCTCGAAGACCATGGAAGTCGCTGCCATGGTGGGCATCGACCCCGAGTCCGACGGCCTGGCACGGGCGAAACGGCTCAAGATCCCCACGACCGCCGAAGGGGTCGCCGGTCTGGTGCGGATGCCGGAGTTCGGTGAGATCGACATCGTCTTCGACGCCACCTCGGCCCGGGCGCACGTGGCCAACGCCGCCGCCCTGCGGCCCCACGGCAAGCGGCTCATCGATCTGACCCCGGCGGCCATCGGGCCGTTCATCGTCCCGCCGGTCAACCTCGACCAGCACCTCGACGCCGAGAACATGAACATGGTGACGTGCGGCGGCCAGGCCACGATCCCGGTCGTCGCGGCGGTCTCCCGCGTCACGGAGGTCTTCTACGCGGAGATCATCGCCTCGATCGCCTCGAAGTCTGCCGGTCCCGGCACCCGGGCCAACATCGACGAGTTCACCGAGACCACTGCCCGCGCCATCGAGACAGTCGGCGGTGCCCGCCGCGGCAAGGCCATCATCGTCCTCAACCCCGCCGAGCCGCCGCTCATCATGCGCGACACCGTGCTCTGCCTGACCGGCGACGCCGACCACGCCGCGATCACCGCCTCGGTGGAGCGGATGGTCGAGGAGGTCGCCCAGTACGTGCCCGGCTACCGGCTCAAGCAGCGCGTGCAGTTCACCCGAATCCGAGAGGACGAGCCGATCCATACCCTGCTCCCCTCGGGGGCGGCCGAGACCCCGACCACGAAGGTCTCCGTCTTCCTCGAGGTCGAAGGCGCCGCGGACTACCTGCCCGCCTACGCCGGCAACCTCGACATCATGACGTCCGCGGCGGTCCGCGTGGCTGAACGCCTGGCCGCCCTGGCGACTCCGGAGGTCGTCCAGTGACTGGTACGAAGCTCTACATCCAAGACGTGACCCTCCGCGACGGGATGCACGCCCTGAGGCACCGCATCGGCCTGGACCGGGTGGCGGAGATCGTCACCGCCCTGGACGCCGCCGGGGTCACCGCCATCGAGGTCGCCCACGGTGACGGCCTGGAGGGCGGCAGCCTCAACTACGGCCCCGGCAGCCACCTGGACTGGGAGTGGATCGAGACCGCCGCCGCGCACGTCCGGCACTCGACGCTCACCACCCTGCTCCTGCCAGGCATCGGGACGATCGCGGCGCTGAAGCAGGCGCACTCGCTGGGCGTGAGATCGGTGCGGATCGCCACCCACTGCACCGAGGCCGACGTCTCGGCCCAGCACATCGAGACGGCCCGCGACCTGGGCATGGACGTCGCCGGCTTCCTGATGATGAGCCATCAGGCGCCTGCGGCCGAACTGGCCCGGCAGGCCAAGCTCATGGAGTCCTACGGTGCCCACTGCGTCTACATCACCGACTCCGGCGGTCACCTGACCATGAACGCGACCAGGGAACGGATGCAGGCCTACCGGGACGTGCTGGAGCCGGAGACGGAGATCGGCATCCACGCGCACCAGAACCTCTCGCTGGCCGTGGCCAACTCGGTGGTCGCCGTCGAGTCCGGAGCGACCCGCGTGGATGCCTCCCTCGCCGGCCACGGGGCCGGGGCCGGGAACTGCCCGATCGAGGCGTTCATCGCGGTCGCCACGTTGAATGGGTGGTCGCACGGCTGCGACATGTTCAAGCTGCAGGACGCCGCCGACGACCTGGTCAGGCCGCTCTGGTCCCGCCCCGTCCAGGTCGACCGGGACACCCTCACGCTCGGCTACGCCGGCGTGTACTCGAGCTTCCTGAGGCACGCCGAGCTCGTCTCGGAGGAGTACGGGGTGGACGTCCGCAGCCTCCTGCTCGAAGCGGGCAGGCGGGGGCTGGTCGGCGGCCAGGAAGACATGATCGTCGACATCGCGCTCGACCTCGCGGAGGCGACCGCGCCTTAGGGCCTGTAGGAGTTGAGATTTCGGGGTTTCGCTGCGCTACGTCTGGTGTTCCTGTAGGCCTTGGCTGTGGCGCGTGGGGACCTCACCGATGAGGAATAGTCCTTGATCGAGCGTCACCTGCCGCTGGGTGAGCAAGGCCCGCTCCTGGATCTGCGACAGCAGTTCAACGGGTGATGAGGCGGTTTCGTACCGGCAGCCCCTGGCGGGATGTGCCCCGCCAGGTAGGGACCCTGGCCCACCGTCTACGACCGGTTCCGGTTGTGGGCGGCAGCGGGCGTGTTCGAGCAGCTGATGCAGGAGATGATCGCCGAGGCCGCAGCTCGCGGGCAGGCGGACCTGGACCTGGTGAGCGTGGACTCCAACTTCGGGCAGAGCGCCTCACGGCCGTTCTCCCGGTATTTGCAGCGTTTGGATCCGTTGCCCGTCAACGAATGGCTCACCTCATTCCGGTATCGCGGTGCATGCCTGCGATCTTTCTCGCTTCCTGGTAGTCCTTGATGCTCACCTCCAGTTCGGAGGCCAGGTCTTCCGGCGGCTGCCGGGCTTGGCTGCCCCGATGGTGCAGGACTATCCGGGCCGCCAGGCTCTCCAGATACTCAAGGCGATCTTCCGATTCCCTGGCGCCGATCTGTCGTAGCCTGCGGTCGATCTCCCCCACCACGGCGTCGGTGGGGTGGGCAGTCCCGCGGTCGTAGGCGTCGATGACGCCGATGGCGGTCTCCTGCATCCCGGCGCGTACCAGTGTCTCGGCGGCGTGGTAGATGAGGTCGGGCACCACGCGTACGGGAGTGCTCGGGATCTTGGTGGCGAACAGGTCGCGCAGGCGGACAAGGTCGGCCACGACGCTGTGGCGTCGCCGGGACTCTTGTGCGGGCGGGGTCAGGTCGCGTCCGTCGCCCATGGCTTGCAGGATCCGGTGCAGCGTTTCGTATCCGGCGGTCGCCTCGCGCCAGGAGTCGGCGTCCTGCCAGAAGGCGATCGCCTGCTCGGCCGTGTCCGGGTCGACTCTTCGCTGCGCCAGGAAGCCTTCGTAGGCGGTCCGGCTGTCTTCTTGGGCCAGGCGGTGACGCAGCCGGGCCCAGGCCAGGAGGAAGTGGGCGTGCTGCTCTGTGGCGTTGCGGCCTTCGTGGGTGACCGTTCGGCTCAGGTCGTGCAGGTCCCGGCCTTCGGCGTCGTCCATGGGGAGCGGGAGTTCTTCCAGGGCGATGCCGAACACTCGGGCCAGAGCGATGGCCTCGTCCACGCTGATCGCGCGGCGGCTGCCGTCGGGCTTGGGGTTGACGATCTTGGAGATGGCGGACTGGTGGGTGGGGCATCCGGCGTTGGTGAGCTCCTGGGCCATGCGTTCCTGCGACCAGCCGCGGCGGCGCATCTCCCAGGCGATCCGCAGAGCGACGTTCTCCTCGCTGAGGCTGCGAGTGCCCGTCTGATTGGTCTGGTCTGGGTCAGATCGTCTTTCGGCTGCCGACACGCGTCACTCCTTGACATCGCCCGAGCTTCATCCTGAAGGGATGGAAGATTACCAACGATCGGGTTGATCAGCCAGCATTGATCATGCCATCCTGATCGCGAGCGTCAAACCATCCCATTCGCGATGAACCGCTCGGCGCTGTCCAACATGGTCCGGGCGGATCCCCCATCAGAAAGGCGCGTCCTCATGGCCGAGGCATTGACTACCGCGGAACTGCTCGCTCTGCCCGTCACCGTCGACATCGTGACCGCCGCACGAGCATTCGGCATCGGCCGGACCAAAGCGCACGAACTCGCCCGCAAGGGCGAGTTCCCCTGCCCCGTCCTCCGGGTCGGCCACACCTACCGCGTCGGCCGCGCCGCCCTCCTTCGCTGCCTCGATATCGACGACCCCGCACTCTCGCCCGCGCCGCCCGCTCAGGCAACCGACCTCGCCTCCTGAGCGAGGTCGCCCTATGAACTCCCCGTACGCACGGATCTTGCAGGCGCTCTACGACAGGACCGGCTACGCCCCCCGCGGCTCGCGCACTCAGAAGAGCACAGTCTGTCCCGCCCATGACGATCGACAGCCGTCGTTATCCGTCGGCGTCACCAGCGACGGCATCGTCATGATCACCTGTCATGGAGGGCCGAAATGCCCCACCGAGGACGTCATGCAGGCGCTCGATCTGCCCATGTCCGCCCTCTGGCCCGAGCAGTTACGAAACCCACACTCCCCCAGGCGCTCTGGTGATCGCTGGATGCCCTGCGGTCACCACCGAGTGACCGAGTACCTCTACCGGGACGAACAGGGCACCGTCCTCTACGGCGTCGCCCGGTGCAGCAGGAAAGGCAACGGCTGCCAGGGTTTCCGCCAGTGGCGACCCGACCCGGCCAAGCGCTCCGGCCGGCGCTGGAGCCTGTACGGCGAGGACGGCAGCATGGCCGTGCGCCTGGTGCCCTACCGCCTGCCCGACGTCATCACCGCCGTCCGCCAAGCCCGGGTCGTGATGATCACAGAAGGCGAGAAGGACGTCGAAGCCCTCCGCGCGCATCCGGGTATCACCGCGACCTGCAACGCCATGGGAGCCGGAAAGTGGCGACCGGACTTCGCCCGCTACTTCCACGGCGCCGACGTCTCCATCGTCGCCGACCGTGACCAGGCCGGCCGCGACCACGCCCAGACGATCGTGCACAACCTCATGCCCGTGGCCCGCTCCATCTACGTCCTGCAGGCCCGGCACGGCAAGGACACCTCCGACCACCTCTGCGCCGGTGGCACCATCGGCGACTTCATCGAGGTCTGGGCACCCAAGCCCTACACCCTCCACGGAATCGGCGGGTGACCGCCGGAAGCGGGCCGACCTGGGCCCCGGACATCACGAAACCAGGCGAGAAGCCGCCAGCCGAGGCGGAAGATGCCTGGGACGAGGTCGTCCCTCTCGGCTCACGGCTCGTACCTCCCGCGTTCCCTCTCGACTGCCTGCCGTCGTGGCTGGAAGACATCGTCAAGGCAGTGGCCGAAGAGACCCAGACCGCCCCCGACATCGCCGCGACCTTCGCCCTGGGTGGCCTGTCCACCGCGGCCAGCGGCAAAGCCGTGGTCCGGGTACGCGGCGGCTGGCACGAACCGCTCAACCTCTTCCTCGCCGCGGTCGCCCCGCCCGCCACCCGCAAGTCGGCCGTCTTCCGGGCCATGACCGCGCCGCTCTACCAGGCCGAGGAGCAACTCGTCATCGCCTGCCGAGCCAAGGCACGACAGGCCGAACTGCTCCGGTCGCAGTTGCAAGAGGCCGACAAGCAAGCCAGAACCAAAGCGGTACGCAGCGGCTCGGCCAGCGACCTGGCCGAGGCCGAGTCCACCGCTCTGGCTCTCGAAGAAGCGGTCGTCCCGCCCGAGCTCCAGCTGATCGCCAAGAACGTCACTCCCGAGGAGTGCTCCACCATCCTGTCCGAGCAGGGCGGCCGGCTGGCCATCTTGTCGGCCGAGGGCGACCTGTTCGACATCGTGTGCGGCCGTTACAGCAACGGGGTGCCCGCGCTGACCCCGTTCCTCGAAGCTCACGCCGGCGACGTGCTCAAGGTGAACCGTCGCGGCCGGGCCGAGTACGTGCGCTCCCCCGCCCTGACCATCGCCGTGTGCATCCAACCCACCGTACTCACCTTCATCGCCCAAAAGCCCCGTCTGCGCGGCCAGGGCCTGCTGGCCCGGTTCCTGTACACGCTGCCGAAGGACACGGTCGGCTACCGCAAGAGCGAACCCGACCTCGTACCCGAGCAGGTACGGCACGCCTACGAGCGAAATATGACGCACCTGGTAATCAGCCTCGCCGAGTGGGAGCGGCCCC
This sequence comes from Nonomuraea sp. NPDC049486, assembly GCF_040676925.1. NCBI lineage: Bacteria > Bacillati > Actinomycetota > Actinomycetes > Streptosporangiales > Streptosporangiaceae > Nonomuraea > Nonomuraea sp. NPDC049486. The sequence goes on from NZ_JBFAPV010000024.1 coordinate 44,739, forward strand.
AGATCCTCGACTTGTCCCCAGCTGCCGCCAAGCTCGTCACCGAGTTCCAGGACGAGATCGAGCCCAAGCTCCGGGCAGGCGTCGGCGAGCTCGACAGCCTGCGCGACTGGGCGGGCAAGCTCGTCGGCGCCGCCGTCCGCATCGCGGGCCTGCTGCACCTGGCCGAGCATCTCCATGACGGCTTCCGTAAGCCCATTGTCGAAGAGATCATGCGGCAGGCCATCGAGATCGCCCGCTATTACATCGCCCACGCCGCGGCCTGTTTCGGCGCGATGGCGGAAGATCGGCACACCGAACTCGCCCGGGATGCCGTGACTTGGATGACCAAGAACGAGAACATCAGGACGGCCCGGCAGTTCAGCCGGCGCGATCTGCACCGCGGCATGCAGACGAAGCTCAAGGACGCCTCGACTGTCACCGCCGTGCTGTCGCTGCTGGACGCGCACGGCTACATCCGGGCCCTTCCGGAAGCGGCTCGCGGGTCGCGAGGTGGGCGCAGACCTTCCCCGAAGTACGTCGTCCATCCCGCGCTCTTCGCCCAGCCGTGACAGAACGGCCACGACCTAAACGACCTATGGAAACAGCCGAGACAAATGGTCCGACAGAACGGTGACGAAATCACCGGCAGCGACAGAACGCCTTCCAGCGCGTCGTATACACCTTCAAGCTCATGCACGAGTGCGATTCTGTCATTCACCCAGACCATTCGTCAGCGTTGCGTCACTACAAAGCCAAGTGCCGACGAGCCTGGTCACATCCGGTGGGCGGTTTTCTGTCACTTCTGTCATCGCCTCAAAGTCTTTAGTGACAAGATGTGAAAATTATCAAGAGTTGAGTTCGAACCGTCCTTAGCATCTGGTTGCCACCCTCAGCCTCGACTTAAGACGCCCCCAGAGGGGCCCCTTCACCCACCGGCTCCACGTCCGCCACCGGCACTACCGCCTCTCACAGATTGAGGACCGCTATGACCTCCGTACCTCTCTCCTTAAGCGGTGACCCCACCAAGGTCGCCGACGTCTTGGGCAATCTAGACGGCTCTACCACGCGTTTCCTGGCCGCCCTGCTCGGCCAGCCGCTCAAGGCTCGGGTTATTTCGCAGGCGCGGCGACCCGCGGTCACTGCGTTATCTCGGGAGTGCTGCCTACGCATGGGTTTCGCCGTCGACGACATCGCGTTGGTGCGCCGCTCCCAACTGATCACCGACGCAAGAGATGCGGTGATCTCGGCCAACAAGGTCGTCCTCGATGTCGGCCATCCCCTAGTGGCCGATCTCGACCTCGGCACCGACATTCCGCTCGGCTACCTGCTCGGTGAGATCGAGCAACGCCGGGAGATCCTTCAGCGGGGTGTGCGGCCGTGGTCATGGGGATGTCTCGATCCTTTCAGCACGACCCGGGCCAGTACCTGGCGCTCGTATCTGATCATCACCAGCGGCCAACCCCTCTGCCATGTCGAGGAGGTCTTCCACCCCGATGTGATCTCGCCGCCGTCTGCTGCATCCAGTCCGAAACTCTGACGATCGCCTTGCATGGCTTCGGTGAACGTCGGATGCTGTCGCTGGTGCCGAAGCCGCGCGAATACTGCGATCCTCCGCCGCTGCGGCGGAGGCTGGATGCCATCCGCGTCCCTAGTACGGCAGCCGCCATTCATTAGTTGACCTGGCTATATGCAGTGGCCAGGCGGGCTCGGTGATGGAACCAGCGGGCGCGGGCTTGATGGCGGCGTCGCCAGGTCGACCAGTGGACGGTGTGTTCCAGCGTCGGTGGATGTCCGGTGACGGCGTTGAACAGGCGCTTGACCTCGGCGACCGTCAATGGGATCAGGCCAGGGTCGGCCGGCGTGGGTGTCGGTTCCATGCCGGGCTGCTGCGGCGGCGACCGCGCAGACGGCCAGGCCGGCCATGACCAGCACGAGGTGCCGCAGTAGTGCCTCATAGAGGCGGACCTGGGACTCGTCCAGGCCGAACAGGTCCTTGCCGGCCTGGAAGCTCTCCTCCACCGGCCACCTCAACCCGGCGGCTGAGACGAGGCGGGCCAGGGTGGCCGGCTGACCGGCGGGCACGAAGCAGTAGTGAAAGGCCAGCTCACCGGTGGTGCGGTGCTTACGGACCAGCAGGAAGTGGGCAGGGCTGGCAGTGGCGATCCACGCCCAGGCATAGGTGCGTTCCCCCTTGGAACCGTGCCCGGCTGAGCGGATCATCCACCGGCGTTGGGGCCGCAGGTGCTTGGCCACGGCTTGTTCACAGGTCAGGCAGGCGCCGCCGCCGAGGGTGAGGGTGAAGGTGGCGCGGATGCGCAGCACGTAGGCCTGGCCGTGGTTCTCCAGATAGGTGCGCAGCTTGGTGCAAGCGCCGTAGACCTCGTCCCCGGTCACGAAGTCCAGGCGCACGCCGTCGGCGTAGGCCTCGCGCAGCAGGCCGATGGCCAGTTCGCCCTTGGTCGCGAAGCTGAGGTCCAGCGGCAGAGCGGTGGTGATGGCGGTGACCGGGTCGCTGATCTGCTCGGCGGGGATCCATTGCCGGGCGCCGATCAGCGCGTGCCCTGCCCCGGCGCGCACGTAGGCGAGGTAGACGGTGTTGATGCCGTTGTCGATGCCGCCGGCGCAGCCCATGTGCTGGCGTTTGACGCCTGCCGTGGCCGTGCCCTTCTTCTCCTGGCCGGACTCGTCCAGCACGCCGACGGTCAGGCTGCCCGGCCGGGCGGCGGCATCCAGCCGGGCGACGGCGAAGCGGCGGACGGTGCTCATCGCACCCGCGGTGTCCCATCGGGCCCGGTTCAGCAGGCGCTGGGTGGCGTCCGGACGGCGGTCACCGATCCACTCGGCGATCGTCCAGCCGTTACGCCGGGGCAGCTCGGACATCACGGCCCGGACGTACTTGGCGGCCTGCAGCCGCGGTTCGATCCGGGAGAACATCGGGGCCAGCGCGCCCATGAGGTCGTCGAGGTTCCGTTGCACCCGCCTGGCCTCTACGATGAGGGCAGCAGCCGCTTTGGATCTTGTTCTCGTCACACAGACATGATCACGAGCGGCTGCTCTCGTTGTACGGGGATCCCGCCAGAAACTCACGCCGGCCCGACACCACGTCGTCCCAGCTCACACAGCAAATGGCGGCTGCCGTACTAGGGCTGGCAGGCGCTGAGGCATCCGCTCAGGCGGTCGGCACTATCTCTGGGATCAAAGGATCAAGATCGTCCACCACATAGGCGCGGCTTGGCCGGAAAACAGTTCATCCGTTGCGACGCTGAACGCTACAAGGGCAGGAACGCCGTCGAGCGGGCGATCAGCCAGCTGAGAACGTTCAGGGTTGTTGCCATGGCCCGGAGGCCATCTGGACGGCGATCGTCCCCGGCCGTGTCGCTCCAACCGGCGTCGCCTGGCGGTGGGGGGTGACGGCGTCGGCCAGGAACGCCTGATCCGGCTCGATCACCAGTTCCGTACGGCCGTCCCTGGTGACCAGGTCGCTGGCAGCCGCGCCGCGTTTGGTCGGCCGGCCCTTGGCGCTGTCCCACGCGGCTGCCGGCGCCGCCGCGGCGACCAGCTTCTTGTCCTTGCCCTTCAGCAGCAGCCGGCCGTTCCTGCCCGCCGACAGGGTCAGGCCCTCGTCCTCGACGCCGATCCGCAGTTCCAACGGTTTCGACGGCCGCTGGCGCGGCACCACCTCGTGCCGGAACCCGTCCGGCAATGCTGTCACCACCAGATCGGCACCCGCGCCGGCGGCGTCGGTGTAGGCGGCCATGCTGCCCTTTATCGTGGGCTTGGGCAGCAACATCCGGTTCGCGAGGCCGACGCGGACCTTTCCCTCGATACGCCGTCAGCCCTCTGATCTTCGTAAAGCCGTGACAAAACCGCTACGGCGGTGATGACCTGCGGAAACGGCTGAAACAAAAGGCAAGACAGAACGCTGACAGATCTCATAACAGTGACAGAACCTCTCCCCTCGCTCGTCTTCACCCAGAGCTAAAGGCGGGGATCGGGTTCTGTCATTCACGGAGCAGATTCGTCGTAGTTCTGTCGCTATTACAGTAGACGCCAACGGCCCAGATCAGAGCGAACTACCGACGTACTGTCAGTTCTGTCATCAGCTTCAGGTAACGAGCGAAGAGGAACGAGATACGGGACCGGAGCGTCTCGAATAACACCTGAAGCGAACGTCACCTTGGTAGAATCGCCTGTATGGAGGCCAGCGCCTTACGAGTGGACAATTCACACACCATCCATCTGGCGGGCACCAGCGTCGACCGCTACGACGTAGAGCTCCCCGCACCGGCCTGTCATACGGCGATCGCAGGCTGGGATCCGCGACGACTGCGCACCTCGACCGCGCCGGTGAACTGCCGCCGATGTCTGCGACTCATCGAGCGGCAGCAACTTCCAGCCATCCTTCAGGACGTAATCTTCTGACCGTTCGCGAGATAATCGAACTGCGCGACCGGCAGACAGCCGACGAGGCAGGGTCCGACGGCGGAAGCGTCTCACCTGCGTGGGGTGAGACGCTTCCGCCGTGGCAGCACCCGTCAACCGCCGGTCTGGTCGAATCTCGAGGCGCGCATGACGCCTCGCACCCTGACCAGGGTGCAGACTCTCGTAGCCGTCACGAATCCCGCAAGGACGGAAAGGGTGCAGGGTAGGGAGCGGTCGGCACCCAGACCGCCTTCGCCTGGGTGTACTCGCCCAGTACGTCCGGGCCGGAGGAACGACCCCAGCCCGAATCCCCGAACCCTCCGAACGGTGCGGCCACATGGATCGTCTTGTAGGAGTTGATCCAGAACGTGCCGGCCCGGACCTCGTCGGCGATTCGGTGCGCCCGCTCGACTGACCGCGTCCAGACCGCTCCAGCCAGTCCGAATTCGGTGTCGTTGGCCTGCCTGATCGCGTCGGCCTCATCGGCGAACGTGCTCACCGCCAGCACCGGGCCGAAGACCTCGGTCCGGGCCACCGTGTGCTCGGTGGTCACGTGGTCGAGCACGGTCGGCTCGACCCAGTAGCCTCCGTCGCTCAGCCCGTGCCGTTCGCCGTGCCTGCTGACCCGCGTGGCGCCTTCGCCGACCGCCTGCTCGACCAGTCCGCACACGTGCTCGTACTGTCGGGCGTTGCCGACGGGGCCGATCTCGACCTCCGGATCCAGCGGGTCGCCGACCCTCAGCAGGGCGGCCTTGCGAACGACTTCGGCGACGAGTTCCTCGTGCAGGTCGGCGTGCACCAGCAGCCGGGAGCCCGCCACGCAGGACTGGCCGGCGCCGGCGAAGATGGCCGCGAGCACGCCGTCGGACGCGGCGTCAACGTCGGCGTCGTCGAAGACGATGTTCGCGCTCTTGCCGCCCAGTTCGAGCAGCGCCGGGACGCCTCTGGAGGCGGCTGTCGTGGCGACCGTACGGCCGGTGGCCACCGAACCGATGAACGCCACCTTGCGCACCCGGGGATCGGCTACCAGCGCCTGCCCGACCGTCTCCCCCAGCCCGCTTGCGACGCTCAGGGTGCCGGGCGGCAGGCCGGCCTGCTCAGCCAGCCGGGCCAGCACGATCGTGGTGGCCGGTGTGAACTCGCTCGGCTTCAGTACCACGGTGTTGCCGCAGGCCAGGGCCGCCGCGGAGTTCCACGCCGCGGTGAACAGCGGAGCGTTCCACGGGGTCAGCAGCCCGACCACGCCGTACGGGACGCGGCGGGTGTAGGTCAGCCACGGTCCGGGGACGGGCAGCGTCTGGCCGGTGATCTTGTCGGCCCATCCGGCGTAGTAGTCGAAGAAGTCGGCGGCCCGCAGAGCCTCCACCCGGCTGTCACGCAGCGGCTTCCCCGCCGTCGCCGACTCCAGCCTCGCCAGTTGTCCGGCCGACTCCCGGATCAGCGCGGCGAGACGACGCAGCGCCTCCGCGCGGCCGAACGGGCCTGCTTCCTGCCAGGGCCGCAGCGCCGCCGCGGCGGCGTCGACCGCGGCGGCCGTGCCCTCGGCGCCGATGTCTCGCCAGGTGGTCAGCAGTTCCCCGGTGGCGGGGTAGCGGGCTTCGACTTCCGCGCCGCGCCCGGCGAGGTGCTGACCGGCGGCGTACCCGCCCAGTCCCTCGGGCAGGGCTTCGCTGAGGATGGCGGCGGCGGTCGCGCTGAGTCCGAGCGATGGCGAGTCGGTCACTGGTTCCTCCCGGTCGGAGTCAGCACCCCGGACGAGGCTGCGATCACTTGGGCCACTCGGTTGAAGTCGGCGTCCGGCGACAACTGCCGCGCGGCCTCCTGCCAGGCGCGGCGGGTGGCGTCGATGACGGTCATGGCGGTGCCGGTGCTCGCGGCCAGGTCGACCGCCAGGTTGACGTCCCTGGCCATGAGGCTGACCGGGAAGCCTGAGTCGTAGGTGCCCGGCAGCACCCAGCGCGGGAAGTTGACGTCGGTCGCCGCGTTGCGTCCCGAGCCGCTGTTCAGCGCGGCGACGACCTTGTCGGCGTCCATGTCGTAGGCGGCGGCGATGTCGACGGCCTCCGCGCACAGCGCGATGGCACCGGCGCACAACGCGTTGTTGAGCAGTTTGGTGACGTTGCCCGAGCCGGGGCCTCCCATGTGCCGCCATCCGCCGGCGGTGATCGCGTCGAGCAGTGGAGCCGCCGTGGAGACGGTTTGCGGCGCGGCACCGACGAACGCGGCGAGGGTTCCCGCGGCGGCACCGGACGGACCGCCGGATACCGGCGCGTCCACGAACACGACGTCGTGTGCCGCGGCGTCCGCGGCCAGGCCGACGCTGGTTCGCGGGTCGGAAGTGGACGTGTCGACGATCAGCCGTACCGAGTCCAGTTCCAGGAGTTCGGGGACGACGGCGCTCACCTGCTCGGCGCCGGGGAGGGAGAGCAGGACCTGTTCCGTTCCGGCCAGATCCGCGATGGCGGTGACCGTGGTGACGCCGGCGTCGCGCGCCCGGGCCTGGGACTCCTCCGACGGGTCGTAGCCCAGCACTGACCAGCCGTGCCGGACGAGCATCGCCGCCATCGCACCTCCCATCGCGCCCAGGCCGATCACGGCCACCGACTCTGGTGTGGTCTCGCTCATTCCTGTCCTTTCCGGGAAATCAGTTCGTCTTACGGACCGGCTCAGTGCCGTTCGAGCCAGTCGCGTACGACGGTGAGGAACGGTTCGGCGCGCTCAATGAAGGGGAAGTGGCCGCACTCGGGCAGGACCGCGAGCGCTGCGTCCGGGATGCCGGCGGCGAGCCGCTGCGAGCAGAGTTCCAGCGGCAGGATCCAGTCGTCGTCGCCGGAGACGACGAGCGTGTCGCCGGTGATCTCGCCGAGCCGACCACTGACGTCGTAGGCGCTCAGCGCCCGCAGGTGTGCCGTGTTGAACGCCTGCGCGCTGAAGTGGGTGCCCTCCGACGCGCGGGCGACCAGTTCGGGGGTGGGCGCGTGGAAGTACAGCGGCAGCAGGGTGCGCCACAGGTCGGCCCACTCCTCGTCGTCGGCCTGCGGCCGGGCCAGCCGCACCCGCACCGCGTCCACCTGCTCCGGGGTGCCGCGCCGCGCCGCGTTCTCGGCGATCACGTCGCTGTGGTCGAGCTTGGGCGCGGTCGAGACGAGGATCATCGGCCGTCCGGCGCCCGACGGGGTCAGCGCGTACTCCAGCGCCACGTAACCGCCGTAGGAGTGGCCGACGATGACCGGGTTGTCCAGGCCCATCGCCTCGATGATCTCGTCCACCTGCCGAACCCAGATGGTGTTGTCGTGGATCGCCGCGTAATCCAGCGTGCGGTCGGACCGGCCGTTGCCGACGAAGTCGAGGTAGATCACCCGGTGGCCGGCGGCCAGCGTGTCAAAGGCCGGACGCAGGTAGCCGTGGTCGAGTCCCAGGCCACCGTGCAGCACGAGGATCGGCCGGCCGGATCCGGCCTCGGCCACGTACGTCTCACCGACCGAGGTCGGAATGTTGGTGCTCATCGTGATACCTCCTGATCGCCGGACGTGGCGTTTCTTGCCAGGCCTAGCCGGGCCCATGGCAGCAGCGCGCGGCGGCCGCGCCGGTGGTTGAGCAGGTCGAGCCCGACGGACGCGATCAGTGCGACGCCCTGGGAGATCTGCTGCCAGGCGTTCGCGACGTTCATCATCGTGAGGCCGGCCTGAAGAATGTTGAGGAACAGTACGGCGAGCAATACGCCGAACAGCCGTCCCCTTCCACCGGTGAAGGCGACCCCGCCCAGCAGTACCGCGGTGAGCACCTGCAGCTCGAAGCCGACGCCGAGGGTGCCGGGAGGCGCGCTGTTGAGACGAGAGGCGAGGATGACCCCGGCCAGGCCGGCCGCGAGGCCGTTCAGAGTGAACAGCACGAACCGGATCCGCCGCAGATTGAGTCCGGCGAGGTAGGCGGCCTCGCGGTTCATCCCGACCGCGTAGATGTGCCGCCCGGTGGGGGTCAGCACCAGGAACGCCCCGCCGAGCGCGAACACCAGTATGGCGATCCAGATCGGGATGGCTATGCCGAGGAACGTGCCGTTGCCCAGGCGCAGGAAGCCCTCGGTGAAGCCGAACACCGGTGCCGTGGTGATCAGGTAGGTCAGGCCCCTGGTGATGTTGCCCATGCCGAGCGTGACCACGATCGAGTTGATGCCGACCACGGTGACCAGGAAGCCGTTGACCGCTCCTGCGGCGGCCCCGGCCGCCAGGCCGACGAGCACCGCGGTGGGCGCGCCCCATCCGCTGGCGGCCATGAGGTACCCGGCGGTTACTGCGGAGACGGCCTCCAGCGAGCCGACCGACAGGTCCACCTCCCCGGAGATCACCAGCAGCGTGCTGGTGACCGCGACGATGGCCAGCACGGTGCTCTGCAGGGCGATGTTCTTCAGTACGTCGACGGTCAGGAAGGTGGAGTCGGCGGAGGTGAACACGATCAGCAACACGGCGATGCCGATGACGAGGCTGTTGCGGACGAGAAGTGCCCCGACGCGCTGCGCGGTCCACCGCTGCCCCGGCTCGCCGTGCGGGGCGGTGGTCAGGTCCGCCGCCTTGACCTGGCTCATGGTCGGGAGACTCCTTCCGTCTGAGGTGCGGTGGGCACCGGGTCGAGAATGCCGAGGTGGGACAGGTGCAGCATGCGGTTGCGGTCGAGCGGCTCAGCCGGGAGCTCCGCCACGATGCGGCCCCGGACCAGCACCAGGACCCGATCGGCCAGCAGCGCGACCTCGTCCGGATCCGACGTGGTGAACACGACCGTGCGGCCGGTGAGCACCTCTTCCGAGCGCAGCGTCTGGTAGATGTCGGCGCGGGCGCCGACATCGATGCCCTGGGTCGGTTCGTCCAGCAGCAGGACGCGTACGCCCTGGTAGGCGGCGAGCCACCGGCTGAGCACCAGCTTCTGCTGGTTGCCGCCGGAGAAGGCCCGCGCCGGCAGCGCCGGGTCGGCGGGGTGCAGTCGCACCTGGTCAGCTCCGGCTGCGAACCGCCGCCGCTCGGCCGCTCGGTGCCGCAGCAGCGGCGGGCCGAGTTGTCCGAACGCCGGTTGCAGCACGTTGTCCGCCGCGTCGAGGTCGGTGAAGACAGCTTGCCTGGCCCGGTCGCCGGGCACCAGCGCGATCCCGGCGCGCAGCGCCGCCCTGGGACTCGACCGGCGCGGCACCGTACGGCCGCCCACTTGTACGGTGCCCGCATCGGCGCGACGGGCCCCGTACAACGTCTCCAGCAGCTCGCTGCGGCCTGAGCCGACGAGACCGAAGATCCCAACCACCTCACCCTCGTGCGTGGTGAAGGTGACGTCGTCGAAACGCTCGCCGGACAGCCCGGACACGGTCAGCATGGGGGCACGCCGCTGCGACGACGCGGGCCCGGCGACGCGGCGCGGAGCCGGAAGGCGGCCGGTGATGGCCTCGGTGAGCTGCGCGGTCCGCACCGAGCCGACCGGCTCGTCCAGCGCGACCACGCCATCGCGCAGCACCGTGATCCGGTCGCAGAGGTCGAACACGTCGCCGAGGATGTGCGTGATGAACAGGACATGCACCCCGCTCGCGGCGATGCGCCGTACGACATCCTTGAGTTTTCCGGCCTCGCGGTCGGACAGGGCGGCGGTCGGCTCGTCCAGGATGAGCACGCGGAGGCCGGGGCGCGAGGTGGCCTTGACGATCTCGACCAACTGCTGGCTCGCGATCGGCAAATCGCCGACGATCGTGTCCTCCCGCAGGCCGTGGTCCGGGCCGAGGACGCCGCTCAGCGCCTGCCTGGTACGGCGCCGCTGTTCGGCACGGGCGAGCAGCGGGCCACGGCGCAGCTCTCTGCCGAGGAAGACGTTGTCGGTGATCGACAGGGACGCGACCAGGCTGAGGTGCTGGTAGATCACCGCGATCCCGGCCTCGGCCGCCCGCTGAGGGGTCAGGCCGGTCCACACCTCGCCGTCAAGCTGGATCGTTCCAGAGTCCGGCGCGTGTGCTCCGCTGAGGCATTTGATCAGCGTGCTCTTGCCCGCGCCGTTGGCGCCCAGCAGGGCGTGCACCTGCCCGGGCTCGCAGCGCAACGACACGCCTTTGAGCACTTCGTTGGCGCCGTAGCTCTTCCGTACGCCGTCGATGACGAAACTCATGACGACCCGCTACGCCAGGTCCGACAGATAGGCGGCCAGCTTGTCGGTGTCCCCCGCGGTCAGCGCCTCGATCTCCATCTGCACGATGGGCGAGCTCGCGGTGCCGGCGGCGAGCGCGATCGGGTGCTCCACGCAGACCTTGGCCAGCTCGGAGATCCGCAGCGCGGAGCTGCAGCGCAGCATCGTGCCCTGCTGGACGAGTTCCAGCGCCTCCTTGGCGCCGTCCTGCCCGCCGATGAAAACGTTGGGGTCGTTCTTGTCGAAGCCCGCGTTGACGAAGGCCCGGTAGGCGCCGGTCGCGCCGTCGTCGTTGTAGCAGAGCACCACGTTGATGTCCTTACGGCTGCTCAGGATGGACTGCATCACCTGCAGCCCGGTCGCGGGGTCGCTGGCGGCCTGGGTCGCGACGATCTCCGCGTCGGGTGCGCTCTGCTTGAGGCCCTCGATCATGCCGTCGCACCGCTCGATGCCGATCGTGCCGGACTCGCGGAACTCCAGCAGGACGACGTTGGCCCGGCCGCCGTGCTTCTCGGTGACCCACCGGCCGGCCTGCTGGCCGAGCTGCAAACCCGACTCCTTGTTGTTCAGCAGGACCGAGCCGCTCTGGTTCTGCATCTCACCGGCGTAGGTGACCCATACCAGTCCGGCGTCCAGCGCGGACTTGGCGACCGGTTCGAGGCTGGTGACCTCCATCGGCAGCACGGTGAACGCGGGGACCTTCTGCGCGATCCAGCCCTGGAGGTTGGCGAGCTGCTTGTCGATCTGGGCGTCGTCGACGGCGGTCAGCAGTTCGGCGCCGGCTGCCTTGGCAGACTGCTCGGCGAACTTCATGATCGTCGACCAGAGTGGGACCGTGTTGAACGGGTGGTCGAAGCCGACCTTGGTCACGTTCTTGCCGCCGCCCGCCGAGGGCGACACGCTTTCGGGGCCTGAGCCGCAGGCGGCCAACAGCGGAGCGGCGGCGCCGAGGGCGGCGACGGTCGTGGCGTAGCGGAGGAAGGAACGGCGAGACTGGCCAGTCATCAGATCTCCTTGAGCTGAGTCAGGGGGTGCCCTGGGAACGAGTTCGGGGGCGAGGCGGCGTACACGGCTTCGCAGGCTGAGGTCAGCCGGCCTCGGGAAAGGGCTCTTCACCACGGACGCCGACGGCGGGACACCGCAGGCGTGGCGACGGCCAAAGGCAACTGGGCATGCGCCGGTATGGGCTCGGCGCGGAAAGGGGTGGAATTCGGGTGACGATGAAACGGCGTCAGTGGTAACGAGTCGCAGGCGGACTATAAGCCCTGCGAGCGGACGACTAGGCTGCGCACTCCGAGCATGCTCACCTCCGCTGGTCAAACACGTCGAGCGCGTTCCACAGCGCCTGGGTGCGCTGGTGGGCGTTCCGCGCGTCAGCGGCGACGTGCGATTCGATCCCGGCAAGCAGCCCGTAGACCACCGAGGTGGCCGCAGTGACGGACTGGAAGAACGACACCCCCTCGCTGGGAACCGTGATCAGGTACGTGGCCGCGGATGCCAGCCGGGTGTTGGCGGCGTCGGTGATGACCACGACCGGCACGCCTGCTTCACGCACCGCCTCGGTCAGTACGGCGATCTCGCGGAACTGCTTCCAAAAGCTGATCGCGACCAGGCAGTCTTCTGGACCGAGCCTCCCGGCCGCCGAGGCCAGGTGTACTCCGCCCCGGCCCTCCAGCGTGAACGGCAGGCCCATGGTGCTCGCCAGATGGGCCAGCACATGCGCCGGGGCGGTGAACGAGCCAGAAGCCACGACGAGGGTGCTGCGGGCTCCCGCCATGGCGAGCGTCGCCGCGTTCACTACCTCGGGGTCGACCAGCTCCAGCGCCAGCGTGAGGTTGCTTATGTCGCGCCGCACGGCCTCGTGCACCGGGCCCATCGCACCGCCGTCGGCGTGCTCGGCTTTGGTCTGGTCGGTGCTGAGGCTGGCCAGGTAGTGTGCCCGCAACTCCTGTTGCAGCGCCGGCCAGCCTCGGTAGCCCAATGCCTGCGCGTAGCGCACCACGGTGCTGGACGTGGTGCCTGCCAACTCGGCTACCTCCGCAACCGGCGCGTAGGAGCATCGTTGTGGATTGGCGGCGAGGGCCTGAGCGACGCGCTGCATGGTCGGGGATATGCCCTGATGTGAGTCCCCGCCCCCGAGCCAGGCCGGGATCGCCCGATCTTGCATCGCAACAATCCTTCCAACAGGGGGTGATTGGAACGATAGTTGCACAACCTGAGTCTATTGAGAAGAGGTGCTTTGTAACGGATGGATTCTGGAGGCTCGCACCGCCGGAGCATGATCTTCACGTCGGCGTGATGGCCACAAGATCAGTCCGGGTGCTGGCCCAACCTCGATGACCCCCCATGCCGACCGTGTCGGCTCACCGATGCTTCCCGTGCCGTTATCCAGAGAAGGCTTGGCGGTGTGCTCACCGCACCTCATCGTCGCCGATAGAGGTCGGCGTCGGGCGATGCAAGACTCCTTTCAGGAGACACCGTCGGCGGGATACCTGAGCTGCAGGCGGACCGGCTCGGTCAGTACGGCGCGAGCTCCGTCGAAGTCGGCCAACCGGGCCGCCACCGTGGCCACCGCCAGCCGTTCCGGCAGGACTGCGGAGAACTTCAGCCCGTTGACGGCGCGGCGATCGACGTCCGGCAGCACCAGAATCTCCCCGTCACCTACGCTGCTGCGGGCCTCCTGCCAGGCCGTAGGCGTCAGGTCCTCGCGCAGCCGTACGGAGAAATCTGTCGGACGCTGAACCGGGTCTGCGATCGAGGGCAGCGTGGCGGCGAGCGTCGCGTTGGCGCGATAGCCGGCCCAGGTCCACCACCGCACGTCGTCACCCGCCCGGGTGATCAGCGTTCCTCCGGGGTGCACGAGGCCGGGAGCCTCCTCCTGCCGCCATTCGGCGAGTCTCGCCTGCGCGCGGCGGGTCAGTGAGACAGGAGGGTCCGCACCGAGCAGGACCTCTCGCATGGCCTGGGTCAGGGCGTAGGACAGACCGGCGATGCCGCCGCTCGTCCACTTGGCGACACCGCCGCCGTCGGCGGGCTCGACGAAGGCCCGCCTGCGTGCCCAGTCGATGAAGGTCACCCGCCAGCTCCGGCCGCCGAGCAGCAGCAGGCGAGGGCCCGTTCGCTCCTCGGTCAGCACTGAGGGGTCGGTGCGGCCGATCTCCTGGCGTCCGGCCAGCACGGTGAATTGCGGCGGCGCGGTGAAGGAGGCTGTCAGCTCGATGAAGTGGCGCCGTCCGAAGTGTTTCTCGGCTTCGGGGCCGATGAACAGCATCCCGCCGTCCTCATCCAGGAACCCCTTCTCGACCATGTGCCGCACGATGGGAGCGGCTGAGCGGTCGAAGGGTGCCAGGCCATTCCACTCCTGCGGCCACATCTGGTCGCCGATCCGGTGCTGCTGGAGGGTGACGGCGAGCAGTTGCTGCGCCACCAGGTGGCGTGGTTCGGGCGGTGCGGTGACCGGTTCGACCCAGCCGCGGCCCCACAGCAGGAGCAGGCCCGAAGCCTGGAGCAGGGATTCTGCCTCAGTTGCGAGGAACAGGCAGTTGCGTACGGTGCCGGCTCGCCGGCCGGTGCGCCCGATGCGTTGCAGGAAGGACGCGACGGTGCTGGGCGCGTCGATCTGGATGACCCGGTCCAGGTCCCCGACGTCGATGCCGAGTTCGAGTGTGGAGGTGGAGACGATGACGCAGTCGCGGGCTTCGGCGAAGGCTTGCTCGGAGCGGGCGCGTTCGTCGGCTGACAGGGAGGCGTGGGACAGGAAGACGTTCACTTCGCGCGCGCGCAGGGCCGCACCGAGTTGCTCCACCTGTCGCCGGGAGTCGCAGAACACCAGGCGTTTCTCGCCCCGGTGCAGTGTGGAGATCAGTTTTGCGGCGTTGTCCAGTGAGCCGACGTGGTCGAGTTCGACATCCCCGGCCGGGCGGGAAGCCGCCGGGAGGGAGGCGTTCAAGGAAGAGGCCGCGCGACCGAGAACGTCGGGGTCAACAGTGGCGGTGGTCGCAGAAGGTAGATCAGGTGCCACCACCTGGCCGGTTCGCTTTCCGGCGCCGGCCCCCTGTAGCCATTCGAGCAGCTGGTGCGGGTTCCCCACGGTCGCCGACAGGCCGATTCGCTGGAGGGGATGGCCGGTCACGCGCTCCAGCCGTTCCAGTACGGCCAGCAGGTGCCAGCCGCGGTCGTCGCCGGCGAAGGCATGCACCTCGTCGACGACCACTGCCCGGACTCGGCCCAGTAGGTGTGCATGGTCGGTCTTCACGCCGATCAGCATCGCCTCGAGCGACTCGGGGGTGGTGAGCAGGATGTCGGGGGGGTCGGTGCGGATCCTCCGCCGCTGGGATTCTCGGACGTCGCCGTGCCAGAGCGAGGCCCGGCGCCCGAGCCACTGGGCGTAGGAGTCGATGCGCGGCAGAAGGTTATTGAGCAGCGCCTTGAGTGGACACAGGTAGAGCACCGACGTACCGGTCCAGCGCCGTTGCGCCATCACGGACAGCAGCGGGAAGCAGGCCGCCTCTGTCTTGCCTCCCGCGGTCGGGGCGAGCAGGACGGCGTCCTCGCCGTCCATCAGCGGTCCGATCGCCGCCCGCTGCAGCGGGCGCAGGTCGGGCCAGCCGAGGCTGTTCACGATGTGGTGCAGGACGACCGGGTCGAGCCGGTCCAGCACGTCGCCGGGCCCGCTGCCGGACGCCATCACAGGTCCAGGTCGACGTCGTCGGCCGAGGCGGTGAGGTTCCGTTCGGTGTCGGTGAGCTCGTCGCTCCGCACGGTCAGCGTGTAGTGGCGCCGGGGGTCGAAGTCGTGGAACTGGTCGATGCGGTCGAGCACGTCGCCGACGAGCTTCTTCAGGAACAGCCGGGGAGCCACGCCGACCTTGCCGCCCAGCGCTCCGCCGACCGCCCGCGCCAGGTCGTCGATGTAGGCGTCGGCCGCGAGCTCCTTGATTCTTTCCGGGGCGTCGGCTCCGGTGGTGTAGAGGTCGCGGACGGTCACGCCCAGGTTGACCAGGGATTCCAGGGTGAAGCCGGGCAGCCGGAGCTGCACCGCGCGCGGGTTGTCGAAGCGCGGATCGGTGGTGAAGTCGGTCGCCAGCCGCTGGGCCAGGGGTGCCAGGCGCTGCACTCCCTGTTGCCCGTCGTAGAACGCCGGAGTGCCGGTGATCACCAGGTACAGGCCGGGGAACCGGCCCGAGTGCACCTCGTCGATGAGTTGCCGCAAAGCGTTGAGCGCCTTGTCGCGCGCATCGGCGCGCACCCGCTGCAGGGTCTCGACCTCGTCCAGCACAACAAGGAGCCCGGGATGTCCGGAGTCACGCAGCACCGTCAGCAGCCCCTGCAGGAAGCCGAGCGCCCCGAAGTGATCGAGATCGCCGCGCACGCCCGCGAAACGGCGCGCGGCCGCGGCAACGTGCGGCTGCCCACCGAGCCAGGCCAGCACCGCGGCGGCGGTCGCCTCGTCGCCCGCGGCGAGCGCGGCCCGGTAACCGCGCAGCGCGGCCGCGAAGGACGGTGCGTGCCGCGATACTTCGGTGAGCCGGGCGACCAGCAGCTTCTCCACCTCGGCGCTCAGTTCGTTCTCGTCCGCCCCGGCGGCGAGGGCGTCCTCCTCCAGCGCGTAGAACCACGCATCCACCACCGACCGCAGCGCGCTCGGTGGAAAGCTGGCGGTGGTGAGCCGTTCGGTCAATCGCCGGTAGACGGTCTCCAGCCGGTGCAGGGGCGTCTCGGTTTCCGAAATCTGGATCTCGGAGACGGCGAAGTTTCGACGTTTGGCCCGCTCCCCCAGCCACCGGGCGAAGAAGGTCTTGCCGGAACCGTATTCTCCCCGTACGGCCTTGAACACCGACGCGCCGGAGGCGACCGCGTCCAGTTCGGCGTCCAGCGCCGATTCGAACCTGTCGAGGCCGGTGGCGAGCAGATCGAGCCCGCTCTCGGGTACGGCACCGCGCCGCAGCGCGTCGATCACGGCACGGCGGCGCACGGCGCTGACCTGGGCGGAGCGGGACGGCCGAGCGGTGTTCACGCCTGCCAGTCTCCCATCGTGCTTGTCATGTCAGTTCGAACTGGTCGCGCAGGAGCCCTGTGTTCAGCCGCAGCGTGCGCCCATCGGCCAGGGTCTCCAGGACCTGCACCCCGTCATAGTTGAGGAGCTGACGCAGGACGGCGGCGAAACCGTCGGCTCGCCCAGGCGGATAGCCGACGCGCTGGGCCAGCGCCGTGACCGGGAGAGCGCCTGCGTCGAGCAGTGCCCGCACCGCCGTTTCGACCTTGTCCAGTGGCGGCTTGCGGGCCAGCAGTCCCACCTGCGCCTGGAAGATCTCCGATGCCAGCAGGGCATCGACCAGGGCGTCATCGGGCGAAGCCAGACGCGGGGCGAGCAGGGCGTCGTCGCCTCCGGGAGCCAGTACTACGTCGAAGAGCGCGTCGCCCATCGCGGACTGCGCCAGCGCCGCCTTTGACGGCTTGGCGCGGCGCTTCGGCTCGGGCGCCACGACGGGGATCGGGGTGGCGGGGCGGGCAGGTTCCGTCTCATCGGACCACCAGGCCGGGCGCTGGTCGCCAAGCTCGCGCCATCCCTTGGGCGGCTCCGCGCCGAAGGGCAGGAAGGCCAGGACGGGGATGGTGACCTCGGCGAGCGAGGCGCCGCCGTGATAGCCGGCCCTCTGCGCGGTGTAGCGGGAGTCGGTGTCCCACAGCGCTACGATCTCGGCGCCCGGTTGCGGCCACACGACCCGCGGCCCGGACAGCACAATCTCGGTCTCGCCCAGCGGGCCGCCGGGGGTGCGGTGCCGGGCGGAGGCGATGCCGTTGCCGTCGAGCTTCGTACCGTGGCGGTCCACGACGTGCCCGTGGTCGCTGGTGAGGATCACCGCCATGCCTTGGGCCGCGGCCACGCGCAGCAGTTCGCGCAGTTTCCCGATGTGGTCGAGGCGCCATGCGCCGTCGCCGAGCTTTTGTTCCTTGGCGAGCCGGTCGTCGATGGTGTTGAGAACGACCGCCACGTGTGTGTGCTCGTCGGCGAGTGCCTCGGACAGTTCGGGTCCGAATGGGTCGCCGGCGCTTTGGCCGCGCAGGTCGTCCTTGTGGAAGACCGCAGCGCGGGCCCCGCCCCAGAAGCGGTGCGCGGGAAACAGCCGCTTCTCGTCGGCCTGTGTGCCTTTCAATAGCTTGCCGGCGAACAGCGAGGTGCGGGAGATCGCGGTCAGCGTCGGGAGGGCGGCGGCCATGGCGCGCCGCCGCGGGGGCCGGTTGGCCAGGTCCGGCAGCGGGTCGTATTCGGCCCAGTGCCGGCGCAGCTCTTCGCCAAGCTCGGTGGCGATCGCCGCGCTCATCCCGTCCAGGATCAGCAGCAGCACGCGCCGCCCGGTCTTGGCGGCCACGACCGGTTTCACGACGCGGGCGAGGAAGGTTTCCACGGTCAGCATCGAGCCGGGGTCGGTGCCCGCGGCGGTCCAGATGGCGAGGGTTCGTGCGAAGGCTTGGTCGATCTCGCGCCGTCGTTGGCGCACGCGGGTGCCGAGAGTGTCGTAAGCGGCTTTCAACTCGGAGTCGGGATCGCCTCCGGCCTCGACGTGCTCCAGGGCCTGGTCCACCCAGCCGGTCTCGGTCAGGTGGCGTTCGATCGCCGCGGCGACCGTTTCCGCGCCGGTGGCCGGGTCGGCGGCGAGCCATCGCGCGAGCCGCTGTCCCATCCGGGCACGCTCGATGCGTACTTCCGCGTCCGGGTCGGCGGCCAGGCGGTGAGCGGCCAGTTTCGCGAGGGCCTGGGTGAGCGCGTGCGATTCTTTTCCGGCCAGCGTCCGACCGGCCTGTGCGAATCGGGCTTCCAGGCCAGCCGCCAGCACGGGGCTGGCTTCTGCCGCGGTCTCGGCGCCGAACTGCCGGGCCAGCACGGCGGCCCGGTCCAGCACCGTGCTGGACAGGCGGCGCGCGTCGCGCGCCGCCTCCTGTTCTGCGCCGGTACGGCCCGCCTCCAGCAGCATGCTGACGAATTCCTCGCAGGAACGGCCGAACGCGGCCACGAGCGCATCGAGGGCCTCGCCGGTCGCAGGTGGCTCCTCGCCGAACCACCGTTCGGCCCGTCCTCGTACCCGGTAGGTGGGGGCGTCGGGCTCGGCGTGCTGCCACAGTGCCGCGCACACCAGCCCGAAGGGCACCGCGTCGGCCCCGTGCTCGGCCTCCACCAGTGCGAGCAGCGCCCGGCCGGCGAGCCCCGCCTGGTCCTCCTCACCGAGGAATGCCGACAGCCCGGCGCGTTCCGGGCCGCGCAGTGCCAGCAGCCGCTCCGGTCCACCGGGGATGAGCGACCACCGCAGCAGCGTGTGGGTGTCGAGGCTGTCACCGCTCGGCGTCCGGCTCGCGCCCGGTGTCGTGTCGGTGTCGTAGCGGCCGAGGCGCAAACGGCGCAGGGCGAGTGCCGACAGCGCGGCACGGCGCGACAGCACCCCTCCAGCCAGCGGCGGCCAGCCTCCCGGCGGGGTGGCGTCGAGCAGCGCTTCGGCGGCCCAGCCGTCGGCTCTTAGACGTGGGTCGACCTGTTCGGCGCCGAACGCTTCGCGTACGACGTCCCAGCCGTCGACGGTCTCGATGCGCTGCTTGTGGGTACGGGCGAGAATCGCCGGGTCGAGTTCGCTTTGCTCCCGGTCGGTGAGCACGACCAGCACCGCCGGTCCAGTGGCCTCCGAGAGGTGGTCGAGGACCAGTTCGTGCACGGCCAGCGGTGATGGGGCGGCCGCGATGCGGGCCTGCCGGCCCTCGCCCCAGGCGAGTTCTTCGGGCCCCTCCCACTGGGGCGCGGAGCGCAGCAGCACGACGCGCCGCCGTCCATCTCCGGTGAGGGAGTCGGTCAGTGATGTCTGGGCGGACAAGAACTGGGTGACGGTCGCGGCGGTCAGCCGCAGCACGCCTGTGCTATCGCCGGTGACCTGTGTAGCGGTCGCGGTGCCCATCAGTCCACGACCTGCCAGCTGATCTCGATGGTGGCGCCCGGCTCGCTGGCCGCCAGGTCGGCGAGTTGCCTTTGCAGCTCGGCGACCACCGCATCAGCGTGTGCCGCCTTCACCTGCTTGCTGCCAGACCGGCGTACCCCGCCGCCGGTGATGGGACCGGGAGGGGATCCGGTGCCAGGGCCTTGTCCGGACTCTTTCCCACCGGGCACGGGCGGGTGATTGCTCGTACCGCTCAGGTCAACCTTGTCGGCATCTCCGCCAGGGCGCGGTACGGGGTCGGCCGGAGGAGGGGTGGGTACGGGTGGCTGGTTGCGCTTGATCAGCGCGGTGACCTCTCGGCGGGTCTTGTCCAGGGCGGCGATGAGGTCGGCCGTCAGCTGGTCGGCCTGTGCCGTGCCGCGCAGCACCTGCAACAGCGCCTGTCCTTCGGCGCCCTGTCCCTCGG
Organism: Nonomuraea sp. NPDC049486; assembly: GCF_040676925.1. Classification (NCBI taxonomy): domain Bacteria; kingdom Bacillati; phylum Actinomycetota; class Actinomycetes; order Streptosporangiales; family Streptosporangiaceae; genus Nonomuraea; species Nonomuraea sp. NPDC049486. The sequence goes on from NZ_JBFAPV010000024.1 coordinate 64,676, forward strand.
CCAGCTCCAGCGTGTCCCAGGCAGCCGCGGCCAGTGCTTGGGCGACGTCGTGCGCCCGCTTGACGGAGTTTCCGTACCGCTCGGCGTTGACCGGGCTCAGGTCGAAGCGGGCCAGGGTCTCGACGGTCTTCTTCGCCCCGCCGCCGCCTGCCGCTCCCTGCCCGGTGGCGATCAGCTTGTCCAGCAGGTCGCGTGCGCGCCGGGCGAGAGCCAAGCGCCCCTTCTCGTCGGTCTCGTCCAGGGCGAGGAACTCGGCATGCAACTCCAGTCGGCGGACCAGTTCCGCCGCGGGCTCCCGGTAGGTGCGGGCGCTGTCGACGATCTGCCGGGCGAGCTGGTTGATCATCCGCCCGCGCCGCAGCGCCGGCGCCTTGTTCCCGAAGATGGTCTCGTACCGCCAGCGAGCCTCTATCCAGTCGTCCTCGCTCGGCAGCGGCTGGCTGCGCAGCGCGTCACCGGGTTTGATCTGCGACAAATCGGGCGCCGGGTCGAGCGGGACTCCGCCGCGCACCCACACCCGGTCGTCCATCTCCGCGAACGCGGCGACGACCAGGTTGGCCAGGAACGGCTCCAGCCCGCGCCGGTCCGGCTTGTCCGTCCAGTCGACGAGGGTGATCAAGCTCAGGTCCCCGGTGGCACCCTCCGTCTGCGCCATCCGCCGGAAGTGGTCGGCCCAGCGGGTGGACAGCTCGAAGTACGCCTCCTTCTGCTGCCCGAGCTCCAGCGGCTCGGCCACCCGCTTCATCAGCTTGCGTTCTTTTTCGGGGACCTCGACCCGCCGGTCGCGGGCCTCGGCTGCTGCGCGGACGTGGGTGAAGACGGTCCTGGCGTCGGCTGGTTTCACCGCGACGCCGGTGCCGTCCCGGTCGAGGTCAGGGTGCGCGGGGAACTGGTGGGCAAGCAGTTTGCCCGCGAGGTCCCTGACGGCCTCGCGCATCGGTTTGGCGAAGGAGACGGACAGTCCGCCGACATCAGGCAGCGCCACGATGTGGTCGTCGAAGCCCAGCTCGACGTCGGATGCCTTCTTGTCCGCCAGCCCGTACGCCTGCTTGAAGGCGGTCTTCACCTGCCTGAGCAGGGCGCCGCGCTGGGTCTCCAGCAGCCCCTTGGCCCGGGCTCGGTTGTCGGCGTTGAGGTGGGCGGCGTACTGGGTGGCGAAGCGGTGCTCATCGGCGAGCGCCTTGTCGATGACGAGGAGCCTGCGGAGGTCCGCGAAGCGCTGGGCGGACAGGTGCGTGGGCACCCAGGCGAGGGTGCGGGCGGGCTCGCTCTGCCGCTCCCGGAGCGCGCGCATCCGGTTGACGTCGTCGACGGGGCCGTAAGCGCCCTCGTCGAAGGGCAGATCGACGACGATCCGCCAGTGGCCGTCGAGCTGGGGCTGCAGCTCGTGGTCGGGCAGGTCGTCCTCGTCGGCGATGTTGCCGAAGATCACCTCCATGGAGCGGTTGGAGCCGCGCCAGACGAAAGTCAGGTCGTCGGCGCCGAGCCTGCCGTCGGAGCGGTCCACGCCGAGTTCCTCGGCGAGCAGGCGTTTGGCGAGCGCCATCCGGTTGCCGGGGTTGTCGTTGACGGCGGCGTTGGCGATGACGGAGTCGACGTCGACGCCGGACAGCTCCAGCCGCACGCCCGCGTTCGCGCCGGTGCCGGTCTCCTTGATCTCAGGGAAGCGGGCGGCCCACTCGGCCACCTTGCTCTTGATGATGCCGACCTCGCTGCCCGGGATCGGCGCCGTCACCGAGCCGTGGTTGAGCGCGCCGAGGCGGCGGATCGTCAGGTCGCTGAGTGCGGGGACGCTGGGCGCTAGCGCCGACAGCAGAAGCGTGCAGATCAGGCGGTTGTCGCCGATGAAGGACTTGCAGCGCTGGGCCAGTGCGGGGTCGGTGATGCTGTCGGGCCGGTGCTGGTACCGCTCGATGTCGTCTTCGGTGACGTCGTATGAGGTCAGCAGGTAGGGCCGGAGCTTGGTCTTGTACAGCTTGTCGGCAGCCTCGAAGACCACCTTCAGGCTGTCCACGAACGGCTTGTCGCCGCCGTCGGCGATCACTGGATACAGGTCGCCCACCGGAACCAGGTCACCAAGCCTCAGGTCATCTCGGCGGGCGGCAAGGAGTTGGCCCATCAGCTTCAGACCGGTACGGGAGCGCTGCAGCGCCGAGGAGATGTGGACCAGGGTGTCCATGAAGGCCGGCGAGAAGGGATAGGTCAGCCGGAACGACTCCTCATCCGCTCCCGTCTTGCCGGAGTCCGAGCCGAGCAACGTGTCCCACACCTGCGGGCCGACCCTCTTGGTCTGCTCGAACGCCGCGTCGACGAGCAGCTCGTTGCCCGGCTGAGGCTTCAACAGGCGGGCGTTCGCGATCTGCGGGAGGTTCCGGTCCTCGAGCGTGATCTTGTCGAACCGCCCCGAAGCGAGGTTCAGCGTGTCCTGGATGGACGCCTCCGCCGCGCCCGACACCTCCTCGCCGACCAGCTCGCGCAGGTCGCGCTGACGGGCGATGAACGACACGACAGGGATGGCGCGCCGGGCGTCTCCGCCCTCCACAAAGTTGGTGATCTTGCTGGCTTCGCGGGCCACGAACTTCTGGTCGTGGATGAGGGTGGCCAGCCACAGGATCAGCTCGTCCATGAAGAGGATCAACCCGTGATAGCCCAGCGATTTGGCGTGCTCGGCGATCACCGACAGGCCGGCGTCGAGGGAGATGAACCCGTGCTCGTCCTCGGCCGCGTTGCGCGCGAATCCGGGCAGCAGGTTGGTGCTCGCGTCCTGCACGAGCTTGGCCCGCAGCTCGGCCGGGGTGCTCGGGTGCACCAGGTCCAGCGGCGTGTCGCCGTCGTGCACCTCCTCGGCAGACAGGGCCGCGTCCAGCAGTTCGGGCGTCCAGGCGAACGACTCGCCCCACTCGTCGTCCTCGTCGGCCTCCCCGCCGCCGGAGCCGAGCCCGCTGATGACCGCCGCGTCGCCCAACCGGCCGCGCATGGCCCGCAGGTCGGCGAACAGCGCGTCGGTCCGGTACACCTGCGGGATCGGCGCGTCCGGGTGCAGCTTCTTGACGTGGCTGACGTAGCCGCCCAGCACCCGCTGCTCCAGGGCCTTGGCGCCCAGCATGTGGTACGGCACGAGCAGGAATCGCTTGCCGTCGGCCTCCAGCCACTCGTGCTTGGTCAGCAGGAAGTCGAACTCGCCGCGCGCTCGGGCCGCCTGGTTGCCGCTGAGCAGCGCGTAAAGCACGGCCATGAAGTGCGACTTACCGGAACCGAACGAACCGTGCAGGTAGGCGGCCTTGGACGTGCGGCCGTCGAGGGCGGACTTGATCAGCCCAAGCGCCTCGTCGAAGTTCTCCAGCAGCCTCTCGGTGACGACGTAGTCCTTCAGGGCGTGCTCGGCCCCCTCGGGCGTCACCGCCTCGGCGAGACGCAGCACGAAGTCCGAGGTGGAGATGGACTCCTTGATGTCGATGACATCCTTCAGGAAGGGCTGCTGTGCCATGCCTGTCTCGTTCTCCTTCGCTTCCGCCACTTCGTTCGCCTCTGCCACCCGCCTCGGATTGCAGGGGCCGGTCCGGCTACTTCTTCGCGGTTCGACGTCCGCGAGCAGGCGCGGCCGGCCGCCAGTTGCGCAGGTCGTCGTCGGTCAGACCGTGCTCGCCCTGGATCTGCTGCCGATAGCCAGCGAAGAAGTCGGCCGGGGAGCCGCTGTAGAGCGCATCGAACTCGTGGTGCCACTGATACAGCCACGGCTGCAGCTCCAGCAGGCCCGCCAGGAACGGAGCGATCTCCTCGCTGGTCAGGGGCTGGTTGGTGAAGTACGTGGCCAGCGCTTGAGCCTGCTCCCGGTGGTCCCAGCCCGCCCACCCGTACAGCTCCGGGAGGCCGGAGGTGGTCGAGGGGTAGGAGATGAACCGCTCCTTGGGCACATCGAGCTTGCCGCGCGCCCGCCAGTAGGACGCCTTGACGAAGTCGGCCGAGGTGTACTTCGGCGGCACGGGGATGGAGTCGCGGATCTTCCGCTTGGCCGGCTCGTCCGGCGCGGCGTCCTCATGGCGCTGCAGGTCCCAGACGTGCTCCCAGTCGGCGCGCTTCTTCAGCCCGGACGGCTTGTAGCGCAGTGCAGCCAGGAAAGGCACGTGCTCGTAGGCAATCAGGTCGGCGACTACGGCCGCCAGTTCCCGGCGGGGGGCGTAGATGCCGGCGACGGATACGAACTCCTCGTCACGAGAGAGGGCGTCGATCAGCCTGGGGAGCGTGACGATGGTGGGCTGGCCATTGTCGTCGTACCAGTGCTCGCGCTTCTCGATGCGGTCCAGCAGCCGGGAGCGCAACGCCCTGTCCTGTAGCGCGTCCCACCCTTCGGTGGGCCAGCGCCGCTTGTACTCGGGCCGCTCGATCATCCCGATGGCTCGGGATGACTCGATAGCGTCGATGCGCTTCTGCACGATCTGCTTGTACGGCTCCGGCCAATCGGCCGGGATCTCCGTGATCATTGTGGACCCGTGGCGCGCGAACCACACAGTGGACACTTCGCCCCTAGCCACCCTGCGGGCGAGCGCGATCTCGAAGGCGCGCTCACCAAGAGCGAGTTTAGGGATATCAGACTCGTTCGGGAGGCGCAGATCCTCGGGGTGGAGTTTGTAGAGGGAGTAGACTTGCCAGTCCAATTCTTCCTGAAGCGCGATCATTCGAGCACGGATGGCCTGCCACCTTGCCTTACCTTCACGGAGGGCAGCAGCACTGGGGAGACTCGCTGCAGCGATGGCTGCAGGGCTGGTAGCGGCGGATTCTCGGGCGAGATCATCGAGGGTCGCGGCAAGAGCAGCGGCATCCTTGGCAGGAAGTGGGAACTCCTGGAGCTTGGATCCAGTGAATTCATAGAATCGTTCCCATTCGTCGTGCATGAAGCCACCCGTTCCTGACTGGCTTCCCTTATCGTGGCTCATCATCTTGAGCCAGAAGCACGCGGTGGAGCTATTGAGCAACCCAAGCAGCCATAGATGCTCCTTCTCGCCCGCATCCTCACGCAGCTTAATCACCGGCGCAGTACGATTGAAAAGTCGCCCCTCTCGGTCAAGAGCGAAGTGGTTATGGGTCGCCACAAACGCAAAACCAATTCCAAAAGTGCGACTCAATTTGCTAGTATAGTTCTCTAGATGGACATACCATGGCTTTCCATTTTCCGTAATATTCTTGCCGAATATCTTCCTCTGACGCAGACGGGTCCGATCAATCCATAGATGCCTAACAATAAGCTCATCAGCCTCATTCAAGGGTTTGGAGTTCTCGCGATCGGCGTATGGATTGCTCACCTGGATGAGGGTACGGAAGCTATAGTCTCTTACCCCATCGCCCACTACCATAGAGCGCACTCGGCCTACGTACCCATAACGTCCAACCGCTTCCTCGTCCGGCCAGAAAAAAATATCGTCAGCCCCTGTCGAGGTAGTTCGCCCAATGCTTGCCGCATGTTCTTTGAGTAGAGTGGCAGCAGCACGGTGAATTTGCTCCACCATCTCCAAGCCGCCATCGGCCAGAATCCACGGCTGCTTACCGAAATATTGCTCACGCCCGAGATCGTCGACTGAGACCCATCGACTGATCGACCCAGGTTTGTCGATCTGCTCTGTGATTGCCTGCCAAACCAAGCCCTCCTCCGGGTTCTCTGGCGCAACGGGCTCCCCCTGAACACTCCGCACGGTGCGGACGGTCTGAGAACGCGCCTTTCCTGAACGTCGCGTGCCGATGAGGATTACCGTTGGCGTCCCGTGCCCAGGAATATAAGCACTCGATGTATCGATGACCTCGGTCAACTCGACCTTGTGGGCGAAGAACTCCTCAATAAGCTTCGTCCCGAACTCTCTCTTCATGAATGAGTTCGCCGTGATCTGACCGACCATGCCGTACCCGCGCCCGTCAGTATCTCCCCGCTTAGCCAGCTCGAAGAAGCGCTGAGCGAACGGCACTGAGAGTGCATACGTCCCCGCGCAGGCGTTGTACAGCTTTCGATAGATCTTGTTGAGGCTGCCATCCTCCACCTGAATGTACGGAGGATTGCCGACCACGACGTGGTACCGGCCAGGCTTGAGGATACCCGGGTGCTTGTGAACGTCCTCTACTGCGAAGGCGAACTCCGCCAACGGGTCGCGCGGCACCTCTTCGCCCAGCGGCAACTCGAGCTGTCGCTCCTTGATGAGCGAGTCGCCGATTGCGAGGTGCATCGGCCAGTCGTACTTTGCGGCCTTCTCCAGGGTTCGCATGCCCGCAGCCGCCATCGCGGCGATCAACAGACGGAAGCGGGCGATCGCCACCGCGAACGGGTTCACGTCCACGCCGTGCACCGAGTCCAGCGCAACCCGTATCCGCTCGTAGCTGTCGACGTCCGGCCGGCGCTCGGCCCACAGGCGCACCAGCCGCCGGAACGCACCCAGCACGAAGTGGCCCGACCCGCAGGTCGGGTCGATCATCTTCAGCTCCTCGAAGCCGAACTCCCGCACCGCTGGGTCCATCGTCCGGTCGAGGATGAACTCCTCTACGAACTCCGGGGTTTGCAGCAGCGCGTACGTCTTCTTCGCGTGCTCGGACAGGTCCTGGTACAGGTCGCCCAGGAAGCGGGTGTCCCACCCCTGGGTGCCGTCCTCGCTCAGCGGATCGGCGAAGTTATGGATGAGCGTGCCGGTCTCGTCTCGCTCCCTCCAGAACTCGACCAGCGTCCGCGCCCCGTCATGCGAGAGCGGGATCTGGAAGAGCGGGTTGTGCACCCGGTCGAACAGCAGCCTGCCCGCCTGACCCTCGCCAAGGTCCGCGAAGGCACGTTCCAACCAACCGCGATACGTCGGGTCCGGGTCCTCCTCGACGTACGCCTCGTACCGCGCGTGGGCCAGGTCCCGGCGCTCGTCATCCGGAGCCGTCAGGTAGGGCTCGGAGATCAGCATGTTGTCCTCGCAGAACCTCACGAAGACCGTGCCGAGCACCCAGGCCACCGCGACCTGGGTGACGCGCTCGTCCAGCCAGGAGGTCCAGGTCGCCGCCGTACGGCCCAGCTTGCGTGCCTGGTCGTATTCGGCGCGCAGCCGCGCCCCGATCTCCGGCAGGGCCTTGACCTGCTTGGCGAGATCGGCCTCGACCGCCTTGACCTGCTGCTTGAGATCCTCCAACAGAGCCTTGCGGTCGATCATCTCGCCCCTTCCCACGTCTTCTGGTTCTTCGCGCCAGCTCGGTGTTCGTTACGCACCCATGCGTCGGGAAGCTGTATCCACTCCCCCAGCCCTGCCTGGTACGGCACCGCGACCGTGCCCAGCTTCGGCTCACGCCCGGGGTCGCTCTGCGGGCAGAGCAGCCAGAGGCCGCGCAGACCCTGCCGGGCCGCCTCCGCGAGCCGGTCCAGCAAGCCCATCGCGTCGTAACGGGCGAACACAGCGGCGTCGGTGAGCAGCACCGGGCCGGTGCCCGTCTCCAGCAGGTCACGCACCCGCGGTTCGATCCGGCCCCAGGCCGTACGGGTGTACTCGGCGAACTTCAGCGCCGCCCGCGTACCAGGCTCGGCGACGTCCGCACGGAGGATGGTCTCCCAGGTCGGCTTCGTCCCCGGAGGCACCAGCTCGTGCAGGGCCTGCAGGAACAGCCCGGTCATCGAGACCGTCTCGGCCCCGAACCTGCCGGAGGAGAGCTCGGCGATCGCCTGCCGGGTCAGCCCGGCGCGCACGGTCAGCACCCGGTACCCGTCGCGCCGAGCCGAGACGGTGAGCCGTTCCTCCGCGCGCACCGCGCCCGCGATCTGCGGGTCGTCGGCGTACCGGGTGATGCCGGCGTCGGCCGTGGTGTGCCGCCAGGCGCGCACGGTCAGATAGCTGGAGGCGGTGTCCATGCGCGTGGGCAGGTAGCGCAGGGTCCCGGTGTCCTCCCGGGTGGACAGGGTGAGGTCGAATCCGGCGTCCCGCAGGGCCTTGGTCAGGGCTCCTCCGGTCGGCAGGTCGTAGCTGCCCCGGCCGTTGGTCAGCTCGGGGAAGCGGGCGCGTACCCGCTCGTGGATGTCCTCGGCGGTCAGGCCCGGCTGCCGTCCCTCGGGCACGCCGGGGATGAGCCGCACCAGGCCCGCCTGCGTGAGCCTCAGGGCCCGCACCAGCGACAGGTTCCGAGGGTAGATCTCCAGCCGCGGGGTGGCTGCGGCGTTCCGGGAGGCGGCGACGGCCAGTTCGACCACGCGGCGCTCGTCCCACTCGATGGTGCCCGCCGGCGGGGTGATCGCTCCCAGCTCGCTCAGTACGGTGGTCGCGGTCGGCAGCGTGTCGAGTTCGGCGAGACGGTCGGCGGCCCGTCCCAGGCGGTGCGCGTAGTCGAGCAGGCCCGGAGCGGACGGGGTGTCGGGTGAGTCGTCCTCGCCGACCTCCAAGGCGAGCAGGCCCGCGCCCATCGCTTCGTCCACGGCCTCACGGTTGGCGGCGTGCCTGAATGCGCTCTCCTCCGGGACGAGCTGCTCGATCTCCGCCACGGCGCGGACCGCGGCCAGGGCGAGCGCGCGGCGCTGTTCGCGCCCCTTGATGCGGGTGCCGCGCCGTACCGCCAGGGCGTCGGCGATCTCGGCGGCTGAGGCGACCCGGCCGAGTCCTGCCAGCAGGTCCAGGATCTCCTCGCGAAGTGCCTGCACCGCGGGGAGTTTCTTCCACCTGGTCCGCTGGGCCTTCAGCATCTGCGGAATGCGTCCATGGCTGAGACCGAGGGCGTCGGCCACCTCCCGCTGCTTCGGCCAGACGCCGATGCCTGGTAGTTCGCCTCGCTCGTCGGGCAGGCGCAGAAGCAGCCGCACCATCTCGGCCTCGTTCTGGTTCGACCCGTTCTTCTTAAGCTCCGGGACCAGCAGCGCGGTGAGGGTGTCGAGGCTGACAGAGCGCAGGGCACGCTGTGGGAGGTCACCCGCGCCCTCGCCGGCGGCGAGGGTGTCCACCAGGGCGGACTCAGTGGCGCTGAGCCGCTGCAGTTCCTCTTGGGCGGCACGGCGGCCCTCCGGCGTGAGCGGAGAAACGGGTGCCTGGCGCAGGCGCTCGCCCCACTCGCGCTGGCGGCGCTGGATCTCGTTGCGCGTCTTGGCACCCAAGCCGGGGGCGTTGACGAGGTTGCGCTGGCTGTAGTCCAGCAGCTCGCCCACCGTCGTCACGCCCAGGCCGTACAGGAACGACTCGGCGGCCGGGCTGAGGCCGGAGGCCGACAGGTGGGTTTCTCGGGTCACCTCGGCGGCGAGCCGGTCACGTTGCTGCTCGGCGGACTCCGGCTCTACGGCTGCGATCACGGCGGTGGTCGGCTCGGCCTCGACAGGTGCCGGATGCCGGGAGCCACGGGGACCGGACGGCGCTGTCTCCGCCAGGTCCAGGAAGATCTTCTTCCAGGCGTCCCGCATCGGCTTGAGGTCCCGGAAGCGTTGTGCGGCGTCCCGGTGAAGGGCCTTGCGGAAGAAGGCGACGAGCCCGTCCCGGATCGCGGGGTCGAACGCGTCAGCGGCGATCGTCGGGTACGACCACTTCTCCGGGTCGGTCTGGCGGGGCGAGACCTTGCCATCACCCCACTTGGGCAACTCACCGGAGGCCATCTCGTGCAGGGTGACGGCGACGGCGTACCGCTCGGCGTGCGCGTCGTACACCGACCGCGTCAACGTCCCGGTGAACGGGTCAAGGTAACCGTCGGTGCCGGCGTCCGTCTCCTGCACCGGGTATCCGGCCAGCGAGAAGTCGATCAGCACCAGCTCGCGGGTGCGGTTGGGGCGGACGCGGATCGCGATGTTGTCCGGCTTGATGTCGCGGTGCCAGACCCCCTCGCCCTCCAGGAAGTCGACCGCGCCGAAGAGGTAGTCGCCGTACGCCTCCAGCTGGTCGATCTGGAGCCGGCCGCTCTCGCGCAACTGCCGCGCTACGGTTTCTTCGCGGCGACGGGTCCCGCCCGAGGCCTCTGCGTTCTCATCCGGGTCGCGTTCGTCGCCGACGTATTCCAGGATGAGGACCGTACGGCCACCGATGGTTAGCGGCTCCGGCTCGACCAGCCGGATGATGCGCGAGTCGGGGCGCAGCCGTCCCATGACCTCGGCTTCGCGAGCCAGGACCTCGCCGCGGCTGTCAGACAGGGCGACTTTCAGCACCGCGAGAGCACGGGCGCCCCGCACGGCCGGATCCGCCCGCAGATCGCGAACGAGGAAGGCGCGACTCGTGGAGCCGGTGCCCAGGCGGCGCCGTACCTCCCAGCGGCCGGCCAGCACGTCGCCCGCGACGGCCTCCAGCGGGTCCTTCTCCGGAACCTGCGCGGCATCGGTGTCGTGAGGGCCCGAGGTGGGAGCGGTCAGCGAGTCCTCGACGCACTCCAGCATCTCCAGGAACTCATCGACCGTGGCAAGCCGCCGCTCCGGCAGGTAGGCGGTGGCTGCCTGCACCAACTCGTCAATGTCCTCCGAGAGCCCGTCCACGATCGCGCTGGGCCTCAGGCCCTCCCCCGCCTCCAGGCGCGCCAGCAGTTCGGCCTGGCTCGCGGCGGGAGGCCGGCTCGTCGCCAGCAGGTAGGTGAGCACGCCGAGCCCGTACACGTCGAGGGCGATCGGGTCGGGGTTCGTCGCGGTCAGCTCAGGCGCAAGGTACGGGTCCGAACCTTCTGACAGGTGGATCGCCGACAGGGCTGTCGGGGCGAATCGCGTCATGCCCTGTGACGGCCCGCTGCCGCTGCGCTGCGTGGCGATCTGCCAATCGGAGATCTGCAGGCGTGGTGCGAGCCAGGCGGCCTCTTCCCCGATGGTCTGGCCCTTCCGGCCCCGGTTGCGGGGAATCACGTGCACGGAGCGGGCGGCCAGCGCGCGGTGATGAATTCGACCTGAATGGGCCGAGCGCATCGTCTCGGCGAGCTGCCTGACCAGGGCCATCCGGCCGAGGATGTCGAGCTTGTCGCCGTACTGGACCAGGTACTCGTCCAGGCGGAGGGTCTGCGGGTGGTAGTCGAAGATCAGGGCGGGGCCGGCCGAGTGGCCGGAGGGGTCGTACTGCTTCAGCTGGACGACACCGGGGTGACGGAAGCGGCGCAGGACGGCGGCCTCGCGCCGGGCGGCGTTCTCCACCGACGCGCGGATCGAGGCGTCCGAGCCGCGCTCTCGCAGGTAGATGCGGACGCGAGCCAGCTCGGGCAGTTCGCTGTGGCGGGCCAGGTAGTCGGCCCAAGTCGGGCCGGTGTCGAAGGACTTGCGCTCCAGGAGGTAGGGGCCGACCTTGTACTCCGCGTCGCTGCGGCGGATGCCGACCCGCTCCAGCGCGCCCTTGATCTCGCGAGAGTCGGTGGCAGTGATTCGTCGCCGTTCGTCTCGCGCGGGCTGCTGCAGCATCTCCACGAGCTCGTCGATCGTGTAGACGCCGTTCTGGTCGTGGGCGGGAAGGTGGATCCTGAGCGAGGAGTTCGTGAAGCAGACCGCTGCGGACACCCACACGCGCTTGCCGTACTGCCCCAGCAGTGCCGCCAGCTCCTTGGCCTTTTTGTTCACCAGGTGTAGCGGGTTGCCGTGGGGGACGCGGCGGCCATCCTTGGTGGTCTGCACCCAGGTGCCGTTCTCGGTGGTGAGGCTGCCGCGCCAGTCTTTCAGTTCGATCATGTGCACGCCACCGGGGGTAACCACCAGCAGGTCGACCTCTCGCACGTGGCCTGCGTGCGCGGTGAAGGTGAAGTTCGACCAAGCCCGCCACGGCTCGCCGTCCGGGAGCTTCTTACGGGTGGTTTCCAGCCCGCGGCGCTCATGGTCGAACTCGGACTCGGTGACGGTGGTCCACCGGCCTTCGAGCATGCGCCCCACTCCGCTGTCGTTCGCTGTGTCCTGCCGGCCGTTGCCCCCGAGGCCAAGCCAAACCCCGATGCTATCGGCGGTCCGTAACTTTTCGATGCACGATGAGTAAGAACGCTAGGGGAATCGCGGCATCGCTTCGTTGCTCTGGTGGCGGACACGAGAGCAACGAAGCACTTCGAACGGCATTGTTACCGTCTGGTCGGCCAGGAAGACGGGGCAGGAGGCCCACACGTGGCTGCGCAGTCGCTCGAAGGTGACCGCGGACTGGCCTGTCACGGTGCCGAAGATCCTTAGACCAGGACACCGGGAGGACATAGCGGCCTTCAGCGTTTGCGGGCCACACCGCCCAAGACACGTACCCGCCCAGGGATGAAGTCATCGGCGAGGCCGTCCGGCTGCCAGCGCTGCACGTCCACCATGCCCGGCGGCAGCAGTTCCCAGTCCGGCTGGTCGAAGAAGCGGGCGATCTCCTCCACCGTCCGGTACGTGATCGGGTTGCTGAGGTTGTTGGAATTGGTCGCCATCAAAATCTTGTACAGCTCCGGGTCCACGTCGGTCCTGCTGACATGGGAGAAGATCAGGTAGCTGCCTGCCGGCGCGGCCTCCATCAACCGGTAGACCACGCCGTAGGGGTCATCGGCGTCGGGCACGAAGTGCAGCACCGAGCACAGCACGACCGCCCACGGCTGGGCGGGGTTCAGATGCCGCGTGGTCTCGGGGTGGCTGAGGATGCCGTGCGGGTCGCGGACGTCAGCCTGGATGTACCGGGTTCGGTCATCGCCGATGATCAACGCCTGGGCCTGCGGCAGCACGCTGGGGTCGTTGTCGACGTAGACAGTCCGCGCAGACGGGGTGACCGACTGGGCGATCTCGTGCACGTTCTCCTGGGTGGGCAGGCCGGAGCCGATGTCCAGGAACTGGTTGACGCCCTGTTCGGCGAGGAAGCGGATGGCGCGGATCAGGAACTGCCGGTTGGCCGTGGCGATGGTCTTGATCTCCGGCGCGTAGGTCAGTCCCCGTTCGGCCGCGTCCCTGTCGACCTGGTAGTTGGTGGTGCCGCCCAGGAAATAGTCGTACATCCGGGCGGGAGAGGGAGAGGACATCTCTTCGTCGGGCTGTTGCGTGCGCACGCCACTCCTCGAGTCACAGGGTGATTTTCTCTGACATCGGGCCCGTCAAGATCATAGTGAGATCCCGTACGCGTTGGCGAGAAGATCTTCCGCAATCGGCTCGTGATCGAATTTATCGATCCCACACGCTGACCGGCGGTTCGCGACCGAGTGTCACCCCGATCAACACCTCGCCGCAACGGGTCCAACACCGGCCCTCCCTACCTTGCGGCAGGTGACCACCGAGGTAACGAGTAGCCCGTCCCCCGTCGCCGACTCGCACGCCCCGCTGGGCTTGACCCACCAACCACAGTACGTAGCCAGCAAGCCTCCAACCACACCCGATACACGAGAGCGGCCGAACTCGGCCGGCCGCCCCATGAGCCAGGCCCGTCCCGGCCTCCACCCCACCCGGGGCGGGCCTGCCAAACGCGGCAGCCACCGCGCGCGAAACCGCCGCGGACTGTTGCTCACCGCGTCCTGCACCGCCATGGCGGTGATCATGGCTGATGCGGGGGTGACCACGCTGGTGGTCGGCGAGCTGGCGACCGACCCGATGGCCGATCAGGTGCCGGCGTCCCAGCTCACCTGGGTCAACGTCATCAACTTCGCGGCCATCGCGGCGCTGCTGGTGGCCGCGGGCCGCTGGGCCGATGCGCTCGGCCGACGCGGCGTGCTCGCGGCGGGGGTGGTGCTGTTCAGTCTGGGAGCCGTCGCGGTCGCGTGGGCAGGAAACTGGCCCCTGCTGCTGGGCGGACGGCTACTCCAGGGGATCGGTGCGGCGATGATGTTGCCGACCTCGCTCGCGCTGCTGCTGGGCGAAATACCTCCTGCCCGCCGCCGTGGTGCACTGGCGATCTGGAGTGGCTGCTCCGGACTGGGCGTCACGGTGGCACAGGCTGGTGGCGGTGTGCTGATCGCCGCTCACGGCTGGCGGGTCGCCTACCTGTGCAGTGCGGGGCTGGCGATCCTGCTCCTTGCGGTCGTCCCCCTGCTGCCGAACAACCAGACGCGGACGGCCCGGCCCGAGGTGGCGGACACGCTCGTGCCCGCCGCCGGGATCGCGGCGGCGGTGCTGGCCATCTGGCACGGCGGCGAATGGGGCTGGACCTCGCCGCAGACCGTGGGCTGCATGGCGGTCGCCATCGCGGCGGCGGCCGTCAAGCTGGCGATCTCGCTTCGCCCCGCTGGAGACGGGCACTCGCTTCGGCGCCGTCCGAAGATGGCCGCAAGCACGATCGCATCCGCGCTGTTCGGGGCGGTGCAGTACACGGTCCTGGTGATGACTCCGCTGTACCTGCAGCAGATCCACGAGCTGGAGGTCGCGGAAGCGGGCTGGTGGCTGATCTCGATCTCGCTGACGGTCCTCGTCGCCGCGCCACTGGCCGGCCGGCTGGGTCAGCGGTGCGGCACCACTGCGGTGATCTATACAGGGGCGATCGCCGTGGTGGCCGGGTGCACGCTGTTGCTGGGCATCGGCGAGCTGTCGGCCGGGATGGTGCTCGCACTGGCGACCATCGGCGCCGGGATCGGCGCGCTGGCCACCGGCACCTTCACGGCGGGCACTCTGACGACCGAACCACAGCAGTTCGCCACGGCGGCCGGTGCTGTGACCGCAGCTCGCATGGTCGGCGGGGCGCTGGGAGTCGCGGGCTCGTCCATCTTGCTGGAACAGCCCGTACTTTCCGGCCCGCGCGCCGGTTTCACCGCGGTGCTCGTCGCTGTCATCGCCATCGCCTCGCTCCTGGCGGCCGCCGCCGTCTTCACCGCGCTGCGCGCCGCCCGAGGAGCCCATTCCCGGGAGAACACGAGGCGCATCCCAGCCGAACAGGAGGTGCAGGAGTTGCACCGGCTGCTGGCCGAACTGCGCGCCGCCCTCGTCCAGGTGCGCAGCGAAGCCGACTACGAGCTGTCCCGGCTGACCTCCGGCGTCCGCCCTGCGTACTCGTTGTCCCTTCACTCATAGGAGAACCACATGCCCTCCCGCCGACACCCCGGCGACTTGCTGGCCTTTCCTCTCCCCCGCCCCGCCTCCGATGCGCCCATCGAGGTGACCACCGCGCGCATCCCCGTGCTCAACGTGGCGTCCGCCGACCGGCTGTGCCGACTGCACCACGTCCGCAACGTCTGCCAGAACGCCATCACCGCCATCGACGCGGCGCTCAACGGTGAGGGCGGGACGGAATGACCGAGCATGTCGCGGGAATCACCGGCCGCGTCGCGCTGGTGACCGGAGCCGCGCAGGGTATCGGCGCAGCGATCTGCGCCCGGCTCGCCGCCGCCGGTGCCCAGGTCGGCGCGCTGGACGTTCAGTACGGCCCGCTACAGGACCTCCCGCACGTAACGGCCTTCCCGTGCGACGTACGGGACCCGTACACGGTCGAAGCCGCGGTCCGATCCATCGAGCAAGAGCTCGGCCCGCTGGCCATCGTGGTCAACGTCGCCGGCGTGCTCCGCCACGGCCCGCTGGTACAGCTGAGCGAGCACGACCTGTGCGAGCTGTTCGAGGTCAACACCCTCGGCACGATCCGGATCTGCCGAGCGGTGGCCGAGCCGATGGTGCGACGCCGCCAAGGCACGATCGTCAACATCGCCTCCAACGCCGGCCACGTGCCGCGCATCGGCTTGGCCGCCTACGGCGCGTCCAAGGCTGCCATCGTCGCCTTCACCCGGCACCTCGCGCTGGAACTGGCTCACGCCGGCATCCGCTGCAACAGCATCTCGCCCGGATCAACCGACACGGCCATGCTGTCCGCGCTCACCAGCGCCGACCAGGCGATCGCGGGCGACCCTGACCGATTCCGGCTGGGCATCCCCCTGGGCCGCGTCGCGCAACCGGCCGACATCTCCGAGGCCGTGCTCTGGCTTGCCTCCGAGCAGGCCCGCCACATCACCATGCAGGACCTCGTCATCGACGGCGGCGCGAGCCTGACCGGGTGACGCCCTCCGCCTTCCCTTTCGAGAGGAACCTCCACCGTGACCGTGTCCACGCCGCCACTGATCCCCATGCGCACTCCGGTGCCCGGCGACGCCCCCGTACCTCTGTCGATCGACATCACCCCGTCCACTTTGGTGATGAGCACTCCAGCCCATCTGCTGCTGGCCGACGACAACGATGAGCAGGCGCCGCTGACCGGCCCGCTGACGGCGCTGGCCAGCCAGGTCGCCACCGCCCTGCACCAGCCCGGCATGGCCGCTGCCGGACTGATCGCCTTCGACGCCGAGTCCTCCCGCCTGGCGCTGTGCAGCGCTCCCCGCTGGGCAGATCCGCTGCTCGCTCCGTACTGCTTCGGCTGCCGCCACCCGTCCTGGACGCTCAAGGCCGAACCCGAACCGGCTGCCTACCTGGCGGCGGTGCGGCAGGCCCAGGAGATGATCAAAGCCGGGCCGCTGCACAAGGTGGTCCTGGCTCGCACCATGGTCCTGGAGGCGGACCGCCCGCTCTCGGTAAAGGAGCTGCTCGCCCACCTACCGGGCCCCAACGCGCGGTACGTGTACGCCGCACCGACCGGTGAGGACACCTGGCTGATCGGCGCCAGCCCCGAGTTACTCGTCTCCCGCCACGGCCGGACCGTCGCCACCACCCCGATGGCCGGCTCGGCGCCGCGTAGTTTCGATCCGACCGTCGATCAGGCCCGCGCGCTGGCCCTGCAGGGCTCGGCCAAGGACCTGCACGAGCACCGGCTGGTGGTCGACGCCGTCGCCCGGGCGCTCGCGCCGTTCTGCGAGCACCTGTACGTCCCGGCCCGGCCGGAGCTCACCGCCACGTCCACCATGTGGCACCTGAGCACGCCGATCACCGGGCGACTACGCGATCCGGGCACGTGCAGCCTGACGCTGGCCGCCGCCCTGCATCCAACTCCGGCGGTGTGCGGCACTCCCGAGAACCTGGCCCGCGAGGTCATCGGCGCTCTGGAGCCCGTCGACCGCGGCTTCTACGCCGGCCTGGTCGGCTGGCAGGACGCGGCCGGTGACGGCGAGTGGGCGCTGGCGTTGCGCTGCGGCGTCCTGTCGGGCGACACGCTGCGCCTGTACGCGGGAGCGGGCATCGTCGTCGGCTCCGAGGCGGAAGCCGAGCTCGCCGAGACCAGCGCGAAGTTCTCCACTCTGCTGCGCGCACTGCGCGTCCACACCGACCTGTGAACCCGAACTGAAAAGGAGCTGTCGTGGCGATCCCTGCCATTGCCCCCTACATGCTGCCCACCCTGCCCGGCAACCGGCTGAACTGGACGTTCGAGGCGGACCGCGCCGTGCTGCTCATCCACGACATGCAGCACTACTTCCTGCGGCCCTACGAGATGGACGCTTCCCCCATCGCCGACGTGCTGTCCAACCTGCTGTCCATCCGGCGGCGCTGCGCCGAGCTAGGAGTGCCCGTCGTCTACACCGCCCAGCCAGGCTCTCAAGACCCCGCCGACCGCGGGCTGCTGGCGGATCTGTGGGGTCCCGGCCTGACCGATTCCAGGTCGGACACCGACATCTGCGCCCCGCTCATGCCGGAGCCCAGCGAGATCCTGCTGGCCAAGCACCGCTACAGCGCCCTGGTACGCAGCCCGCTGGCTCACCTGATGCGCAACTCCGGCCGGGACCAGCTGCTGATCGGCGGCGTCTATGCCCATATCGGCATCCAGGCGACCGCCGTCGACGCCTTCAGCAACGACATCAAGCCCTTCGTCCTCGGCGACGCGATCGCCGCCTTCAACGCCGAAGACCACCGGGCCGCGCTGACCTACATGGCCTGGCACTGCGCCCGGGTGGAAGCCACCCGTGAGGTGATCCGAACGCTGAGCGGCCGCGTGGCGCCTTCCTTGATCAACCCGCTGGCCTGACGCGAGAGGCACTTTCTCATGTTCATCTCTCATGTGGTGACGCGCGCCCGTGTATCCGGGGAGCTGCGGTGATCCCGGTCGCCGAGACGGTCGGCCGGGTGCTGGCAGCGCTCGGGGTCCGGATCGTCTTCGGCGTGGCCGCGGGCGACTGCCCGCTCACTCCTGCCCTGACCGCGCATGGCATGCGGGTGGTCGCCGCCCGGCACCCGAGCGGGGCGACGACCATGGCCGAGGCCTACACGCGGACCAGCGACGAGCCCGCGGTGCTGGCCATCTCGCAGGGGTCGGTTCTGACCAGTGCCATCACCGGCATCCTGGAAGCGGCCCACAACCGTACGCCCCTGCTGGTCCTCGCGTGTGAAAGGACCGGCGGCCACAGCGGCATGGCACGACAGGCGGCGTTGCTGACCGCCGCCGGGGCGCTCATCGAACCGGTCATCGACGCGGCCGAGACGGTCAGCGTCGTCGCCTGGGCCCTGCACGCGGCGCGCGCGCAGCGCCGCCCGCTGGTGCTGACATTGGCGCGGGAGGTGCTGGCGGCCTCCTGCCCGCCTCCGCCGGACGACCTGCTGGCCTCGCTCGGCGACCTGCGAGCTCCTGCACTTCGGGTGCCGGATGCCGAGACGGTCGCGCGCCTGGCGGACCGGCTGGCCGCCGCGTGCCGGCCGGTGTTCATCGCCGGGCGCGGCGCCCGGCACGCCGGGCGGGAGCTTGAGGAACTGGCCCAGCGCGCGGGTGCACTGCTCACCACATCCGCCGCGGCGCACGGCTTGTTCGCCTCCAGCCCGTGGAATCTCGGGATTGCCGGCGACTGGTCCACTCCGGCGGTCGCCGACCTGATCAACGATGCCGACGTCCTGATCGGCTGGGGGTGCTCGCTGCACGAGCGGACCACCCGCCGCGGCGCGCTCATCGCATCCCGAGCCCACGTGACGCAGGTCGACCTCGACCCAAGCATGCTCGGCGTCCATCGCACCATCGACCTCGGCGTGGTCGGCGACGTCGGGGCCACGGCCCGCGCCCTGCTGGAAAGGCTGCCACGCTCCCGTACGGGCTACCGCACCGAAGAGATCCGCCGCCGCATCAACGAGCAGTCCAGCTGGCACGACGTCGGCTACCAGCCGATCCACCTCGACGGCCGCATCGATCCCCGGACGCTGTCGCAACTGCTGGACGCGCTGCTGCCCGAGGAGCGGACGCTCGTCGTCGACCGCGGCGACTTCATGAGCCACCCGATCAGCCTGCTGCGGATCCCGGACGCGCAGGGGTTCTGCTCCTGGCAAGCATTCGAGGAAGCCGGGCTCGCCCTGGCCGGCGGCATCGGGGCGGCGCTGGCCAACCCGGACCGGCTGACTCTGGCGGCGCTCGGCGACACCGGCGCGCTGAGAGCAGCCGCCGAATTGGAGACCGCGGTGCGGCTCGCGCTGCCCCTGCTGATCGTCGTCTACAACACCAGCGACAACGGCCCGTACGGGCTGGTCGACCTGGCGGCGCTCGCGGCCGGCCATGGGTGCGCGGCGACCGTCGTCCGGCAGGGCCGGGATCTGAAGGCGGTTCGCGACTGGATGGCAGGGCCACGCCTCGGGCCGCTGCTGCTCGACGCACGCATCGCCTCGGTGCGGCTGCCCAACACCAGTTCCTGGAAGGAGGCTTCATGACGACCTTCTACGTGCTGGATCAGCTCGGTACGTCGTCCGCGGCCCGACTGAGCCAGATCGATCTCGCCCCCGAAGTGCTTCCACCGCACCCTCTGACGGGCGGCTGGTGGCAAGCACCCGCCGACGGCGCTCCGCATCCACTGCACCGAGCAGCCGAGCGGGCCGCCCGCCGCCAGCGGGAGCTGCTCAGCTACCTGTGGAACACCCACGTGCCGGTGGCCGACGTCGTGTGCGAGCGCGACCTGCGCCCCGGCCACGAGACCGTGACCGCCTACAGCGGTCTCCGCCTGCGCGATGCCGTCCACCACGTGTTCATCGGCGGCACCCCGCCCGCCGACTCGAGAGTGGACGATCTGCACGAGGTGACCGTCATCTCGGGCGGATGCCACTTCAGCACCCGCGCCGCCCGGCTGGTCACCGAAAGCGGCCGCAGCGTCCCCATCACCTCGCTGCGCCGCGATCAGGTCGGCGAACCGGTCGTGGGGCTGCGGCTGGACGACGACCTGACGGTCTCCGAGGCCGAGACCGCGGCCCGACTGCCGGCCGTGGGCGCGGGTGTGCTGTCACGTGTCCCGCCCGATGTTCCGGTCCGGGTGGTGCTAGATGTGCCGGATGCCGCCACCACCCTGACCTTGCTGCAGGCCGCGCAGCACGGTGAAGTCCCGGCAGGGCTGCTGCTGGAGTGGTGCGAGGCGGTCGCCGCCCGCCATCCCCGTCTGGTCGGCCTGCACTCCGAAAGCTGGCGAGCCGCCCTTACCTGCGCACCCAGGGAGCGACCGGTGCGGGTGGAGGGCTCGGCCGAGCTCGAAAGCGTCGGCGCCTACCTGCGGCACGCCCTGAGCTGTGGCCGGGTCCCGTCGACCGCGGAGCTGGTCGACCTCGTCGCGGCCCAGGACCGGCTCTGGCGGCTGCTCGTGCAGGTCGCCCCGCCCACGACCCCGGTCGAGCTGGCCGAGGTCAGCTACGTCGCCGCCCAGCTGCGCGCCGCCGTCTCCACGCCGCACGCTCCGCGGCTGGCGATCGCGGTGGAGAACGTCTACGAGACCAAGATCCAGCAGCGCTCCAGCGCCTTGGCCCGCGCCTTACGCGCCGAAATGCCCAACGCCCGCTTCCCTCTGGTCGGGCTCTACCCGCTGGGTCGGCTCTGGGTCCGGGACACCTCCGGCGCCATCCGGCTGAACCTGCACACCCACGACCCCGGACGCTGGGCGATTGACGAGCACGGCCACAAGATCGACCTGATCAAGCTCGCCACCGACCTGTATACGGCGGCGCCCCGTCCGCTGGCAGGTCATGGATGAACGGCGTGCGATCACCGTCCCGGTCATCGCGAAGCCGGCCGGTACCCCTTTCATTCCAGGAGAGCCGATGTGGCACTCGCTATCGGACGACGCCCGCGAGGTCATCGAGGACCTGCGGCACCGCTACGGCGACCGGCTGTACGACTACCTGCGAACCGTGCTGAGCTCCGGCGAGGCCGGGCTCGCCCTGGCCGGCACGCTGGTGTCGGCCTGCTTGCACGCGGAGCGCGTGGTCGACGATGAGCACCTGCGCGCCTGGCTGTACGGGCTGGCTCGTGCGCACCGTACCTTGGCCGCCCAAGAGGGATCTGCGTCGCACCTGGACCAGGACGGGCCGCTCGGTGAGGCGTTGGCCGAGCTGTCACCAGGCCAACGCGAGGTGCTCGATCTGGCCGTACGGCATGAGCTGTCTGACTTCGAGATCGCCTTGATCTTCGACGTCGGCGCGGTCCAGATTGAGGCCCTTGTAGCCGAGGCACGCGAGCATGTGGAGGCATGGCTTGCGGTGAACGCCGCCGGGGCTGACCTGGCCCGAGACGCGCCGATCCTGGCCGCGCCGGACACGTTGACCGATGAGCTGCTCCTGGCCGAGCCGCTCGGCGAAAAGGAAGCGCTGTGGCGTGCGGACGGGTTTCCGGTTCAGCCATCGCTCCTGCCCGACGCTCGGCACACGCCCAGCATCCGGCTCCCGGCTGCGGCCGACGACCGGCCGTTTCGGAACTGGGAGCAAGGCAGCGAGCATGTGGAGGAGTTCTGGCGGCGGCGCCCGGACGAGGCCGATCCCGAGGCCCGCCTGTCCTTGCGTCCTGTGGTGCCGACGCTGCGGGTCTGCATGATGGTCGTCGGGGTGGTCGCGGGTGTGTCGCTTATCGGCATGGCCTGGTCGGGACTGCACTCAGCCCGCCAGGCACCAACCTCGGTTCCTGCGGCTGAGACGATTACCCTGATCGCCACGCATCCGCCGTTCGAACCGGCGGTCGAAGAGCCGCCCCTTGTGGCGACGTCCGCGCCCGTACCCCACCGCACCGGGTCTCCTTCGGACGATCGCGCCAGTGCCAAGCCCAGCCCCGCCGTCACCCGTACGGCCGATCCGGATCAGGCAACCGGGCGTACCGGTGGGCAGGACCCGACAGGTCGCGCCACCACCACGAGCAGTCGCCGGTTGCCCAAGCCCGCCGCGCCATCCGCGCGGGTCTTTCCGACCGGCATCAGCCTGGGCGCGGCGCGGACGGGCTCGTTTACCATCGAGTTCTCTCCGGGCAGCGGC
The DNA here is from genome assembly GCF_040676925.1 of Nonomuraea sp. NPDC049486. NCBI lineage: Bacteria > Bacillati > Actinomycetota > Actinomycetes > Streptosporangiales > Streptosporangiaceae > Nonomuraea > Nonomuraea sp. NPDC049486. The sequence continues at coordinate 86,628 of NZ_JBFAPV010000024.1, forward strand.
CGCGTGGTGTCGGCCTCCGCCAGCGACGGCATGGTGGTCGACGGAACGCGCTTCATCGTCAGCGCGCCACAGGCCAAGCCGGGCTGCTCCTCGTCGAGAGGCGCAGGGACGATCACGCTCACCTGGCGCGCCACCAACACCGGCGACGGCAGAATCTCGGCCGGCACCACCACCGCGAGCGGTACGGCCACGGTCCACGTGAGCTGGACCATCGCGGCTGACAAGGGCATCTGGATACCCACCGGCAACCACGTCGGCGACGGCCAGGGCCACTGGTCGAACTGCCCCCACGGCTGACCCTCTTCGAACGCCCTCCCTGGAGCATCCCAGATGAGACAGTTCTTCTCCGGCATCACCCGGCGAGAAGCGCAGTTCACCGTGGCCGGCAGCGTGCTGGCGCTCGTTGTGTGCATGCCGCTCCTGGCCAGGGCCGACCCCGGCATGATCCCCGGCAACAGCCCAGCGGATCCCGGCGCCGAGCAGGCCATGGACGTACAGCGTGGCGATTCCTGCCGGGACCTGCTGCCTGCTGATACTCCGACCCATGTGGTCTGCCATTGGCTGACCCCACCGCAAGACGCCGCCGAGGTCGCCGCGTTCTGGGCCGCCGACGGCGGCGCCAACCTGGAGGCCGCCGAGCCGCTGTCCCCCACCGCCTCCGCCACGGTGCGTCCCAGCCCTCGCCGATCGGCCACGACGAGTTCGACCTCGGCCCCCACACCGACGGCCACTCCCGTCGAGAGCCTGTCGCCCGACGCCACTGCGAGCCCTGCGGCGACAGACCAGCCGGGCACCGCCGCGATCAAGGCCGCACGGGCGGCCGGGCTGCGCATCTGGGTGGAGAGTGACCTTGCGGACGACTATCTCGCCGGCGCCACGCGATTCCGGACAGCTCTGGACGCGCTCGCCGAGGACGCCCGTCAGCCTGGCGTGATCGGCGTCAAGTTCGCCGACAACCTCGCCTACAGCGGGTTCACGAGCGCGGACGACGTCGAGGCCTTTCTCAGCCACACCGTTGCAGTCTTGCGCCAGGCCGTGCCCGGTAAGCGGCTCGCGATCGGCGTGGTGGTGCCCGAGCTGGGCTGCGGCGCGGCCACCGCCTGCGTCGCGGCCATGCGGGACAAGGCACCGCTGGCCACCAAGGAACTCGTCGAGCGCTACATCAAGGCGAGCGCCGTCGAGCAGGTGTACGTCTCCAACGGGCTGTTCGCCTCCGCCTACCACCAGCATCAGCTGCACGACCCGAAGACCGGCAAGCAGCAGCCCATCACACCCGCGATCGCCACCCGCGCCCAATGGCTGAGCATCAAGGCCCTCGACTGGGACACGCTGGCCCAGATCAGCTCGCGCGAGTACGGCCTGGCCCACAGCGGCACCGCTGCCCCCTGGGACGACGCCCAGGCCACGGCCCAGATCAACGCCCGCATCGGCACCGTCATCGGACTGGGCGTACCCACGGTGACGCTGTGGGGGCACCACGCCGTCGACGGCGGCCGCACCTACCGGCTGCTCGACGCCGACCTGGCGAGCAACCGCCTGTGGTCGCAGCTGATCCGCCAGCAACTGCGCGAGCGGCTCTCGGTGGTGTTCGACCCGCGCTCAACCGAGCTCGGCATCCGGCAGGACATCGCCGCCCTCAGCAAGGCAGCCGGCGAGATCTTCATCCTCGTGTGAACCACGTCGAAAGGGTGCGACACCTCATGCCGTCCGACCCTCCGAACCTGCCCGACGGCCGCTTCGACGGCGACGAAGGCCCGGCCGCGTTCGCTGACGTCGGCGCCGGATACCCCGTCGAACTCGGCCCGGACAGGCGGGACTCGTCTGCGGACGGCGGGAAACCGGACGCGCCTCTCACGCCGATCAACACACGCCGCCTGCACCACCCACCACCCGCACCTGCCACAGAGGACGAGGACGAGTTCGAGCCGGCCCGCACCGACTGGCGCAAGCTCATGCCTCTAATGTGCACCCTGGCCGCCGCCATCGGCCTCGGCACCTGGCTGGCCCTCGCCCCCCTGGGACAGCACACCACCGAACCCGACGAGCCTTTCTCGTACGCGCAACGCACCCCGCCCACCCGCCACCCACCGACCACTGCCGAGCCCAGCCCCAGCCCGACCGTCAGCGCGACACGCACCTCGGTGTCCCCCCGCCGGACCGCCTCCACCAAGCCCCGCCCATCCCCCACCTCGTCGGCCAAAAAGCCCAGCAGGCGGGCATCCAGCAGGCCCGCCGTGACCGTCACCAAGGCGGCACGTGCCGCACCCACCCGCACAGCCCCCACCCGTGCATCCCGGCGCGGCGGGCCGGAGGAACCACCGGGCACACTGCTCGCTCCGACCTGTCTGACCTGGGCCGAATGCCACGACGGACCTCCCCGGGGACGCCGATGACCACGGGGTTGGCCGGTAACGGCTGGCCGCAGTTCCCGCACACGGGCGTGCTCGTCGCTGCGGTCGCTGCCCTGATGGCCGCTTCGGTGGCCGCCGTAGCCGTCCACCGCCTGCGTAATCCGCGTCGCCGCCAAGGGTTGGCGTTGTGGTGGCGGCTGCGTCTGCGGATGTATCCGGGCGCGGGCTTCGCTCGCCGTCTGGAGCTTTACCTGCACTACGGGCTGCCCTCCGCTCGCAAGGTCGCCCGCCACGCGCGCCCGTCGGTGCGGAGCTGGTGGCGGCGGCGATTGCTCGCGCACAGCGAGATCGCCCTGTTCCTCGGCTGGGCGCAGGGCTGGATCTTCCGCATGCGTACGTACGCCACCTTCGAGGACGGCCTGCTGTGTCTGGCTCCGCAGAAGGAGGGTAAGACCGCTCACCTGGCCGGGCGCATCCTGGACGCACCGGGCGCGGTGATCGTCACCAGCATCCGTGACGACATTGTCGGCCTGACCGCCGGGCTGCGCGGCGAGCGCCGTCGCGTCCACCTGTTCAACCCTGACCGGTTCGGCACCTGGGCCTCCACCGTCCGGTGGTCCCCCGTGGACGGCTGCCACGACCAGGCCACCGCGATCCGGCGAGCCGCGCACATGGTCGCCGCGGCGGAGACCGGCGGCGTGTCCGACGAGGGGTTCTGGACCAACCAGGCCGCGATGGTGCTGGCCTCGCTCATGCACGCCGCTGCCCTCGAACGGCTGACGATGGAACAGGTCTACGCCTGGGCGCTGGACGAGGACCCCACACCGCTGAAGATCCTCACCCGCCCCCGGCCTGGGCTCGACACCGACCGCGCCGCCGCCCTGGTGCGCCGCTATCACACCCTGCACGTCCGTACGCGCGACAGCATCTTCCTCACCCTCCGCCAGGTGCTGCGCTGCATGGACGACCCGGCCATCGCCCACATGATCTGCCCCGCTCCCGGCGAAGGGCTCGACCTCGACGAGCTGCTGCGCCGCCGGGAAACCCTGTACCTGATCGCCGGCGACGACGTCACCCCAGCCATCCCCGTGCTGTTCACCACCCTGGTCGCCGAACTCCACCACCACGCCCGCGCGCTTGCCTCCCGCCGCCCCGGACGCCGGATGGACCCGCCGGTGCTGTTCGTGCTGGACGAGGCGCCGGAGGTGTGTCCGATCCCCCGGCTGCCCGGCTGGCTGGCCACCGCCGCCGGCTCCGGCCTGGTTTTCATCGTCGCGGGCCAATCCCAGGCGCAGTTCCGCCAACGGTGGGGGCCTGAGGGAGCCCGAACCATCTGGAACAACGCCAAGGCCAAGATGCTGTTCGGCGCCACCTCCGACCCCGAAGACCTCAAGACGATGTCGGAGCTGTGCGGCGAGATCGCGATGCCGTACTGGGAGACATCGATCGACGAGTCGGGCCGGCGGCTGCACACCCGCCGCTGGGAGAACGTGCCCGTGCTGCCGCCTGAGCAGGCTCGCCGGCTGCCGACCTGGCGGGCTCTGGTCCTGCGCCGCAACGCCACTCCGACCATCGTCCGTATCGAGCAGATCTGGAAGCGTGCCGACTACAAGCGCTGGCGCAAGAAGGGTCAGGTGCCGCTGCCGGCCCTGAAACCGTCGGCGCTCACCTCCACCGCTTGCCAGCTTTCTCAACCCCCGGCCACTATGAGCCGCCGCCCCCGTCTGGCTCGGCCGTGGCACGTCCGCGACGACGAACCGGACGACCACCGACAGTGACCGGCAGCCGCAATGACGGCGGAGACGACGCCCAGCCGGAGATCATCACTGGCCTGGCCGCCGAGCTGGAAGAACTCGCCCACACCGTCGCCCAACTGAACACGTCCCCCAGCCGATCCGAGCGCTCCAGCGGCAAGCCGCCCGGGGGAGCTCCGCGCCCCTGGTGCTGGCCCCGGATGTCGCATCAGGAGAAGGCCGAACGCCTGGCCGAACTGGCCGACTGGGTCCGTGACGTGCTGTTCGCCTGGCCCGACGCCCCCCGAGCCATCCTGAGCTGCTGGCCCCGCCACTGGGACGTCATCGAAGAGCTGTCCATGCTGTACTGCGCCTGGCGCACCGCCTACACCTGGGACGGCGCCACCTCCGGCGAAGCCGCCTACTACCTCGACCGGCTCCGCCCCAGCACCGCCGAGCGCCTGCAGACCCGCATGCGACCTTGCAGCCAACACCACCAACCGGACGGCCCCCCACGCGACGACGTTGACATCGTCGACCGCACCATCACTGAGCTAGGCCTGCTATAGAGTCCGCGACCAGGCGGGATGTGCCCGTCCCCGCGTCCGTACCGTGAAGGACCACGCCCACTATGCCGACTCCGCCGTCCAGCGCGTCCTCCGGTGCTTGGGCAGCCGGGTCACATCACCACTTTCCGGATCCCACCGGAACACGCACCGAATAGCCGAAAGGCACGTGACCACCGGGACAAATCGGCCTTTCTTTCCTAGCGGATCACTCGGATTGCGCCTATTTGCGGTAAGCGGTGCCCGAAACCGTTCTGTGACCCATCTCACACCTGCTGGTATGTCGTATCCGCAACTTCACGGTTGACCAGCATCCATGACCCTCGTCAGCCCGCGACCCCTGACTGAGCGTGTCGGGTAAGCGACACTCCCGCTGTTGACCGATCTTCGTGAGTCGATCACATTCCCAGTGATCGTCTTATTGCTGCTTTATGGCGCATAAAGGCCTCTTTGCCGGGGTCTGCGTCAGCGTGCCCTCGAAGGGATCCGACATGCGCGCATGGTTCGCAGCGCTGCTCATCGGCCTGGCCTGCTTGGTACTGATCTCCAGCATCGGCGTGCCGGACGTGCTCATCCCGCAGGCAGCCGCAGCCGAACCTGATCCGGAACAGTCGGTGCGAGGGCGTGACGTGCCCGGCAAGAAGGCGGCCAAGGGCGCCGAAGAGTCCGTGCCCGAGGTGTCGCGTGAAAAGCCGGTCTGGCCCCAGGCGGGCACGGCCGAGGTGGACCTGCCCCAAGCCGGGGAGGCGGCGGCCGAGAAGCTGTCGGTACGACTCGGCCAGGTCAAGGGAACCGGGCCGGACCGGGTCAAGATTGAGACGCTGGCACCGGAAACGGTGCGCAAGCTGGGCGGCGTCGGCCTGGCCGCCCGGATCATCCGCGCCGACGGCGAAAAGGCGGCGGGCCAGGTCCGGGCGGAGTTCTCCTACGCTGCCTTCCGTGACGCCTACGGCGGCAACTTCGCCAGCCGCCTCCAGCTCGTCCGGCTGCCGGTGTGCGTGCTGGAGGAGCCGCGGCCGCGCTCGTGCGTGACCCGGCCGCAGGTCGTGCAGGCGGTCAACGACGTCCAGGCCGGCACGCTGACCGCCGAAGTCGACGCAGCACCGGCGGACGCTGCCCCGGCCGTCGCCGAGCCTGTGACGGGCAAGGACAAGCAGGCGGCGGCCAAGGCCAGGACTGCAGCACTGGAGGCACAGCTGGCCGCTGGGTCGGTGTATCTGCTGGCGGCCGGGCTGACCGGACCGGACGGCAACTGGGGCGCCACCGACCTGAAGCCGTCCGGCACCTGGCAGGCGGGCACCTCCGGCGGCGGGTTCGACTACGACGTGCCGCTCCCCGAGGCGCCCTCCCCGGCCGGGAACGGGCCGGACCTGTCGCTGCAGTACGACGCCTCGTCGGTGGACGGGCAGGGCCGGTGGACCAACAACCAGTCCGGCGTGGTCGGCGTGGGCTGGGACCTGAACGCCGGGTTCATCGAGCGCCGCTACCGCCGCTGTTATGTGGACAACTGGTTCGACGACAACTCCGGCGAGCTGATCTGGTGGGCCGAGGAGCTCGGGATCGGCGGCGGGGCGCTGTGCTGGGAGTCACCCGACCAGAATGACGGGGACCCGGCCACCAACGACCAGACCCAGTCAGAGCTGGTGCTCTCGGCCGGAGGCCGCTCGGCCTCGATCGTGCAGGACCGCGACACCGGCGCGTGGAAGACGGTGCCGGACTTCGGCTGGAAGGTCGAGCAGGTCGCCGGCGGCGCGGACGGGCAGCCGTACTGGAAGATCATCGACCAGGACGGGCAGGTGTGGCGGTTCGGCCACAACCGCGACGCCCAGTGGCAGACCCCGTACATCGGCAACGAGCACGACCCGTACGTGGTGGCGGACGAGCCGTGCTACGAGCGCTACTACTACGACGAGATCCCGCCCACCTGCACCGGCGTGTGGCGGTGGAACCTGGACCAGGAGATCGACCGCAACGAGAACGTCATCGACTACTCCTACACCCGCGAGACCAACTACTTCTGCCTGCCCTCCTGCGGGCACGAGACCTACCGGGTGCTGCCGTATGACCGGGGCGGGTTCCTGTCGCAGGTGGTGTGGGGGCACAACACGCAGGTGGCCGGCAGCCAGCCGACCGCCCGCACGGTGTTCACCACGGCGGCGCGCGACGGTGAGGACGTGCCCACCGACCTGCACTGCGACAACCCCGCCACCTGTACCAACGACGCGATCGCGTTCTACTCCACCCGCAAGCTCACCACGGTGCAGACCGAGTCGCGCAACCCGAGCACCGGCGAGTGGGACCCGGTGGACCGGCTCGACCTCACCCACGAGTGGATCTACCAGCGCACCGACTTCGCCTGGGCTTATGACCAGGTGATGTGGCTGGACACCGTGCAGCAGACCGGCATGGCCACCGAGCCCGAGGTGATGCTGCCGCCGCTGGACTTCGACGCGGTGATGCTGGCCGGGAAGATGGACTACGACAACTGGTCGGACTGGACCGACTTCCTGTCCTGGCGGATGGTGCCGCGCATCGCCGCCATCGGCAACGGCATGGGCGGCCGCATTGAGGTCACCTACGGCCAGGCCGACCCGTGCGGAGGCGGCAAGGGCCGCGTCGGCGGCAACTACCTGACCGACAAGGTCGGCGACTGCTACCAGGTCGACATGGGCAGCGACCCCGACCAGGGCTACGAGACGTGGAGCCGGTTCTTCAAACAGCTGGCCACCAAGGTGGTCGAGCGCGACATGGTGGCCGGCTCGCCGGACGTGGTCCACCAGTACGAGTTCCTCGGCGGGCCCCGCTGGATCGACCCGGACCAGTTCGCCGAGCCCGGCCAGGCGCCGGACAAGTCCGAATGGCGCGGCTACGGCCAGGTGCGCACCATCACCGGCTCGGGCAGCGACCCGGCCGGCTACACGGTCGACACCCGTACCTTCCTGGGCGGCACCGGGCAGAGCGTCACCGACTTCGACGGCAACACCATCACCGACGCCCCGCTGCTGCAGGGCCAGGTGCTGCAGGAGCAGTCGTGGACGATGACCGCGCTCAGCCCGCGCGCCTACACCGAGGTCGACTCCACCCGCTACGAGTACACGATCACCTCCACCGGCACGGGCACCGGGGAGCGGCAGATCGCGCTGGTGCTGGCGACCCGCGAACGCTCCCGGGAGAAGCTGAGCAACGGCAAT